>CAYSYM010000034.1:0-41283 GCA_964435115.1 uncultured Chloroflexota bacterium | reverse complement strand
GCGCCCAGGCGCGCCTGCGCCTGCTCGGCGTCGCGACCGTCGGCGGGTTCGCCCGGCTGCCCCGCGACGGCCTGGCGCGGCGCTTCGGGCCGGAGGCCGTGGCGGCACATCGGCTGGCGCTCGGCCAGGAGGACCGACCACTCGTCGCCCGCCGGCGCGCCGAAGAACGCACCGCCCGGCACGCCTTCGAGCCGGCCATCGCGACGGTCGAGCCGCTCCTCGCCGTCAGCGAGCGGCTCCTCGACCGTCTGTGCCGGGCGGGCGCCGCCGAGGGGAAGGCATTCCGGAGCCTGCGCGTGGCGGTGGAGCACGAGGACGGCAGCACGGCCGAGCGGACGGCGGCGCTGCGGAGGGCTACGGCGGCGCCCGCCGACTGCCGGGCGATGCTGCGCGCCCTGGTGCAGGCACTCGGCGGCGGCGGGGAGATCGCGGTCATCACGGTGACGGTGGGGGCGCGCCGCCCGGCCGGGGGCGAGCAACTCGCCCTGCTGGCCGGGCCGGCGACCGAGACCCGGCGGCGGCAACGGCTCACGGCGGCGGCGCGGGAGGTGGAGCGGCGCTACCCCGCCCGGCTGCGCCGGGTCGTGCCCAGCGACTTGCCGACGCTGGTCGACGAGCAGCAGTTCGCGCTGCTCGCCTACGAGCCCGAAGACGGACGCCCGGACCCGCCGGCCCGCCCCACGACCGCGCGCCCGGTGCGGGTCGCGCGCCGGGGCGCGCGTCGGTACCTGGTGGAGGGGGGCCGCTGGGACGAGCTGGTCGCGCTCCACGGGTGCTGGCGGGCCGAGGAGTGGTGGCCGGCCGAGCTGGCGCGGGTGTACTGGCGCGTGCGGACGCGGTCGGGGCGGGTCTGCACGCTCTCCCGGGACGCCGACGGCTGGCGCCTGGTCGAGGTCTTCGATTAGGGGGCGGCACGCGATGCCCGACCTGGTCCCGATCCCCCTCCACTGCCACAGCCACTACTCGCTGCTCCGCGGTGTGGGGAGCCCGGCGCAGCTTGCCACCCGGGCTGCGGAGCTCGGCTACGGCGCGCTCGCCCTGACGGATCGCGACGCCCTCTACGGCGCGCCCGGGTTCCGCAAGGCCTGCCGCGCGAAGGGTCTCAAGCCGCTGTACGGTGCCGAGGTCACCCTGGAAACGGGCCTTGGGGATGCGCACGTAACGCTGCTGGCAATGGATCGTACCGGGTACGGCAACCTCTGCCGGCTGCTCTCGGAGGGACGCCTCGCGTGCGAGAAGGGCCAGGCCCGCCTCCCGTTCGACGCGCTCGCCGAACACTCCGGGGGCCTCATCTGCCTCTCCGGCCCCTCCTCGACCGGCGAGATCCCCCGATTAGTGCGAGCCGGTAAGCCGGAGGAGGCGGAGCGCGTGGCAGTGCGCTACAGGGAGGTCTTCGGCGATCGCTACTACCTGGAGCTCCAGCATCACGCCCTGCCCGGCGACGGCTTCCTCATCGCGGAGTTCGCCGCTCTCGGGCGGAGGCTGCGGATCCCTACGGTCGCGACGATGGACGCCCACTATCCCCGGCCCGAGGACCGGGCGTTGCAGGACGTCGTGACCTGTATCAGGACGGGGACGACGCTCTCCGCGCCCTCGCCCGAGCGGCTCCTCAACGGACAGTACTACCTGAAAGGCCCCGAGGCGTTCGCCCGGCCCTTCCGCCGCCACCCCGAGGCGCTGGAGAACACCCGACTCATCGCCGACCGTTGCGAGGTGGATCTCGACTTCCGCGACGCCCGCTTCCCCGCGCTTCGCTTCCCCGAGGGGCGCACCCCGGACGAGGAGCTGCGCATGCGCTGCGAGGAGGGGGCGCGTCGCCGCTACGGGGAGCTCTCCGAGCCGGTCCGGCGCCAGCTGGAGCGCGAGCTAGGGATTATCGCGGACAGGAAGCTCGCCCCCTTCTTCCTGATCGCCGCCGACCTCGCGCTGCGCTTCCGCGGTCGGTGCAGGGGGAGCGCGGCGGGTAGCCTCCTCGTCTACTGCCTCGGCTTCGCCGCCGTCGATCCGCTCGCGCACGGGATGCTGTTCGAGCGGTTCATCAACCCCGATCGGGACGTCCTCCCCGACATCGACCTGGACTTCTCCGAGGAGGGGCGGGAGCGGGCGATTCGCTACTGCTACGAGACGTATGGGGCGGCCAACGCCGCGATGGTGGCCAACTACGTCCGCTTCAGGACAAGGTCCGCCGTGCGCGACGTGGGTAAGGCGCTGGGGATGCCGCTCCCCCTGCTCGACAAGCTCGCGAAGTCGCTCGACCGCCACGCCGGTGCCGAGGAGATCGCCGAGGGGATCGCCCGCTTCGCGAAGCGCGCCCCCGGCGCTCCCCAGCCCTGGCCGCTCCTGGCGCGCCTCTGTGCCGAGCTCGACGACACGCCCCGCCACCTCTCCATCCACGTGGGCGGCATGCTCCTCACGGGCCGACCGCTGGTCGAGATGTTCGGGCTCGAGCCCGCACGCAAGCCGGGCGTGGTGGTTGCCGGGGCCGACAAGGAGGACGTCGAGGACGTGGGCCTGGCCAAGCTCGACCTGCTGTGCTTGAGGGCGATGTCGGTCGTCCAGGAGTGCGAGGAGCTGGAGCGCGCGCGGGGCGTACCGCTCGACCTCGACGAGATCCCGCTTGATGATCGACGGATATACGAGGCACTGCGGCGGGCGGACACGATCGGCGCGTCGCAGGTCGAGAGCCGGGCGCAGATGCAGAGCCTGGTCCGCACCCGCCCCGAGAGCTTCACCGATCTGATGTGCCAGGTGGCGATCATCCGGCCCGGCCCCATTGTCGGGGGGATGGTGAACCCGTACTACCGGCGGCGGGCAGGACAGGAGCGGGTGCGGTACCTCCACCCGTCTCTGGAGCCGATCCTGCGCGACACGCTCGGCATCTTCCTCTACCAGGAGCAGGTGCTGCTGGGAGTATCGGCGCTCACGGGCTGCTCGGCAGGGGAGGCGGACGTCTTCCGCCGGGCGATGGGCTCCCACCGCTCCCGCGAGGCGATGCAGCAGCTGCGGCCCTGGTTCATCCAGCGTGCCGTGGCCAACGGGATCCACCAACGCGTTGCCGCGGCTGCCTTCGAGCAGGTGGCCGGCTTCGCCGACTTCGGGTTCTGCCGTTCCCACGCTGGCGCGCTCGCGCGCCTGGCGTACGAGACGATGTGGCTCAAGCTCTACCACCCGGCGGCGTTCTACTGTAGCCTCCTCAACGCGCAGCCGATGGGGTTCTATCCGCCGGAGGTCCTGGTCTGGGACGCTCGCCGTCGCGGCGTCCAATTCCTGCCGGTGGACATAGGGCTGAGCGGCACCCGCTGCACCCTGGAAGGCGACGCTCCTTCCGTACGTCTCGGGCTCGCGCGCGCCAAGGGCGTGGGAGAGTCGGCGGCCGAGCGGATCGTCGCCGAGCGCGCGGGGGGCGGACCCTACCGCTCGCTCGCGGACTTCTCCCGCCGGACGGGTCTCGCAGGCAGGCCCCTGGAGAACCTCGTCCTCGCAGGCGCCTTCGATCGCTTCGGGCTCTCGCGCGAGGAGCTGCTCTGGGACGCGTACGCGCTCACGGGGGAGGGGGCGGGCGAGTTGGACCTCCCTGAGGAGACTCCGGAGCTGCCCGAGCGACCTGGACACGAGCGGACGCTACTCGACTACACGGTACTCGGGTTCTCATTGGATCATCACCTGGTCGAGCACTACCGCCGCCGGCTGGCCGGGCTCCGCGTCGCACCGAGCACAGCGCTGGCGCGCTGGCCGGATGGCAAGCCGGTGCGGGTGGGCGGGCTGGTCGTCTGCCGCCAGGCGCCCGGCACCGCCAGGGGATTCGTGTTCATGACGCTGGAGGACGAGCACGGGCTGGTGAACGTGATCGTGCGCCCGGACGTCTACACCCGGTATCGCTCGACCCTCCGCGACCAGCCACTGGTGGCGATTGCCGGTCGAGCCCAGCGCAGCAACGAGCTCGTCAACGTGCTCGCCGAGCGCGCTGTTGGCCTCGACTTGAGCGTACCTGACCCGGAGCGGGTCGGGCAGCATGGGCCGGCTATCGTCCAGCCTGCCATCGGCTCCCATGACTTCCACTGACGGGCACTACCCTCGGCGAGTTTGCGGATCGACCACGGCCGGCGCAGCGGGCACACGCGCCATCGGTCGAACGTCGCTGGAAGAAAGGCGGCACGCAATTACTTTCGCGTTACCTGCGGTTTAGCCGGGCGCCGTACAGGACGGGCTAGGCACCGAGGCTGGTCGAAAATCACGAATCGACCGAACTGGCCGAGCCTGGCCCAATCCCTTCGTGGCGGCGGCCGAAAGTCCCCGCATTTGGGGTTGGCTGTATTGGTGCAAACCTCTGCTCGTCCTTGCTCGCCAAGCTCGGCACCCAGCGTGGATAGGCGTGTAGACGCGCACGTGGCGACGCGACCGAGCTGGTGAGCCTCACGATCGTGCTCTCAGACGACGTGGACGAGGCCTGGGAGGAGCCTCAGAGTCCGAGGTGGCGTCGCGACCCTCCGAACAGCGGTCGCAGCCACGCCCGTAGGGACAACTCGAACTGGTCCAGTAGGAGCTCGGCGTCGCATCCAGGTAGAAGTCGCCACGGTCGGTGTGCTCCCGGGTCCAGCGGCCGGGGTCCTGCATCCCCTGCTGCTCGACTCCCAGGTACGCCCAGACCTCGGGCGTCGTGACCAACTTGCAGCGCGCGTGCTTGTGTTCGGTCGCTTCGGGAACCGTAGTGCTGCAACAGGAGCGCGCCATGTCCGAGAGCACGAGGCGTAAGTCGATGCTGGTGCTGGTGTAGACCTCGAGCGCGCCGATCCGATTGCTGTACTGGGCAGGCAAGCCGTCCCAGGCGCCGTAGCCGCGGAGTGCGATCTGCCACCGTTGCTCGGTCGGCGCGGTGTCCCAGTGGGGCTCGGGCGAGTAGACTGGCCGGCCACGCCCCCACTCGTAGTAGGGGCGCTCGACGGCTTCCTCGCAATCGACGACGCAAGGAAGCTGCAGAGTTAGCGTGGTCATGGTTCGTCCCTCGCCGCACCGTGACAGTCTCGCGATTGCCGAGTACTCGCGCCAGGGTTGCGCCCTTAGCCGATCCACCTCGTGATGATCCTGGTCGCGGCCAAGGCTTCCAGGTGGGCCTGGAGGCGGTCTGGTACCGTGCCGCCTCGGATCAGGACTCCCAACTCCATGTTGCGCTCAAGCGCGGCCGATGTTAGGTTCGCGCTCGTTATGAATGCCAGCCTGCGGTCGGCGACGGCGCACTTGGCGTGCACGGACGCTGATGGCGCGTCCCCGTCGTGCTTCCTCTCGGCCGGGTCCCAGACATACACGATCGCGCCGCGCACCGCTTCGGCCAAAGGTCCCGCGCTAGCTCCTCTGACGGCGCCGCCCTGCTCTACGGAGGACTCCATCAGGATCCGCACCCGCACTCCTCGCTGC
This sequence comes from uncultured Chloroflexota bacterium, assembly GCA_964435115.1. Classification (GTDB taxonomy): domain Bacteria; phylum Chloroflexota; class UBA6077; order UBA6077; family CF-72; genus CAYSYM01. Next base: position 35,871 of record CAYSYM010000034.1, on the reverse strand, counting down.
ACGGCATCATTCAGGGCCTCGACGATGGACGATGCCCTGTAGAAGACATAGCTGACCAAGAAAAGATCGCTCGCTGCGGAGTCGATGACCTCCAGGAGGACCTGCTCGGTCCGGCGCGTCGGGATCAGTCCCGTGCTCGGGCCGGTCCATACCAGCTCGATAGCCGCGGCGTCATCCAAGAGCGAGGCCAGTTCGGCGGCTCCCTTGAAGGCGGCGCTGATCTCGGCCGCAGTCACCCGGGGCGCTGCGGCCCAACTCGCGCGCAGGCGTTCGACGCGCGCAGCATCGACATTCGGGCCGAAGGCGGCCCTCGCCCGCTCGAACTCTTCTACGCTACCGAGGCGCTCGAATGCGTCGGCCACGGCGCGGATTCTGTCGCGGTGCAGGGCCGCCGCCAACGCGCCGACGGCTTTCCAGACCTCATCCATGGCCTCGCTCTTTGCCAGCGAAGAACGCCGCGCCGGCAGAGTCGAACGTGTCGACTAGGAGCGAACGGTCCAGGTAGCGATTGGCCCGCTCGCACGACGTCTCGGCCACGAACGCGCAGGCGTGGCAGGACGCGGCGTGGAGCGAGCGGTCCCGCTCCGGATCATGTTCAGAGCACAGAGGATCCGATGAGCAGATAAGGGCTCGCTGGAGCGCCTGGTCGATGATCCGCCCGAGGTTCTCGGGCTTGCCAAGCTCAATGAGACCGCCGAGGGTGCCGTCCGAATCCGCGGCGGCGGTGTAGAGCAAGACGCCCGCCATTGGCCTTTCATCATCGGAGCTGGCGTAGATGCGTTCGCGGATGCTGGCTGCGCTGTAGCCGCATTCCAGCGCCAGCTCGCGTATCAGGAGGTGGGAGAACGTGTGGAGCATGGCGTAGCGCACGCCCGGATAGCCCTTCGCCGGGTCGAGCCGTCGCGCGTTGCGCCAGCCGCGGTGGCCCGCCAAGAGCCTCGCGTCCCTGGCCTTGACCGCCGCGCCGGATTCCCACCGCCGGACGAGCTGCTCGTCGAGCCTCAGGAAGATGCCCTCGCCGTGCACTTCGGTCGCAGGAACCCATTCCGGCTGCCCTCGGCTTAGAGCCGCCATGGGCGGTCGCTCGTCGGGATCGCTCGACTCTTCCGGTGCCTCGACGCGCGTGTACCCGATCAGCGCGTTGACCTCTCGCAGCCGCTTGACGAGCAGGACGCCGGTCACGTGCGAGGCGTACTTCGAGGGCGCGGGCACCCGCTCGCTGAGGAAATGCGGCCAATCCGTCGGTGGGCTGGCGTGCGTCAGGACCGCCCACTCGGGTCGCTTCATGTCTCCCTCGGAGACGACCTGCTGTTCTCCCTCCCCCGCCGGTTTCTTCTGGATCGCCGCCCAGATCTCGTCTGCTCCGAACCGCTCAAGTCCCGGCAGGATGCCCCGCCGCTTGAAGCCCTTCAGCAAGCCGACGAGTTCGGCCTCGGATTCGACTTCGGAGAGATCCTCCCAGCCGTCCGCCACCAGCTGGCTCAGCGAGTCGCCGGTGTGGGGGATGGCCAGCACGGACAGCTTAATCGGGAACCAGCTATTCGTGGCACCGAGCACCACCGCTCGGGCCTCCTCGTCGCACTCGGGGTCGTATGCGTCCAAGTGTGGGTGGCGGCCGCGGCAGGCCGGGAGGTTGTTCCGCGCCTCCGCCCCGAACGCGTGCACGAGCGATCGGGCCGCACCGCAGACGTCGCACTTGACCCACAGGTTCTCCGTCTGGAGGGAGGCACCGCGTTCGAAGAAGCGCAGCGTGCCCTTGCAGTCCGCCGAGCCGCTGTGGACGAACCAGTGCCAGGGGAAGTCATCGAGGTGGCCGTTCCGGCAGGCGAGGAGGAACCGGGCGGGCACTGCGTCGGACCGGCTGCCCTTCTCGCAGCTGGTGTGCAGGAAGTGCGTCTGGTCGGGCCTGTACGGGTTCTCCTTGATCGAGAAGAGTCCCGCGTCGAACTCCGCCAGCAGGCCGCACCGGACGCAGCGCAGCCAGCGGGGGAACGGCCTCACGGGTACGCCGATCTTGGCCTCGGCCGAGAATGGGTTCGGGTTTTCTTCGGCGACCACCGGCGGCATGCGCAGGCGCTGGACCTGCTGTCCGAGAACGAGCCGGACCGCCTCGAGCAGCCGCGCCTCTTCGATCGGCGGGCAGCGGTTCACCTCCCACCGGTCCAAACCCATCGTGACGACGGAGAGGTTGGGGAGATCGATCAGTGCGCCAGGTCCGTAGGTCCAGAGGAGCTGACTGGGGCGTACCTCCCCGACGGCTGTCGTGGTCATGGAGCGACCGCCTCCTGCTTCGACTCTACCGGGCTGGGCTTCCAGGCCGGTCCTTCGGGCAGGTGGTCGGTGTTCATCACCAGCCGCACGCCCGGTTCGACCTCTCGCAGCGAGAGCGGTACCGTGAACCCGTCCCACGGCTGCGACCCGGGCTTCTTCAATAGCGCCGCGATGTCGCCGGCACCCGCCTTGCGCCCCCGGCTGGTCTCGTAGCCGAGCCTTCTTCCGCCCCTCGCCGCCTCTTTGACCCACTCGTCGCACCGTTGGCCGACCATGTCCTCCGCGAGACGCTGCGCCTCCTTCGAGTCGGTGACGCGGCCGGCGCGCTGCGCGAAGACCCGCTTCGCCTCGGCGATGGCCGGTTTGGCCGCGCTGTCCAGGCTGCCGGCGCCGAGGTTCGGGTTGTATTCGTCGTATTTGAGCCTGAGCCAGCCCACCATCGCGCCCGTCAGCCCGCGGTCCAACGCACGGGGCGCGAACGGCGTGACGGACTGGGCCTCGACGTGCTTGTAGAAGGTGGCGTGGTAGTGCTCGAAGGTCTCGTAGTGCGACAGGTCCCGCGGCCGCGACCATGTCAGGACGGTGCAGACCAATCCAGGAAAGAAGCGGCCGACCCGACTCGTCGCCTGGATGTACTCGGCTGTGCTCTTGGGCTGGCCGTTGACGACCATCAGTCCCAACCGGACGACGTCGACGCCGACCCCGAGCATGTTGCTCGCGAGGACCACGTCCATCGCCCGTGCTTCGTCCTTGCCCCACGAGACCTTGTAGAGTCCTGTCGCAGCGTCCAGCGCGCCCTTGAAGGAGATCTCGAGCTGGTCGAGCTTGCGAGGGATCTCCTTGTTGGGGACGCGCGAGGTGAGCTCGTCCACGTTCTTGACGCTGCGCTGCGCGAGCCCCGGTCTGGCGACCCTGCTCATCTGCACCCGGAACGAGCGCGTCTGGACGTCGTCCTCGGCGAGGCGGCGCATGCCCCCGAGCTCGCGCAGCGAGTTGAAGTACCCCACCAGGGTCATCCAAGGATCCGCCGCCGGTCCGAACCGCTCGAAGAGGGCCTGCGCGCCCGTTAGCAGCGCGGTGTAGACGCGGATCAGGACGGCGGGCCGCGCGCTGCCCGGTGAGCAAATGCCGAGATAGCGCCGTCCGGACTTCTCCGCGACGGAACGCTGGACGGAGAAGAAGTCGTCCTCGACATCTAGGCCGTTGGGGGGAAACACCGAGACCCGGCGCAGGAACAGGTTGTTCACCTGTTCTGGCGCCTTGCGGACCGTGGCGGTCGAGGCGATCACCTTGGGTCTGACCGCCGCGTCGTCCAGCTTCCACGTCGCGGACTCGTCTATCGCCGTCTCGTAGAGACCGACGGCGGTGCCGAGCGGCCCGCTGATCAGGTGCAGCTCGTCCTGGATGATTAGGTCTGGTGGGCGCAGCGCTTTGATGGGCTTGGGGTCGACCGCCGGGAGGGCGCCGCTCTTGAGGTGCTTGCCATTGCACTCCGCTCCGGGCCACAACAGACCGTGGCGCGGGCACTCCCTCGTCGCGCGGCCGAACAGCGTCCGCACCTGGCCGCGCCAAGCCATCATTGCGAACTTGTCGACGGTGGCGATGAGCATGCTCGGGGGTCGGCGGTAGATCTCGTCGTCGACGACGAGGACCGGCACGCCGAGATCCTTCGACTTGGCTCGGCTGAAATCGCAGCGTCCGAGCTTGTCGCCGCAGTAGATGATGGTCCGCCCCACGTCGTGGCCGAACCGCCTCACCTCGATATCGCGTCCGGCAGCGATCTCGGACCCGCACCAAGGACAAGTGGTGAGCTGCGCTGGCGACGAGCCGGTGGGGCGCTTCCCGGTGCGCTCTGCCTCAATGGCCTCGTGGCTCGACTCGGTATCGTTCGGCGTGACTCGCTGGCCCACCCAGAGCCCGATCGTGAACGGCGTGGCCCCCCAGGTCTTCTCGTCGGACCGGCGCAGCGCCTCCAGGGCGCAGATCAGGGTGGTGGCACGCTGGAACTGCTGCAGTGTCAGCAACCGCAGCGTGTAGCGCATCACCACCGATAAGCCCCGGCTGGCGTCCAGACCGCCCAGATCACCTTGGAGGCGCCGGATGGCCATGCAGAACGCCGCCACGCCCAGGTACGCCTCGGTCTTCCCACCCCCGGTCGGGAACCAGAGGAGGTCGGCGATAGCGTCCACCGGCCTCTTGCGGTCGGGGTGCCGCGGATCGGCCAGCGAGGGGACCGAGAGCAGCAGGAACGCCAGCTGGAACGGACGCCACGAGCGGTTGCGCGGAACGTCGACCTCGGCGAGCTCGACATCCTCGCCGCGGCGGCGGCTCAGCGCGTAGATGCTGCGTGCGCGCTGCATGGCCATGGCGCGGTTGGCGAAGCGGAACGCCGTGAGCGCCTTGTCGTCCCTGTCGAGCGTGAAGACGCCCTCGCGCAGACGCTGGAGAACCTCCTCGCACCGATCCATCGCCTGCTTCGCCGGCACGTCGTAGCCGGCCAACTCGGTGGCGACGCGACCACGCTGCTCGCCGATCCAGGCCGCGTAGTCGTCGGTGATAACGGACAGCGTCTCTACGAGCTCGTGCCTATCCATCTCCGCGAGCGTGCGCATGTCGAGGAGTCCCTCGCTCACCAGCCGTCGAAGGGCGGGGCGATCTTGTGGCTCCTGGCCGGGGGTCTCCGTCACCCCCACCTCATGGAACGGCATGACGCGCGTGCGCACCTCGACCGCGCGGTCTGGCGCTCCGGGCGCTGGCTCGGCATGGACGGACACGCCATGGCCGACGGCGAACTCCACCCGCTTCCGATAGATCATCTCGAGGTTCAGCCGCTCCGCGTCCCGATCGCCCTCGGTGGCTTCCGGTCGCCGGCGGAAGACAGCTTCCCCGCCGGCATGGCGCAGGATGATCCCGGGTTGGAAGACCCAGGCCTGGTCTTGGTTCTGTTCCGGCTTCGGCTGGTCGTTCACGAGGAAGACGGTCACGAGCCTCTCCCCCGACGCCAGGGGCGGACGCACCGTGCCCTGGATCAGCACCTGCGGGCACGCGGGGTCGGGCGCGACGGGATTGATCGGGCCCTCCCGCATCGCCAGCGTCAGTCGCCCACCTGACGGCACCCGCTTCCATGCCCGTAGGGGCTTGCCATTCTCATCCACCTGTTCCTCGCTGGAGCCCCGCACGTACCGGCCCCACCGGACTTCGGCCTCCAGCGCTTCGGCCGAGCCGTCGACGCAAACGGTGAGCCCCAGGGACGAGGGGACCACCGACTGGTTCTTCGACGCTTCGATCTCCTGGCTCTCGTCATCGTCCGGATCGCTGCTGCCGGCCGTGGAGGCGAACTCCTCGCCGGGGACGAGCCGTCGCGCACCCTTGTCCCTGCCAGTGCCGACCTCCTCGAGTGGCCGGAGGTCGCTGGGCACCTCGCCGTCCGGCACGTCATCGTCGAGGGCAGCTGGCCCCTTGAGGCCTTCGATGTTCTCGTCTCCGGCCGTGCGGGGGGCGAGCTTCCCGACGAGGTAGCGGTCCCGGACGCTCATGCCGACGATCTCTTCCTGCTGGCCGGAGGCTGGCCCGAGCAGATCGTCCGTCACGGCCAGTTGCAGCAGCTCCCGGATGTAGGCCTGTTCTCGCGGCGAACTCCCGTTGATGACCGGCATCCTGCCGAAGTCGGTGCCTCCCGCCTTCAGCGCGCTCTCGAAGACCTCCCAGTCGACGCGGGACACCGGCGGAACGTCGTCCGCCGTGGCCACACCGAGCGAGGCCAGATTGCGGGCCGGCGACAAACGCGCGGTGCCGTCGAAGTAGACCATCGCCGCGTCGGTCGTGCGGCGCACCCGATACGCACGCGCGAAGCCTTCGACCAATAACCCACGAGAACTCCGCCGAGCCAGGATCACGCCATCGCCATCGCGGATGGCCCCGTGTTCGGCAGGCAGGCCGCCCACTTCGACCCAGAACTCCGATGCACCCGCCTCCTCATCAAGCACGATGAGCCAGGCGTTCGGCGTCTTCTCTCTGTCAGTCATCTGCGTCACCGAGCTCCTAGCAACGTATTGGTCCCGCGCTCTTCGCTCGCCTGAGCACACTCGGCCTCGTGCCGCTCGCGGTTGAGATTCGTCAAGCGCCGCAAGACTTCCAACCGCGCGTCTTCGCTGATGGTGAAGCGGACGCGATCCTCCTCGGGGAGATATGCAACCGAATGGAAGTCGTGATCTAGGCAGATGTCATCGAAGCCGTAGGCTTCGGCGACGGCTTGGTCCATCAAGGTCTGAAGGCGCCGCAGCTCGGGAAGCCCCGAGGCGTCGGCAGTGGGATCGTGGAAGCGATGGTAGAAATCCGTCAGCCCGATCTGGTGCGCAACGAGGTATTCGGCGCGCGCAGAGTGGAACCTTTCGCCAATGTGTTCAAGATCGGCGTTTCCATCCAAGTTCAGCGGTAGTGGAAACGTCTCGAAGCAATCGCTGTGGCTATAGCGCAGGTCCGCTTTCATCTTGGACGACTGGAACCACGCGTAGCAGATGTGCAGACTGCTCTGCAGTACTGCGAAGAAGCTGTCGTTGGATCTGGCGAACACGACCGTCGCATCGGACATGACGTACTCATTTGGAACCCACACGAATGCCCCCGTCTTCGAGGTCCTCGCAATCACCAGCACTCGCTGCAGCGCTGGGACACTCGGATCCCAACCAGGCACATGCTTCTCGAAGTCACGGCCTCGCCCGATCGCGTGGTAGAGGTCAGGTCGCACGCGCCAGAACCGCCACCAGGAGCTCATGATCCCCGCGTACGATTTCTTCTTGCTCCTTTCCAGGCGGTCTGGATAGGCCCGGGCGCGAAGCAGTTCATAGACTGCCGCGTAGCGCGTTGCCGGCCGCTCTCCCCAGTCGAAGAAGTTCACCACCCACCGGACCGGGCGCTGCTCAGGATCGGAGTTGAGCTCGTCCCCATTCATGAAGGGGAAGAGAACCTCCCGGTTCGGCGGGTCGGCGACTATTAGGCGGGCCGCTTCGTCGGGTGTCAGGACGTGTGCGTCCCCGAGCACCGTGGAACCTTGGAAGGCGATCCCCGCATTGGCTCTGAGAGGCTGCGGCGTCCAGAGATCCTGATCGTTCAGGTAGGACGAGATGAACGCTACTTCGCGATCGGAGAGTCTGCGCCGGCCATGCCATCGTCCCTTGAAGACGTGCACGCGGCTGGTAATGACTGATGCCTTCCCCGGCCACACTTCGTTCGGGTTGGCGGCGTAGATGGTGCCCCCGCTGTCGAGGATCCAGTCGAGACCGCTCTCGCGGGAGTCGCCCTCTGCGATCGTCTTCGTCGCCAGCATGCCCATAGCACCGCCGTCACGGAGAAGAGCGAACGCCCGCAGGAAGAAGTGGACGCACACGTCCGCGTTCTTGCTGGCCCACGGATGCACCGTCACCAGGTAGGCGCTGTAGCGGTCCCCCAGTGCGCCGCTGACGTTCTTCCCATACATGAACGGTGGGTTGCCCACGATTGCGTCGAAGCCCTTCGCGCCGCGAGTGAAGACCTCAGGAAATTGGAGCGGCCAGTGGAATGGCCTGCGCGGTGGCCTGCCCGGAGCGACACCGTCGGCCAGTGTCAGCCGAACGGTGCACTCCAGATCCTCCCTCGTCGCCTCATCGTCAGCGAGCACGAGATCCGCCTTCATCGCGAGCATGTCCAGCGCCGCCTCGATGGCGCTGCGTTTGCCACCGGTTTGGAGAAGTGTCGCGACGAAGGCATCTGCGAGCAGGGTCGGCGCTTCGACGGCACGGCGCGACTCGGTGTCCAGGCGTGCCATCGACTGGACGTCCCGGATGTCTCGACTGGGGATGTCGCGGAGTCGCTTGCGGAGCGAGATCGCCTCGTCGACCGCTGCCCGGACAGAGCGACCGAACAGGCGCGGCTGGTGATCGGTCGATGACGGCTCCAGCTTCAGCTCGGTGAGCTGATCAAGCGCCCAGATGCCGAGCAAGCTATCCCCGTGCCGCAAGTTGTGGTCGAGGAAACCGAACGGTCGGCCCTTCGCCAGCGTCACCAGCCAGATGGATAGCTTCGCCAGCTCCACTGCAAGGCGATTCGCGTCCACGCCGTAGAGGCAGCGCTCGGCCACGAGGCGCCTCGCGAAGAGCAGCCGGTCGTCGGGATCGCGCGACAACGGATCGCGATCGCCGAGCCCGTCACGCGCAGCACCCTCGGACGTGATGACGTGGCCCGCCTCCTCTTCGTTCGCCCACGCCTCGACAAGTCGCTCACCGAGGTACCGGCACGCCTGGACCAGGAATGCGCCCGAACCCATGGCTGGGTCGCAGATCTTCAGCTCGAGCAACTCGGCTGAGCCCTTCAGCACCCACTGTTCGCGCGGCTTGCCTTCGGCTGGCCCGGTGTAGACGATGGGTTGCAGCACCCTCTCCACGATGGCCTCGGTGAGCGAGCGAGGCGTGTAGTGGGTGCCCGTCTCGCGGCGTTCCACGCCGCGCGTGATCGCGAACGACCCGGCGCGGTAGACGAGTAGCGAGCCCCAGCTGTCGGTCCGGATCAGTCCCGAGAAGGGCTTGACCCTCTCCGCCACGGAGCCATCGCCCACGCACGCCTGAATCAGCTTAGGCAGGTCTGCGTCCCTGCCGCCGCGCGCAATGGCGTTGTCGATGGCGGCGAGCGAACGCCCGGTCAGATCGGCCAGATAAGCCGCCGCCGTCGGTGTCCCCTTGGCGGCGACGGCCTCCAGCGTCGCCAATTCGATGCTCGGATTCGGGATCTTCTGCGACCCGATCAGACCCACGGTAACCGCGGGCACACGGGCGACCGTGTACTCCAGGAGGCCTTCGTAGACGTGGCCGATCTGCTCGACATCCAGAGCGCGATAGGAAAGCAGTTGTGCGCCAGCGCGCTGCTCCAGAAGTTGGAGCGCAGAGAGAAGGAGGAGCACCGTGCGGTTGTCGATGGGCAGCGGAGAGGCGGGTTCCTCCCGCCACGAGGTCCCCTTTGCACGCCCTTCCAAGAACGGGAACCGGTCGGGATCGAACAGCGATCCGCCCAGCGCGGGCATACGCAAGGCCTCGTGCTTGATGCCGCCAAAGACGGCGCGGAAGACGGACAGCATCCGCGACCACGCGTCGTGTCGGCGCTCGATCACCTCGGGACCGTGCTGGGACTCGTCTTCGCGTAGCCGCGCGCGCAGCGTAGAGATGGCGTAGTGCTGGTCGTAGACAGGATCGCCAAGCAGGAGGAGACTTCGCTCCTCGGCGCAGAGAATGAACACCAGTCGCATCATGACGGTGAGACCAGCCTCATAGAGCTCAGTGGGGGAGACGTCCTTGAGCAGCTCGCCGTTGCGGTCTTCGTCCGCGCGTCCGAGTGCCTGGATCAACACCTCCACGGCGCGTCGCACCTGCTGGCCGAGGGTGTCGGTGACCTCCTCCTGGAACGCGAGCGAGCGCTCTAGCAACTGGTCGAGGGACTCGTCCGGTGGACCGAAACAGCGGCGGACGCCCAGCAACGAAACGAAGGCCCGGAGCGTCACGGGCTCCTGCCACCACAGGCGCGCGAACCATGACGCGTAGCCGGACGTGCCCCCGACAGGGGCATTGACCAGCATCCACTGCTCGCCATTCGTGACGAGACCGACGCGGACGCCGTTGGCGCGGCAGAGCAGGGTCATGCGCTCTGCGGCAGAAGCGGGCCAGCCGTCGCCAGCCAGCGGCTTCTCTAGGTCCGTGTCTGGTGGATGGACGGCGATGAGCAGACGCGGCGCACCGTCATCGCCGCGGACCGCGAAGTCGGGGGCCAACCGTACGCCATGCTCCGGCGCGCGATAGGCGAACGCCTCCCCCAACTCCGCCCGGGAGGCGAGCACGCCGTTCTCGTATTCGAGCGCATCTCGGAGAACTATCCGCACCCACGCGCCGTGCAGATCCGAGAGGGCAGGATCGCCCTCGTCCACCGCATCGCGCCACTCGTCGTACGCTGCCCGCAACCTTTGGCGGCCCGGCGTCTCGACCTTGTCGAAGCCCTGGGGAAACACCTCTTCGAGGACCGCCGGCACCACGAACGGTCCGGACCGATCGACGAGGTTGAGCCACTCGATGTGTTCGGAGGTCCGCGTCATCGAAGCCATCCTTCGGGGACGAGGAACTCGACCGCGACCGGGAACGTCCTGTCCGTCGGATTCTCGTAGCGCCGCCTTATCGAGGCGACCTCCTTGTCGCGCTCTGCGGGTATCCGTTCGAGCCGCGCCCGGAGCGCATCGACGTCTCGATCGAGTTGCTCGCGCTGGTCGGCGGGCCACAGCTGGAGCCGGAGTTGGACGGCCCTCTGCGACTCCTCCAGCTCCTTCCGAATGAGCGTGGCCAGATCTTCCAGCACCTGCGTCAGGTCCGACTCTTCGTCTGCGCGGCGTCGTTCGAGCGTGCTCGTCAGGAACTCCAATCGCTCCCGCGAACGCGCCTCGACCGCTCTCACGATGCCTGGGGCCTGCTCCTCGAAACGCAGCCGGAGCGCCGCGAACGTTTCCCGACTCGGCGCCGCCAGCGTGCTCGCGCCGAGCAGCTCTTCGAGCCTCCCCAATGATCGGGTGCGTGCGAAGCCGCCGGCCCTCAGCTCGCCCCCGGCCAACGTCAGCTCCTCGTGCAGCCGGTGGTGACCACCGCCAGCGATCACGAGACGGGACCACACGATCACGATCGGCTCGTCCACGGTCCCGGGCGGAGCCGAGCGCACGGCGACGCGGTTCAGGTTCCGACGGTCCGCGTGGGCCCAGACTTCGGCCCGCAGCAGCCGCAGGGCCATCTGGACGAGCCGGTGGTTGAGATGGGCGAGGACGACATCGTCGCGGCCCTGCGCCACGCCATGGTCGAAGGTGATCGGTCGGCGCGTACCTGTGTGGGGGTGCGCCAGGCCATTGGCCGCTTGCGCCCAGGAGCCCGTCAGCAGCGGCACCTCGAAGACCCGGCCGTCGGGAACACCAGGCAGGCTGGCGGCCTTGAGCGGCGGCTTGCCTGCGAGGTCGAGGGCCACGGAGACCGCCCGCGCGACCCGATCGGGAGTCAGGTGGAACCCCTCACGCGCCTCGAGCAGCCGTAGGTGCAGCCGTGCCACCCGCTCCTGTAGCCTGCGTTCGGCGGCCACGAAGCGGCGCGCCTCGGCCGCCTTGGCTTCGGCCGCGCCGGTGTCGATCTGGGCCCGCTTGCCCAGCATCGCCTCTTCGACCTGCTGGGCGATTACCGGGCCCACGCTGCCGAGATCCTCCCTGATGTTCTCGACCTTGTGGACGACGCGCATCAGGAACTCGTGGTCCCCATCCAGGTCGCCTGGTGCGGCACCGTCGCCGGCCTCTCGGCCTCGTCCCACCGGGTGCCAGATGTAGACGGTCTTCTCCCGCTGCCCGTGACGGTCGATGCGCCCGTTGCGCTGTTCCATCACGTTGGGATTCCAGGGGATCTCGACGTGGATCAGGTAGTTGCAGTGCCGCTGCAGGTCGATCCCTTCCGACGCCGCGTCGGTCGCGAGCAGGATGCGCACGGGCGAAAGATCGGGACGGGCCTGGAAGGCCGCCTTGATCCTCTCCCGTTCGTCCTGCTCCACGCCCCCGTGGAGCGCCATGAGGCGTTCGCCGCCCCAGCCTCGGGCGGCGAGCACCTCCTGGAGCCACGAGTGGGTGGCGCGGTACTCCGTGAAAAGGATGACGCGCTTGTCGTTCACGACGCCGTGCGTTTTCAGATGGGCGTTGAGCCAGTCGACAATGGCCCGCGCCTTGGAGTCCGGCCTGTTCTTGGCGGCCTCCGCCCATGCGGAGAGACGATCGAGCACCGCGCGCTGCTCGGCGGTGAGGGCAGACGCCAGCTCGCTTGCCGCCTCGACGGCCTCTGCCTCCGTGTTCTCGACTTGCGCGTCGTCGGCGTATTCCTCCTCGGCGCGGAGGATGGCCGTGCGGAGGATCCGTTCCTTTAGGGCCCGATTGCCGCCGGGTGTGGTGCCGCGCGCGAGCGTTTGGCGATGCCTCGCGAGCGTGGATGCGAATGCCCGGGGCGATGAGAACATCCGCTTCTTGAGGAGCTTGTGGACGAACTCGGTGCCGAACTCAGCGGACGTGCCGGCGACCGCCCGCCGCCTGCTCTCGGTGAAGTCCCGGAGCAGGCGGTGCATCTCGCGTTCTTCGGGCGTGTAGTCGACCTCTAGCGGCAGGAGCTCGCGCCGCGGGTAGATCGGCTCCCCGTTCTCGTCGACCAGATCGCTCTTGAGGCGCCGCACCATCGCGCGCTGCAACTGCCTTGAGTCGGGCATGACGCCGCGTGCGAAGCGCTGGTCGTCGAGCAGCTCAAGCAGCGACGTGAAGGACTCCTGGTAGCCGTTGTGGGGCGTGGCGCTGAGGAACAGGCGGTGCTCGAAGTGGGGCGCGAGCCGCCTGATGAGGCGCGTCCGCTGGCTCGGCATCGCGTACCGGCTCGCGGCGGCTGGGGCGACGTTGTGGGCCTCATCGACCACGAGGATGTCGAACTTGCGGGGGTAGGTGACGTGGGCGGGGAGGGCGTCCTTCACGAGGCGCAGGCCCTCGCCGCTCTTCATCCAGTCCATCGACGAGATCAGCCGCGGGAAGCTGGTCCAGGGGTTCGCGTGGATGCCGCGCTCGCGTCGCAGCTGCCTGATGTAGTCGGTGTCGACGATGCGGAACTCGAGACCGAACTTCTCCTGCATCTCCGTGCGCCACTTCACCTGCAGCGACGCCGGGCAGACGATGAGCACGGAGCGCGCGCGGTGCCGAACGAGAAGCTCCTGGATGACCAGCCCCGCCTCAATCGTCTTGCCCAGGCCGACGTCGTCCGCGATCAGCAGGTTCGCGCGGGCCATGTCGATGGCACGGACGAGCGGGTCGAGCTGGTAGTCCTGGATCTCGACGCCGCTGCGGAAAGGGGCTTGGAGCAGCGATCGGTCGGCGTTCGTCGCTGCCCCCCAACGAACCGCATCGAGGAATGCTTCCAGCCGTTCGACCGGGTCGGAGCCGTCCATCCGCGGGAGACCAGCCGTGTCCAAGGTCCGGGCACCCGGCTCGAGTTCCCACACGATGGACAGCGACTCGTCCAGCGCGTCCTCGTCGAGCGACGCGAGCGTGACCAGGTGCTGGGGGGCCGGGACTCCGTCGCCGGCGAGAGCCGAAGCGGCGACATCGGTCACCACCCACTGCCGGCGGCGGACCTCGACGAGTTGACTGAGTTCCGGGGGAGCACTGGTCATTGGCCTCGGTCTCCCCCGCGACAGACGTCCGCAATGCGGGCCACCAACTCAGGCAACGGTTGTCGGCATTCGTGCTCCCACACCCGGATCACCGTCCAGCCCGCGGCGCGCAGGCGATCGGTCTGCCGCCTGTCGCGCTCCTTATTCTCGGCCAGCTTCGGCAGCCAGTAGTCCGCGTTCGACTTGGGGAAAGTGGCGTGGTCCGGGCAGCCATGCCAGAAGCAACCGTCGACGAAGACGCCGACCTTCGGCCGCGGGAAGACGATGTCGACCGTTACGCCCTCGACGCGTCGGTGGAGCCGGAACCGGAGTCCTTCGGCATGGAGGGCTGACCGGAGCGCACGCTCCGCGAGGGAGTTCTTCCCTTTGACCCGACCCATGTGCTCGGAGCGGGTGAGTGGTCGGAGTGCGATCTTGTTCGCCTTCCGCTCATTTGGGGCCTTCAGCGATGAGCCATCCCCCTCCGAACACCCTCGACGCCTTCCTGCTCTGACGTTCGAGAACCTCGGTGGCGCTACGGTCGCTGGGCCGAGACGCTGTTCTTGGCCGGACGTCGCCGTCGTCTCCTCCGAGGCGCTTGACCCGTCAGTGCGATCCACGGCCACGCCTATTTCTCCTCCTCGTGCCGTGCGAAGTAGATCCGGGCTGGCCCCACCCTCTTGCACACGACTTCGCCCCGCTCTTCCAGGGCAGCAAGGTAGCCCGCCATGTACTGGCGATTCACGTCCAGCCGGTCGGCCAAGTCCTTGATCGTCTGGCCGGGGTCCCTAGCGAGCGCGGCCTTGAGCCTCTGCGTGGTGGTAGCTCTCGAAGACCGCTTCGTCGCCATAAGTGGCTACCCTTCTGATAACACTCGGAGTATAATCATACCCGATCGCGCCAGTAGTTACACGGCGCCCGAGTACCCCGAGACGCCGGGGATCCAGGCGACACCAATAGGCTGGGTCGAGACCGTGCAGGTAGGGAGGCAGATGGCAAACTCGCCGCGATGCGCGCCAGGGGCTCCGGCGTGACGTCCCTCTACGCCGTCGACCTGTTCTGCGGAGCCGGCGGGCTCACCCGCGGCCTGCTCGATGAGGGTGTGGGCGTTCTGGCTGGCTACGATCTAGACCCTGCATGCCGCTACCCCTACGAGCACAATAACGGCGTGCCGTTTTTCGAACAGGACGTGAGCAAGTTAGACCCGGCCGAAGTGGTACGTCTCTTTCCGGAAGATGCAGTTCGGATCATCGCCGGATGCGCACCCTGCCAGCCCTATTCCAGCTACTCTAGAGGCCGCAAGAGCGTGTATGAAGACCGATGGCACCTGCTCGGTGCCTACCAACGCATCGTCGAGCACGTGCGGCCGGAACTGGCAACGATCGAGAATGTAATCCAGCTTCGCAAGCACCCCTCCTACGCCGAATTGGTGCAAGATCTGAAACGGTTGGACTACTACTGGACCGAGTACGAGGTCAAGTGCGAGGAATATGGCGTCCCGCAAACCCGGACCAGGCTGGTAGCGTTCGCCTCGATATTCGGGCCCGTGGAGCTGACTCCTTCCACTCACTGCGAAGACAGTTACGCAACGGTCAGGGAAACCATTGATCGCATGCCGGCTCTGGCAGTGGGACAAACCGACCCACGCGATCGGCTCCACGCGGCATCGGGACTGAGCGACATCAACTCAAAGCGTATCCGGAAGTCGAAGCCGGGAGGTACGTGGCGCGACTGGGATGAAGACCTGATCGCGGCGTGCCACAAGGCCGAGACCGGGAAAACGTACCCCTCTGTCTATGGCCGCATGGAGTGGGACGAACTAGGCCCGACGATCACCACCCAATTCTACGGCTTCGGCAGCGGTCGTTTCGGACACCCCGAGCAGGATCGGGCTCTTTCGCTCCGCGAAGGGGCATTGCTCCAGACCTTCCCCCCCGGATACGAGTTCGTGGCGCCGGAAGAGCCGATCTATTTCAAACGCGTTGGGCGCCTCATCGGAAACGCCGTGCCGGTGCTGTTGGCCCGTGCGGTGGCGAGGTCGCTCAAACAGCATGTGGGGCAGCACAATGCCTGATGCGCCGCCGGAGCACCCCTACTCCCTGACGCTCAGCCTGAACGTACTCAACCATCTGGGCATCAACCTGTACAGCAACGTTCCGGCTGTCCTTGCCGAGGTCGTCGCGAACTCCTGGGATGCAGACGCCGAGAACGTCGACATCGACGTCGACCCGCAGGGTGGCTGCGTCAGGATCACGGACGACGGGCACGGGATGGATCGGGAGGACGTCAACAACAAGTACCTCAACGTCGGTTTCCAGCGACGGGCGCAGAAGGACGGCGCCGTGACCCCAAAATGGGGACGGCCCGTGATGGGACGCAAGGGGATCGGCAAGCTGTCTCTCTTCTCTGTCGCCCGACTGATCGAGGTGCACACCGTCGAGGATGGGAACCGGAACGCCTTCCGCATGGTCTTGGCCGATATCGAGGAGAAGATCAAGGCCGGAGGGGAGGGCACCTATTACCCCGATCCGTTGCCGCCGGAGGTGGTGGACCTGGAGAAGGGGACCCGCGTCGTCCTCACGGACCTCAAGAAGACGATCTACCAGGCGGAGGCCGCCCTCCGGAAGCGACTGGCCAGGCGGTTCAGCATCATCGGCGACCGGTACCGATTCAACGTCCGCATAAATGGTCGCGCCATCGGCGTGGCCGATAGGGAGTACTTCAACAAGCTGCAGTACGTCTGGTGGTACGGGAACGGTCGTGCGGAATACGCCGGAATGTGCCCCAGGCTCGAACATTCCGAGGAGCGGCCAAACTGCATCAACGGGTCGGAGAACCGTGTCAGTGGCTGGATAGGTACCGTCGCGGAATCGGGCTCTCTTCAGGACGAGGACGAAAACCTCAACAAGATCACCGTGCTCGTGCGGGGCAAGCTGGCGCAGGAGGACATCCTGGAAGCTTTCACCGAAGGTGGAATGTACACCAAGTACCTCATGGGGGAGATTGAGGCGGACTTCCTGGACCTGGACGATAGGGAAGACATCGCTACCACGAGCCGCCAGCGCATCATCGAGGATGATCCGCGCTACCAAGAGCTCAAGGCCTTGATCCACCGCGAACTGAAACACATTCAGAGCCAGTGGACCGAGCTTCGGAACCGTCAGGGGGCGCAGAAGGCGCAGGAGATCCCAGCCATCAGGGAATGGCTGGATGGGTTGAAAGGGGATACCCGCCGGCGCGCCGAGCGGCTGTTCGGCAGGATCAATCAGATAGCGCTGGAGCGGGAAGAGGATCGCCGCCGACTGTTCGCCCACGGGGTCCTGGCCTTCGAGAGCCTGCGCTACAAGGAGAACTTGGACGCGCTCGAGCAGATCTCCACGGAGAACCTGCAAGCCCTGGTGCAGGTCTTCACCAACCTGGACGACATCGAAGCCAGCCTGTACCACCAGATCGCCAAGGAGAGAGTCCAGGTCATCAGGACGCTGCGGGAGAAGGTCGAGGAGAGCGCCCGGGAGAAGGCCATCCAGCAGCACCTCTTCGACCACCTCTGGCTGCTCGATCCGTCCTGGGAGCGTGCCGCAACCTCGGAGTACATGGAGAGCACGCTGCAGAAGGAGTTCGAGCAGATAGACGCCGGACTGTCCGAGGAGGAGCGGGCTGGCCGCGTGGACATCAAGTATCGGACGGCTACCGGCAAGCACATTATCGTCGAGTTGAAGAAGGCGGACCGCGTGCTGAGCACTCCCGTGCTCCAGAACCAGGTCATGAAGTACTGGAGCGCAATGCGCAAGCTCTTGGCGGCCATGGGACGGGCCAATGAGCCGATCGAGATCGTGTGCGTCGTGGGGCGCGAACTGAGCGACTGGCAGACGCCTGACGGCCGGGAGGCGTCCGAGAGAGCGCTGAGCGCCTACAATGCACGAGTCATCATGTACCAGGGACTCATCGATCGGGCCTACCAGGCATATCAGGAGTACATGGAGCGGAACGCGGAGGCGGGCCGTCTCTCCAGGCTGATCAGCCAAATCGAGACCTGGGACGACGAAGTCAAGAGTGGCAGCTCCATAGCGCAGCCGCGCAGCCGGCCGTCGGCTGAGTGAAAGCCGCCATCGCGGTGCGCAGAGGACCATGCCCCCAGGGGTCCCTCGCCAGCAGGGCTGCGACCAGGCCGGTGCGGCTGACCCACGGGAACGCTGAGCCTTGCCCCTCGGGCGTCTTGTGCCAGTAGGTGCCTGTTGCCGGCGGCAAGAGCTGCAGCGCTCGGTCGCGGACCCCCAGTGGCTGAGGCGGAATCCTAGGCGCCAATCCCGGCTCAGGGATGCAAGCTATGCAACTGCCACAAGTGTACCGGGCAACGGCCGGGCCAGGAAGATAGCCACGCCGCAATCCGGCCGCTCCGGACCGCCGCCTCCTCGGATCTGCCTGGTCCTATCGCAGCAGCGAGAAGACCACCGCCGCCACCGCGGCGCCGAGGCCGGCCCCGGCCACTGCCTGTGCCGTGGAGTGGTCGCCCACCTCGACGCGCGCCCAGCCGACGAGCGCCACGAGCGGCGCCAGGGCCAGCAGCGGCGGGCCGAACACGAGGACGAGGATGACAACGGCGCCCGCCACGACGGCGGCGTGGACGGAGATCTTCCAGGCCAGTGTGACCAGCAGCGAGGTTGCCAGCCCGACCGCCATCGCCGCGACGAGGGCGACGAGGTCGCGTGGCGCGCCCCAGGCGTTCAGGAGCGCCAGCCCGACCAGGACCGAGGCGATCCCGACCAGGAGCGGCAGGGGACGCTGCTCGCGGACGCCGACGTGGTGGTCGGTCAGGCGCCGCCGGCGCACCCCGCGGAGGATGTAGGCGAAGGGGACGAGGCTCGCGAACAGGGCGGCGAGCAGCCCCCACCGCAGGGCCTCGGCAGGGGACGGCGCGCTGCGCCAGGCGACCACCAGCAGCAGGAGCGCCACGGTCGGCGCCGGCGCGAGCACCTCCGTGACCAGGCGGGCGAGCCGGCGGCGTCCCATCTGCCGTGGCGGCGTGGAAGCTTCGGCCTGGGCGCGCTCATGGATCGTCATGGTCGACCCGCCATCTCGATGACTGGGTCGGTCCCGGTCCCGTCCGGGTGCTTCGGGCGGGCCAGGACGGCGCGGACGATCAGCGAGCGCCGGTAGCAGCGGGCTACCCGCTCGAGCATGGCCGCCTCGGTGCTCAGGTCGGCCCCGCCGAGCGTGCGCAACGGCGGCGGGGTCGGGTTCGCCGGCTGGCCCCGCCGCTTGGCCTGGAGCGCGGCGGCCAGGCAGGCCGCCTCGACCACCGCCTCCGCCGCCTCCGTCGGCACGCCGGCCGCCCGGCACCGGGTGCGGGCGTCCTCGGCGAGGGCCGGATCGAGATACGGCCGCAGCGCCAGGCGGCCGTCCCGGATCTCGACGACGCGGCGGTAGAGCCGGAAGCCGAGGTCGCGGACCGTCAGGGCGTCCATCGGTGCCGACGACGGCGGCAGGAGCGCGATCTCGGGGGTGGCCTCGACGAGGGCGCGCCACAGCGGATACAGGCGCCGGTAGGCGCGGTAGCGGCCCACCCAGCGATAGAGGGCGGGAATCCCGACGCGCGGACCCCAGGCGGGCATGGTCGAGCCGATGATCATCAGGCTCGTAGCGACGGCGACCAGGACGCTCGTGAGCATCTCCTTGTCGCCCAGCGGATAGCCGAGGCCGAGCCGACGCGCCGTGGCGTAGAACCCCTCGTGGGCGACGTAGCCGAGGCCCGCGACGCCGCCCGCGGCCGACACCCGGAGCCCCAAGCGCAGGGCTACCCGGTCGGTCAGGTCGGCGTAACGCCACGACAGGCGGACCACGTTGCTGAGCGCCAGCCCCAGGGAGGCGAGGAAGACGAGCCAGTACTCCAGCATAAAGGGCGCATCGGCGTAGCGCGTCATGAACTCCAGGCTGTCGTCGTCGACCGGCGCCAGGGCGAACAGGACGGCCATCACGGCGAGCGCGCCGGCCGTGAGCCACCCCAGCCAGCGGACCCTCCGCCACGCCGATCCATCCGGATAGTTCAGCTGGAGCAGGAACGCCTGCACAGCCCACCCGGTCGCCAGCACCAGTCCGTGCGCCAGCAGACGGGCCAGGTTCGGTACGCCGGCCAGGCGGTCGCTGGCCAGGTAGACCGGCGGCAGCAGCACTGTCAGCGCCAGAGCCAGGAAGAGGAGCGTCAGCCAGTAGAACCGTCGCGGCGGATCGCCCGAGCCGTGCCAGACGACCGGCAGCCGGTAGGCGACCGCCGCCCAGGCCAGCACCGTCGGTCCGTAGGTCAGCAGTTCGTGCGCCATGGCTCGCCCCTCCTAGCTGGCGCCTTCCTGCAGGGTGGCTTCGAGCTGCCCGAGCGCCGCCGCCGTCCGGGCATCCAGGACCGGCGCAGCCGCAGGGGACGTGCCGACGCTCCGCTCCAGGATGAGCGACGCGAGGAGCTCCGCCTCGCGCTCGTCGTCACTGGAATAGCTGGACCGCTGCAGGAGGCACTGAACCAGCTCGGGCCGCAGGTCGGGGAGCAGCAGCCGCGCGATCTCCGCCGTCGACGCGGGCACCGGCCGGTGGCCCGAGGCGAGGTGGCAGAGCTCGTGCAGGATGATGTGGTCGCGGTGGAGAGGGCTGGTCCCCATCTCGTAGAAGACGATGTCCTCCGCCGGCGTGGCCACCCACAAGCCGTAGCAGCCGGTGCCGCTGGCGACCGGGCGGAGCAGGATCGGGCGGCCCCGCCGGCGGGCGAGCGCGTCGCAGAAGGCGCGCACATCGAAGGGTACGGGGAGATCGAGTTCCCGCAGCCTCGCCTCGCAGCGGCGGCGGAGCTGCTTGAGATCCATGTCGTTCTGTCCTTTCCTCCTGCAGGCGGCCCCTGCGCGGCGGTGACGAGCAACGTCTGTGCCGCGCGGCGCCCTACGGGGCGTCGCCCGAGCGGTGCCACGGGCGTCCGCGCCGCGGCGCCCGATCCCCCGCCGTCTCGGGCAGTCCCTCGAGATTCCGGACGCGCTCGATCATGTCGGCGATCGCCCGAAGGCTGTCGGGCGAGAGGCCGGCGGCCCGCAGCGCGAGCTGCTGGACCTGGGCGTCGCGGAGCGCGGCAAGCAGGTCCAGCTGGGCGTCGATCCGCGCCGCGGCCTGGTCGTCGAAGAAGTAGCTCGCCGGCACGCCGAAGAAGTCGGACAGCGCCTCCAGGTGCTTCTTGGTCGGGTTGTCGCGCAGGCCCTTGCGGAGCTGCCAGAGATACGTCGCCGAGATGGTGGGCCCGCCGCGCTGGCGAATGGCCTCGGCCACCTCCTCGAAGCTGTACTCGCCGCGGTCGCGCGGGTGGACGGTGCGAAAGAGGTGGTCCAGCTTCTCCGCCAAGGTCCGCGCGTGTGCCGGCTTGTCCTCGGCCATCCTCGCGTCTGCTCCCGTCTGGCTTCCGTCTGACGGTGCCCCAGCTGGTCCCGCGGCCCTGGCCGGGCCGGCACGAGCCAGTATACCAGCGCTTGCAGCGGAAGTAAATAATTCGATGCCTCACTTCTCCACGCAAGTTGACAGCGGGGTCGTTCTAGCCTATTATAGCCGGCGGATTTACCAACTGCCGTGAGTCCGGCAGTTGGAGTGTCGCCCGAGGTCCGGAGTGAGCGCCATGGCCAGCACCACGATCCTGTCGCCGACCCGCGCGCTGCGTCAGCCGCGCCGGCTCGACCTGCGCGCCGTGTTCGGGCTCCTCCTGCTCTTGGTGGCGACCGGTGGCTCGATCGCCTTTTGGACCGCCGCCTCCGACACCCGCGCCGTCCTGGTCGCGACGCGCGACCTGCCGGCCGGCGCCACGCTCGGCGCCGGCGACCTCGCCGTCGCCCGCGTCCGGGTCGACGACACGATCTACCAGGCGGCCGTCCCGGCCGAGGAGCTGAGCCAGCTGGTCGGCCGGCAGCTCGCCGAGCCGGTCCACGCGCAGCAGCTGCTCGTCCGCGCCGAGGTGTCGAGCCGCCCGACGCTCGGCCCCAACCAGCTGGCCCTGACGATCCCGGTCAGCGCCGAGTCGGCCGTCGGCGGCCGCCTGCGGCCCGGCGATGCGGTCCAGGTGCTCCTGACCATCGACAAGGGCAAGCCCGAGGCGCGCACCACCGTAGTCCTGCCGCGCGTGACCGCCTACGACGTCGGCCACGAGGAGCGCCTCGGCGCCATCAACACGACCACCTCGGCCGATGCGGCCGGTCGCCCCGCCGCTCAGGGGCCGATCAGCTGGGTCACGGTCGTCGTCACACCGGAACAGGCTGTCGAGCTCGCCCGGGCGAAATGGGCCGGCGAGCTCGACGTGGCGTTGCTGCCGCCGCAGTAGGTGAGCGCCGATGGCAGGACAGGCGGACTATCCTCCCAACGATAACGGCCCGTCGACCGGACCCCACGAGGGGGGCCTCCTCCCGCTCTTCCGGCTGGCCGTCGGCCTCGGCGACCCCGAGCGCGAGCGGCTCCTGCTGCCGGCACTGGGCGAGTCGGGCGACTTCGTCGTCGCCGAGCGCTGTCTCGCCGCCGACCAGCTCCTGGCCAGCGTCGAGTCCGGGCGCGCCGACGCCGTGCTCGTCGCGGCCGACCTGCATCGCCTGACCGACGGCGCGCTCGCCGAGCTGGCCCGGACGCGCGTCCCGCTCGTCCTGCTCACGCCCGACCCCGACGCCGAGCGCTGGCAGGCGTTTCCCGGCCTCGTCCTGCCGCTCGAGGCCGACCCCGAGCGCGCGCGCCAGGCGCTGCTCGCCGCCATCCGCGGCGAGCGGCCTCACCCGACCCCGCAGCGGGCCGAGCCCGAGCCGGACCACGCCCAGGCGCCGTCAGCCGAGGCCGAGCCCCCGCCGGCGGCGCTCGGTCTCCTGGCGCTCGCCAGCGGGCACGGGAGCCCGGGGCGGACGACGGTGGCAGTGAGTCTGGCGGCCGCCCTCGGCGCGGTCGCGCCGACCGTCCTGGTCGACGCCGATGTCTTCGGGCCGAGCGTCGCCGCGCACCTCGACCTCGACCCCACGCGGAACCTCTACATGCTCGCCCACGCCGAGCCGAGCACCCGACGCGAGTGGGAGCGGGCGCTCGCCCAGGAGACCCAGCCGCTCGGACCGCGCAGCCCGCACGCCGCCGTGCTCTGCGGCGTGCCCAAGCCGGAGATGCGGTCGGCCGTCTCACCCCGCTTCCTCGAGCGGTTGGTCGCCGAGCTGCGGCAGCGCTTCCGCTACGTCGTGCTCGACGTCGGGGCCGACCTCCTGGGCGCCGAGGCCGCGCTGCACCGCGCGGCGCTGGGCCTCTCCGACCACGTCCTGCTCGTGGCCGCGACCGACCTGGTCGGCCTGTGGCACGCCCGCACCGCGCTCGGCCTGCTTAGGACTCACGTGCCCGTCCCCGGAGAGAAGTTGGCCCTGATCCTCAACCGCCACGACCGCCGCTATCACCACGGGCGCGCCGAGATCGAATGGGCGCTCGGCGTGCCGGCGGCGGCGGTCATCCCCCACGACCACCGCGCCGTCCAGCGGACGCTGGCCGCGCAGCGGCCCCTCGTCCTGGAGGCCCGCAGCCGAGCCGGGCGGGCGGTGCTCGACCTAGCCGAGCGGGTGCACGGCGGCAGCATCGTCCTGCCGCCCGAGCCGACCGGCGACGGGCGAGCCCGCTGGCGCCGGATCCTGCCGAGGATGCGCCTGCCCTGGGCGCGGGCGGCGGCCGCCACCTCGAATGGTGCGCATGCCGAGCAAGGAGCACGCTATGACGGTGTCGCCCCCATCACCTAACGGAAGGGTCGCCGCGAGTACGGACCGGGCCGCCGAGCGGACGCTCCGCGAGGAGGTCCGGGCGGCGGTGAGCCGACTGCTGGGCGAGCGACAGCTGCTGACCCCCGGTCCGGAGGACGAGGAGCGCATCCGGGCCCTGATCCGCGAGCAGGTGGCCGCCTACCAGCGGCGGGCGGCGACGACGAACGCCCCACTGCTGGCCGACCCGGAGGCGGTCGAGCGCCGGCTCTTCGACGGCCTGCTACGCCTCGGCATCCTCCAGCCGTTCATGGACAGCCCCGTCGTCGAGGAGATCATCGTGAACGGCCCGAACCGGATCTTCGTCATCGAGGATGGCCGCAAGCGGCTGGTGCCGGACCTGATGTTCGACGACGACGAGGAGCTGCGCGCCCTCGTGAAGCGCCTCATCGGCCCGCTCGGCCGCCGGCTGGACGAGTCCTCGCCGATGGTCGACGCCCGCCTCCCCGACGGCAGCCGCCTCAACGCGGCCATCCCGCCGGCCACCACCCGCTGGTGCAGCGTCACCATCCGCAAGTTCATCCTCCGGGCCCACAGCCTCGAGCAGCTCGTGGCGCTCGGCACCCTGACCGACTCCGCCGCCCGCTTCCTGGACGCTGCCGTCGCGGCCGGGGTCAACATCCTGGTCAGCGGCCCCACCGGCAGCGGCAAGACCACGCTCCTCAACGCCCTGGGCGCCTCGATCGCGTCCGTGGACGAGCGGATCGTGACGGTCGAGGAGGTGGCCGAGCTCCAGCTCGAGCGCCAGCTCCCCGACTGCGTCGGCCTGCAGGGGCGCGCCGGCAACGTCGAGGGGGTCGGCGAGATCCGCATCCGCGACCTGGTCAGGAACGCGCTCCGGATGCGCCCGACCCGGATCGTGGTCGGCGAGGCCCGCGGCCCCGAGGCGCTCGACCTGTTGATGGCGATGAACACCGGCCACGAGGGGAGCCTGACCACGATCCATGGTAACTCGCCGCGCGACGCCCTCGACCGGCTCGTGACGCTGGCCATGATGGCCGAGGAGCGGCTGAGCAACGAGGCCCTCACCAAGATGGTGGCCCGGACGATCGAGCTGGTGCTCCAGCTCCGCTTCGAGCCCCGCACCGGCCGGCGCCGCCTGGTGAGCATCTTCGAGGTGGCCGGCCTGGAGGGCAACGTCATCACCGGCCAGGAGCTCTGGGCGCTCGACCCCGAGCGCGACCGCCTGCTCTGGACAGGCATCCAGCCACGCTGCCTGACCAAGATCGCGGCCAAGGGCGTGCCGTACGCCCTGCCCGCGGCGTCCGAGCGTTCGGTCCGCGCGTCCCGGGCCAAGTAACTGAGAAGTAATTGGCCGAGTAATCGGGAAGTAATCGAGAAGTAACTGGCGATGGGTAGGGTGAACGCAGAAAGGAGGTGTCGGCCGTGATCCCGGTCCTGCTCTCGGTCGCCTTCGGCGCGGGGGTCGCCCTGCTCTACGAGGCGCTCACCAACCCGCGCCCGGCCGACGCCGGGCCGCGGCGGTTGCGCGGCCTCGAGGAGTTCCTGGCCCGCGCCGGGCTGCACGGTGTCACCCCGCGCGACTTCCTCGGCTTCGCCCTCGCGTCCGGCCTCCTCGTCGGCGTCTGCGCCCAGCTGCTCCTCGGCTGGGGCGTCGTCAGCGTGCTCGCCGGGGCGCTCGGCCTGGTCGCGCCGGTCGCCTACTACGTCCGCCGCCACGACCGCCGCCGCGCCGCCGTCCAGGCCGCGCTCGTCGAGGCGATCGGGCAGCTGCGGGACGCCATCCGCACCGGCCTCTCGGTCCCGGAGGCGCTCGTCGCCCTCGCCCAGAGCGGGCCGGAGACGCTGCGGCCCGAGTTCGCGCGACTGGCGCGCGAGATGCGGCTGGCCGGGCTGCCCAGGGCGATCGCCGACATGCAGGACCGCCTGGCCGACCCGGTCTTCGACGTCGTCTCGGCCACCCTCCTCCTGAACGACCGCCTCGGCGGCCGCAACGTGAGCCAGGTGCTCGACCGCCTGGCCCAGGCGACCCGGGCCGAGCTCCGGGTACAGCAGGAGCTGCGGGCCTACCAGGCGCGCAACGTCCTCTCGGCCCGGATCGTCGCCGCCGTCCCGCTCGTCGTGCTGATCGCGATCCGCCAGGTCAACCCGGGGTATCTGGCGCTCTTCAACGACTGGTGGGGCCAGGTGCTGCTGGCCGGCTGCGTGGCCAGCGTCGCGCTGGGCTACGCCGGCATGCTCTGGATGACGCGCCTCCCCGGCGAGGAACGGGTGCTGCGGCCATGACGCCCTTCGCGCTGCCCTTCCACGTCGACCCGAGCGCGTTCGAGCTGCGCGTGCTCATCTGGCCGCTCCTCTTCGGCCTGGGCGCCTATCTGCTCCTGACCGCCCAGCCGATCGGCCGGCCAAAGCCGGACCTCGCCGAGCGCCTGCGGCGGCTCGACGTCGACGAGCGCATCAGGATGGAGCTCGAGCGGCGCGACGTGCGGCCGATCTTCGCCTCGCTCCTGCTGGAGAGCATGCTGCGGCCGGTGGTCGAGGATCTCGGGCGCCTGCTCCGGGCGACGCTCGGGCGGTTCGGCGTGTTCGGTGGGCAGGAGCTTGAGCGGAAGCTGCAGGTGGCGCGCCCCGGCGTCGAGCCGATCCAGTTCTTGGGCGAGAAGGCGATCGCGGGCCTGATCGGCCTGGGGGTCTGCCCGCTCATGAACGCGCTCGGCATCGTGCCGTTCGGCGTCTGGCCGGTCTGGCTGTGGCTGGTCGGGTTCATCGCCGGCTTCCTCCTGCCGGACGCGGAGCTCGACCGCCGGCTCGCGGCCCGCCGCACGCGTGCGGTCATGGAACTGCCCATCCTGCTCGACATGCTTACCATCGCCACCTCGGCGGGCCTGGCCCTCGAGCAGGCGCTCGGCCTCGTGGCCCGGCAGAGCCAGGGCACGGTCGCGCGGGAACTGCAGCACGCCGTGCGCGAGATGGCCCTCGGCCAGCGCTCGGTCGTGGAGGCGCTCGGGGCGATGGCGGAGCGCAACGCCGTGCCGGAGCTCACGGCCGTCGTCGGCCAGCTGCGGGCGGCCCACGAGCAGGGGATCCCGTTGGTGCAGACCCTCTCGGCGCAGGCCGAGGCGCTGCGCGAGCAGAAGCGGTTGCGGATCGTCGAGGAGGGCGGCAAGGCGAGCGTGCGGATGATCCTGCCCGTTGCCTTGTTCATCTTGCCCGTCCTCTTCGTGGTCCTGCTGGTCCCGGCGGCGGTGGAGCTGCTGCGGCTCGGTGGGTGAGGCGGGGCGCCGTTCCGTGACCCGTCGGGCGGCGCCGGCACTCTCTCCAAGGAAAGGAGTCAGATGATGGAGGTGACGGGGATGTGGGAACGAGTCATGGTGGTGTACGTGAGGCTGCTGCTGATCTTCCAGGGCCTCGGCCGTCGGCTGGCCGCCGGACAGGCGGGGCAGTCGATGGTGGAATACGCCATCGTCGCCGCGCTCATCGCGGTGGTGGCGATGGCGGCGGTGCAGGCGCTCGGCGGCGGCATCGCGCAGGTGTTCCAGAACATCCTGGGCAAGATCCAGGGGATCGGCGGGTAGAGAGATGTTCGCCGGGATGCGCCCGGGGAGCCGAGCGGCGCGGCGCGCTGAATGCGGCCAGGCGATGGTCGAGGTGGCCGTCGCCTTCCCGGTCCTGCTCATGGTCGCGATCGGGCTGGTGCAGTTCGCGCTGTACTACCACGCGCAAAACGTCGTGACCGGAGCGGTCCAGGACGGGGCGCGGGTGGCCGCCGCCGAGGACCGGACGGTCGCCGACGGGGTCGCCCACGCCCAGGCGCTCCTGCGTGCGGGACTGGGCCAGAGCGCCGGCGCCGTGGCGGTGCGGGGGAGCGACCGGGGCGACGCGGTCGCGGTCGAGGCCCAGGGGCGCCTGCGGACGATCATCCCCTGGGTGGCCGACGCGAGCCTGCCGCTCGGGGCGCGGGCGGTCGTGAGCAAGGAGCGGTTCCGTGTCGGGCCGGGGAGCTAGCTGGCGGCAATACGTCACTCGTGGGTGGCACGCCGGGCATAACGGCAGCGCCCTGGTCGAGACGGCCCTGGTCGTGCCGTTGCTCCTGGTGCTCGCCTTCGGCGTGGTCGGCGTCGGCCGGGTCACGCAGGCGCAGATGGGCGTGAGCGCGGTGGCCCGCGAGGCGGCCCGCGCCGCCGCAACGGCCAATAGCCCGGCCGAGGCTGTGGCCCACGGCCTCGCGCGAGGCCAGGAGGTGGCCGGCGGCTACCGCCTGACGAACGGCTCGCTCCAGCTCGCCGTCGACCCCGGCGGCCTGGCCCGGGGTGGCCAGGTCCGGGCCGCGGCCCGCTACGAGGTGGGCCTGGACGACCTGCCGCTCCTCGGGTGGGCGCGCGTGTCACTGGCGAGTGACCACCTGGAGCGGACCGATCTCTACCGCAGCCGTCGGCCGGCAGGAGGTCAGCCGTGAGCGGGCGGCTGCTGCGTTGGTGTTCCAGATTGGGGCGTAGGTCGCGGAGCGCGCAGGACGGCCAGGCGATCGTCTGGGCGGCGGTGATGTTGCCGCTCTTCCTGTCGGTCGTGGGGCTGGCCGTCGACGCGGGCATCGTCTTCGACGCCCGGCGCGAGCTGCAGAACGTGGCCGACTCGGCGGCGCGGGCCGGAGCGATGCAGGTCGACCAGCAGGCCTACCGCGCGAGCTCGGGCGCGACCGTCGTGCTCGATCAGGCCGCCGCCCGCCAGGTCGCGGCCGAGTACGCGGCCAGCCAGGGTCGGGGCCTGGCGGCGACGATCGCCGTCGAGCCGCAGCGGGTGGTGGTCCAGGCCAGCCGCGAGGTGCCGACGAGTTTCCTGCGCCTGGCCGGGATCACGAGCGTGCGGGTGAGCGCCACGGCCCCAGCCGAGGTGCGCTACGGCATCGACCGGCCGAACCGGTAGGGCAAGAGGAGGTGCGCATGAGTCCTGATGAGACCCTGGGAGAGACACAGGCAGGTGCGGATGTGAGCACGGAGCCTCGGCGTCCCTACTGGGCGGTTGGGTTGGTGCTACTCGCGGTGGTGCTCGTCGTGCTGACCGCCGCGTTCCTGCTCGACCGGCAGCTCCGGCCGCGCGTCGGCATCGAGCCGACGGCCACCACGCCCGCACTGGCGCAAGCCGCGACCCCGCCCGCAGCGGCGCCGTCCCCCACGGTTCCCGCCGCAGCCACGCCGGCAGCGCCTGCGGCCGCCGCGCCAACGGTCGCGGCCTCTCCGACGGGGCTCCCGGTGGCGAGTTCGCCCTTGGAGCGGGAGATCGAAGAGGCCTATCTCCGATACTGGGACGTTCTGACACAAGCTTATCTGAATCTCGACACCTCACGTTTGAGTGAGGTGATGTCGGGAACGGAGCTCGCCAGGCAGGAGCAGCAGATCCGCGACCTGAAGGCCCAGGGTAGGGCGGCCAAGCTTGAGGCCCAGCATCGGATCGCCTTCGTTCAGGTCTCGGCCGATCACGCCGTCATCTACGACGAGTATCTGAACCGCAGCATCTTCGTGGATCCCGTCACGAAGCAAGAACTCCCGACCAAGGAACCGCCGGCCACGGAAAAGATCTCGTTTGAGATGAGAAAGATCAACGGCAACTGGAAGGTCGTCGATGGCGCGCGACACGATTAGCAAACTTGGGGTCCTGTTAACAACGGTCGCGCTCGGGATATCGCTGCTCACGCCAACACCTACGTGGGCCGACGACCCGCCGGACCCTGGACGGCCCAAGCCTCACGAGAATGAACTGCGGACCACGATCCGGACCACGGTGGAGAGCCGCCCGGATGGGGTCTACGTGCAGATTGAGGTGCGGCAAACGGCGCCGGGCGTCCAGCAGGCAGCAACCTCGCCCGGCTCGGCGCGGCCCAGCATCGGTGCCCGCCCAGTGGTGGCAGGGAGTTCCAGTGTGAGTGGCGCTCCGGCAACATCTGGCGGCTCCTCTGGGGCCACAGCGAGCACGGCCTCGCGCGAGCGCACCTGGACCGATCCGACGGGCATCCACCATCAAGACGCCGATGGCCGCCAGATCGATCTCACGCCACCCATGATCAGCTCGGCAACCCGGGACTCGTGGGTCACACAGCTCCAGCAGCACCCGAACGAGGACCCCTACCTGGTGTACACCGATGGGCAGTTCGGCGGCCTCGTCTGGATCCCTCGCGGTACGAATCCCAACAGCATCCGGTTCGGGGCGCCCCCGGCCGGCGCCCCGCCACCAGTCGCGGTCCCAGCTGGCGGCGGGATCACCATCGACCCACGGGAGGTTGCGCTAGACGCGCTCTCGCACGTGCCGCTGCCGGATATCCAGATCCGCATGAACCCGTCGCTCGGCCTAGTGGCGCTGCCCGGCTGGTTCTGGGTCGAGGGCTATGACGGCCAACCATTCGGCACCTCGCGCACGGTAGACATCCCGCCGGCAGTGGGCGCCGAGGTACCGGTGGAGCTGGTCCCGGCCGATGATGCCCGTCGGCGCGGGAGCTCGATCACCGTGGATGTGCGCGTGTGGGCGGCCAGGTACGAGTGGAGCTTCGGCGACGGGGCAAGCCTGGTGACGCGGTCGCTGGGCAAGCCCTACCCGCAAGCGTCGGACATCCAGCACACCTACGAGTACTCCTCGCTCCGGTTCCCGGGCGGCTTCCCCGTGCGGCTGACCGTCGAGTACGCCGCCGAATACCGCGTCAACGGCGGGCCGCCGCAGCCGCTGCCGCCGATCCGGCGGACTTACGAGGCGGGCTACCGCGTCCAGGAGGTCCAGCCCGTCCTGACAGGTCGCTGAGCGAGGCGAGGGGAGCGGACGCATGGCAGCGATTAGCCGCATCGAGGAGAGGGAGCACCGGCAGGCCTGGCTCGGCCTCGCCTGGCTGCTGGTCGGCCTGGCGGCCTGCGCCCTGGTCCTGTATCGGGTCGCCGGCCCTCCCCACCTGCCGGAGCGCCTGCCCAGCTGGGACGTGATCTCCGCCACCCTGCGTGGCTCGTACCTACCCCCGGAGGTCGTGGCGTACGTCCTGACGTCAGCAGCCTGGCTCGTCTGGCTCTGGATCGTCGCCTCGCTCGTGCTGCGCCTGCTGGTCGGGCTCGCCGACGCGCTCACTCGTGGCGCGGCCTGGGTCCGGGCTCTGCGTGCCCTCTCCGATCGGGTCACGCTGCCGATCGTGCGGCGAGTCGTCGACGGCGCGCTCGTCGCGATCGTCGTCGTCAACCTCGCTGTCCGCTCGCCGGCGAGCGTGTCGGCCGCCTCCCTCGAACCCACTGTGGCGGTCGTGGTCGCGGCGTCGCCCGGCGGTGCGCCGGCGGCACAGGTGGCCGCCGCGCAGAGCGGCGAGGAGCAGGGGACGATTGAGTACACCGTCCAACCGGGCGACACCTTGTGGGCGATCAGCGAGCGGTTCTACGGCACGGGCTACGAGTTCCCGCGATTGGTGTCCGCCAACGCCGGGCGGGTGATGCCGGACGGCCGCCGTTTCACTCAGGCCGGGGTCATCAATCCCGGCTGGGTGCTACTGGTCCCGCTACCGAGCCGCGCGGTCGAGCAGGCCGATGGCTGCACGTACTACGTCGTCGAGCCGGGCGATACGTTGCGCGGCATCGCGGCGCGGCTCCTTGGGGATGAAGCCCGCTGGCCCGAGCTCTTCGACCTCAACCGCGGGACGGCACGGGTGGATGGCCGCGTGTTCGCGGACCCCGACCTCATCTGGCCGGGACTGCGGCTGCGGCTGCCCGGCTCCCAAGCCGCTCCGGGCGCCCCGCCACCCGCAGCGCCGGCGCCGCCCGCGCCGTCCCCAGCGCCCCCTGCGGCCGCGCCGCCCAGCCCGACCGCGAGTCCCACGTCCACCAGCCCGCCGGAGCCGACGCCTGCGCCCGCCAGTCCGTCGCCGGTCACCAGCCCGCCGCCCATCGGCCGAGCCGAGCCCACCTCCGTCCCGACCAGTCCCACCCCGGCGGCTACGGCGACCGCCCCCGCTCCGACCGCGGACGCGACCCCCGCAGTGGCGTTGGAGCCCGAGCCCGCTGCCCAAGGCGGCGACGGCGCGCCGTCGCCGCTGGTCTACGGCGCGGCCGGACTCACCGCGGCCGCGCTCGCTGGCGGGGCGGCGCTCCTGATGCGCCGGCGGGTCCGGCGCAGCCTCGACGAGCCCCCGATCCCGCCTGCGCCCAAGCCAAAGCCGGCGCCGGGCGACGACTGCGCCGAGGCGGAATTGGCGCGGGTGCTGACGCACCGACTGCACGGCGGCGAGGTGGAGCCGGCCGTGGTGGTGGCCGAGCAGGCCCGCCGCTTCCTGGCCGAGGAGGCGGTCGACACCGCCGTGGTCGCCCTCGCCTACCAGGGGCGGAACGCCGTCACCCTGCTCCTCCGGGCCAGCCTGGCCGAGCAACCGCGCCTGCTGGAGCTGGCCACCCCGTTCGCCGCCCGCCTGGGCGGCGCCGCCCAGGCTACCGTGACCGCCGAGCGAGATGTGGTCTGGCGGCTCACCGGCCTCAAGATTGCTGGATTACTCACGCCGGGGGCCGACCGGCCCGCCGATCCGCTCGCGCTGCTCGCCGTCGGCGTGGCGCCGAGCCGCGAGACGGTCTACGCCAACTGGCGTGCTCTGGGCCACGTCCTCGTCGCCGGCTTGCCGGGCGGGGGCACGGACGTGGTCCTGACCACCCTGGTGGCGGCGCTGGCCGCCCGGTGCCGGCCGGACGAGCTGCGCCTGTCCATGATCGCCAGCCGGCGGACGCTGCCGCGGCAGCTCGTCGACCTGCCGCACCAATGCGGTGAGGCCATCGACCCGGAGGACGACGCGGGGGTCCGAGCGGTCCTCGCGGGGCTCCGCGCAGAACTGGTCCGCCGCATACGGTCCACGGAGGCCGACGGCGCGCCGGGCTGGCAACCGAGCCCCGACCAGCCAGAGCTGGTGCTCGTGCTTGGCGAGCTGGACGCCCTGGAGGACGACGGCACGACGCTGGAGCTGATCGGGGCGCACGGCCCGCCCCACGGCGTCCGGCTGCTGGCCGCGACCAGCGAGTCCGGCGCCTTCGGCGAGGAGGTGCTGCCGCACTTCACCACGCGGCTCGTCCTGCAGACGCTGGACGACGACGAGAGCATCCACCTGCTGGGGAGGCCCGAGGCGGCCGATCTCGGCAGCGGCGAGCTCCTCCTGCGCGTCAAGGGCCGCGAGCCGGTGCGGCTGCGCGGGTTCCGCGTCTCGGCCGAGCGCCTCGACGAGCTCGTCCGGCTGACGCGTGAGGCGTACGGCGGCCGGTGGCGAGCAGCCGCCGGGGCGGCGCCAGACCTGGACGAGCCCGGAGCGGGCGCACCACCGCCCGACGAGGAGCCGCCGACAAGCGGCGACGAGGAGCTGGTCGATGCCGATGCGAACGGCGCGCTCGCGCAGCAGTTGGAGTGGTCGGCAGCAGACGAGGGGCCGGATGCCGAGGTGGTTTGTGACGATGAGCCGGCGGCGGTGCCCGACGAGGCGCCCGCAGGCGAGCATGGCCGCGAGGCGGCTGCGAAGCCCGAAGACCGGCCGGTGGCTCGGGAGGCAGCGGATGCCGAGCCGGATCCCATGGCGCTGGTCGACGTCGAGCCACTCGCCGACGCCGCGCCGTCAGTCAATGCCGTGGAGGCCCCTATAGTCGCCATGCCAGCCGCCGCGGCGGTGCCGAGGGAACAGGCTCTGGTGGCGCCGTCGCCCGCCGAGGCGGCGCGGGCCGGGCCGAGCGAGGAGGTGCCGGGGAACGGGTCGCTGCTTCAGATCCGCTGCCTGGGCGGGTTCGTGGTGCGGAGCGGCGAGCAGGAGATCCAGCCGGTCGGCGAGGAGGGCGGCGCATACAAGGCTTGGGAGGTCCTCGCCTTCCTGGCCTGTCAACCGGGCATGGCCGCGTCCAAGGAGAAGCTGCTCACAGCCGTCTGGCCGGACATCGACGAGGAGCGTGCCGCCAACCGCATGCGGGTGGCGATGGCGCGGCTGCGCGGACTCCTCGCGCGCCAGGTGACCGGGCTCACCGCCGACGTGGTGCGCTGCGAGCGGGACGGCACCTGCCGGCTCGACCCGACCCTGGTCTGGTCGGATGCCGCGGAGTTCCTCGCACTCTGCCGCAGCGCGACGAAGCTCCCCTCCGATGAGGCGAAGCTGGCGCTCGAGCAGGCTCGCACCCTGTACCACGGAGACCTCCTCTCCGGGCGCAGCACCCGGTTCTACGACTGGATCGACGAGCGGGGCGAGAGCGGGATCTCTCCTCGCGACCGCTACCGAGAGGAGTACTGTCGGGCGACGCAGCGGCTGGCACGCCTGTATCTCCAGGAGGGGCAGCCGGCCCTGGCCGTCCCGCTCTACAAGAACCTGCTCAAGGCCGAGCCGACGCTCGAGGACGTCGCGCGCGAACTCTATCGCTGCTATCAGCGACTCGGCGACCTCAGCTCGCTCATCCGCGAGGATCGCCATCTCCGACAGGCGCTGCGGGAGGCCTACGCCGATCCCAGTGACCCCAATGACGACCCGGAGCAGTACCAGCCGGAGCCGGAGACGGTCGAGCTGTTCAATCGGATTCGCGCGGAGTTGGAGGCGCGGGCCTTGGCCGGCGCGGGCGACGAGAATCAGCGGGACGGCAAGGGATGATTGTGGCCTGGGGAGCGCTGGCGACACCTGTGGTGCTCGTTCTGCTGGCCATCGCCGCGACCACCGATCTGCGCCGGCGGCAGGTACCCGCCTGGGTCACCTTCGGGGGAATCGTCGGCGGCCTGCTCGTCGCGGCCGTGTCCGGGTGGGACGCGCTGCGGCTGAGCCTGCTCGGTCTCACGGTCGGCGGGCTGCTCCTGGCGCCGCTGGTCTGGCGCGGCGGGTTCGGCCCGGCCGATGCGCTCCTGCTCGGCGCCATCGGTGTCTGGCAGGGATGGCAGTTCGCGCTCTGGACGGCCTGGTGGGCCGCGCTCGCCGGTGCCGCTCTCGCCCTCATAGCCTGGCGACGCGGGCAGCGGACATTCCCCTACGTACCGGCCCTCGCGCTCGGGGCTGTCCTCGCGCTCCTCATGCCGTAGCCGGTCGATCTACGGAAGGCGGGCTCCCGGCGGCCGTTGCTCACGCCACGGGCAGGACCTGGACAGCGCGCCCATGAGGCTCGACCTGCGGCCATGCGCGAACGTCACCCGCTGTTCGGCTCCCACTCCGCGCGCACGAGCCAGACGCTGACCGCGCCGCTGTGAGCGACGCGGTCGGCCACGGTGCCCAGCGGCCAGCGCGTCAGGCCGGTCCGCCCGCGCGTCGCCATCACCACCAGCCGCGTGTCGCCCGCCACGTCGAGGATCGCCTGCGCCGGATCGCCCGACTCCACCCGTGGGTGGTACGTCAGACCGGCCTTCTGCAGCCGCGCCGCGACCGAGGCCAGGTAGCCCTCCGCCTGCGGCCGCTCCTCCCGGGCGATCACCTCGAGCAGCGTCGCTTCGCGCACGACCGTCCCGCCCAGCTCGTCCACCACCCGCAACGCCCACTCGGCCGGAACGGATCCATCGAGCGGGACCACCACCTCGGTCAGACTCACGGGCTGGCCGAAGGCGCGCAGCAGGAGCAGCGAAGCGGTGCCGGAGCGGAGCAGGCGCGCGGCGACCGAGCCCAGGGCGAAGCGGTCCAGGCCGGTCCGACCGTGCGTCGTGGCGACCACCAGGTCGATGCCGGCGCCACGCTCGTAGTCGAGTAGCGTCGCCGCCGCGGCGCCGGGCTGACTGCTGACCGGTACCTGCACTTGGACCTGGATGCCGCCCAGTTCCGGCCGTGCGCGCACGGCGTCCAAATAGTCGGCCGCTTCCGCCTGCGCCGCCGCCCGGACCGCCTCGGCCGCGTTCGGTGCGGCCGGCTGCGCAGCCGTGGTGCTGTCAGCGATCGGGGGTTCGACGACGCGCACCAAGTGGACGGAAGCGCCGGTCACGGCGGCGACCTGGGCGGCGTACGGGAGCGCTCGCTCGGGCGGCGGTGAGCCGTCGAGGGGTGTCATGATCTGCCTGAACACCGCCTTCCTCCTTAGTAGCTCACGCCCGCTCCGCCTCGTCGACCGCACCTAATTCTCAATGATTTAAACGATCAACGGGTCGGGAGGGCGCCATCGGTCGCACGACCTCGGCTACGGACCCACAAGACCGCCCGGCGATGGTCCTTGCCCGACCCATACAGGGTCGCCGTGGCGGGCCATACATTCCTGGGGGCTTGTGAGTCGTCTCGGCGCCGTCGCCGCAATGCGCGTTTGCGCCGGTGCTCCGTCGCCTCGTGGTGCTCCACGAGGTGTTCCCGCAACCCGGAGAGCCCGGCACCGACCGTCGGCCGGGCGGTCGGCTGCGACCGGCGCCTCCCAGGCGCGAACTGCCCCGAAGCATCTCCTGCACCTCGTGCTGCAACGCCTGCCTCACATGTAACTCAGAAGTAATGGTGTTGGCACGCTTCGATCGTCGCTCGTCGGTCAAGCACCGAAATCGGCGCGAAGTAACTGAGGATTAGCTCTGGAGTAATTCCGTCGTAGCTGGGAAGTAATCGGCGCTCGCGAAGCTGGAGGCGAACGGAATCGCCCCAGCACGGGAGGTCGCCGATGCAGTTCCCATTCACCGTGGTCGTCCAGCCGCCCAGCCGCGTGGGCCTCCGGCGCCTGCTCCGCGCCTGGTGGCCCTGGGC
>CAYSYM010000033.1:0-43060 GCA_964435115.1 uncultured Chloroflexota bacterium | reverse complement strand
TGCCGCGCGGCTCGGCTGTGGGAGGTGTTTCGAGGGACGCCAGGTCGGCGGCGCGGGCGGGGGGACCGCCCACGTGGTGGGCCACGTCCGCGGGCACGGGGGTTGGCAAGTACCCCGCCTCCGCCTGGGCGGGCTTCAGCGCCGGCAGCGGCGCGGGGCGCCGCTCGGGGTAGGCGAAGGCCAGCCGCCGGATGCGCTCGCGCGTGGCTTCGGAGAGGCTCGGGCTGGCCGTCGGCACGGGCGACGTGGGCAGGTTGGTCGTGGCATCGCCCACCACGCCGGGGTGGGGCACGCTCACCGATCCACCTCGCCCATGATCGGGTCGACGCTGGCGATGCAGGCCACCGCGTCGGCAACCAGGCCGCCTTCGACCATCGTCGGCAGCGTCTGCAGGTTGGCGAACGAAGGCGCCCGCTCGTGCACGCGCACCGGCCGGCCGGTCCCATCGCTCACGACGTAGAACCCCAGCTCACCCCGCGGCGACTCCACCGGCACGTACGCCTCGCCGGCGGGTGGCTTCATCCCCTCCGTCCACAGCTTGAAGTGGTGGATGACCGCCTCCATGCTCTGGGCGAGCTCCTCGCGCGGCGGCGGCACCACCTTGCGGTCGCTCGTCTGCACCGGCCCCTCGGGCAGGCGGTCCAGCGCCTGGCGGCAGATCTTGACGCTCTCCCGCATCTCCGCCACGCGGACCAGGTAGCGGTCGTAGCAGTCGCCGACCGTGCCGGTCGGTACGCCGAACGCGTAGGAGTCGTAGCCACAGTACGGGTTCGTCTTGCGCAGGTCCAGCGGCACGCCGGTGCTCCGCAGCACTGGCCCTGTGGCGCCGAGCGCCAGGGCGTCCTCGGCCGTCAGCACCCCAATGCCCTCGGTCCGCTCGCGGAAGATCGGGTTCTCCGTGAGCAGCTCCTCGTAGCTGTCAACGTAGCCCGGCATCGCCTCCAGGAAGCGCGCGATGGCCGCGAGGATGGCGGCCTCCACGTCGCGCGCCAGCCCGCCCGGGCGGATGAAGGAGGTCATCATGCGTGCGCCGCTGATGCGCTCGAAGAAGTCCAGGATCGTCTCCCGCTCGCGCCACACGTACAGGAAGGGCGAGCTCGCGCCGAGGTCCAGGGCGTAGGACCCCACGAACATCAGGTGCGAGGCGAGGCGCGTCAGCTCGGCCAGCAGCACGCGCAGGACGGTAGCCCGCTCGGGGATCTCGCAGCCGAACAGCTTCTCCACTGCGAGGGCGTACGCCAGGTTGTTGCCGAGCGGGTTGAGGTAGTCCATGCGGTCGGTCAGGACGACCCCCTGCACGTACAGCTTGGCCTCGAAGGTCTTCTCGATGCCCGTGTGCAGGTAGCCGATGACCGGCCGGCACGAGACGACGACCTCGCCATCCAGCACCAGCTCGAGCCGCAGGACGCCGTGGGTGGAGGGGTGCTGCGGCCCCATGTTGACGTGCAGGAGCTCCCGCTCGGCGTCGGGCATCGGGGGTTGGGGCTCGGGAGCGGTGCCTCCGCCGCCTGGCACCCGGGCCCGGAGACGGGTGGCGTCAGTCGCTGCCATACACCCTCCGCGTCACGGTGAAGTCGACGGGTTCGGAGCCGAGCGGCTCGTCGCGCCGCAGCGGGTGCCCCTGCCAGTCGTCGGGCAGC
This sequence comes from uncultured Chloroflexota bacterium, assembly GCA_964435115.1. Taxonomy (GTDB): domain Bacteria; phylum Chloroflexota; class UBA6077; order UBA6077; family CF-72; genus CAYSYM01. The sequence goes on along the minus strand of CAYSYM010000033.1, from coordinate 41,420 downwards.
ATGATGCGCCGCAAGTCCGGGTGGCCCACGAACCGCACGCCGAAGAGGTCGAACACCTCGCGCTCGTACCAGTTCGCGGCGGGCACGCTGGGCGTGATGCTGGGCGCCTCGGCGTGGGTGCGCGTCTTCAGCCGCAGGTAGGTGCGTTGCTCCATGGAGGAGAAGAGGTAGACCAGCTCGAACCGCTCGGCACCTGTCAGGTGGTCGACGGCAGTGAGGTCGACGAAGCGGGCATGGCCCAGCTCGTCCCGCACGCGGCGGACGGCGTCCACGATCTCTCCCACGGGCACCTGGACGAACGGGATGCCGTCGGCCGACACGCCGTGCTCCGCGTGCGGGAAGGCGGCCTGCAGGCTGGCGGGGGCGACCGTCACCGGGCGGCGGGCTCCTCCCTGCCTGTCAACCGCGCAATCCCCACTCCTGGCCCCGTCTGCACGCCGTGGCGCGTCCGGCTGTCGCGCAGGATCCGCTGCTTCAGCTTGACGATGCCGTCGAGCAGCGCGTCCGGCGTGGGTGGGCAGCCGGGGATGTAGACGTCGACGGGCACGAGCTTGTCGACGCCCTGGACGAGCGCGTAGTTGTTGAAGACGCCCGTACACGAGGCGCAGTCGCCCATGGCGATGACCCACTTCGGCTCGGGCATCTGGTCGTAGATCTCGCGCAGGACCGGGGCCATCTTCTGCGCGACGCGGCCGGCCACGATCATCAGGTCGGCCTGCCGCGGCGAGGCGCGGAAGACCTCGGAGCCGAAGCGGGCGAGGTCGAACCGTGCCGCGCTGGCGGCCATCATCTCGATGGCGCAGCAGGCAAGCCCGAAGGTGACCGGCCAGACGGACGCGCTCCGCCCCCAGTCTTCCAGCTTGCTCAGCACGTAGCCGGGCGTGCCGGTCTTCCCGGCTGGGCCGCCGTACATGGGCAGGGGTTCGCTCATCGCCACTCCAGCGCGCCGCGCGCCCGCGCAAACAGGTAGCCCACGACCAGGACAATGAAGAAGCTCGCCACGGCGAGGAGGCCGCCCCACCCGAGCTCGCGCAGGATGATCGCCCACGGGTAGAAGAAGAGCGCCTCGACGTCGAAGATGAGGAAGAGCATGCCGACGAGCGCGAACCGCACCGGCCAGCGCGTCTGCGTGGTGATCGGCTCCGACACGCCGCTCTCGTAGGGGCGCCCCTTGGCCGGGGAGGGCTGCCGCGGCGAGAGCCGGCCGATGGCGAGCACCAGCACGGCCACGATCGCCGCGACCAGCGCAAGGTAGGTAGCCAGCGGTGGCGGCGCGGTCAACGTCACAGTCTCATCCTCGGCCTGGCAGGCGTGCTCAGCTTCGGGTGGCTCGGCTCGTGGGTCCCGCTCGCGTCGCACCCTGCCGCACATCGGCCCACGAACGGAGTCGGGGGCGCGTGCGGCGCCGAACCTGGGAGCCAGCCGGCTGACCCAGGGGCGGGTCAACCTGAAGCGCGTGATGGCAGAACTACACGTGAGTATACGGGGACGGGCGGCGTGGATGTGCCGTGAGGCCGCACGCCAGGCCTGCGGCATCGGTGCGGGTGGACTGAGGGGGAACACCCCACTGGGCGCTTCCGTCAGGGTAGGGGCCGGCCGCAGGTTGGACAGGGGACGCCGGCGTCCTCCGCGCCCTCGCCCACGGGCGGGGCGGTGGTTGGCTGGAAGCCGCTCGGGACGCCGCACTTCGGGCAGGTCTGGGGCGGGTCCTGGCCGCGCTCGGTATCGCCGCACACCTGGCAGACCCAGGTCAGCGCGATCTCGCGCACCAGGTCGGCGCGACTGACGATCCCAACCACCTTCTGCCCGCGCAGGACGGGCAGGCGCTTGACCTTGCGGTTCACGAGCAGGAGCCGCACCTCGTCGACGCTGGTGTCTTCCATCACGCTGATGACGTCGCGCGTCATGGCATCGGCGGCCGTCTTCGCCTCCGGCCGTGCGATCAGGTCGTACTCGCTGACCAGGCCGACGAGGTGGCCGCGGGCGTCGCAGACGGGCGCGCCACTGATGCGGTGGCGGGCCAGCGCCTGCGCCACCTCGCGGACCGGCGTCTTCTCGCGCACGCTCACAACGTTCGGCGTCATGATGTCCCTGACTCTCATGCGAGCCCAACCCCCCTTCGAGAGCAGCGTAGGAGAGGCCAGGCCGCCACGCAAGAGGCGCATGCCAGCCGGCTGGCTCAGGCCGCGGCCGACCAGTTCGAGCGCCTGGGCGAGTCGGAGCGGGTCTACGAAGCGCGCGCGCTGCTGTAGCGGAAAAGGGACCTGTCTGTAGCGAGTTAGCAATACGCGGTCGCCGGCGCGGCCCCCACAATCCCGGGCGACGCCATGTCCGCCGACGGAACCCGGAGCCACGCGCCCCCGGGCCGCCGTGCGCGCCACCCGGGGCGCCCAACGGGCCCGCGGCCACCCTGCGAGGGTGGCCCGTTCGCCGACGGCAACGCGGATGCCCGCGCTCGTCGGCAGCGGGTGCTCGGCGAGCTCGCTCAGGGCATGGCGCACGACCTGAACAATACGCTCGCGCTGGTCCTCGGCCACGCGGACCTGCTCGCCGAGCTGCTCGGCGACCGGCCCGGCCACGAGCTGGCCGCCATCATCAGCCAGGGCATCCAGGAGGCCGCGGCGGCGGTGCGGCGCCTACAGCGGTTCGCCCATACCCAGCCGGACGGCCCCTTCCAGCGCGTCGACCCGGGGGCGCTCCTGCGCGACACGCTGGAGCTGGCCCGCCCCCGCTGGAGATCCCGCGCCGATGGATCGGCCTGCCGCATCCAGGCGGACATCGCCTGCGACCCCGACCTGCCCGCCATCCTGGGCGATCCCGGCGAGCTCCACGAGCTACTCACCAACCTGGTCCTGAACGCGGTCGACGCCATGCCTGCTGGTGGAACCCTGCGACTGGCGGCCAGGCCCCTCGACGGCGGCGTCGAGCTGGCCGTGGCGGACACCGGCGCGGGCATGCCCCGGGAGGTGGCGGCGCGCGCGTTCGACCCCTACTTCACGACCAAGGGGGAACGGGGCACCGGCCTGGGGCTGACGCTGGTCCAGAGCATCGCGCGGCGGCACGGCGGCCGCGTCGCGCTCGAGAGCCGGCTGCAGCAGGGGACGGCCGTGCGCGTCTGGCTGCCGGCGGCGCCGGACGACGAGACGCCGCCCGCTCGGGTGCCCGAGCGCCCGCGGCGGGCGCTCCGCATCCTCGCGGTCGAGGACGAGGAGCCGCTCGCCAGGATGCTGGACCTCCTGCTCTCCACCGCCGGCCACGCCGTAACACTCTGTCGCGGCGGCGCGGACGCGCTCGCGCACCTCAGGGCGGACCCGTCGGCCTTCGACGTGGTCGTGACCGACCTCGGCATGGCCGAGGCGAGCGGCTGGGACGTGGCGCGCGCGAGCCAGGCGCTGCGCCCCGACCTGCCCGTCGTGCTGCTCACCGGGTGGGGTGCGGCGATCTCCGAGGCGGAGCGGCAGCAGGCCGGCGTGAGCGCGATCGTCGCCAAGCCGTACCGGCGCCGCGACTTGCTGGACGCCCTCGACCGGGTGGCGCTGGGCGCCTGAGCCACACCCCGTTCGACCTCGCCTCCACTGGGGGCGAGCCGCCGCCTGGGGCGCAGCGCGGCCGCGCTCCCGCGCGAGCCCTGCTAGGATGGGTATCAGGCACAAGGAGGACCCCATGGTGGACGGCCTGCGCACGTGGTGACCGCAGCCACGCGACGGCTGCGGATTGCCCAGCTCGCGCCGCCGGTGGAGCGCGTGCCGCCCGCGCGCTACGGCGGGACCGAGCGCGTCATCCATACGCTCACCGAGGAGCTCATCCGGCGAGGTCACGAGGTGACGCTGTTCGCCTCGGGCGACTCGCAGACGTCCGCGCGCCTCGTCCCGGTGGTCGAGCGGGCGCTCTGGCACGCGCAGCCGCTCCGCCAGGACCTGCTGCCGTACTGGCCGTACTGGTCGATCGCCCTCGGGAAGCTCGCGCGCGAGCTGCATGCCTTCGACGTGGTCCACAGCCACCTCGATCACTTCAGCTTCCCGCTCGCGCGCCTCGCCCCGTGCCCCGTCGTGACCACGCTGCATGGGCGGCTGGACCTGCCGGAGCTGCAGCCGCTCTTCGGCGAGTTCGACGACGTGCCACTCGTCTCGATCAGCCGCGCCCAGCGGCGGCCCGTCGCGTGGGCCAACTTCGTCGCGACCGTCTACCACGGCCTCGACCTGGGCCGGTTCCCCTTCCACCCCTGGCCGGGCGAGTACCTGGCGTTCCTGGGGCGCGTCGCGCCGGAGAAGGGGCTGGACACCGCGATCCGGGTCGCTCGCCGGGCGGGCCTGCCGCTGAAGGTCGCGGCCCGCCTGCCGCTGCCGTTCCGCGACGACCCGGGCGTGCGCGCCGACTGGGCGTACTGGGAGGCCGTCGCCCGCCCGCTCCTGGGGGACGACGTCGAGCTGGTCGGCGAGGTCGATGACGCCCAGAAGAGCGCCTTCCTGGGCCAGGCCGCGGCGCTCCTCTTCCCGGTCGACTGGCCCGAGCCGTTCGGGCTGGTGATGGCCGAGGCGCTCGCCTGCGGCACCCCCGTCGTCGCCTTGGGGCGGGGCAGCGTGCCCGAGGTGCTCGCCGACGGCGTGACCGGCTTCGTCTGCGACGACGAGGACGGGCTGGTCGAGGCGATCGCCCAGGTGCGGGCGCTCGACCGCCGGCGCTGCCGCGCCGAAGCGGAGCGCCGCTTCTCGGCCGCCGCAATGGCCGACGCTTACGAGCGGGTGTACGAGCGGCTGGTGGGCGAGGAGCAGCCGCCGGCTGACGGACCTGCGACAGCCCGGCTGGTAGGGGCACCGTAGCAGGGCACCAGCGGCTGGGCCGCCGGCCTGCTCGCCCGCGACCGACACCATGCGCGTGGCTGTCCTCGACCAGCCGGGGCCCGTGGACGCGGGACAGCGCCTTACCCTCCTGGAGCGACCCATCCCCGAGCCCGGGCCCGGCCAGGTCCTGCTCCAGGTGGAGGCGTGCGGTGTCTGCCACACTGACCTGCATGTCGTGGAGGGCGAGCTGCCCGCGCGCGACCACCCGGTGGTGCCCGGCCACCAGATCGTCGGGCGCGTCAGCGCCGTCGGCCCCGGTGCTGACCGCGCGCTGGCGGGGCGGCGCGTCGGCGTCGGCTGGCTGGCCTGGACCGATGGGACCTGCCACTTCTGCCGCGCCGGGCGGGAGAACCTGTGCCCGGCCGCGCGCTTCACGGGCTACGACGTCGACGGCGGCTACGCCGAGTACGCCCTCGCCGAGGCCGCCTTCGTCCACCCGCTCCCGGACGGGCTCGACCCCATCCGGGCGGCGCCGCTCCTGTGCGCGGGCGTCGTCGGCTACCGCGCGCTCCGCCTTAGCCGCGCTGGCGCCGACGAGCGGCTGGGGCTGTACGGCTTCGGGGCCTCGGCCCACCTGATCCTGCAGGTCGCCCGCGCCCTCGGCTGCCGCGTCCTCGTCTTCACCCGCGGCGCGCAGCACCGCCGGCTCGCGCTGGAGCTCGGCGCCGAGTGGGCGGGTGCGGCCGAGGAGACGCGCCCACCCGGCGGCCCGCTCCAGGCAGCCATCATCTTCGCCCCCGCTGGCTCCCTCGTCCCCCTCGCCCTGGAAGCGCTCGATCGCGGCGGCACGCTCGTCCTGGCCGGCATCCACATGACGCCCGTACCCGAGCTGCCGTACCGGCTGCTCTGGCACGAGCGGACGGTGCGTAGCGTCGCCAACAGCACCCGCCAGGACGCGCGGGCGCTGCTGGCCCTGGCCAGCCGCCTCCGCCTGCGCGTGGAGGCCGACGTGTATCCGCTGGCAGCCGCCAACGCCGTCCTGGGCGAGCTGAAAGCGGGCCGCGTGCGGGCGGCCGCCGTGCTGCGGGCGGCGCCCTGAGCGTGCCCCGCTGCCGTGCCTTGGCCGCTGCGCCTGGCACCCATCTTGCGGGACCCGGAGGGCACTGTGGGAGACCCGCCGGGCCGGAGCGTGGCGCAGCCCGTGGGCCGCACCTGCGCCGATCCGCACCAAGCTGCGACCCGCGCGCCGAGCCTCTTCGCGTGTGGGCGCGACGCGTGTAGGGCGCGTGCGCCCGGCGTGCCGGAGCTCGCGCGCCCGTGAACGAGCCCGTCCAGTCGCACACACCTCGCGCGGGCGCGACCGGAGGCGGCGCGCTGCGTGGCGTGGTCACAGAGCAGTACCTGCGGGCCCTGCTCAGCCAGGCGAGCGACGCCATCATCTCCACGGATGAGCGCGGCGCCGTACTCACCTGGAACGTGGCGGCCGCGCACCTGTTCGGCTACAGCGCCGAGCAGGCCATCGGGCAGCCGCTGGGCTTCCTCGACCCGTCGATCCCGCCCTCGCTGCCCGGCATGCCCACGCTCGGCCAGCTCGCCGCCCGGGTGCTGCAGGCGCGCCGCCCGGAACAGCGCGACGCGACCTGCGTGCGGCGCAACCAGACGAGCGTGGACGTGGCGGCGAGCGTGGCGCCGATCCGCGGCCCGGACGGCGAGATCCTCGGCCTCGCCATCATCGCCCGCGACGTCTCCGAGCGCCGCCGGATCGAGGGGGCGCTGCGCGAGGCCAACCGGCAGAAGGACGAGTTCCTGGCGACGGCAAGCCACGAGCTTCGGACACCGCTGACGGCCATCATCGGCTACACGGAGCTGCTGCTCCGCGGCATCGCCGGCCCGCTCCCGCCCCAGACGGGCCAGTACCTGGCCCTGGTGCGCTCAGCCGGCGAGCGCCTGCTGGAGCTGGTCAACGCCCTCCTCGCCTACTCGCGCCTAGAGGCCAGGGCCGAGCGCGTCACGCTGCGTCCGCTGAACCTCCACCACGTCGTGCACCAGGCGGTGGACGCCGCGCAGCCGCGCGCCCAGGCGAAGCGACTCAGTCTGCGGGTGGCCGTCCCCGAGCACGTGCCGCTCGTGCTGGCCGACACGGACAAGCTCCGCCACATCCTGAGGAACTACCTCTCGAACGCGATCGAGTTCACCCCGGCCGGCGGGGAGGTGTGGGTCGAGGTCGGCCTCGACCAGGAGCGGCCGGACATGGTCCGCGTGGCGGTGCGCGACACAGGCATCGGCATCGCCCAGGAGCAGCTCGCGCGCGTCTGGGAGCGCTTCTACCAGGTGGACTCGTCGCTCACCCGTGAGCACGGGGGGATGGGCCTGGGGCTGGCGATCGTGCGCCACCTGGCCGACCTGCACGGCGCCTGTGTGGGCGTGGAGAGTGGGGCGCTGGACGCCGGCAGCACCTTCTGGATCTCCCTCCCGGTGGCCGAAACGCACGCCGCCGACCCGGCGGCCCAGACCAAGGGCGCCCCCGAGTGACCCGCGCCCGGGGGCCGGCGGCGCTCAGGCGGTGGGCACCCCGGCGGGCGCCGCGTGGGCCACCGGGTCGGCCTGCTCACCCCGGATGAAGGCCTCCACCATCTGGCGGGCCTCTTCGTCGCGGTGCTGCACGGGCGGGCTCTTCATGAAGTAGGCCGACGGGCCTGCGAGCGCCCCGCCGATGCCGCGGTCGAGCGCCAGCTTGGCGGTCCGAACGGCGTCGATGACGACGCCGGCGCTGTTCGGCGAGTCCCACACCTCCAGCTTCATCTCCAGGTTCAGCGGCACATCGCCGAAGGTCCGCCCCTCCATGCGGATGTACGCCCACTTGCGGTCGGTTAGCCACGGCACGTAGTCGCTGGGGCCGATGTAGACGTTCTCCGGCGCGATCTCCACGTCGAGCTGGCTGGTCACGCTATTGGTCTTGGAGACCTTCTTGGACTCCAGCCGGCTGCGCTCGAGCATGTTGAGGAAGTCGGTGTTGCCGCCCACGTTGAGCTGGCTGGTCCGCTCCAGCTTGACACCGCGGTCGCCGAACAGCCGGGTCAGCACGCGATGGGTGATGGTGGCGCCCACCTGGCTCTTGATGTCGTCGCCGACGATCGGTCGCCGCTTCTCCTCGAAGCGGCGCCGCCAGTAGGCCTCGCGCGCGATGAAGACCGGGATGCAGTTGACAAACCCGCAGCCGGCCTCCAGCACCTGCTCCACGTACCACTTGGTGGCCATCTCGCTGCCGACCGGCAGGTAGTTCACCACCACGTCGGTCCCGGTGTCGCGGAGGATGCGCGGGATGTCCGCCGTCGAGCCGGGCGCCTTCTGGATGACCTGGCTGAGATAGTGGCCCAGACCGTCGTGCGTCATCCCCCGTTGCACGGTGACGCCGAGCGTGGGTACGTCGGCGAACCGGTAGGTGTTGTTCGGCGGGCTGAAGATCGCCTCGCCCAGATCCGCGCCGACCTTGCGCGCGTCGATGTCGAAGGCCGCGGAGAACTCGACGTCGCCCACGTGGTAGCCGCCCAGGTTCACGTGCATGAGGCCGGGGACGAACTCGTCGTCGGGCGCGTGGCGGTACTTCTCGACGCCCTGGACGAGCGACGAGGCGCAGTTGCCAACGCCGATGATCGCCACCCGCACCTTCCGGCCCGGCCGGTTGCCTGAGGTGGCGCGCGCTTGCTCCACGCGGCTCTCGGCCACTCCGTTGGCCGCGCCGCTCTTCCCGTTCGTGGTCGACATGGCTGCCCTCGCTGTGCGCCGGTCTGTGCGCCGGCGGGTTGCGCCTGGGGCGCACGCGCCGCACGCGCCACCGCCCCGGGCAGCCCTAGCATACCAGAGGCAAGCGCTTTCTGGAAAGCGATTTCCACCCAGGGTGGAACCGGGTCGGAGGCGGACGCCCTAAGATGCGAGCGTGGCGACGATTGCCGACGTGGCCCGGCGGGCGGGGGTGTCCATCGCCACCGTCTCGCGCGTTCTCTCACCCGGCGCGCCGCCGCACCCGGTCAGCGCCGCCACGGCGCGCCGGGTGCGCGAGGCGGCACGTGAGCTGGACTTCGTCCCCTCGGCGCTCGCGCGCGGCCTCGCCTCGCGCCGCTCGGGACTCCTGGGGCTGGTGGTACCGGACCTGGCCGATCCCCACTACCCGCAGATTGCCCGCGGGGCCGAGGAGGTCGCCCACCAGGCGGGGCTGGCGCTCCTGATGGCGAACAGCCTGGGGGACCCGGAACGGCTGCGCGACTACCTGCGCCTCCTCCGAGCGCGGCGGGTCGATGCCCTCGTCGTCTCAGGCGGGGGCAGCCTGGGACCCGCCGACCTGGCGGCCATCGCCGCCACCGGCCTGCCGTGCGTCCTGATCGGCCGACCAGCCGAGGCCACCCCGCTCCCCTTCGTCGCCGTGGACAACGTGGCAGCCGCGCGCCAGGCGACTCTGCACCTGGTCGCGACCGGCCGGACGCGCGTCGTCCACCTGGCCGGGCCCGCCGCCCAGACCACCATGGCCGACCGGGCAGCGGGCTACCGCGCGGCCCTCGACGAGCGCGGCCTGGGCGGTGAGATCGCGCCCACCGATGGTTCCGTGGGCGCCGGCTACACGGCGGTCGTACGCCTCCTCAGCCGCTCGCCTGCCACCCGCCCGGACGGGCTCTTCGCCGCGACGGACCGCCTCGCCATCGCTGCCCTGAGTGCGGCGGCCGCCGCCGACGTCGGCGTGCCCCAGGACCTGGGAGTGGTGGGGTTCGACGACACCCCCCTGGCCGGCTACGTGCGCCCGAGCCTGTCGAGTGTGGCCCAGCCGGCACGCCAACTCGGCGAAGCAGCCATCCGCCTGGCGCTGCGCCTGGTAGCGTGCGCCCCGGTGGCGCCCGTCCTCCTCCAGGCGCGCCTCGTCGTACGCGAGTCCAGCGGCGCGCCTGGAACGACGCGCGAAGCACGTCAGCCCCTCGACGGCTGAGCGAAGGGGCCATCCTTGTGCCCGATGGGCTCGAGCGTCGGCCCACGTGCTCAGCCACGTGGCAGCAGCGCGGTGAGGCCGGCGCGCACCCGCTTCCCGGCCGGGGCCGGCGCCCGGCTGGCTGGCTACCCGCGCGGCGGCGCGCCCGCCGCCCGCGCCTGGTACGCCGCCGCCACGAGCAGGGCGGCGTACAGCCAGAAGAGCGCCACCGCGTGGGGGAAGGCCAGGTTGGCGAAGTAGTGGTCGAGCAGGCCGGCCACGAGGGCGGCGACGAACGCGGCCAGCAGCCCAGACACGACACCGCGCAGGCGCTCGTCGCGCACCGCGCCCAGCGTGCGGACGCCACTCGCCAGGACGGCCAGCAACGCGCCGGCGTAGACGCCCAGGCCCACCAGCCCGGTCTGCTCGCCGACCAGGAGGTAGACGCTCGAGACGCCGGTAGTGACGTCGATGTCCGGCGAGACGCCGAAGCCGATCCCCAGCAGCGGGTACCGCTGGATGAGGGTGAGGGCGTTGCGGTACTCCCCCAGGCGCAGCGCCGTGGCCGGGTCGCTGCTCGAGAAGCCGGCCACGAACCGCTGCGCCGCGACCTGCCCGCCCGGCGTCAGCAGCATGAGCGCCAGCGCGACCGGGACGACCAGCCAGAGGCGCCGGGCGCGCGCCGAGCCAACGGCGAGCACGCCGGCGGCCAGGCCAAGCCAGCTCGCGCGGGAGAAGCTCACCAGGACGCCGGCGAGCGCCGGCAGTCCTAGCGCCAGGAGCACCGGGCGGCTGAAGAGGCGCTCGCGCGCCACCCACTGGAGGGTGATCAGCCCCAGCGCGAGCATCAGCGTCCCGCCGAAGACGTTGGGGTCGACCGCGGTGCCCGTGGCGCGAAGCTGGCTGGTGTAGGTGTCGTTCGGCCCGGGGATGTACCGCAGCACGTCGGCGGTGGGGTAGCCGACGACCCGCAGCGCGCTGAGGGCAGCGAGCTGAGTGCTGGGGGGCAGCAGCCAGAGAACGGTGCCGACCCCTCCCACCAGCGCGCCCGCGACCATCAGCGCCCGCACCAGCCCCTCCAGGGTCGCGCGGCTGCGCACCAGGTTCAGCGCCACGAAGAACAGGAGCATGCTCGCCAGCAGCTTCGCGAACCGGCGCAGCAGCTCGGGCGCCGCCCCCGACGTGCCACTACCGAGGACGAACGCCACGCTCGCCACCAGCACGAACCCAAGCAGCCAGGCGCCTGGCCTGCCGCACCGGAGCCCGCCGGGCTGCCGGGCGAGGGCGGGAAGGCGCGCCAGGAACGACGCGAAGGTGGCGATGAGCACCGCATCCACGAAGGTGAGCTGGGCGCCGGCCTGGACGGGGATGACCCCGAAGGGCAGGGTAGCGACGACGCCGACGAAGCCAAACAGGCCAAGGAGCGGCCGTGCCAGGACGAGCGCCAGCGCGACCGCGCCGAGCAAGCCGGCCACTACGGCGAGTGGTGTCGCGACCGCGACCAGCACGCCCAGCAGGAGCGCGAGCCCGGACGCGAGCCCCACCGTGGCCCACGCGGAGTGCGCCCAGGCGCGACCGGCCCGCGCCGCCCCGGTGGAGCTCAGCACGGGCGAGGAGTATACGGACGCAGGCGCCCCCCGCTCCGAGCGTGCCAGGCACGCCGCCGGAAGCGCTGACGGGCGCGTGCCGGTGGGGTCAGCGTGCGCCAACAGCGGCGTAGATCTCGACGTGTCGCCGGGCGATCTCCTCCCAGTGCACCGCGCGGGCGAGGCGCGCGCTCCCCTGGGCGAGCCGCCGGCGCAGCGCGGCGTCCTTCGCCACGGCGAGCACCGCCTGGGCGAGCGCCCGGGCATCGCCTGGCGGTGCCGCGAGCACCGCGTCCGCGAGTGGCGACTCCAGCCCCACGCCGGTCGTGGTGATGATCGGCAGCCCGTGCTCGGCGCACGCGAGCAGCGAGCCCCGCCGGAGCGATGCGCCGTCCTGGTACGGCAGCAGCGCGACGTCCAGGGCGAGCAGGTGCGCCGAGAGCTGCTCCGGCGCCAGGTACCCCAGCCGCGCCACGCGGCCGGCGAACGGCTGCAGGCGCGTGGCGAACGCGGCCGCCGTCCCGCCATCTGTCGGGTCGCTCGCGCCCGTCGCTCCGCCGAGCAGGACCAGGCGCGCGCTCGGCTCCTGGCACCCAACCTGCTCGAACGTCTTCAGGAGCGTCTCCAGCCCCTTGCTGGCGTTGAGGAAGCCGAAGTAGCCCACGGCCAGGGCGCCCGGGTGCAGCCCCAGGCCACGGCGGACGGCCTCTCGGTCGAACCCGGCTGGCGGTCGGCACGGCACGTTCGTGCCGATCGGCACGTGGTGGTGGCGGGGCGAAGGGCCGCCGAGCTGCCTGAGGTCTGTGGAATCGGCGGCCAGGACGGCGTGGCTGAAACGCGCCATCACCCCCACCGCCGCGCGCCTCAGCCTGCCCGCCCTGGGGAACAGGTAAGGGACCCGCGCGTCGTGGAACGTCGTGACGACGCGCACGTCCGGCCGCAGCAGGCGCAGGACCGACGGTGCCAGGCACATCTCGCCGCGCAGGCCGAACGCGGCGGCCTGGTACTGGAGGTGGACGATGCTCGAGCGCGCGGGCAACCGGGCGAGCAGCCCCAAGGACGCGGCGTTCCAGGTGCGTACCAACCGGTGGACGCTGGCCTCCGCCTCGGGCGAGCGGGCGCGCGTGAGGACGGCCGATTCGATGCCGTGCTGGGCCAGGGCCGCGCGCAGCCGCACGGTGTAGTCCGCCACGCCACCCCGGTCTGGCGGGTACTCGCCGGCGACGAGCAGGACCGGCGTCGGCTCAGGCACGGGCGAGGGAGCGCAGGTAGCCGCCGATCACCCGCAGCCGCGTGCGCCGCTCCGCCACGCGCGAGCCCAGGAGCAGCTTCAGCGTCTCCTCGGCGCCCCGCGCCAGGTACTCCAGCACGAGGTAGGCGCTGAAGAGCCGTGCCAGGCGCGGCCCATGCCACTTGGCGATGTAGCGGCGCTTGCTCGCCTGGAAGTGGATCTCGCGGGCGAGCAGGTCCTGGCGGCTGCTCCCGCCCTCCAGGTGGACCACCTCCGCCTCAGGCAGGTAGACGACGCGCCAGCCCGCCGCGCGGAAGCGGTGACACCAGTCGACCTCCTCGCTGTAGAGGAAGAAGCGCTCGTCGAAGAGCCCGACGGCGGCGGCGGCCGAGCCCCGCACGCACAGGCACGCGCCGACCAGCCAATCGACGTCCTGGACCTCGTCGTCGGAACGATCCGCCACGTAGAAGCGGCGCAGCACCCCGCTGTCCGGGAAGAAGCGCTGGAGCTGCGTGCTCTCGCAGAAGAACGTCGCCGCGGTTGGGAAGCGGCGGCGCGAGGGTTGCGTGCGGCCATCCGGGTAGCGCAGCCGCGGCCCGACCACCGCCACGTCGGGGTGGGCGTCGAGGTAGGCGACGAGCCGCTCCAGGGCCTCCGGCGCGGGCGCGGCGTCCGCGTTCAGCACCAGCAGGTGCCGGGCTTTCGCCCCTCGGAGCGCCCGGTTGTGGGCACGGCCGAAGCCCAGGTTCTCCGCGTTCCGGATGAGCTTCACCTCCGGAAACTGCGCTGCCACCAGCGCGGCCGATCCGTCGCCCGAGGCGTTGTCGGTGACCGTCACGGCGAGACGCAGCGCCCCGCGCCGTGATGCCAGAGCCTGGAGGCACTGCACCAGCAGCCCTGGCGTGCGGTAGCTGACGATGGAGACCGCCAGATCGACCGCGCCACGCTCGGCCGCACCCGGCCCGGCGCTTCCCGCGCCGCCGCCAGCGTTCACCGCTCCTCCTCGGGCCACCGCCAGCGAGCGTAAGCGGTTCCCACCAACTTTTCCAGGGGTCGCGCCCGGACGCGGCGCGGTGGTGTACGCTGGTCGTGTGGGGGCGACTTCCGACCCAGACCAGGAGCGTGTAGGCGGGATGGCGGCCAGCCTGGGCCTGTCCATCGAAGCACAGCGGCTCGGGGCGCTCGCCGCCGAGCACGCGGCGCTACGCCAGCGCGCCGAACGGGTGCGCGCCGTCGCGGCCCCGACCGACGAGCCCGGACCGCTGGACCTTCGCGGCGCCGGCGCGCCCACCTGACCGCGCGCCGCCCGGTCGGCGCACACACTCCCCTCCCGTGGACGCGATCGAGCTCTGCTACCGCCCCCTGGTCGAGGTCGCCGACCTCGTGCGCAGCCGTGCCGTCTCCCCCGTGGAGTTGGCGCGCCACACGCTCGAGCGGGCCGAGCGGCTCCAGCCCAGCCTGAACGCCTTCATCCGTCTGGATGGGGACGCCCTGCTGGCGGCCGCGCGAACGGCGGAAGCCGAGATCGCCCGTGGCACCTACCGCGGCCCCCTCCACGGCATCCCCATCTCGCTCAAGGACCTGTTCGACGTGGCCGGCCAGCCGACGACGGCGGGCTCGAAGACCCTGGCTGGCCACCGGCCGGCGCGCGACGCGGCGGCCTGGGCGCGGCTGAAGGCCGCGGGAGCCCTGCTACTCGGCAAGACAAACCTGCACGAGTTCGCGTACGGGGCGACGAGCGCCAACCCCCACTTCCGCCCCGTGCGCAACCCCTGGGACCCCACGCGCGTGCCCGGCGGCTCCAGCGGCGGGAGCGCCGCGGCCGTGAGCGCCGGGGTCGGCTACGCCTCGCTCGGCTCGGACACGGGCGGATCGATCCGCTGCCCGGCGGCCCTGTGCGGCGTGACGGGGATCAAGCCGACCTACGGCCGCGTCTCCCGCGCGGGCGCCTTCCCCTTGAGCTGGGCCCAGGACCACGTCGGCCCGCTCGCCCGGACGGCGTGGGACTGCGCGGTCGTGCTGGACGCCATCGCCGGCCCGGACCCGGCCGATCCGACCACGCTCGGCGTTGAGCCGCCGGCGGCGGCCCAGGCGCTGCATCCGCAGGACCACCGCCTGCGCGGCGTCACGGCGGCCGTCCTGACGGCGCACCGTGACGCCGCGCTCGACGCGGGCGTGCGGACCGCCTTCGACCGGGCTGTCGAGCAGCTCGCGCACCTGGGGCTCGAGGTACGCCAGATCGACCTGCCCGAAGAGCGCGAGCTGCAGGACGCCGCCGTCCTCATCCTGGTGGCCGAAGCAGCGGCGGTGCACCTGGCGCGGCTCCGCGCCGCTCCGGAGCACTACGGCGCCGACGTCCGCGCCCGACTGGAGGCGGGGGCCCTGGTCCCGGCGGTGGACTACATCGACGCGCAGCGCGCGCGACGCGCACTCGTCCCGCGCCTGCTCGCACGCCTGGCGGAGGTGGACGTCCTCCTGGGCCCGACCGTGCCGATCGCCGCGCCGTCCGTCGAGACGACGGCGATCCGCATGGGCGAGCGCGACGTGGACCCGCGCACAGTACTGCTCCACCTCACCCGGCTGTTCGACGTGACGGGCCAGCCGGCTGCCTCCGTCCCGTGCGGCTTCACGGCCGACGGCCTCCCGGTGGGCCTGCAGATCGCCGGCCACCCGTGGCAGGAGGCGCTCGTGCTGCGCGTGGCGCACGCCTACCAGCAGGTCACGGAGTGGCACAGGCACCGGCCACCCGTCGACTGACCCGCGCGCAGCGCGGACGCCGAGCCAACCCCGGGTCCTCCACGCCGTTGTCGCGCCACCGCCCGGGCGCTCGCGTCCCGGTCGAGGAGCGGCCGGCGGCCAGAGATGCTACGGTTCCGGCGTGCCCGCCCCCACCGACACCGCCGCCTGCTTCCCGCTCGCGTTGACGTACGACGACGTCCTGCTGCTGCCCGGCCGCTCAAGCGTGAGCTCGCGCCGGGATGTCGATACGAGCACGCGCCTGACGCGCGAGCTGCGCCTCTCCATCCCCATCCTGTCCGCCAACATGGACACGGTCACCGAGGCGCGCATGGCGCGCGCCATGGCGCGCGAGGGCGGCCTGGGCGTGATCCACCGCTTCATGCCGATCGAGCAGGAAGCCGCCGAGGTCCAGCGTGTGAAGCGCCCCGAGGAGACGAGCGATGGGCGCAACCTCCACACGATCGCCCCCACGCGCACGCTCTCGGAGGCGACGACGCTGATGGGACGGCACAACGTCAACAGCCTGCTGGTCGTCGGCGAGGGGGACCGCCTGCTCGGCATCGTCACCTCACGTGACCTCCTGTTTGCGGAGCGTCGCAGCCGCCCCGTGGCGGAGGTCATGACCGGCGGCGAGCAACTGGTCACCGCGTCCGTTGGGACCAGCCTGGAGGATGCGCGGAGGATCCTGCATGAGCACCGGCTCGAGAAGCTGCCACTCGTCGACGCGCAGGGGCGGCTGCGCGGCCTGATCACGGCGCGAGACGTGCTGCGGGTGGCCGAGCATCCCCATGCGGTCCGCGACGCCCAGGGACGGCTATTGGTCGGCGCGGCGATCGGGGCGGTCGGGGACTACCTGGAGCGCGCCGAGGCGCTGGTCGCCGCGGGGGTGGACGTGCTGGTGGTGGACATTGCCCACGGGCACTCGGAGCACGCGCTCACGGCGACCCGCCGAGTGAAGCAGGCCTTCCCGCTCGTCCAGCTCATCGCCGGCAACGTCGCCACGGCCGAGGGCACCCGCGACCTTGTGGCCGCCGGTGCGGACGCGGTCAAAGTGGGCGTGGGCCCCGGCGCTGCGTGCTCGACGCGCATCGTGACTGGCGTGGGTGTTCCGCAGTTCACCGCCCTGCTCACCTGCGCGGCCGCCGCCGCCGAGCTCGATGTGCCGATCATCGCCGACGGGGGGATTCGCCACAGCGGCGACATCACCAAGGCCCTCGCGGCCGGCGCCGCGACGGTCATGCTGGGGAGCACCCTGGCCGGCACCGAGGAGAGCCCGGGCCAGACGGTGGTCCGCCGGGGCGGCCGCTTCAAGGTGTACCGGGGCATGGCCAGCGTCGGCGCGGCCGAGGCGCGCCGACGCCGCGAGCGGAGCGAGGACGTCCTGGACGAGCTGGCCGCCGGCGTGGTGCCGGAGGGGGTGGAGGCCGTGGTGCCGTACCGCGGCGGGGTCGCGGAGGTCCTCTACCAGATGGTGGGTGGGTTGCGTAGCGGCATGAGCTACCTCGACGCCCGCACGCTGCCGGAGCTGCGCCAGCAGGCGCGCTTCGTGCGCCTGACCGCCGCCGGTCGCGAGGAGAGCCGCCCGCACGACCTGACCTTCGTCGAGTAGGGGGCGACGCGCGTCGTGCGCATGCTTCAGCGGCCGGCGTGACGCGCCGGCCGGCCTGTTGGAATACCTGTGGTGGCCACGGGGTTACGAGAGGGTGGTGGCTATACTCGGCACGTGAGCGCCGAGCGAGCAGCCCCCGCCTCCGCCCGCCCCGATCCGCGGGGGCGGGCGGGCGGACGATCCGCACGCCATGACCGGACGCGCTTCGAACGCCAGGCCCTGGAGTACCTGGACGGTCTCTACCGGACCGCGCTGCGGATGACCCGCAACCCGCAGGACGCGGAAGACCTGGTGCAGGACACTCTGGTGCGCGCCTACCGCTTCTACGATCAGTTCGAGCCCGGCACCAACTTCCGCGCCTGGCTCTTCAAGATCCTGACCAACATGTACATCAACGCCTACCGCAAGAAGCAGGTGCGTCCGGCGGAGAGCTCGCTCGAGGACGCCGAGGACTTCTTCCTCTACAACCAGCTCGTCGCGGGGGGCCGGGACGACACGGTGAACGTGGAGGACACGGTCCTCGACCGGCTGGGAACGGCGGACATCCAGCGCGCCATCGACCAGCTCCCGCCGCAGTTCCGCGCCACGGTCCAGCTAGCCGACGTGGAAGGCCTCAGCTACGCGGACATCGCCCAGGCGACCGGCGTGGCCAAGGGCACGGTGATGAGCCGCCTGTTCCGCGGCCGCCGCTTGCTCCAGCGGGCGCTGTGGCAGCAGGCACAAATGGCCGGCTATGCGGGCGGCAGTAAGGTACGATCCGAGCGGGCCAGCGCGGCGCGGCACCCCGCCGACGGCCGCAACTCACGTTCCAGGGTTGGGGGGAGTGCACGGTGATCACCTGCCGGAACTGCCTTGAGGCGCTTCACCCGTTCCTCGATCGCGAGCTGTCCGAGGAGGATGTCCTGCTCGTGCACGCCCACCTGAACGCCTGCCACGGCTGCGAGCACCTCTTCCGCTTCGAGGAGTCGCTCCGCCGCCTGGTGCGGGTGCGCTGCCAGGAGACGCGCGCGCCCGAGGCGCTCCGGGAGCGGATCGCCGAGCGGCTCGCGCTCGAGGCGCAGCGGCTGCAGAAGGCCGCGCGCCGCCCTGCCAAGCAGACGGGCTGAGCACCCGCACCAGCGCGGCTCGCCCGGGTCCGCTCGCGCGCCGCCCGGAGGAGCCTGCGAGCCCCGGTGCGTCGCCCGGCAGCGCTGGCCGATGGACCCGCCGCCGGGCCGCGCGCCGCGCTCAGGGCCGGCTGGCCCGCATCCGCTTCGCCCGCCTGGTACGGCTGGACGCCGCTTGGACGAGCCCGTCGCCACGCCCCGGCGCGGAGCGCCCGGCCCGGGAGAGCTGGTAGACCAGCATCCAGACGGCCGCCATGGCCGCCACTACCGAGAGGAGCTGGGCCTGACTGAAGCCCAGGGCGAAGGGGGTGTCGACGCGGTAGAACTGGACGAAGAAGCGGCCGACCGCGTAGGTCCCGAGGTAGGTCCAGAACACCATCCCGTCCCGCGGGTAGCGTGGCTGCCAGCTCCACGCCAGCTTGCCATCCCGGCCGCGCGTGACACCGCGCACCAGCCACAGCAGGAGCGCGAAGATCGCCAGGTCCAGCAGCAGCTCGTAGCCGACCGCCAGGTGGACGGGCACCCCGATCTCGCCAAGCGTGTCCGGGTGCGCGTAGGTGACCGCCAGCGGGAAGCCCTCCGCCGGTATGCCGCGGTGCTCGCCATTGATGACATCGCCAACACGGCCGATGGCCATCCCCAGGATCAGCGGGAGCGACGCGACATCGGCAAGGCGCGGCACGTTCAAACCGCGCCGCCAGCCGTAGATGGCGCCGGCCAGGACGCCGCCCACGATCGCCCCGTAGATGGCGATACCACCCTCGTTGATCCGGATGATCGCCAGCGGATCCCTGGCGTAGTAGTCCCATTGGTCCACCACGTGGAAGAGGCGCGCCCCGACGATGGCTCCCACCACGCCCCACATGGCGACAGAGACGGTGTCGTCCTCGGTGAACCCGGCCTTCTTCGCCAACCGCACGGCCAGCCAGATCCCCACCACGGTTCCCACGGCGGTGAAGAACCCGTGCCAGGTGATCTGGAACGCACCGAGGCGGACGAGGGTTGGATCGATGTAGATCTGGATGCCGGCTGATGCAGGAATGGCCCACCTCCCGCTGCGCGCCATCCCGCCACCGGGACACCTACGCGCGAAGCGCGTGGATGATAGCCAACGGTGCCCCGAGCGCGCCGCGTCACCCGGGCACGGCCTCGGCTCCGCCCGGCGGGGTACCTGCGCCAGCACGCTCCCAGCGGTACGTCTCCGACCTTGCCGACTCAGGCTGCACCGCTGGGAATTCGGCGCGCCACCCCCTATGCGGCTGGGCGGAGCTGTGCGCGCGCGACGCGCGGGGCAGCGCGCTCCGGCATACTGACGGCGTGGGCGTCTTCGATTGGCTGCGCCGAGCGCGCCGGCCCCCACCCGACCCGGGCGCCTGGGACGTCCGTCGGGAGGGCTGGGACGTCGTCGTGGTGGCCGAGGGGCGGGAGTACCGCTTCGCGCCCGGCGCGACGCGTTCGATCCGGGTGGTGCCCATGGGTGCCGGCGCCGGCCACGGGACCCCGCACGGCGGCTCCGGCTGGCAGGTGGCGGCGGCCCGGGACGATGGCGACGTCCTCCTGGGCCCGCCCGTTCCGGACGGGCGGGCCGCGCTCGCCTTCGCGCTCCGCCTGTCGGAGGTGGCGGGCGTCGCCGTCGACGAGCTGAGCGCACGCCTGTTCAGCCAGGTGGGCCGCTTCGCCGAGGGACGCGACGGTGCCCGCTGAGCGCCGACCACGCCGGGCGAAGATCGTGGCCACCCTTGGACCGGCCACGGACGGCCTGGAGGACGAGGTCGTCGCCGCCGGGGTAGACGTGGTCCGCCTCAACTTCTCCCACGGCACCCAGGCAGAACACGCCCGGCGCTGCGCCGCCACCCGACACGCCGCGGCAGCGCTGGGCCGGCCGGTGGCGATCATGCAGGACCTCCAGGGGCCGAAGATCCGCGTCGGCCGCCTGGAGGGCGGCGGGCCGGTGGCGCTCGCCCCTGGCCAGACGCTGTGGATTACGACCCGGGACGTGCTGGGCACCTCGGAGCGGATCGCCTGCACCTACGCGGGGCTGCCCGACGAGGTGCGCGCCGGCGACCGGCTGCTGCTGGACGACGGCCGCATCCGGCTCACCGTGGTCTCCACGGCCGGTGAGGACGTCGAGACTCGCGTGGAGGACGGGGGGCTGCTCGGCGAGCACAAGGGGATCAACCTGCCGGGCATCGCCATCTCGGCTCCTGCCCTGACGGACAAGGATCGTGATGACCTCGCCTTCGGCCTGGCTGAGCTCGACGTCGATTACCTGGCCCTGTCGTTCATCCGCACGGCCCAGGAGGTGGCGGACGCCCGCGCCCTGGTGCGGCGGCACGGGCGAGCGACGCCCCTCGTGGTGAAGCTCGAGAAGGCGGAGGCCATCCAGCATCTGGACGCCATTCTCGAAGCGGCCGACAGCGTGATGGTGGCCCGCGGCGACCTGGGCGTGGAGCTGGCGCCCGAGCAGGTGCCCATGCTCCAGAAGACGATCATTCGCCAGGCCAACCAGCGCGGCATCCCGGTGATCACGGCGACCCAGATGCTCGAGAGCATGATGCGCGCCGAGACGCCCACCCGGGCCGAGGCGAGCGACGTGGCGAACGCCGTCTGGGACGGGTCGGACGCGGTGATGCTCTCGGGCGAGACGGCGGCCGGCGAGCACCCCTTGCTGGCGCTGCAGATGATGGACCGCATCGTCCGCGCCGCCGAGGCCGCGGAGCTGCCCGAACGCACCCCGGCGACGCCGCCGCGGCCCCAGGGCGAGGCCGCCGCCGTCACCCACGCCGCGCGCGTCCTGGCCGAGGACCTCCGAGCGTGCGCCATCGTCGCTATTACGCGGACAGGGCGGACGGCCGAGCTGCTCTCCCGCGGGCGGACGCGCGTGCCCATCTACGCGTTCAGCCCGGACGAGCCCGTCTGCCGGCGCCTGGCGCTCTGGTGGGGGGTGACACCGGTCCACCGGCCGCTGGCCCGGGGGTTGGACGCCAACATCGCCGCCATGGAAGCGCACCTGCTCGAGTCTGGTGGCGCGCGCCGCGGCGAGACGGTGGTCATCGCCGGGTCCCACCCCTTCAAGATGGGCGTCCACACCAACTTCGCCAAGTACCACGTCCTGGGTACCACGTAGAAGGGCCTGCACCGACCACCCCGGAACGGGTACCGTTCATGGCCGAGGCTCCCGTGCGCGATCGCGGCCCGCGTGCGTTCCACCGTATCCAGCAGGTCCAGCCCAGCGCCTGGCGCCGGTTGGCGAGGGCGCTGACCGCGTGGACCCGGCCTGCGCTCCGGCGCGTCACACGGTGGCCCACCTGGTTCGCCCGGGTGGTCACCCTCGCGCTGGTGGCTGCGGGCGGCGGGATCGTGGAGCCGCTCGCGCTGGGCGAGGCGCTTCCGGCCGCCGCCCTTCCGGTGGTGGCCAGCGCGGAGGAGACGGTCGCCGCGACGCCAGGCAACCCGGTCCTTGGTCCGGGTGGCGTGTTCGTCCCGGCCACAGTGGACGCCAGCCGACCGGTGCCCGTCCTGCTGGCGCTGCACGGCATGGGCGGGAGTGGGGCGCGCATCGCCCAGCGGCTGGCGCCCTGCGCCGAGCGCAACGGCTGGGTACTGGTGGCGCCCACGCTCGCCTATCGCGACTACATGGACCCGGAGCAGGTTCGCCTGGACGAACAGCAGGACCTGCCGCGCCTACGGGAGATCATCGAGAGCCTGCCCGGTCGGCTGGGCTCGCTGCGGCTCGACGAGCGGATCCTCGTCTACGGCTTCTCCCGGGGCGGCCAGGTGGCGCAGCGGCTCGCGCTCTTCTACCCGCAGCAGGTGGCCGGGGTGGCCGTGCTGGCCGCTGGCAGCTACACGCTGCCAGCGGCGACCGTGCGGGTCGGCCACGAGGAGACGCCCTTGAAGTTCCCCTTCGGCGTGGCGGATCTCGCCGACTACGCGGGGCGCCCGTTCGACCCGCGCAGCCTGGCCGGCCTGCCCTTCTGGATCGGCGTGGGCGCGGCCGACACGGCCGTGAGCCAGGTGCCGCCGTCCTGGAGCCCGTACCTGGGCAGCACGCGCCGGGCACGCGCCTGGCGCGTCGCCGAGCTGCTCCGAGGCGTGGGGGCAGACGTGACGCTCAATGTCTTTGCCGGCGTGGGACACGAGGAGACCGGGCTCATGCGCGCCCGCGCCTGCGCCTTCCTGGCAGCCCAGGCGCCGCTGCACGACCGGCCCGCCGCGTCGCGCTTCCTCCGGTAGGGGGCGCGGCCCCGGCGGAGGGGCGCCAAGGGGTCAGAGGCCGGCGCGCTGGACGTCGTCCCCGTCTGCCTCGCGGAAGCCTGCGCCTGGCCACGTGCGGGCCGAGGACGCGCGCGGCGCTAGAGTGGCGGGGCGGGCATCGGGCCGAGCTGCGCTTCGGCCCAGCGCGCGGCCTCGAGCAGGCGCGCATCCTGCCAGCGCCCCCCGACGAGCTGGACGGCCAGCGGGAGGCGCTCTGGGGCGAGCCCGCTGGGGAGGCTGATGGCCGGGAGGCCGGCGAGGGTGAACGGCGTCTGCAGGCTCGGGTCCCCGGTCGTCTCCGGCCCGGGCGCCACGTCGACCGCCGTCGGGAGCAGCAGCGCGTCCAGGTCGGCCAGCAGCCGCTCGATGCCCGCGGTGGCCCGCCGGCGGAGCCGCTGGGCGTGCAGGTACAGCGCACCCGGCACCAGCCGGCCGACCTCGACGTAGGCTCGCAGGCGCGGCGCGTGGGCGCCGGGGTACTGCTGCTGGAGCTGCCAGTGGACGGCGGCGGCCTCCGTCTGCATGATCAGGTGGTGCGCCGCCAGGATAAGGTCGAGGTCCTCCTCGAGCTGGACCGGGCGCACCGATGCGCCGGCCGCCTCGAAGCGGCGCGCGACCTCCTCCACGTGGGAGCGCACCCGGGGTACGGCCCGCTCCAGGCCGTCGCGCACCAGCCCCAGGCGGGGCGGAGCCGGCTCACGCTCGGCGTGGAAGGGCGGCGCCGGCCGCTCCGCGGAGGAGGGGTCCAGCGGGTCATACCCGGCCGTGACCGCCAGGAACAGCGCGCAGTCGGCGACGCTGCGGGCGAGCACGCCCACGTGGTCCAGGCTCCAGGCCAGCGGCAGCACGCCGCGCTTGCTGACCCGCCCGAAGGTGGGCTTGAAGCCGACGACGCCGTTGTAGGCGGCGGGGCGGAGGATGGAGCCCGCCGTCTGGCTGCCAAGCGCCAGCGGGACCTCGCGCGCCGCCACGCCGGCCGCCGAGCCACTGCTCGATCCGCCGGGCGTGCGCGCGGAGGACCACGGGTTGCGCGTCTGGGCCGGGTCGGCGTAGGCGAACTGCGTGGTGACCGTCTTCCCGAGCAGGAGCGCGCCAGCGCGTTTCAGGCGGGCGATCGACTCGGCGTCCCCGTCCGGGACGCGGTTGTCGTAGGGGGGGAAGCCGGCGGCGGTCCGCAGGCCGGCGGTGTCGAAGATGTCCTTGGCGCCGAAGGGAACGCCGTGCAGCAGGCCGAGCGAGCCGGGCGCGGCCGCGACGGCGCGCTCGGCGGTGTGCGCGGCGGCCAGGGCACGCTCGGCGTCGAGCGTCTCCCAGGCGCGGACGTGGGGGTCGACCGTCTCGGCGCGCGCGAGCAGCGCCTGGACGAGCTCGACGGGGGAGAGCTGCCGGTCCCGGATGAGCCGGGCGGCCTGCGCGGCGGTAAGGTCGTGCAGGGAGGCGGGCTCAGCCACGCGAGGATGGCTCCGGGTCGAGCAGGTCGAGCGTCTCGCCCGCGACGCGCCAGATGGCGGTGGCGGTGAGCCCGAGCGCGGTCTGGAAGGCGGCTTCAGCGACGCGCTCCTCGCCGTAGGTGTCGAGCGCGGCCTTCCGCAGCTCGTCCAGCACGGCCAGTCGCGCGGGGTCCTGGGAGACGTCCTGCATGCCGGCTCCTCGCCCGGGTGCTGGAGCCCATCGTGCCGCACCGGGCCGGGGCGAGGCAAGGGCGCCGGCCGGTCGCAGCCCGCTGTGCAGCCGGCCGTCGGGTGAAACGGGCAGAATGAGGGCCATGTCGTCCACACCAGCCAGGCCGGCGGTCCAGGGGCGCGCCGCCCGGAGCGCGGCCCGCCTGCTCGCCGCGGAAGAGCGCTGGGCCCGCCCGGCCCAGCGACGCGCCAACCTCACCTGGTGGAACGCCAGCCTCTCGGGCAAGAAGCGTGACTACGACCGTATGGCAGCGGCCGAGCGCGCCGTCAACCGCCACTACGCCCGGCCGGCGCCGTTTCAGCGCCTCTCACGCCTCCTCCAGCACGGGAGTCCTGACCCCCTGACCCGCCGCCGATTGGAGCGCCTCCGGCGCGCCTACCAGGCGATGCAGGCGCCGCGCGAGCTGCTCGACCGTATCACTTCGCTCTCGGCGACGCTCCAGGAGAAGTACAGCACCTTCCGGGCGACGTTCGAAGGCCGGCCGCGCACCGACAACGAGCTGGAGGACGTGCTGCGTGCGTCGCGCGACGGCGAGCGCGTCCGCGCCGCGTGGGAAGCGCGCAAGCAGGTTGGCCGCGTCGCCGCCGCCGACGTGCGCCGGCTCGCGGAGCTGCGCAACGCGGCTGCCCGCGCCGCCGGCTTCGCGGACTTCTGGCACCGGCAGCTCCTGCTGGACGAGCTGGACCCCGAGCGTCTGGGGCAGACCTTGGCGGCGGTCGACCGGGCCACGGACGCCCCGTTCCGCGCCATGAAGGCGGACCTGGATCGGCTCCTGGCCGAGCGCTTCCACGTGGAGCCGGCGGCGCTGCGGCCCTGGCACTACGGCGACCCGTTCTTCCAGGAGACGCCCGACGTCTTCGCGCCGCCCGCCGACCCCGTGTACGCCGAGCGCGACGTGGTCGAGATCGCCCGGCGCACCTACCACGCCCTCAGCTTCGCCAACATCGACGCGATCCTGGCACGGAGCGACCTCTTCCCACGGCCCGGCAAGAACCAGCACGCGTACGCCGTCGACATCGACCGCGAGGGCGACGTGCGCACCTTCCTGAACGTGGAGGCCAACGCCCGCTGGATGGGCACGCTGCTCCACGAGCTGGGCCACGCCATCTACCAGGACGGCATCGATCGCGCCACCCTGCCCTACGACCTGCGCGACGATCCCCAGGGGTTCCTCAACGAGGGCTTCGCCATGTTCTGCGAACAGCCCATGTTCGACCCGGCGTGGCTGAGCACGCTGGTCGGCCTTCCCCAGGCAGAGGCGCACGCGCTCGTGCCCCGGCTGCTGGCGCAGGAGACCTCGGCCCGCCTGGCGTTCGCGCGCTGGTGTCTCACGATCGTCCACTTCGAGCGGGCGTTCTACGCCGACCCCGGCCAGGACCTGGATCGGCTGTGGTGGGACCTGGAGGAGCGCTACCAGATGGTGCCGCGCCCCGAAGGCAGGATCGCCCCCGACTGGGCGACGAAGATCCACGTTGCCACCGCGCCCGTCTACTACCACAAGTACCTCTACGGCCGGCTGTTCGCCGCCCAGCTCACGCAGCGGCTGGACGAGCGGTTCGGCGGCTGGTGGGGGGGCGGCGCGTCGTCAGGCGCCTACGTCCAGGAGGAGCTTTTCGCGCCCGGCGCCACCTACCCGTGGAGTGTGCTCGTCGAACGTGTCACCGGCCGGCCGCTCGGCGTGGACGCCCTGGCGCGCGCGGTCGCCTGGCCGGTCGCGCGGCTATAGCGCCTCGCGCCACGGCGGGCGGCAACGACGGGCGCGCGTGGGCCGCACCGGCGCCCGGCCAGGCCGGACAGTGGCCCGCCGGCCGAACGGCTGGTCGGCCGCGGTCGGGTCGGGCTACCCTTTGCGCCCAGTGGCTCCCCTCGCGGAACGGCCGGCCTCGCGCCCTTCCATCACCGCCTTCTTCCCGTGCTATGGGGACGCAGGCACGATCGCCAGCATGGTCATCGTCGCCGATCGCACCCTACGCGCACTGACCGACGACTACGAGGTCATCGTCGTCAACGACGCCAGTCCGGACCACGCTGGGCAGGTACTCGCCGATCTGCAGGACCACTACCCCCGCCTGCGGGTGGTGACCCACACGCGGAATCGCGGGTACGGGGGGGCGTTGCAGAGTGGCTTCGCCGCGGCGACCAAGGACCTCATCTTCTACACCGACGGGGACGCTCAGTACGACCCGGCGGAACTGGCGGTGCTGTACGCGCACCTGGCGCCAGACGTCGACGTCGTCCAGGGCTGGAAGATCGAGCGGCATGATCCGCTCCACCGCATCGTCATCGGCCGGGTCTACCACCACGTCGTGCGCGTGTGGTTCGGCCTGCACCTGCGCGACGTGGACTGCGACTTCCGCCTCATCCGCCGGCACGTGCTGGAGAGCTTTCCGCTCGAGAGCCACACGGGCTGCATCACCGTCGAGCTGATGACACGCATCGAGATGGGCGGCTTCCGCGTGCGCGAGGTGCCGGTTCACCACTACCACCGTGCTCACGGCAAGAGCCAGTTCTTCAACGTGCGGCGCGTGGTAGCCACGCTGCTCCAGCTCGCCGAGCTGTGGGTGCACCTGCGGCTCGGCCTGCGCGTCCGGACGCGCGGACGCACGTATCCTCCGGCCACGCCCCGCCGGGCGCCGGCCGCCGCGCGCGATCCCACCCCATCCGCGGCCGCCGAGGCCGGCCCTCCCCGCTGATGCCCTTGCGCCTCCTCGGCTCCTACGCGGGCAAACGGGTGCTGGTCACCGGCGGCCTCGGCTTCATCGGCTCCAACCTCGCCCTCCGGCTTCTCGAGCTGGGCGCCGACGTCCTCCTGGTCGACGCCCTCCTCCCCGAGACCGGTGGGAACCCGTACAACGTCGAGCCCGTCCGTAACCACCCCCGCCTCTCGATCCGCAAGGTGGATATCCGCGACGTGCTGGCCATGGAGCGGCTCGTCCGCGGCCAGGAGGTGATCTTCAACCTGGCCGGCCAGGTTAGCCACATCGACTCGATGCGCGACCCGTTCACGGACCTGGAGATCAACTGCCGCAGCCAGCTCGCCCTGCTCGAGGCCTGCCGGCACCATGCGCCGGCCGCCAAGGTCGTCTTCGCCAGCACCCGCCAGGTCTACGGCCGCGTGCCAGAGGAAGAGCTGCCGGTGGATGAGCGGCGCCCACCCAACCCGGCCGACGTCAACGGGATCAACAAGCTCGCTGGCGAGCGGTACCACATCCTCTACAACAACGTCTATCACCTCCGCGCCTGCGTTCTCCGGCTCACGAACACCTACGGACCGCGCATGTTGATCAAGAACGCCCGCCAGACGTTCCTCGGCTGGTTCATCCGCCAGGTGCTGGACGGCGAGCAGATCAGCCTGTTCGGCGACGGCGCGCAGCTACGCGACCTGACCTACGTTGACGACGTGGTGGAGGCGTTCCTGCTCGCCGGCGCCAGCGACGCCGCCAACGGGCAGGTCTTCAACCTGGGCGGCCTGGAGCCGGCCAGCCTGCGCGACATCACCACCCTGCTGATCGACGTCGCGGGCAGTGGCAGCTTCCGGCTTGTCCCCTTCCCCGAGGAGAAGAAGGCCATCGACATCGGCTCCTTCTACGCCGACGACAGCAAGATCCGCCGGGTGCTGGGCTGGCAGCCGAAGGTGGGGCTGCGCGAAGGGCTCGAACGGACGGTCGCCTTCTATCGTGAGCACCGCGCGCACTACTGGGGCGCACCCCTTGACTGACCGTCCGCGCCCGGCCGCGTCCGCCACGCCGGCGCGCACGGTGCCCTTCAACGCCCTGGCCCCGGGCGTGCAGCGGCTGCGGGTGGAGCTGGACGCCGCGGTCGCGCGTGTGCTCGACCGCGGCTGGTTCATCCTCGGCCCTGAGGGCGAGGCGTTCGAGCGGGTGTTCGCCGCCTACCACGCGCCCGGTCTCCAGGCGGTGGGAGTGGGGTCCGGGACGGATGCGCTCCGGGTGAGCCTACTCGCCCTGGGCGTCCAGCCGGGCGACGAGGTGCTGGTGGTCGCCAACGCTGGCGTCCCACCCGTCGCCGCGGTCGTGGCCGCCGGCGCTCGCCCCGTGTTCTGCGACGTCGACCCGGCCTCGCACACGCTCGACCCGGCGGAGATCGAGCGCCGTGCGACGCCGCGCGCGCGCGCCGTGCTGGTCGTCCACCTGTACGGCCAGCCGGCGGAGATGGACCCGATCGTCGCGGCCGCGCACGAGCGCGGCCTGAAGGTGCTGGAGGACTGCGCCCAGGCGCACGGGGCGCGGTATCGCGGCCGACCGGTCGGCACCCTCGGCGACGCCGCGGCATTCAGCTTCTACCCCACCAAGAACCTCGGCGCGCTGGGTGACGGCGGCGCCATCCTGACGCACGACCCCGAGGTGGCCGATCGCGCGCGGCTGCTGCGCCAGTACGGCTGGCGGCACAAGTACGTCAGCGAGACGCACGCCACCGTGACGCGCCTGGACGAGCTGCAGGCGGCCGTGCTCGCCACCAAGCTCCCGCACCTGGACACCTGGAACGCCGCGCGCCGGGCGCTGGCGGCGGCGTACGCCGCGCGGCTCGCGGCACTCGACGGGCTGCACCTGCCCGAGGAGCGTCCCCACACGATGCACGTCTACCACCTGTACGTCGTCCGGGCCGCGGCACGCGACCCTCTGCGCGCCACGCTGGCCGAGCGCGGCATCGGCACCGATGTCCACTACCCCCTGCCCGCGCACCTCCAGCCCCCCTACGCCGAGTTCGGCCTGGGCCCGGGCTCGCTGCCGCACACGGAGCGCCTGGCGCGTGAGGTGCTCAGCCTGCCCCTCTACCCGGAGTTGGCCGCCGCGGACATCGCCTACGTGTCCGAGCAGGTGCGCACCTTCGCCCAGAGGCCGCCATGAGCGTGCGCCCGACAGCGAGGGGCTTGGCGGCAGAGGCGTGGGGCCCGAACGGGCACACAGGCTCGTCTTGCGCCGGTCAGCTCATGGCGAGTATCTTCGATGTAGATACAACCCTGGAGGTAGGCCCGTGCGAACGCGCGTCCGGAAGTGGGGGAACAGTCTGGCGATCCGCATCCCGCGCCCCCTTGCCCAGGAGGTGGGGATGACTCGTGACGCCCCGGTCGAGCTGTCGCTGGAAGACGGCCGGGTCGTGGTGGCGCCGGTTGTCCTACCGGTCCCATCCCTCGACGAGCTGCTGGCGCGGGTCACCCCGGAGAATCTGCACAGCGAGGTGGATACGGGGCCACGCCAGGGCTAGGAGGCGTGGTGAGTGGTCCGGCGTATGTGCCCGACCGTGGCCACGCTGTCTGGCTTACGCTCAACCCGCACGCAGGGCATGAACAGGCCGGGCGGCGTCCTGTACTGGTGCTCTCGCCAGCCCCTTACAATGGCAAAGTTGGCTTGGCTCTGCTGTGTCCGGTAACGAGCCAGGTCAAGGGCTATCCCTTCGAGGTCGTTCTCCCCGAGGGGCTTCCAGTTACTGGCGTCGTCCTCTCCGACCAGATCAAGAGCCTGGACTGGCGGGCACGCCGGGCGGAGTGGATTTGCCAGGTGCCTGAGGGGACCGTCGCCGAGGTGCTGGCCAGGCTCGGACGTCTGCTGCCCCTCGGCCCGTGGCCGTGACGCGGCGTCCCGCACCGGCGGACACCCGTGGAGCGCGAGCAGTACGCGGTCATGTTCCGGCGCGAGGAGCGCCACTGGTGGTATGCGGGCATGCGGAAGACGGCGCTCGCGCTCCTCGGCCGCGCGCTCCAGGGCGAGCAGGCGCGCAGCGGCCGGCCGCTGCGCCTGCTCGACGCTGGCTGCGGGACGGGCGGCACGACCATGCGCCTGCGCGCGTTCGGCGCGGTCTACGGCGTGGACCTGGCCTGGGAGGCGCTCCTGCCCGCCAGGGAGCGGGGGCTCGGCGGGCGGCTTGCCCGAGGCAGCGTCGAGCGCCTGCCGTTCCGCGACGCGTCGTTCGACGTCGTCACCTGCTTCGAGGTGCTCTACCACCTCGCCGTCGCCGAGGACCGCCAGGCTCTGGCCGAGCTCCGGCGCGTGCTGCTCCCTGGTGGACGCCTCCTCCTCCGCGTCCCCGCGCACGACTGGCTGCGCGGGGAGCATGACCGGCTCGTCCACACCCGCCACCGGTATACGCGCGCCGAGCTCGCGGCCAAGCTGCGCGGCGCGGGTTTCGAGGTCGAGCGGCTGAGTTGGGCCAACAGCCTGCTCTTCCCGCCGGCGGCGGCCAAGCGGCTGCTGGAGCGCACCGGCGGCGGACCCCGGCTCCCCGCGGCCGCCGGCCAGCAGCCCGGCGCTCAGCCAGTGGGCCGCAATCTGGCACGACCTGGTCCTGGCGGGGACCACGTGCTGAGCCCCGGCACGAGCGAGCGCGTCGCGCGTCGGGTGGAGCCCGACCTGTGGCAGCCACCCGGCCCTCTCAACGCCCTGCTGGAGGCCGTGGTCGGCGTGGAGGCGCTGGTCGTCCCGCGGGGGATCCCGCTGCCGTTCGGCCTGTCGCTGCTGGCCCTCGGGCGCGCCGTATGAGCGCCCCGACGCTCGGCCACGGCGCACCGGCCACCCCGGCGCCGGCAGCCCCCCCGCCTGGCGCCCTACGACCCGCAATCAGCGAATGGCGGGGCGACCTCCTCGCCGTGCTCTTCCTCGCCGCCAGCGCGCTCGTGCTCCACCGCGAGGGGCTGTTCGGCGGGCCGGCCTTCTACGAGAGCGACACGCGGCTCTTCTACTTCCCGCTGGCCGACTGGGTAGGCGAGCAGCTCCGGACGGGCGTGTACCCCCTCTGGCTGCCCGGCATCTTCACCGGCTACCCGATCTTCGCGGATGGCGAGCTCGGGCTGCTGTACCTGCCGCAGGTCGCGCTGCTACTCCTGCTACCCACGCCCCTGGCAATGGTCTGGTTGCGCGTGCTGCACACCGTCCTGGCCGGCGCCTTCATGCACCTCTTCCTACGAACGCTGCGACTCGGACCCCTGGCGTCCCTGGGGGGCGCGCTCGTCTTCGCCTTCGGCAGCTTCGTCACGGCCCAGCTGCAGCATGAGAACGTGATCCGCTCGGCCATCTGGCTGCCGCTCGTGCTGACGCTGGCCGAGCGGGCGCTGCGCGCCACCGGCCGGCGCGCGCTGGGCTGGGCTGCCCTGGCGGTGCTGGCCTTCGCCCAGTCGGCGCTCGGGCTGCACGTGCAGCCAGTGCTGATGCTGGCGCTCACGCTCGGCGCCTACGCGCTCTTCCGGGCCCTCGCCGGCTGGCCGGCGGCGCTGGGTGTGCGTCGCGCCCCACTCTGGGCACCGGCCGCGCGCCAAGGAGAACGACGGCTGGCCCGCCTCCGGTGGCCGCTCGGCCTGCCGCTGGGCATCATCCTGGGCGGGCTCGCCGTGGCCGCAGCCCAGTGGCTGCCGCTGGCCGAGTGGGCACGCGCTTCCTTCCGCGCCGGCGGCGTGAGCTACGAGTTCGCCAGCGCCTTCGCCCTGGCGCCCGAAAGCCTCGCCACGCTCCTCTTCCCGTACTTCTTCCGCCTGCCGGACAACGCCACCTGGTGGACCCTCTGGCAGCAGTGGGAGACGGAGCTGTACGCCGGCATCCCCACCCTGGCGCTGGCGGTCGTGGGCGTGCTCATGTCGCGCCGGCGCGAGGTGCTCTTCTTCCTGCCGCTCGGGCTCCTGGCATTGTGGGTGGCCATGGCGGCCTACGCGCCTGTCACCAACCTGCACCAGCTCCTGTGGTCGCTGCCCGGGTTCTCGTTCCTCCGCGCCCCGGGCCGCTTCACCTACCTGGTCGTCTTCGCCCTGGCCGGCCTGAGCGCCCTCGGCCTGCAGGCGCTCGTGGACCGGCGCGCCCGGCTCAACCGCCTCATGGCCGGGCTCCTCGGCGCGCTGCCGGCGCTCGGCCTGCTGGCCGCCCTGCTGGCGCTCTGGCCCGCGTGGCGCGCCTGGCTGCTGGCCGACCCCGAGCGCGGCCAGCGGACGCTCGAAGCGACCTACCTCGCCGTCCGCGCCCAGTACCCCATCGACCCGCGCCTGGCCTACGACGGGCTCGTGGCGTCACTCGACCTGGCCGCCCCGAAGACGGCCTGGAGCCTGGCGCTCCTGGCGCTCACGGCCGCCGGGTTCGCCGCCTGGCTCAAGCTGGGCCCGCGGCGCGCCTGGCTGGGCCAGGCCATCTTCGTCAGCCTGCTGGCCGTCGACCTGCTCGTCTTCGCCGCCGATTTCCACCCCAAGGCACCCCTAGCCAGCCTCCGGACGCCCGCCCTGGCGGGTGTCCCACCCGGCGCCCGCGTCATTCTGCGCCGCGAGCAGTCGCTCGCCAGCGTGGAGCCGAACCAGCTCCTCGTCGACGACATCCGCACCGTCGAGGGGTACAGCTCGCTTCCGTCCCAGCGGTTGGTCGACCTGTACGCGCAGACGCGCCAGCAGCCGGCGCTGCTCGACCTCTGGAGCGCACCGTACGTCGTCGAGCCGACCGCGCCCACCGACCGACGCGAGGTGGGCGGCGTCCAGTTCCGGCTGCGCTACCCCCTGGCCGCCGGATTTGGTGGCCAGCAGCCGGCAACCTTCCGCATCCCGCCCGACGCTGGCCGGATCGTCGCCGTGCGCCTGGTCGCCACCCTCAGCTACGCCTTCGACGTGCCGCAGGGCACGGAGGTCGGTGAGCTGCAGCTCGTCGACGCGCGCGGTGTCGGCGCGTCCACCCCATTGCGGGCCGGCGTGGACGTGGCGGAGCGGGCCATCGAGCGTCCGTCCATCCAGCCCCTGTTGAGGCACGCCAAACCACCCGCCGGGCTCACCTTCGGCTTCGAGGAGTCCAGCCCGCTGGGGGAAGACTACACCGCGCGCCTCTACGTGGCCGAGTGGCGCCTCGCCACGCCCGTTGCCGCGGCGGCACAGCCGGACGGCCTGGCGCTCCGGGTGCGGTTTGCCTCGCCCACGGCCCTGCTCCAGGTGTACGGCGTCGGCCTGGTGCGAGACGACGGCGCCGTCGTCTCGCTGAGCCTGGCCGACAGCGCGTGGGCTCGCGTGGTGGGCCGGGCCCCGGAGTACCGGGTCCTCGCCAACGAGCGCGCCCTGCCGCGCGCCTACGTCCGCGATCGAGCCAGCGCCATCTACCGTGCCACGCGTCCAAACGCGACCCCGGTCCAGATCATGGCCAGCCCTGGGTTCGACCCGGCCACCAACGTCCTGATCGAGGGCGACCAGCTCCCGAACGATGGCACGCCACCCGCGAGCGTGCGGCCGGCGCAGGTGGAGGAGCTGGGGCCGAACGCGCTGCGGATCACCGCCACGGCCGACCGCCCGTCGTACCTGGTGGTGAGCGACCTCTACCACCGTGGCTGGAAGGCCTGGGTGGACGGCCAACCGGCGCCCGTCTCGATCGCCAACGCGGCCTTCCGCGCCGTGCCGCTGGAACCGGGCACCCACGTGGTCGAGATGCGCTTCGAGCCCCTTTCCACCGTCGTTGGAGCGGCGATCAGCCTGCTGGCGCTGGCCGCGACGCTGGGCACCACCGCGTGGGGGCTCCTGAGGCCTGCCGCGAAGGGTCAGCCGGCGGGGCCCGACGCGTAGTCCACGAACCGGTACCCGACCCCGCGCTCGGTGAGGATGTAGTGCGGGTTGGCCGGGTCGTCCTCGAGCTTCTGGCGCAGGTAGTTGACGTACAGACGCACGTAGTGCGCTGCGTCGCGGTACTCCGGGCCCCACACCCGGCTCAGTAGCGTCTCGTGGGTCATCACCACGCCGGGGTTCGAGGCCAGGTGGTAAAGCAGCCGGAACTCGGTCGGCCGGAGCTGGACCTTCTGGCCGTCCTTCCACACCTCGTGGCGGTCGAAGTCGACGGTGAGCCGGTCGTCGACCTTGAGCACGCGCGAGGGCGGCGCCTGGGGCGGCGTCTCGGCTCGCCGCAGCACCGCCTTGATGCGCGAGAGGAGGACCGCCGGACTGAACGGCTTGGCCACGTAGTCGTCGGCGCCCAGCTCCAGGCCGTGGACGACGTCGCGCTCGTCGGCCTTGACGGTGAGCAGGATGACCGGCACGGCCGAGACCGTGCGCAGCTCACGCAGGGCCTCGAAGCCGTCCATCTCTGGCATCATCACGTCCATCACCACGAGGTCGGGGAGCCGCTGGCGCACCTCCTCGAGCGCGCCCAGCCCGTTGGTCGCCTCGAAGACCTGGTAGCCGTCCAGCTCCAGGTTCATGCGCACGGAGTCCAGGATCCGCGGTTCGTCGTCGACGATCAGGATGGTGCGCTTCGCGCGGGGTGGGAGCGGGGTCGTCATACGGCGTGTGACAAGGATAGGCCGCCCGGCCCGGCGAGCGGCAGCGCCAGCGTGAAGACGCTGCCCAGGCCCGCGCCGGGGCTCTGCGCCCAGATACGCCCGCCGTGTGCTTCGACGATGCTCCGTGTGATGTACAGGCCCAGCCCCACCCCGGCTGTCGCCCGCGACAGGCGGGTATCGGCGCGGTGGAAGCGGTCGAAGATGCGCTCCTCCTCGCCCGGCGGGATCCCGATCCCGTGGTCGATGACTCGCACCAAGACGGTGTCGGGTGGCGGGTGGCGGGTGGCGGGGAACGTGGAGGCCCTCCCAGATCCCTGAGACCCGCCACCAGGCAGCTCGCCGACGACGAGCACCTCCCCCCCGCTGGGGCTGTACTTCACGGCGTTCTCCACGAGGTTGAAGAGCGCGCGGCGCAGCTGGTCCGCATCCCCCTGGATGGTCGGGAAACCGGGCGGGAAGCTGGTACGCAAGCTGTGGCGGGGCGTGCGGGGCGAGAGCTGGTCGATCACTTCGTGGGCCAGCTCGGGCAGGTCGACGCTGCCCATGCGGAGCGCGACGCGGCCGGCCTGGATACGACTCAGGTCCAGCAGGTCGGTGATCAGGCGGTGGAGCCGGTCGCACTCCTCCTCGACGTTGCGCGCGACGCGCTGGATCGTCTCGCGCGGCCAGTCGGCGTCTTGCCGCCCCAGCGTCGCGGCATAGCTCTTGATGATCGCCACGGGCGTCTGCAGCTCATGCGAGACGATCGAGACAAAGGTGCTCTGCATCTCTTCCAGCCGCGTCTTCTCCGCCAGCATCTCGGCCGTCGCCTGGGCTTGCTGCAGCGCCCCGGCCGCCTGCCGGGCGAAGACGTCCAGCACCTGCAGGTCGCGGCCGGAGAACCCCTCGGCGGCAGGCGGCCGGAAGACGTAGATCACGCCGAGCAGCTGGTCGGCGTGCTGCATCGGCAGCGCGAGGATGTGGTAGCGGTAGGCCCAGTCGCCGAACCCCGAGGGGACGTAGAGCACGCTCACCCGCTCGCCGAGCTGGCCGAGCACCTTCAGGATCGCTCGGTCCAGGCGCGGGTGCAGGCTGGCGATGGCGCCGGGCGGGAGGCCGTAGGTGGCGCGGGGCACCAGGCGTCCGCCGGGCGCGCCGTCCTCGAGCAGCGCGATGGCGCCGGCCGTCCCCTGGAGGATCTCCACCGCGGAGACCACGATGAGCTGCA
The DNA here is from genome assembly GCA_964435115.1 of uncultured Chloroflexota bacterium. Taxonomy (GTDB): domain Bacteria; phylum Chloroflexota; class UBA6077; order UBA6077; family CF-72; genus CAYSYM01. The sequence goes on along the minus strand of CAYSYM010000033.1, from coordinate 6,031 downwards.
GGACCGGGGCGGGGTCCGAGACGGAGGCGATGATGTCGTCGCGCCGGGTGGGAGGTGCTGGCTGCATGAGCGGGTTGCGCGGCGTTCGCTCGTCGGCCTCAGCCCGCGGGCCGCGCCGGGACTGGCGCGTGCCACACGTCGGCCCACGCGCCAGACTGCTGGGGGCGCGTCAACACTGTGGAGGACATGAGCGCGGAGGGCTGGTGTTTCGGCGGCTGCGCGGCATGCCGAATGCTATCCTCGCGGCGACGCACGTGGCCGGAGTTGCGCCACCCGGCGCCAGCCGGGGGCCCACGGGCGCGGTGCAGACGCAATGGAAGCGCGACGCGCGTAGCCCCCCATGTGGCGAACCCTGGCGCTCCTGGCCGCGGTGGGCTTCCTGCTCGTCTCGGTCGTCGGCAACGTCGCGCTGTTCGCGCAGGCGGCCGCGAACGCCGCCGAGGCCGCGACCTACCGGGAACGGCTGCAGGTGTCGCAGGAGGAGCGCGCCGCGCTCGAGGCCCGCGTCAACGAGCTGAACGCCGAGAACCAGCGGCTCCGGGTGGCCGTGCCCACCCCGTCGGCCAGCGCCCCCGCCCCGCCTCCCGGTCCCGGTGGGGCGGGTCCAGACCGGTCGATCCTCCAGCGGATCGAAGAGCAGGTCTCGCGCCTGCGCGGGCTGCCGAAGCGAGCCGAGGTGCCGCTGCGCTTCCTCGACCGCGAGGCGCTGCGCCAGTACCTGGTGGCCTCTCTCGATCGGGACTACCTGCCGGCGGAACGCGAATCGGACCAGAAGCTGCTGGTTACCCTGGGGCTGCTGCAGCCCGAGGACGACCTGCTCCAGATCACGCTGGAGCTGCTCCAGGAGCAGGTGATCGGCTTCTACGACGAGGAGGAGAAGGTCCTGTACGTCGTGGACGACGCGGGCCAGTTCGGGCCGGGCGGGAAGACCACCTTCGCCCACGAGTTCGCCCACGCGCTGCAGGACCAGTACTTTGACCTCGCCCGGCTGCGGCCGAAGCACGGGGGCAACGACGACCGCTACGCCGCGGTCACCGCGCTGGCCGAGGGCGACGCCATGCTCCTGGAGCGGCAGTGGGTGCAGGAGAACCTGAGCGCCGAGGAGATCAACCAGCTCGGCGGCACCGGGGACGCGTCGAAGCTCGCCCAGGCACCACTGGTCGTCCGTACGGAGCTGCTGTTCCCCTACGTCAGCGGCTTCGACTTCACCCTCCGGGCCTACCAGCGCGCCAATGGCTTCGCGGGTCTGGACGCGGCCTTCCGCGACCCCCCCGCGTCGACCGAGCAGGTCCTGCACCCGGAGAAGTACGTGGCGCGGGAGGCGCCGGTGGAGGTGGCGCTGCCCGACCTCGCCGCGGCGATGGGCGACGGCTGGCGGCAGGTCGGCTCCAACGTGCTGGGCGAGCTGGACGTCCGCATCCTCCTGGAGCAGTACGGCGACCGTGGCAGCGCGGTCAGGGCGGCGAACGGCTGGGGCGGCGACCGCTGGCAGCTCCTCGAGAAGGACGGGCGCCAGGCGGTGGTACTCAGGACGACGTGGGACTCGGACGGCGATGCCCGCGAGTTCTTCGACACCTACGGCCAGGGGCTGCGGAATCGGTTCGCTGGCGCCCGCCAACAGGAGGCCACCCCGACCCGGCAGGCGCTGACGGCGCTGGCCACCGCCTCGGAGCTGCGCCTCAGCGGGCGCGAGGTCCTCGCCGTGATCTCCTTCGACCGCCCGAGCGCGGAGGCGCTGGCGGCCGCCGTCGGCGGCTTCTGACCCACCTCTCAGCCATCAGGGGTCGGCTTCCTCAATCTCCAGCCGGAGGCCGTCGTACGCGAGCTCGACGCCGCCGGGGAGGCGGGCGTTGGTGGCGGCGTGCTCGAGCGCGTGGCTCACGTGGGTGAGGAAGGCCCGCCGCGGCCGCAGCTCCGCGATCAGCGCCAGCGCCTCGGGCACGCTGAGGTGCGTGGGGTGCGGCTCCCAGCGCAGGCTATCCACGACCAGGGTGTCGAGCCTGTGCAGGAGCGCCCGCGAGGATCCGGGGACACCGCTGGTATCGGTCAGGTAGGCGAAGTTGCCAATGCGGTAGCCGGTGGAGCGGATCGAGCCGTGCCGCAAGGGGATCGGCTGGACGCACGTCCCGTGAACCAGGAAGGGCGCGTCGTCGACGCCGGCGAAGCTGATGTGTGGGATCAGCCCGATCCACGGCGTCCCCTCGAACGCGTAGGCGAAGCGCTGCTGCAGCGAAGCACGCGTGTCCGCGTCGCCGAAGCACGGCAGCACGCCGCCGAGCGCGGCATTGAACGCCTTGAGATCGTCGATGCCCGCGGTATGGTCGGCGTGGTAGTGGGTGTAGAGCACCGCGTCCACGTGGGTGATCCCCTCGCGCAGCGCCTGCGCCCGCAGGTCCGGCCCGCTATCGATCAGCAGGCGGGCCCCCCGCGCCGACTCGACGTAGACGGCGGCGCGCGTCCGCTGGTTCCGGCGGTCGGGGCTGGTGCAGGTGGCGCAGCGGCAGCCCACCTGCGGCACCCCGTACGACGTGGCGGTGCCCAGGAAGACGACACGCATGGCCGCAAGTCTAGACGGCCGAGGCGGCCGCGCCGCCGCGTCCTCCCGGGCGCCCGTCACCAGGTGGGCGCCAGGGTGAACAGGTGAGGCGCCAGCAGGGCCACCATCACCGCCGCGACCACCTGGCCCCGGGTCCGCCTGAGGCCCAGCACCCAGCGCGCCGTGGCAAAGCCGGCCACCCCCATGAGGAGCATGGGCACCGGCGCCCAGGCGAGCCGCGTCCCAAACGACGGCGCGGGCCCAATCAGCGCGTCGTAGATGGCGGCGACCGGCAGGGACAGCAGCGCCAGGGCGAAGGCGCCGCGCAACGTAGTCGGGATCGAGTACGCGCGGATCAGGCGGACCGTGAGCTGGACGGCGGAGAGCACAACGAAGCACCAGGCGAAGAGGGCAACCAGGCCCTCCGGCCGCAGGAGCACCGCGATCGTCACGGGCGGCGGACGAGCAGGCGGTGGGGTGGAGTGAGGCCGGGTGGTGCCGGCCTCGCCCGCGACGCCGCGCTCGTCACTGGAGCAGCAGGTACACCTTGTCGAGGAGCTGGACCGGGCTGAACGGCTTGACGAAGTAGTCGTCGGCGCCAGCCTCCCGCCCCTGCGCCCGGTCGGCATCGTTCGCACGCGCGGTGAGCATCACGATCTTGATGCCGGCCGTGGCTGGGTCGGCCTTCAGGAGGCGACACACCTCGAAGCCGCTGGGCCCCGGCATGTTGACGTCGAGCAGGATGAGCGCCGGGCGGTCGCGGCGGGCGATCGCCAGCGCTTCGTCGCCGTCCTTCGCCTGGAGCAGGTCGAACTCGTCGGTCCCGAGCGTCGTCCCGATGAGCCGCCGCAGCCCCGGGTCGTCATCCGCCAGCAGCACTCTGCGCTTGGTCATCACGGCATTCTGTCAAACGACCCCCTCGCGGCGCGCTTCTTTCCGGCGCGCGCCGCGGCTGCCGGGTGTGCCCAGGCGTCCGTCCCACTGTCCCAGGGCGGCCCCGGCGCTCAGCGGAGGCGCTCCGGGGTCGCCACGGCGCCGTCGCGCCAGAGGCGGACCTGGTTGCGGCCGCTGTTCTTCGCCTCGTAGAGGGCCTGGTCGGCGCAACTGACGAGGTGGGTGGCGTCCGCCGCCTCCGGCCGGGCCGAGGTGCCGCCGACACTGACGGTCACGGCGGCGGGGCCGGCGCCGCCGTCCGCGGGCGGCGGGGCCTCCGCCACTGCCTGGCGGATCTTCTCGGCGACGATCGCCACCTCCTCGAGGCTGGCACCGGGCAAGACCGCGCCGAACTCCTCCCCGCCGAGGCGACCCACGACGTCCGTCCGGCGCAGACGGCCCCGGAGCACCTCTGCCACACGCCGCAGCACCCCGTCGCCGGTCGGATGCCCGTAGCGGTCGTTGATTTCCTTGAAGTGATCCAGGTCCATCATGAGCAGCCCCACCGGGTAGTCCATGCGGCGGGCGCGCTGGACCTCGAGCTCCAGCAGGTCGTGGAAGTGGCGGTAGTTGCTCAGCCCGGTGAGCGGGTCGGTGGTGGCCAACCGCTGCGTCTCCTGGTAGAGGTGGGCGTTCTGGAGCGCCACCGCGACCGCCGCGCACAGCAGCTCCAGGACCCGCACGTCCTCCTCTGCGAGCGGCTGCGCCAGCTGGAGGTCGAGCGCGCCGAGCGCGCGCCCGCCGGCGAGCAGCGGTAGCGCCAGGTCCAGCGAGCCTGCCGGCGCCAGGTGGGCCACTGTCTGCTGGCTCGCCATCGCCTCCCGGATGGCGCTGTCTTCGGCGGCCAGCGCCTCCTCGCCGGCCTGGAGAGCGCCGCGCTCGGCGGCTCGCCCGGCCCGAAGACGGGGCAGGCTATCGCCCGGGGTCACCGACCCTGCGCCATGGGCACCCACCGACACGTCGAGGTCGAGCAGGTACACCCCGGCGGCCCGGTAGGTGACGAGCTGGCCCAGGGAATCGAGCATGCTCGCGAGCACCTCGTCCGGGTCGAGCGCCGAGGCGATGCGGGTACTGACCTCGTGCAGCACGGTCATGTGCTGCAGGTGGCGCCGCAGCTCCGCGTAGGTGCGCGCGAGGTCGGCGGCGTAGCTCTCGAGCTGCGCGGCGCGCTCCTGCTCGCGTTTCAACTGCTCTTCGGCATCGTCGCGATTCACCACCGCCATCCGGTTCCGTCCTTGGCGTGGCTGGATGGCGGTCATTCTAGAGCCGACCACGCCTGCGCGCTTCGCGCTCCCGCGTGAGGGGGCTCAGCACGCGGGCCAACGTTTCGCTCGGATGAGCGCAGCTGCGGCCCACGTGCTGAGCTGGCGCGCGCTGCCGAGGGCCCGGGTACGGGGCGAGCCGCTGCCGGGCGGCGCGGAGCGCGCCGGCTCACGCCGGCGGCAGGCGACCTTCGGCGCGCAAGCGGGCCTTGAGCGCCTGGAGCTCCCACTCAACCGGGTCGATCGGCCGCTCCCCTGGCGCGTCCACCTCCTGCGGGCCCACGACCTCCAGGATGCGCCGCCAGGCGACGGGCTCGTCGAGGATGCCGCCGTGGCCAAACGTGCCGTTTCGCACCCGCTGCGTACCGACCAGGAGCTGCTCTGGCGGCTGGCCCGGGCCGGGCAGGAGCGCCTCGTCGGGCCGGACCACCGCGTCATCCGGATCGGCGAGGGTGAGCAGGGCCACCCCGTTCGCCCGCAGGAAGTCCGCGCGCCGCTCCACGCGCCGCTGCTCCTCGGGGTCGGTCCAGCGGCGGTCCAGCTCCTGCCCGGCCAGACCGAGTGGGTCGGGGTCGTGGGTGGCCAGCCACGCCCACTGGATGAAAGCGCCCGCATTGCAGCCCCGCACCGGGCTCGCCACCGTCACCACGGCGCCGAGGCGGCCCTGCCAGCCGGCGCGGTCCCGCGCCACGGCCAGCGTCACCCCGTCGAGCACCGCCACACCCCCGAGCGAGTACCCCAGGACGCAGAAGCGCGTGGTGGAGGGGAGCGCGTCGCGGTACCACTCGAGGACGCCCGCCACGGCTTCCGCGCTCTCGAGGAGCGCCTGCTTGGTGTCCGCCGGCCGGTAGGGGCGGGGTTGCCAGCGGCCGCCCAGCAGGCTGCCGGCGTACGTTGCTTCCAGCAGGTCCCGCCGCGTGTCATAGCCGGCCCGCGCAGCCGCGAACCGCGCGAACCCCAGGAAGTTGCGCTCGGCATCGCCGGTCCGGCTGCCAGCCCCGCTCAGCACCAGGAGCTTGGTGCGGCCGACGGGCGAGATGAGCCGCCCTGGCTGCCAGCTCGCCACCAGCCTGAGCGCGGCGCTGGAGGTCACGGCCTGAGGGTACCTGAGGCCAGGCTCGGTCGACAGCTCCGGCCGCCCGGTACCCTTCGGCGGACGGCCGGCGGCCGCGTCGAGGGGCCAGCAGCGCGCCTACGCTGCGGACACCGCGGCGTCCGAGGACGGAGCCGTGGTCCTGTCGGCCACCAGCTTGTAGCCGAAGCCGCGGACGGCGACGATGGCCGGCGCGGGCTCCGGCCC
>CAYSYM010000032.1:0-43463 GCA_964435115.1 uncultured Chloroflexota bacterium | reverse complement strand
CGAGCCGGATGGCCACCGTGGGTGGGATGGCCTCCACGAACGCCCACGGCATGCGTGCCGTAAAGTACGGGCCGACCAGCGCCTGGGTGCTGGGCCTGGAGGTGGTGCTGCCCGACGGCGAGGTCATCGAGACCGGGTCCACCGGGTCGCGGGCGAAGCAGAGCTCGGCCGGGCTGGAGCTGACGAAGTTGTTCGTGGGGGCGGAAGGGACGCTGGGCGTCATCACCCGGTTGCGGCTGAAGCTGATGCCGATCCCACCGGCGCGGGCGATCGTGCTGGCACTGTTCGACCGGCTCGAAAACGCCGGGCGGGCCGTCCAGGCGGTCTTCCAAGAGGGCATCGGCCCGGCGGCCATCGAGCTCCTGGACCAGCGGTCGATCAGGGCGGTGAACCTGTACCGGCCCGCGCTCGGGCTGCCCGAGGTGGAGGCGTTGCTCCTGTTCGAGGTGGACGGGAACCCGGCCGGCATCCGCTGGGACGCGGAGCGGATCGTCGAGGTGGTGGCGCCGCTGGCGCGCACTGCCGAGTGGTCGGACGAGGCGAGGCGGATCGCAGCGCTGTGGGAGGCGCGCTCGGTGGTCGGCGCGGCCGTGGGCGCGCTCCGGCCCGGCTCCAACCGCGCCTACTGCGGCGAGGACATCTGCGTACCCGTTTCGCGCATCCCGGAGGCGCTCCAGGAGATCCAGGCGATCTCCACCCGGTACGGGATCCCGATCGCCAGCTACGGGCACATCGGCGGCGGCGGCCTGCACCCCGGCCACCTGATCGACGGGCGCGACCCGGACGAGATCAGGCGGGTCCTGCAGGTAGCCGACGCGATCCACGACCTCGCGCTGCGCCTGGGCGGCACGGTGACCGGCGAGCACGGCGTGGGAGCCGCCCGCGCGGCGTATATGCCGCGTGAGCACGGGCCCGCGCTGGAGACGATGCGACGCATCAAGCGCGCGCTCGATCCGCGGGGGATCATGAACCCGGGCACGATCTTCCCGGAGACCGTGCCCGCGCTGCCGCTGCAGCTTCCCCTGGCGGCGCTGGCCGGCCAGCCACACGCAGGGCTGGACCCCGGCTGACAGGCCGCCTGGCGTCCTGCCCGCCACGGACCGCATTCGCGCCAGAGCCCTGGGACGTACCCGACACCCGCCCTACACCTCCTCGGCGGCCGGGATGAGCGGCGGCGGTTGGCGGCGGAAGAGGCGGACGAGCAGCGGCCAGGCGAGGGAGAACACGGCGGCCACCAGGATGACCGCCGCGATGGGGTGGGTGATGAAAGTGGTGTAGTCGCCGCGCGAGAGCGTCAGCGCCCGTCGGAAGTTGGTCTCCATCTGCGGCCCGAGCACCAGCGCCAGCACCACCGGGGCCGCCGGGTAGTCGAACTTGCGCATCAGGTAGCCCAGGAGGCCGAAGGCCAGCATCACCCAGATATCGAACGGGTTGTTGTTGATGGCGTACGTCCCGACGACGGTGAAGAGGACGATGAAGGGCAGAAGGACGCCGTACGGGATCTTGAGGATGCTCACCCACAGCCCGACGAGCGGGAGGTTGAGGATGACCAGCATCACGTTCCCCACATACATGCTGGCCACGACGGCCCAGAAGAAGTCCGGCCGCTCGATGGCCAGGAGCGGCCCGGGGCGGAGGCCGAAGATGTTGATGGCGCCCAGCAGGACGGCCGTGGTGGCGGACGAAGGGATCCCGAGCGTGAGGAGCGGCACCATGGCGCCGCCGGTGGCCGCGTTGTTGGCCGCCTCGGGCGCGGCGACCCCCTCGATCACGCCCTGGCCGAACTTGTCGGGGTGCTTCGAGGCGCGCTTCTCGACCGCGTAGGCCAGGAAGCTGGCCACGGTCGCCCCGGCGCCGGGCAGCGTGCCGACGAAGAACCCGAGGACGGTCGCCCGCAGCAGCGTGAAGCGCACGGCGAGCCAGTCGGCGGCGGTCGGCCACAGGTGGCCGAGCTTGGTGGCGAAGACCTCGCGCTTGAGCGACTCCTCCGCGTTCGAGAAGAGCTCGCCGAGCGCGAAGAGGCCGATCGCCACCACGGCGAACTCAAAGCCGTTGAGGAGCTGTGCGTTTCCGAAGGTGAAGCGGGGCACCCCACTCATGGAGTCGATTCCCACCGTCCCGAGCGCGAGCCCGAAGGCCGCCATCAGCAGCCCCTTGGCGAGCGACGCCCCGGTGAGGCGGGTGAGCGTGGTGAGACCGAGCACCATCAGGGCGAAGTTCTCGGCTGGCCCGAAGCGGAGGGCGAAGTCGGTCAGCGGCGGGGCGAGCAGCATGAGACCCACGACCGCCACCGTGCCCGCGACGAAGGAGGCGATGGCGGCCATGGCGAGGGCCGGGCCGGCGCGGCCCTTGCGCGCCATGGCGTACCCGTCAAGGCAGGTCATGACGGACGACGACTCGCCCGGGGTGTTGATGAGGATGGAGGTGGTCGAGCCGCCGTACTGCGACCCGTAGTAGACCGCCGCCAGCATGATCATGCCCGAGATCGGGTCCATCTGGGTGCTGAAGATGACGGGCAGCAGGATCGCGACGCCTGAGACGGGGCCGATGCCCGGGAGGACGCCGATGGCAGTGCCGATCAGCGAGCCCACCAGGGCGAAGAGCAGGTTCTGCGGCGTCAGGGCGAGCTGGAAGCCCAGCGCCAAGCCTGCGATCGGGTCCACGTCAGCGCCACAGCTCCCACGGGTCAGCCGGAAGCTGGACCCGCAACACCGAGTAGAAGAGGTAGTAGGCGGCGGCCGCGCCGGCCAGACCGAGCAGGGCGAGCGGCAGCCGGTGGCGGCCGTTGAATGTGAGCATGAGCGTCACCATGGCGAGCGCCGACGTGGCCACGAAGCCCAGCGGCTCGAGCGCCAGCGCGTACCCCACCAGGACCACCGCCATGACCGCGACACGGCGCAGGTTGCCAAAGGCGGGCCGCTCGTTCTCGCGCGAGACGAGCAGCTTCCCGGCGAGGACGAGCGTGAGCACGCCAAGGGCGGCTGGTAGCAGGCCTGGGCCGGGCCCGCCGTCCAGGCTCCGCATCGAGAGCTGCAGCGCCTGGTACAGCAGGAAGCCGCCGAGGAGGAAGAAGCCGGCCGCCATCGGCTCGGCCGCGAAGCGCTTGCTCACGCTCCCACCCCAATGCTGGCGCCGAGCGCGCGGGCGGACCGCCGGCAGCAGAGTGTGCCGCTGGAGCCCACGCGCTCGGCCACTCGAAATGGACGTCCGCCGCGCTCAGCCGCCCCTGAGGGACGGCAGCTCTTTGAACGCCTGCTCGGTCTCGGCGTAGAGGTCGTCCATGAATTTCTGGAAATCGGCCGAGCCGAGGTAGCCGTTCATCTGCTGGTACCGATCCAGGTACTCCGTCTTCCAGGCGGGGCTGTCAGCGACGCGCTTGAAGGCCTGCTCCAGGTAGGCCACCACGTCCGCCGGGATGCCCTTCGGCCCGGCCACGCCGCGGAACTGTGCGACGACGTAGTCGACGCCCTGCTCCTTCCACGTCGGGACGTCGGGCAGGGCGCCCAGGCGCTCCGGCGCGCTGATGCCCAGCGCGCGGACCTTGCCGGCGCGCATCTGCTCGTACGCCTCGCTCGGGTTGGCCAGCGCGGAATCGACCTGGCCGCCGAGGAGGTTGGTCATGACCTGGCCGCCGCTATCGAAGGAGACGTAGTTGAACTGGAGGCCAGTCCGCTTCTCGATGTTGGCGAGCTGGACGTGGTCGTTGTTGCCGATGCCCGTCCCGGCCACGCTGACCCCCTTCGGGTTGGCCCTCGCCGCGTCCAGCCAGTCCTTCATCGTCTTGAAGGGCGACTCGTTGCGCACGACCAGCATGTTGTAGTCCAGCACCATGCGCGCGATGTACGTGAAGTCCGTGTACTTCATCGGCGCCTGGCCAAGGACCTGGCCGAAGACGTTCGGGTCGTCGGCGACGGTGAGCGTGTAGCCGTCCGCCGGCCGGCTGATGGCCTGCTGCTTGCCCGTGAAGCCGCTCCCGCCGGTGACGTTGCTGATCACGGAGCTCTGCGGGAAGACCTTGAGGTCAGTGGCGATCTTGTCGATGGCGCGGTACATGATGTCGGTGCCGCCGCCCGCCGCGTAGGGCACGATGATCGTGATGGCGCGATCGGGGAAGCCGGTCTTCGTCTTCGGGAGGGGGACGCTCGCCGCGGCCGCCGCCGGAGACGGGCTGGCGACCGGGCTGGCCGCCGGCTTGGCCGCCGGGGAGGCCACGGGCGAGGCCACGGCCGGCGGCGTCGTGGCGGCCGGCTTCGCCGGCGCGGTCGTCGCCGTGGGCGCGGGCTGCGCGGCCGGGGCGCAGGCCGCCAGGAGCGCTGCCAGGCCGACGGCCACGGCAGCCAGGCCCGCCGTGCGGACGCGGGTCGACACAGGGTGGAACATGGGTCACCTCCGCGGAGTGAAGTGGGCGCCACCCCGGAGCCACGCCGTGCCGTTCTCCGGGGCCTCCACCCACAGTCTGGATCTGGGGCGCAGTCGTGCATCAGAGGGAGCCGGCCGCAGGCCAGCGCTGGTGGCCGGTGCCCAGGGCTCCTCGAGCCGGTCCCTCTGCATGAGCCGGGTGGTATACACGTTTCCCGCCGTTGTGTACAGTACGGGGCGCGGCGGCGCGTGTCAATCCACCCGTCCCGTCGACGCCCCAGGCCCCCGGCGGGGTGCTCTAGACTGCCCGCATGTCTTCTACCGCCCCCACGGCTCCCACCGCGCCTGAGTTTGACCCGCGGACGCCCGAGCTGCTGTACGAGCGGCGCGGCCCGGTCGCGCTGCTCACCTTCAACCGGCCCGAGGCGCGCAATGCGATGACCTGGGCCATGTATGACGGGCTGTACGCCACCTGCGAGCACGTGGACGCGGACGATCGCGTGCGGGTGCTGGTGCTCCGGGGCGCAGGCGACCGGGCGTTCGTGGCGGGGACCGACATCTCGCAGTTCCAGGCCTTCGCCACGCCGCAGGACGCGCTCGACTACGAGCAGAACGGCAACCGCTACATCGGCCGGCTCGAGAGCATGCGCAAGCCGACTATCGCCATGCTGCGTGGCTACTGCGTAGGCGGCGGAGCCGGCATCGCCATGGCGTGCGACCTGCGTCTGGCCGCGCCGGACGTGCGATTCGGCGTGCCGATCGCGCGGACCCTGGGCAACACGCTCTCCACCAACAACTTCGCGCGGCTGGTGGCCCTGATCGGTCCCTCGCGGACGAAGGAGCTCCTGTTCACGGCGCGGTTCGTCGAGGCCGAAGAAGGCCGGGCGATGGGCCTGTTCAACGAGGTCGTGGAAGCCGACCGCCTGGAGGCGCGCGTGCTGGCGCTGGCCGAGACGATCGCCGGCCACGCACCGCTGACGATCCGGGCGACCAAGGAAGCCGTGCGCCGGATCATGGAGCGCGGCCGCATCCCGGAGGCGGAAGACCTGGTGCTGCTGTGCTACATGAGCGAAGACTTCAAGGAAGGCGTCTCGGCCTTCCTGGAGAAGCGCGCACCTCAGTGGAAGGGACGGTAGGGCATGGCGACGAACGGGGCTGTGGGTGGCGCGGCGGCGCCGACGGCGTATCCCCTGGACGGGGTGCGCGTGCTCGAGCTGGCCAACTACATGGCCGGGCCGTACTGCGGAATGCTGCTCGCCGACCTCGGCGCCGAGGTGATCAAGATCGAGAACCCACAGGGGGGTGATTTCAGCCGCCAGACGGGCCCGTTCGTCGAGGGCGAGAGTGCCGGCTTCATGGCGCTCAACCGCAACAAGAAGAGCGTCACGCTCAACCTGAAGGCCGCGCGGGGCAAGGCGATCTTCCTGGACCTGGTGCAGACCGCCGACGTGGTGGTCGAGAACTTCCGGCCGGGCACCATGGCCGATCTTGGCCTCGACTACGAGGCACTGGCGCAGGTGAACCCGCGGCTCATCTACAGCTCGGCCTCAGGCTTCGGCCAGACGGGTCCGTACAGCCAGCGCGCAGCGCTGGACCTGATCGTCCAGGGGATGAGCGGGCTGATGTCCATCACCGGCGAACCCGGCCGGCCGCCGGTCAAGGTGGGCGTGCCGATCGCCGATCTGACCACAGCCCTGTTTGGCGCCCTCGCCATCGTCGCGGCGCTGCGCGCGCGCGACCACACCGGCGAGGGGCAGTCGATCGACCTCAGCCTGCTCGAGTCAGCCGTGGCGCTGGAGGTGTGGGAGACGAGCGGCTACTTCGCGACTGGCGAGGTGCCTGAGCCGCTCGGCTCGGCGCACCGCGTCTCGGCGCCGTACCAGGCGATCCGAACGGCGGACGGCTACATCACGGTTGGGGCGACCAGCCCACGGAACTGGGCCGCTTTCTGCGACGCGATGGGGCTCCAGCACCTGGAGCACGACCCGCGCTTCTCGGTCGTCTCGGAGCGGCGGAAGCGGTACCAGGAGCTGGCGGCGCTGATCGAGGAAGTCACGGCCACGCGGCCGAGCGAGCACTGGTACCGCCTGCTGGAGGCGGCCGGCGTGCCATGCGGCGTGCTCAACCGGATCGACCAGGTGGTGAACGACGAGCACGTGCGGGCGCGCGGGTTCGTCGTCGACCTGCGGCACGCCAGGCTCGGGAGCGTGCGCGCAACCGGCTCGCCGATGCGCCTCTCCCGGACGCCGGTGCGGCTGGAGCGGGCGGGCCCGCTGCTCGGCGAGCACACCGCGGAGGTGCTGGCGGGCCTCGGGCTGAGCGTGGAGGAGGTGGCGCGTCTGGCACAGGAGGGCGTGACCGCGCCAGCGGCACCGGCCGGGGCCCGCGGGTGAGCGCGCGCGAGACGCAGCGCCGGGTGGACGGTGGGCCGCTCACACTGGCGCCAGACGTCTTCATCGCGCCGAGCGTGCGCCTGGAAGGCGCAGTGTCGCTGGGGCCGCGCGCCAACGTCTGGTTCGGGTCAGTCGTCGACGGGCGAGAGGCGCCGGTCGAGCTGGCGGCGGGGGCGAACGTCCAGGACAACTGCGTGGTGCGCGGGACGCGCGGGCACCCGGCGCGGCTCGGGCCGTACGCGGCGATGGGCCACAACGCGCAGGTCATCGGCGCCACGGTGGACGAGCGCAGCCTGATCGCGATCGGGGCGACGGTCCGGCCGGGCGCGCACGTGGGCATGCGCTGCATCGTGGCGGCTAACGCAACGGTGCCGGAGGGCATGCGCGTCCCGCCCGGCTCGCTGGTGATCGGGCAGGGCCGCATCGTGCGCGCGCTAACCGAGGCCGAGGTGGAACGGATCGTCCACACCGCGGCCGAGTACCTGCGGCTGGCGGCGGAGTACCGCGAGCGGCTGGGGCGCGGCGGGCCGGGCGACCGGTCGCCGGGCGAGACGGGCGGAGGCTGAGCGGCCTAACCCAGGGCCTGCTCCACCATGTGGCGGGTCGTCGCGCGCTCCTCCGGGGTGGTCTCGCGGAGCCGGCGGCCGGGCGTCCCGGCGACGTAGCTGTTGTCCGGGAAGGTGGCGCCTTCCGGCACCAGGCTGTCGGCGGCGACGACGCTGCCGGCGCCGACGGTCGAGCCGCTGAGGACGAGCGCGCCGTCTTCCACTCGCACCTGGTCGCCCAGGGTACAGCCGTGCACCACCGCGTCGTCGCCGACCCACACGTCCTGGCCGATCCGGGTGGGGGCGGTGAGGTCGACGTGGACGGTCGAACGGCGGCCGAGATGGAAGCGCGGACCGACGGCAATGGCGTTCTGGTCGCCGCGGACGACGGCCAACTCCTCGAGTTGGGCCGGGCCGGCGATACGCACCGCTCCGATCGCAAATGCGCCCTCGGCGAGGCGCACCCGTTCGCCGAGGGCGGGCTGGTGGTCGAGGTATGGGAGGACGGGCATACCCGCTCAGGGTAGCGCGCGGCGGCTGCGGAACGCCGATTAGAGGACGGAGGTCGCCGGTGCCATTCGGGTCGGGGAACTCGCACGTCACGGCCTCGCCCCTGGCTGCGCCGAGCCGCACTTTCAGGTCGGCAAAGCCGATAGCCCTGAATGGTTTCCCCTGCGGGTCCTGGCTGGCACGCGGCCGGCTGTAGCCGTTCGGCCCCCGGGCGAACGCAGAGTACAAGGGATTAAGAGCGACCGGCAATAGGGCGGGGAGGGCTGAGCAGGGCTGGACAGAGCAGGCACGGCTCCGGCGATCATCGAGGTGCTACCGCTCTCGATCGTGGAGGAGTCCGTGCCTATCCTGCCATCTTCGCTGCTGGAGCCCTTGTGGGACCAGTTCGCGGCCTTGCTGCCGGAGCACCCCGTCGTCTCGCCCACGCACCCGCTGGGCTGCCATCGCCGCCGCATTCCCGAGCCCTGGTCCACGGCTCGGGCTCTGCACGCAGCGCCAGTGCTGGCTGCTCCGATCGCACCATCCGGCGGCGCCTCCACGCCTGGGCCGCGGCCGGGCTGATGCAGCAGCTCCCTACCCTGGCGCTGGCCGCGGATGAGCGGCTGATCGGACTGGAACGAGAGGAGCTGGCCGTGGACGGCTGCATCACCACGGCCCCCGGCGGGGGCGAGGTGGCCGGCTGCTCGCCCGTGGATCGCGGCAAGCAGGGCCTGAAGCGCTCAGGGGTCACCGACGGCCACGGTCGGCCCGTCCACGTCGTCTCCGCCGGCGCGAACCGCCACGCCAGCCCCGTGCTGGCACCCACCTTGGCGGGCTTGGAGCAGCTGGCGCCGCTGACCGCCAGCGAGCCGGGGGAGGTCCAGGTGGATCGCGGCTACGACAACGGCCCCAGTCGGGCACTGCTGGCGGACCGCGGGCTGGTGGGGGTGATCGCCCGCAAGGGGGTGCCCGCGCCCGTCCAGGCCGGTGACCGCTGGAAGGTGGAGCGGACGCCTAGCTGGATGAACGGCTCTGGCCAGCTCCGCCGCTGCACCGACAAGCGCCAGGCGGTGGTGGACTGCTACCTCTTCCTGGCCGCCGCCCTGGTGGTACTCCGCCGGCTCATTCAGACCACCCGAAGGCGCTACCGCTGGCCCACTCGCCCCACCACCCGCCGCCTCAAGTGACGCCTATTGCCGGGCGCTCTTACTTCACCGACTTCCTCAAGGAGATCCGTCCCACCCAGCACCAGCGCGACGATGCCAGCAGCGGGGTGCGCGTTCTGCGCGAGCGGCTGCTCGCGGACGAAGACCTGGCCCCCTGCATCGTCAGCACGTTCCTGCAAGGCAGCCACCGCCGGGCGACGGCGGTCTGGCCGCACGAAGGTACGCGCTCCGATGTCGACCTGGTGGTCGTCACGAGGCTCGCCCGCGCCGAGCACCCGCCGGAGCGCGTGGTCGAAATCGTCCTGCCGTTCGTCGACATGTGGTACGCCGGCAAGTACGAGATCAACGACCGCTCCATCGGCATCTCGCTTTCGTACGTCGATCTGGACCTGGTGATGACCTCGGCGCCCTCCGAGGAGCAGGCCGGCATCCTGGCGTCGGAGGCGGTGACGAGCGACGCGACGCCCGAGGACGAGGCGGCCAAGGACTGGCGGCTGAACAAATCCTGGGTCGCGCCGGATCACCGCTCGGGGTGGGATGCCGCCTATCGCCTCGTCGAGGCGGCGACCGAGCCGCAGTGGAAGACGGAGCCCCTCTACATCCCCTCGCGCGACCTGCGCGCCTGGGAGGCAACGGACCCGCTGGCGCAGATCCGGTGGACCTGGGACAAGAACCGCGCGACTGGCGGACACTACGTCAACGTGGTGAAGGCCCTCAAGTGGTGGCGGCGGCTCAACCCCGAGCCCAAGTACCCCAAGGGGTACCCGCTCGAGCACCTCGTCGGCGCCTGCTGCCCCGACGCGATCGGCTCGGTCGCGGAGGGCGTGGTGCGGACGCTGGAGAACATCCGCGACAGCTACCGCTGGCATGTGCAACTCGGGCTCAAGCCGGCGCTGCCGGACCACGGCGTTCCCGAGCACGACGTGCTGGCGCGCGTGTCGGCCAAGGACTTCGCCGCGTTCCACGCCCTGGCCACCACTGCAGCCACGCTCGCCCGCGCCGCGTACGACGCCGGGTCGGTCAAGGAGAGCGCCGACGGCTGGCGCAGGCTCTTCGGCGACAAATTCCCGCCCGCGCCCGACCGGGGCAACGGCGGCACGGGCGGCGGCGGACCTCAAACCGGCGGCTTCGTCCGGCCGACCGCGCCGGCGATCGTGACGGGCGGCCGCTTCGGCTAATCGGGGACGCCAGAACACCCGAGCCGTCCGCGGAGCTGCTCGCCGGCCGACGGGCGCTGGACGGGCTCCGCGGTGTCGCCATAGCCGGCGATTGGCGGTGGTGGCCGGAGCGCAGGCGCTGGTCGCTTCACCTACGGCTCTCGCCTGACGGACTCGCTGAAGACGGGCCGATCCCTGCCATGACGGAGTGGTGGGCGCTCGTGCACCCGGGCTACCCCTGGGGGGACATCGGGATCTATCCGGCCAAGGAGGGCGGAATCGCGCGGACCTTCCCGCATCAGTACCTGAACGCTCCCGGCCCAGACGACGTGCCCTGGCGCCGAGGATGGATCTGCGTTTCGACCGAGGTGCGCGTGCTCGGGCGCGAAGGCCCGGACGACGAGCCGCGCGACGCAGACGCTCGGCTCGCGTGGAACATCGCGCGGGCGCTGGAGTGGCTGCGACTCGCCTCGCGCGGGGAGCTGGCGCGCCCGGGCGACCCGTTTGAGCTGCCATGGTTCCCGCTTGCGGATGCCGACCGGGTCATCGTGAGCAGCGAGGGCCCCGAGTCGCTTGCGCGCTGGGTGGCGGTCCGCGACCAGGCGGGCCTAGTCGACCTCGTGGAGCTCGACACGGGGATCAATCCCGTAACCGCGGTAACGTGTTTCCGCTCCCGTGGCGGGGAGTCGCTGATGGTACCATCCTGGGGCAGTCTCATCTCCTCCAAGGCCGCCGAGGCCGGCAAGCGGCGCACGGGCGCCTGGATCCGCCTCCCGGACGTGCCGGTGCGGGCGCCGTGGGAGGCGCCCGCGACATGGGGCGAGCTCCGCGAGGTCGGCACTCAGCTGGGCGTCTCGGTAGACGGCCTGCTGCAGCGGGTGGCGCCGTTCCTGCGAGACGGCGAGCAGCACCTCCTCCTCGTGGGCTTCCCCATCCCCCGCGCGGTCGGCGGGCCGGAGTACGCCAGGCAGTGGCAGGCGCTCGAGCTGCCGGTCCTCACGCTCACGGGGACGGCCGTCCCCGGGTTTCGCGCCAACGAGCGCGGCTACTGGACGCGCGATCGGGCGCGGCTGCTCCCCTCGGACCGGCCCATGGCGTGGATTGCGTCGGAGAACTGGCACCCCACCCAGCTCGGTACCCGCGGCAAGCTCAGCGATGCGGCGCTGGCACGCAAGGTGGTGCTCATCGGCGCTGGGGCGCTCGGCTCCGCGCTCGCCGAGCTCCTAGTGCGTACGGGGCTCGAAGAGGTCACCGTTGTCGATGGCGACGAGCTGCAGGCGGGCAACCTCGTGCGACACACGCTAGGGCTCCAGGAGGTGGGCGGCAACAAGGCCTTCGGCGTCGCATGGCGGTTGAACCGGGTGTCGCCGCACGCGAGGATCGAGCCGATCCTGGGCTCGTTCCCCCTCTCTGGCGCCAAGGACCTGGCGTTGCTAGCCACCTGCGACGTGGTGCTGGACACGACGGGTAGTGACGACGTGCTGGGGCACATGGCGCGCTTCCCCTGGCAGGGGGAGAAGCTCTTCGTCTCCGCATCGCTCGGCTACGGCGCGCGCCGGCTGTTCTGCTTCGTGGTGCACGGGAGCCAGTTCCCTCACCAGGCTTTCAGTGACGCCTTTCGGCCGTGGCGCGAGCGCGAGCGCGTCGAGGCCGGCCCGTTCCCGATGGAGACCGTCGGGTGCTGGAACCCGGTGGCGCCCGCGCGGGCGGACGACGTCTGGCTGTTGGCTGCAGCGGCCGTGCGCGCCATTGAGCCCCGACTCGTGGCGCCGGCGGGACCGGCGGAGCTGATCGTGTTGGAGCAGTGGGAGCAGGATGGCGCCTTCGCCGGCATCCGGCGCGCCGCGCTGGCCTGACGGGATGCCGGGGCTCAGGCTCCGTGCCCCCGATGGACGGTACGGACTCGAATTGGGCCGGGGCCCCTTGGGTGGCATCCTGGCGCTGTGCGCTGGGACAGATGGCCTTGAGACCGGCGGGATCCTGGCGGGCCAGTACACCGAGGCGCTCGACAGCGCGGTTGTCACGGACGTGCTTGGCGCGCCGCCAGACTCGCGCGCCGGGCCCACGTGGTTCGAGCGCGGGATCGACGGCGTGCAACTGTGGCTGGAGACGCTGTGGGCCGACGGAGGACGGCACTACCTGGGCGAGTGGCACTTCCATCCCGCGATGTCCGCGCGGCCGAGCCGACGCGACCTACGCCAGATGCGGGCCTTCGCGGCCGCGCCGCTGTTGCGCTGCTCTGCGCCGGTGCTGCTCGTGATCGGCAGCGAGCCGGCCCGTGGCTGGGAGGTTCAGGCGTTCGTATTGCCACGCGGCAGCCGGGCCCTGCGGCTTCGCCCGGTCACCGAGACGGGCAGCGAGTGGCCAAGCGGTGGTCCGCAGTCCCCACGCGCCCGAATGGCCACCGCGCACGACTCCTCAAGTTCATCGATGTTGTGCAACCCCGAGGTGCGCTGAACGTCTGGTTCGAGGTAGGTATCGCTGACTTCATTCGAGAATTCACGCAGCGGCTCATCACGATGGGTGGTACACGGGCCTCCATGTCCTGGGCCTCGTACGGGCAGAGGCAGCCCAGCATCTCGGCCGGGAAGGCCGGGCCAGTACCTCCACGGGTACCTGCGGCTCCGCGTCCTCGCCTAGCTGAATGCCGGTCTTTGCCGTGTGAGGAACGGCCGGTGCACCGCCGCACCGGGCGTGGCGGTGCCGGGCCGCACTGGCCGGCTCCCCGGTCGCAGAAGCACGCGAGGAACCGTCAGAGAAGACGCTGCCTGACCTCGGATGAGTTGCGGCGACGGGGCGCGCTACGGAGCCGGCGACTGCGGCTCGGTTGCTGTCGCAGCGTGCCCTGTCTCGCCGGGCGTGAGGAGCTGGTCGGCGCTCAGCCAGCTCCAGGCGTGCCCGTCCCGAGAAACCCAGTACTCGCGTTGACGGCCCGCAAGCTGCCGACTCAGCACCCACGCGCCGGCACATCCGATTGGCTCGGATTCATCTTCCAGCCGCTTCGAGTGCTCCACGCGCTGCAATCTACCACCACGCGAGCCTCTCCGGGCCGGAGCGCGGCGTTCCTTCCGGGCCACACGCATGGTGTCACGTCAGCTTCCTGCCAGCGTTCTGGCGCTACGACGCCCGAAGTCAGAACCAGACGTCCGTCGCGGCAGCGCAGGTGGGCGGCCATAGCGATACTGGCGAAGCGCGCGATGCTTGCGGGGGTACTTCCCGGTGTCCAGGGACGGCGAGCCGAAGTGTGCTCGCTCCGAGAAGGAGACCTAGAATGGCTGTGATGGCAACGACGACGGTCGCCGGCTACGCAATGCTCGTCAGCGACCCCCTGGTCCTTGGGGGAGCGCTCACGCTTCGAAGCGCGCGGGTCCCGGTGCGCCAGATCGGCGCCTACGTACGCGATGGTGCGAGCCTCGCTGACATCATGGCGGATTACCCGCTGCTCGATGAGGCAGAGGTCGCTGAAGCGATCCGCTACTACGGGGATCATCGCGCGGACGTCGATGCTGAACTCGAGCGCGAGCGAGCAGCCGACTACTAACGTGGACTTGAGCCACCCGAAGCCACCTGCCCGGAGACCGTGGTGGACGGTACGGCCGTCTGCTCGGCGTCGGCAAACCCGACCAGCCGTAGCCTTCGTTCAGCTGAGCGCTGCGCGACCACGCGCTCCGCTCTGTACCAAGGTAGCCGCTCGTGGCGTCTCGTCCTCAGCACGGGTGGCGCACACCGGCCAGCCGGTGGGCGAGCTACGGCCGCCGCGCCGTCGAGGCATTCCCGTCATAGTGAGATGTGATGTCGTCGAGTAGCACCCCGCAGGGAGCTGACGCCTGGGCGGAGCTTCACGACCTTGCGTCTGACCTGCCCCGCTTCACCACGCCGCCGCAGGTGCCATTCACTGACGGCCCGTACTTCCGTGCGCGTTCTACGAGCGGGGCGAAATCGGGTGAGCGCCGAGCTGGCGTCGCGCGTCTCCTTCCGCTGCCTTCGCCCGGCCGGCGGCGAGGTGCGGATCGCGCTGCGCCTGCAGCAGGTGTCTGGTCGCCGATCCGTGGTGCTCACGGTGACGGACCACGGGATCGGGATCCCGGCGGCGGACCAGGCGCGCGTATTCGAACGGTACCACCGAGGCTCCAACGTGACCGGCATCCGCGGCTGAGGGCTGGGGCTCGTCAGCGTCCAGCAGATCGTCGAGTAGCACGGACGCTCGGTCGACATCGTTAGCAAGGAGCGTCTCGGCACCACGGTCTCGGTCTGCCTGCCACTGTAGCTGCGATCTGCACGCGGCCGCGCGGCCGCATCGGAGACCTTCACGCCAGGGGACGCCCCGTGGACCAGCGCTCACGGCCCGGGTGGCCACTCCAGCGCCGGCCCTTCGCCCCACGGCAGGACGAGCTGCGCCGTACATTGCCGGCGTGCTCGCATTGGCCAGATCGTCCGTCCGAAGCCGGCACATGTCGCGGCAGGCGGATCACGCCCCCCGAATCGGCTCGCGGTCGGCCAATGGATGCCAGCTGACCCGATGGATTCATTGGTCTCCCTCTCGCGGTTGTAGCCCTCACGGGTGACCGAAGATCCTGAGGCGGTTGCCAACGCCCGTGAGGAGCAGGCCGAGCACCGCGGCGCTCAGCCACTGTCCCATGCCGAGGACGCCAGCCAGACCCAGCGCGGCATGGGCGAGCGCCACGAAGAGCCCAGCGCCGATGGCGACGATGGACCACCCCGAGCCCGAGATGTCCGAGCCAAGCTCTGGCACCGGCTCCGCTGCGGGCAGCCTGGTCAGCTCGAAGACGGGGTGCCTCTCCGCCGCGCGCACGAACTCCGCCAGCGGCGCGTCCGCCGGCACGCCGAGGGTCTGGCGGAGGACGACACCCGCCAGCGGCCTGGCCAGGCGCGGGCCCAATACGTCTTTCAACATGGCGCCCGCCTGCTCCAGCGGCAGCTCCCGGGTGCGGAAGGCCACGCGGTCGCGGCCTCGCCACAGCGAGCCCTCGCCGGCTGCGCGCAGGTTGCGCACCCACTGGGCGTCGGCGGCGTGCGTGGCAACCAGCCAGGATCGGCCGTCGCGCTCGAACCAATCGACCGGGTTCGTCCGCGGCTGCCCCGTCCTCCGGCCGCGCACGGTGAGCAGCGCCATCGGTCCGAGACGCAGCCCCAGACGGAGCAGCAGCCGGACGACGCCGTCCACCACTCCGAGCACCAGGTGCTCGATGCCACCCGGCCGCGAGGCCGCGTGCGAGTGCGCGGTGGGCCCGACCGGGCGGCGATGGGCGGCCACGAGGACCCGGTAGACGATGAACCGAAGCGCGAGGACGATCGACGCGCCCGCAGCAACGGCGTAAAGCATGAGAGTCCTCCGCGGTGAGGTGGTGGCGTCAGTCCCGCGCGCCCAGGGAGCGCGCGATCAGCGCGAGCTCGGCGGCGCGGGCCGGAGGGCGGTCCTGGTCGCCGACCAGGTGGCGGTGGAAGGCGTCGTCGTGGCACAGGCTGACGACCAGGGCCGCGGCGGCGCGGCAGTCGGCGTCCGGAGCGACCCGCCCGAGGTCACGCTCGGCCAGGAGGTAGCGCTCGAGCAGCAGAGCCGGATCGTCGAAGGGGCCGACATCGGCCATGTGCCGCCGAACGGCCCGCAGCAGGTGCGGATCCGAGAACGCCGCCCCGATGACGGGCACCAGCCGGTCAAGGACGCCGGCCGCGGTGCTGACGAACAGGCCGAGATTGGCTTCCACGCTCACCGAGCCGGCGCGCGCCGGCAGGTCCGCGATGGGGTCAGCCAGATCCCTGGCGCGATCGACGATCGCCTGGGCAATGAGGTCGGTGTGGGAGTCGAAGTAGTTGTAGAGGGTTCCACCCGCGAGGCCCGCTTCCTCGGCAACGGCGCGCGTGGACGCGAGGGCGAGGCCCTCGCGGTCGATGACGCGCTGAGCTGCGGCGAGGATGTGCGCGCGGACGGCCTGGGGCCCGTCCTGGGCGAGCGCCAGCAGGTGCGGCGGGAGCGGGCGGGGCATCGGGTGAGCTCCTCCATTATGATCGCTTGCTCATAACAACATGATGAGCGACTGCCCAGAACACTGTCAAGCGGCTTGGCCTCTTCTGATCGGCCGCTCACAATATCCGTTATGGGCAAGCGCCCATTACCATGCCCCGACCGAAAGGAGGAGCCATGCCCGCCGCCCCGACGCGCCTCTTCCTCGGCGTCCTGATCGCCGCCGCGCTCGTCGTGCACCTGCTGGCTGCACTTGCCGCCGTCGTCGAACTCTCGCAGTGGCTGCTCGGCCTCACCGGGGCGGTCGGTGTTGTCCTCGTCGCGCTCGTCCTGCACGGCGCCGCGCTGCGTCAGCTCCTCGGCTGGCACCGAAGAGCAGCCGCGCAATCCGCGTCTTCTGACGCTACCCCCGCGCGGGCCGGCACCCGCACGCCCACGGCGCCGGGTCGGCAGACGGCGAGGGCACGGCCAGCAGTGTGCGACTTGCGGGCGACTCTGGCACCCGGGGCTCCTGACTGATAGAACATACGTTCTAACGGTCGGGAGCCTCACGGTTCGTGAGAGCGGCGGTGAGGAGAGAGGCCCAGCGATTTGGAGATCCCCCACATGAGCCCTAGAACGAACCGTGCCCGAACAGGCAGGAGCCCACTCAGACTGACGCCACGGGAGCGCCAAGTCCTGGCCTTGCTGGGGCACGGCCTGGACAACGCCACGATCGCGGAACACCTCTGCATCAGCCGCCACACCCTGCAGCATCACCTCACGGCGATCTACGCGAAGCTCGGTGGCGTCTCACGGCCGCAAGCCGTCGTGTTTGCCATCCGCCAGGGGTTGGCAGGTCCGCCGCCGCGAGCCGGGTGAGCGCCGGAGCCACGCGGCTCCAAGCACACGGAAAGATAGCCGCCGGCTGCCATTTACGTGCCCACGAATAGAACATATGTTCGAGGTGGCACGAGCGCGCCGTGCTGGACGAAGTCACTTAGGAGGACCTTTCCGTGACACACGGTATGAGACTCTGGACGGGGTTCCACTGGTGTTCCCCGACCAATCCAGGCACCTACGCGGACGTCAACCCGGTCGACGACCTTTTCCGGGACTCCGGCCGGTGGGGCGCCGTCATCGTCCTGACGAATGAGAACCGTCAGGCGTACCTGGACACCATCAACCACCTCTACAACGACATCCTGCGGCCGAAAGGCGTCGACCTCTTTCAGGTCATCACCCGGATCTGGGTCGACTACCCCGACACGCCTGCCATCACCGACTTCAACAGCGCGGATCAGTGGTGGCAAACCAAGTACCGCACGGCGCTCGATCGCTTCGCGGCGCTCGGCGGACGGATGGTCATCGTCGGCAACGAGCCGAACGTGGAGAACTACGCCGGCCCGGACCTTGGCGGTCCGAGCAAGGGCATCACGCGGCGCACCCTGGCACTGATCTCACAAGGCATCCGCAATGCCTACTGGAACGGAGGCAACCGGCTCATGTATACGCTCTTTCCAGGCCCCGGTGGGGGCGCCCTGAGCGACCTGAACCAATGGTCACGGTTCTGGGGCTACTGGGACCTCCGCCTGCTGTCCAATGACCTATGGACCGGGCCGCTCACATTCGACCAAACGGAACTCTACACGGGCACGAACGAGAGCGACCCCATGCTCGACGGTCGCACGATGCTCTGGCATGGCGGTAATGGTGGACGAAACGGCGCGTGCTTCGATCGAGTCGCCTTGCACGGCTACGCGGACAGCCCAACCGCCTACAGCGACGCCGATCCGTACACCAACACCGCGATGATCCCCATCCGCTGGTACTCGGCCGGCGCGGATTCCGTGCAGGATCCTGGCGGACCGATGCCCGCGGTCGACAACACCGGCTGGTGCTACCTCACAGAGACCACCGGTGCGCAGTGCGACGACCAGGGCGACGCTGGCTTCGCGCTGGCAGCCTTCGAGCACAACGCCGATGTGGCGTTCGGCCCGGGCAACGCCAACAGCTTCCCGCCGCTGCTCCAGGCCATTTACGGCTACATCCTGGAGGCCAGCGATCCGGAAGCGAAGGACGGCCCCTGCGTCCTCGTGCCCAATCCTCCGCCGACCCTGCGGCGCCACGGCATCGGCGTCAATGCTATGGGGGCGTACAACACGGGGCGCACCCAATTCGGGATCGGCTAACCTACGAACGGCCGCAGCATCTCTTCGCGAGCGTTCCTTCCTGCGACCGGGCCAAATGATGGCCCGGTCGCAGGCCGCCCGGCGTGATCGCCCTCCGAAAGGCGTATGGATTGGACCTGGTGATTCTCCCGCTTGCGCTGTTGAGCAGCCTCCTGCTAGGTGGCGCGCCAGTGACGGCCGAGCACGCTCCGGCCGCCGTCCTGACAGGCGAAGCCGGCGATCGTTGGGCACCCTTGCCGACGATCGGCGCCCCGAGCCCTCGGTCGGGGCACACGGCCGTCTGGACCGGGCAGGAGATGCTCGTCTGGGGTGGGGGCTCAGAGGTGCAGCTGGTGAACGATGGGGCTGCCTTCAACCCGGCGACGGACACCTGGCGCTCCCTGCCCGTTGACGGCGCCCCGAGTCCGCGCTACGGGTACAGGGCCGCCTGGACCGGCACGGACCTCTTCGTCTGGGGCGGGGCGGACGAGCGCGGACGAGCGCTCGGCGACGGCGCTGCGTACGACCCGGCCACAAACACCTGGCGCCCCCTGCCCTCGGCGGGCGCCCCGAGCCCGCGCCTGGGGGCGACCGTCGTCTGGACGGGCAGCGAGGTGCTCGTCTGGGGCGGAGTTGGCTGCCCGGGAGCCGAGGACCCGTGTGGCGACGGGGCCCGCTTCGACCCCGCGGCCAACGCGTGGGCACCGATCACCTCAGAGGGCGCCCCCAGCGCTCGCGCGGGGGCGACCGCCGTATGGACGGGCAGCGAGGTGCTCGTGTGGGGTGGACTTGGCTGCCCCAGACGGGACGACGCGTGTGGCGACGGGGCCCGCTTCGACCCCGCGGCAGACGCCTGGACCCCGATGACCACGGAAGGCGCGCCGGACGCCAGGGCGGTATACGAGGCTGTCTGGACGGGCAGCGAGATGTTGGTCTGGGCGGGGCGGGGGCACGGGGCCCGGTTCGATCCGATCGCCGACGCCTGGACGCCGATCGCCTCGGAGGGCGCGCCGAACATCTGGGATACCCCGAGACTCGTTTGGACGGGCTCGGAGATGCTCGTCTGGGGCGGCTATGTCGTCAATGCGCCGAGTTCGACCGGTGCGCGGTACGACCCCACCACCGACACCTGGTCGAGCCTGCCGGTCGTCGGCGCACCGGCTCCACGCGGCGTCCACAGCGCCATCTGGACGGGCCAGGAGCTGCTTGTGTGGGGCGGGTCCAACCGCACGGGCTTCCTGGGCGACGGCGGGCGCTATCGACCTCCCGCTCCGTCCACGCCCGACGACGAACCGCCTGTTCCGGAGACGGGCTACCCCCTCGACGACGACGCGATCTAAGCTCGACTTTAGCCGTTCAGGCGGCGTAGCAGAGGGTGTCGGTCAAGCGCTTGATGAGGGGGCGGGGGATTTGCACCATCTCGCCCCCGGGAGCGGACGTGCACAAAGACTCGTGCGCCCATAGCTCGCGCCGTACGAGCGCCAGGGCGTCGATGAACGTCGGGTGCTCCTTGCGGGACCAGGCCGTCTGTTGGAGCGCCCGTTCGCCCCTCCGGAGCCGTTAATCCGCGAGCAGCGTCACCAGCGAGAACAGGCCCAGCAGCCCCGGCGTGGTGCGGGCGATCGCCAGGTCCGACCACTGCCGCTGCGTCTCCACGCCCAGGTGGCGCCGCGCCTCCTCGCACGTGACCTCCAGTTGCCAGCGCCGCACGAACCAGTTCAAGACGTGCGCCGGCTCCGCCGCCGGGTCGGTGCAGAGCAGTGCTTGGGTCGGGAACTGCCCCTGCGGATCGCGGATGAGCACCCAGCGCAGCGGCACCGGCGGTAAGCCGCTGTGGTACCAGACCGCCGGCGCGGAGGCGACCTCCTCCCTCCGCTCCCCGGCACCGTACCACTGCGCGACGGTCAGGCACGCCCAGGCGGTGGTCGGGTCGGCGGCCACCGCGGCCAGGGTCGGCAACCGCGCCCCCTTGAGCCGCGGGCGCCCGCGCTGGCGCGGGCGGCGCGGCGGTGCCGGCGCGTCCAGGGCCGCGTCGCGGCGCAGGCGCGCGACCCCCGTTATGGGCTGCCGCCAGGAACGGCACGCGGCGAGGAGCTCCAGCGCCGCGTAGGTGCTGTCGGCCACCGCCACGCTGGCCCGCTCGGGCCACCAGCGGCGGACGAGCCGGAGCAGCTGCCGCGCCCAGTCGGTCAGCCGCTGGTGCCGTCGGCCCCGCTCGGCCGCGTAGCGTTCCGAGGGCGCGAGGGCGGTGAGGACCGGCAGCGCCCAGGTGCGCGCCGCCCACGGGATGGGCACCAGCAGCAGGAGGCACACCCAGCGCAGCCCGCTGGCCTTGACGAAGTGGCTGTGGCTGGAGCGCACCGCGTCGCGATAGATGCCCTTGGCCGCGATCTGCGCCCCGCGGCGGCGCTCCAGCGTCTCGTCGACGCCGAAGACGAGCGGCCCGTCAGGGACGAAGGTGGCGACCAGCAGGCCCAGCAGGACGCGGCTGACGGCCAGGCCGGACCACCGGGCCCGGCTGAGGACGCGGTGGGAGCGGTGGAACTGCCGCAGTTGGTCGAGTCCCATCACCCGCAGCGCCGCGGTGACGGTCCGTCGCGCCGGGGCTAGGAGCGCACCCGCCAGCAGCACTGGCCCATGGGCCCAGACCCGGCGCGAGAACAGTGGCGCGAACGGCGCCAGCACCGCTAGGATCGCCGGCGGTAGGGTACAGAGCGGCATCATCCCTCCTGGACCGAGCGAGGATGCCCCGTACCCTACTGTGCTTCCCGGCCCAAAGGGCTAAAGTCGAGCTAACGTGGTAGCAATAGGACGGACGTCAAGATGCCAGCGGGAGCGCCAGGCGGAAGCAGCTCCCGTGGTCCGGCGCGCTCCGCACCGTGAGCGTGCCACCGTGGTGCTCCACGATCTCGCGACTTATGGGCAGCCCCAAGCCGGCGCCCTCCGGTTTCGCCGTGAGCGTATCGCCCACCTGTCGGAACCGCTCGAAGATGGCTTCCGACTGCTCGCGGGAGATCCCGGGCCCAGTGTCCTCCACCTCCACCACCGCCAGGCCGTCCTGGCGGAAGCGTCGGACGTGCACCGACCCAGCCGGGGGCGTGAACTTGGCCGCGTTCGAGAGGAGGTTCGTCAGCACCTGGATGACCTTGTCGCGGTCGGCGAGGACGGGCAGGTCACCGTCGCGGGCGTGCGCGACCAGCGTGACCGCCTTACCCTCGAACAAGGCGCGGTTGGCCCGGACGGCGTGCTCGACCACTTCGCCCAGCTCCAGCCGCTCCAAGCGCCACTCCATCTTCCCGGCCTCGATGCGCGCCAAGTCGAGGAGCTGATTGATCAGCCGCGAGAGTCGCTGGCTCTCTTCGGCAATGATGGTCAGGAACTGGTGCTGGGTGCTCGGGGGGATCTCGCCGGCCGAGAGGAGGCTCTCCGAGAGCGAGCGAATCGAGGTCAGCGGCGTGCGTAGCTCGTGCGAAACCGTGGAGACGAAGTCGCTCTTGAGCCGGTCGAGCTCCTGCAGCCGGCGGTTGGCGGCTTCCAGCTCCGCCGTGCGCTGGCGCACCTTCGCCTCCAGCTCGCGTGACAGGTCGCCCAGCTCGCGGTAGAGCTGGGCGTGCTGGATGCCCAGGCCGAGCTGGACGGCCAGAGTGCGGAAGAGCTGCAAGAACTCCGGCGAGAAGTACACCCGGCCGGTCGAGGAGTAGGCGGAGAGGACGCCGGCTGGCCGATCCTCGACCGCGATGGGCGCGTGGACGAACGAACGGGGCGCAGGCGCTTCCGGCACCGGGAGGACGACGGGCTTCCGGATCTGCGTGGCATCCTCGACCACGACGACGCGGTTGTCGAGGAAGCACTCGCCGAAGTAGGAGTCGCGGGAGACCGGATCGCCGCCAGAGAGGTCCGCCTCCGGGGGCAGGCCGACGTGGCTCTTGATGCGCAGCCGGCCGTCGGGATCGAGCAGCCGCACGGCGATCACGTCGAACCCGAACTCTCGGCCGAGCAGCTCGACCACCCCAGCCATCATGCGCTGCGGGTCCAGGGTCGAGGCGATGCGCCGCGTGGCATCGTAGAGGAGGGAGAGCTCGCGGACGCGCCGCTGGAGGTCCTCGCGGCTCTGCTCGAGCGACTGGGAGACCCGGCCGAAGAGGTCGAAGATGGCGTCGAAGCGCACCGTGTCGACCTGGCCCAGTCCTTCGAGGATGGCCTGTGCCGAGGCGGTCCCCACCGCGCCGGAGAGTGTGCGCTCCGCGAACTGGAGGAGGTCGCGGCGCTCGGCTTCGCCGAGGGCGTGGGGGTCGCGCACGCCGCGCGCCGCGTAGAACGCCTTGAAGGCTTCCGCCGCCTTGCCGCGGCCGGTGAACTTGGCAACCAGCTCCTCCAGCCGCTCCGCGGTGAGCGCCTGCCGCCCCCGGGCGGCCGGCACCCAGGCCGGTTCGCGCTGGAACACGCCGACGAAGCGCTCCGCCTGGCTCAGCTCGAGCGGCGTGGCCCGCGTCGCCAGGGAGACGAGCGCGAACGCGAGCCCGTTGAGGGCGAGCGACCAGAAGACGGTGTTGGCCCATACGCCCATCCCGTCCAGCCCGAAGAGCTGTTCCGGGCGGAGCCAGGCGAGACCGGCGGGGCCGGTCTCGAGCAGGCTCTCAGGCAGCCAGCCGGAGCGCACGAAGGATGGCAGCAAGAGTGTGTAGGCCCACACCAGGAAGCCCGCGGACAGGCCGGCGAGGGCGCCCTGCCGTGTGGCGCGCCGCCAGTACAGGCCGCCAAAGAAGGCCGGGGCGAACTGCGCGACCGCGGCGAACGAGATGAGGCCAATGTTCACCAGCGTGTACGACTCGCCGATGTAGTGGTAGTAGAGGTAGCCGAGCAGGATCATCAGCCCGATGGCCAGGCGCTTGCTGTTGATCAGCAGCCGCGAGATGTCACGGGTCATGCCGAGCTTGACGAACCAGGGGACCACCAGGTTGTTCAGGATCATGGTGGAGAGCGCGATCGACTCGACGATAACCATCCCTGTGGCGGCCGAGATGCCGCCGACGAACACCAGGAGCGCCAGTCCCTGCTGGTGGTGGAGCATCGGCAAGGTCAGGACGAAGTAGTCCGCGGCGGTGGCGGGCGCGTCGGGGAAGGTGAGCAGGCCGCCAAAGGCGATTGGCAGGACGAAGACGTTGATCAGCAGCAGGTAGGCGGGGAACATCCACATCGCCGTCTTGATGTGGGACTCGCGTGTATTGCCGATCACCGCCATGTGGAACTGGCGAGGCAGGAACAGGATGGCCATCATCGAGAGCCAGGTCAGGGCTGCCCAGTCGCCCGCCGAGAATGCCGGGTCGCCCCCCAGCAGGCGCGCGTAGCCCGGCTGGGCCGCGATGCGGTCGAAGATGTCGACGAACCCGCCGAAGGCGCCGTAGGTAACGAAGGCGCCGACCGCCAGGAACGCCAGCAGCTTCACCAGCGACTCGAAGGCGATGGTGGCGACCAGCCCCTCATGGCGGCGCGACGAGTCGAGGTCGCGAGCGCCGAACATGATGGCGAACACGGTCAGCACCACCGCGGCTCCGAAGGCGGTGTCGGTGTAGAAGGGCCGGGCCGCGGCCGGCTCGAACGTGGTGGTGACCTCTGGATAGCGGAGGAGCACCTCGAAGGTCTGGGAGATCGCCTTCAACTGGAGCGCGATGTAGGGCGTGATGCCCACCACGGTGATCCCCGTGACCACCGCACCCAGCAGGGCCGACTGGCCGTAGCGGGAGCCGAGGAAGTCGGCGATGGAGGTGATGCTGTTCGCCTTGGCGATCCGCACCGTCTTGCGCAGGACGAGCCACCACAGCAGCGCCATCAGCGTCGGCCCGAGGTAGATCGGGAGGAAGCCGACACCTGAGGCAGCCGCACGGCCGACGCTGCCGTAGAACGTCCAAGACGTGGCGTAGACGGCCAGGGAGAGGGAGTAGATGGCGGGGTTGTCGATCAGGTTCTTCCCCGCACGCGCCCGCCGGTCGACGTAGTAGGCGATGCCGAAGAGGCCGAGTACGTAGACGACCGCGACGGTCGAGATGCCCCACGCCGTCAGCATGGCTGCGACACCACGCTCCTCGCCCGGACGGGTGGGCGCGACGCGCTCACTCCTCGTCGCTCCACCGGTGCCTCGCGAGCACGAAGAGAGCGAGGATGGCGACGATCCAGACGCCGAAGAGGTACAGGTAGAGGACGGGCATCCCGCCGATCGTGGCGGGGCGATTGAAGATAGCGAGGATCGGGAAGTTCAGCAGCAGCGCGCCCACGACGAACCACACCACCAGCCTCTCGGCGACGTCGCTCATTCGCGCAGTTCCGCCGCGAGGTTCGCCAGTCGTCCGCGTCGCACCCGCCGTGAAGCCTCTAGGACTTCGCCCAGCGTGCGCACCCCGCGCCGCTCGAGCAGCTCGAAGAGGCGAACGAGGATCTCCGCCGTGGCGACGGCGTCGCCGAGGGCGGAATGTCGGCCGCGGATCGCCACACCGAGGCGCCGCGCCACGGCCTCCAGCCCGTGCTCAGGCAGGGACCCGTGGACCACCTCGGAGAGGAGCGCGGTATCCAGGACCGCGTGCCCGGCCGTGAGGGGCGCCAGGCTGGCCCGGCGAGCCTCCAGGCCGAGGAAGCGCAGGTCGAAGGAGACCTGGTGGCCTGCCAGCACTGCCCCCTCGGCGAAGCGCAGGAAAGCGGGCAGCACAGTGTCGATCGGCGGCGCCGCAGCCACCAGGGCGTCGGTGATGCCGTGGAACCTGGTGCTCGCGGCCGGAACAGGACGACCCGGGTTGACGAGGGCGTCGAACGTCCCGCCGCGCTTCACGGCCCCTGCCCGCACTTTGACCCCGGCCAGCGACAGCACACGGTCGCCCAGCTCCGGTTCCAACCCCGTCGTCTCGACGTCCAGCACCACGCACGTCAGGTCGCCGAGCCGACGATTCAGGTCGCCGGGCCGGACCCCTTCCTCCATCTCCTGGAACAGAGAGAAGTCGTAGAGCTCTGGGCGCGGCGCCGCGCTCTCGCCTGCCTGCCAGGCAGAGACCATCCCCATGCCGACGAAGGTCGGGGCCGCGCCCGGGCGGCCTCGCCCACCCGCAGCCGCCCGGGCGTGCTCCTCCCCCCGCGGTCCGGCGTGGACTGGCAGCGTGACCCGGTAGCCAAGACGGCCGCCATCGGCGTACGCCCACGCCTCGCCGGCGTGCCGCTGGACCACCTCGCGGACGGTGGCCGGCTCTGGTCCGTCGACCGGTAGGGTGTCCAGGAGGGGCTCAAGCTCGGCCGCCGAGGCCATCCCGTCCGCCCCGATGTCGAGCTGCAGGACGTTGCCACGGAGCGTCGGACGCAGCCACACGGGCACGCCCGGCTCCCCGTGGGCCAGGACCGCGCCCAGCAGGCGCGCCAGCGCGCTGCTCAGCGCCGAGACTTCGGCGCGCAGCGGCGGGAGCGCCGACGCGTCGGCGCCGAGGTCGACCGCGTCGGCGTCACGGCCCTCTGCCTTCAAGCGCCGAAGGGCCATGGAGGTGAGATCCTGGGCGGCGATCCACTCGAGCGGCCACGGCGGTGGAGCGAGCGCCAGGTGGCCGGGCTCACCCACGTCCTTCACCAGCGCGGACAGACGGACCGCCTCGGCGTGGATCGCCTGGACCAGCGGCCGGGTCGATTCGCCGACCAGGGTCGGGTCCGAGGCGAGACTCTCCGAGAGCGACCGTACCGACGCGAGTGGCCCGCGGAGCTCGCGCAGCACGTCGACGAGCGCACGTCGACGCTCGTCTTCGGAGCGGGCCGGCAGCGTGACATCGCGGAACACCAGGACGAAACCGCTCGGACGGCGCTCGCCGTCGAAGAACGGGGTCATCGCCGTCTCAAGGACCGCGCCGGCCGGGTGCAGCGTGAAGCGCTCCACCCGGTCCTGGCCGTCCCCGAGCCGCTCCATGAACAGGGCCAGCTTCTCGCGATCGACGAAGTCGAACAGGCTGCGCCCGAGCAGGCTCGCGCCCAGGAGCTGCTGCGCGGCGCGGTTGGCCAGGCTCACCCGCCCCTCCGGTGTCGTGAGCACCACCCCCTCGCCGAGCGCCGCGAGGACCGTGGAGAGCTTCTCGCGCTCGGTTCGCAGCTCTGACGTGGCGCGCGCCACCTGACGCTCGAGCCCGCTCCGAGCATCGCCCACCCGGTCGGCCATGCGGTTGATCTCCTCGGCGAGCGACTGCAGCTCGTCCCCCGTGGCGACGTGCAGCCGGTGCTCGGGATTGACCGTGGCCATCAGCTCGGTTCCGAGCTGGATCTCCTGAAGGGTGCGGACCAGCGAGCGGCCGATGGCGTAGCCCACGGCCGCGAGGTAGGCCATCATCGTCGCCAACCCGATCCCCGCGGTCGCCAGGAGCGCGGCGGGGTTGTCCTCGTAGACGCCGCGCAGGTAGAGGGCCAGCAGGATCGCGCCGGCGAGCAGCGTTGGGACCAGGAACAGGAGGACGACGCCGAGTGCGAGCTTGCGCTCAAGCGTCGAGAACCGCACGGATGGCCTCCAGGATCTCGGCGTTCCCGAACGGCTTGGTCACGTACCTGGCGGCGCCGAGCTCGAGCCCTTTGAGCACCTCCACCTCCTGGCCCCTGGCGCTCAGCATGATCACCGGCGTGGAACGCAGGTCGGGGGTCGCCTTGATGGCCTGGCAGACCTCGTAGCCGTTGCGCTTCGGCAACATGATGTCCAGCAACACCACGTCCGGACGCAGCCGCCGCACCATGGCCAGCCCTTCCTCGCCATCCCCGGCCGCGGCGGTGTCGTACCCGGCCCGCCGCAGCAGGAACTCGAGCGAGAGCACAATGTGGGGTTCATCCTCGAGGATCAGGACCCGCGGTGGATCGCCCATCGGCCCCCCGGCCGCGATTATAGGTCTGCCACGGGGACCGAGGGGTGGTCCGGGCGGAGCGAGCGTGAAGCGCTCACTCCCCGCGGAGCTGCAGCGCGTACCGCTCGCGCAGGCCGGCCTGGAGGCGGCCGACGACGCGGAGATGCTCGCGGAGGCGGGCTTGCTCCGCCCGCGGGAGCGTGGTGGGCGCCAGGCGGTTGTCCGCCGGCCGACCGGCATCGAGCGCGGCTACCTGCCGCTCCAGCCGCCAGGCCTGGAGAGCGGTGAAGGCTAGCCCGACGTCCCGCGCATCTTCCTCGGGCACCGCGTGGCGCCTCCTGGCCGCGTCCAGACGTTCGAGGGTGCCTGTTGCGGGGATGCCGTGCTCCAGCGCCAGCACTCGGGCGCCATCCACGATGGGGCGGATGGCGCGCAGCTTGAGGTCGAAGGTGCCGGCAGACGGGCCACGGCGATCGACGGCAAAGCGCCCGAGGAACCCGAGGGGTGGGGTGGTAGTCAGCGCCGCGTGCGCCACGTGCCCGAGGAAGCGATGGGCCGCGGGGGTGCGCTCGAGCAGCCAGTCCCGAAGCTCCGCCGCCAGGGCCGCCTCCCCGGCGACCGAGCGGAAGTCGAAGGCGATCAAGGCGTTGAGCAACGCCGATGGCTGCTGCTCCTGGAGCCACCCCGCGAAGCGTCCCCGCCAGCTTCCCAGCGACCCGCGCCAGAGGGCGCTCGTCGCCATGACGTCCCCCTTGCAGCGTGGAGCACCGCTGGCCTCCAGCCCCTGCACCACCAGCTCCGCCAGATGCGCGAAGTACGCCTCGGCTTCCGGCGGCGCGTCGTCGGCGTAGATGAGGCCGTTGTCCTGGTCGGTGTGCAGCGTCTGCTCGCGCCGGCCTTCGCTCCCCATGACCAGCCAGCAGAACCGCGCAGGGGGTGAGCCGAGCGTCTGCCAGGCGAGGTCGAGCGCACGGCGGACGAGCCGGTCGTTCGCCTCGGTCAGGATGCCGGCCACCCGGTCCGGCCCAACACCGCCATCCAGGAGGAAGCGCACGAGCCGTGGCAGGGCGGTCCGGGCGGTGCCCAGCTCTTCGATCGATTGCGCCCGTGCGATGCGCCGGGTGACGAACAGCGGCCCTTCCGCCGAGGCGGCGACGATGTCGCTGTCGGCCAGCACGCCGACGGCGCGGCCGTCCGGATCAACCACCACCAGGTGGTGGATGCCGTGCTCGAGCATGAGCTGCACCGCCTCGATCCCCGGCAGGTCGCGGGGAACGGTGATGACCGGCGCCGACATGGCGCAACCCAGCGGCCAGGTGGCGTCCAGCCCGGCCGCGACGACCTTCCGGCGCAGATCGGAATCGGTGACGATGCCGCGCGGCCGCCCCGTGGCATCCACGGCGACGACGGAGCCGGTGTCGGCCTCGGCCATGCGCTGGGCCGCCTCGCGGATCGCAACCTCCTCGCTGCAGGCGACGAGTGGCCGGGCGACCAGCGACCCGACGCGGAGGGTGAAAGGCGACATGGAGGCCACGCGACACTACCCGGCTGAATGTGGCCGCCATGCTAATCGGTCCCAGCGTGGGCGCCCAGCGTGCTGCGGAGCGTGGGGCGGTTTACGGCAGCTCGCTGGGGCGACCTACCGGCACGACCACTCGCGCCTTCGTCCTCTGATCGTCATCCCAGCTTACCAGCGGCAACGAGCGGCGCTGAGCTGTCAGGACGTAGTAGGCGTCGGCCCCCCGCAGCCTCAGGGCGCATGCCAGCCGAGCAGCCTCCACCCCGGGAGCCTCTTCCGAAACGATCTCCAGATGCGGCCGGGCCAGTAGCCAACTCACCGCCCGCCTGCCCAGGTCCGGTTCGCCGGTCATGCGCGCCACCGCCCCGCCCACCTCTGCCAGCAGCAACTCGGGAGCCACTAACCGTGTGCCTTCGGCCAACCGGTCGTTCAGCCAGGCGCGTGACTCCTGATGCCACCGATCCTTCGGAAGGAAGTAGCTCACCCAAAGACTGGCGTCGGTCACCATTCTCGCCGCCAGTCCGACAACGTGCTAGGGCGGCTCTGGGCCTGCCCTATCAACGTGATCAGATCGTCCGCTTCCTTCAGGGCCCGCTCGATCGCCTCAGGCGTGGCCTTTCTGGGCGGGGGAACGAGGTGCGCCATCACCTTGCCGCGGTGGGTGACCCTGATGCTCTGGCCTTCCGACACCTGTTGCAGAATCTCCCGCGTTCTCTCCCTCAACTCCCGAACCCCCACACACCTCACGCTCACCTCCGTGAGTCACACCATGTGACGCAATTGTAGAGTGTGGCGGCAGGGCTTTGAGTTCTCCCGGCAGTCCGCTCGCACCGGGTTGGCATGGGCGATGGCTGGGCGGCTCACCCCGAGGTCGAGCCTTCCCCCCAGGGGCGGGGAGCTCGGGCGTGCCCCGGGCCTGCTACTATCCGCGCGGTCCCATGCAGCCGGTCCCTCTCGCTCCCCGCGCGGCGACCGTTCGTCGTGAGACGCGCGAGGCCCGCGTGGAGGTGGCGTTGAACCTCGACGGGGCGGGCCGCGCCGACGTCAGCACGGGCATCGGCTTCCTGGACCATCTGCTCGACAGTCTGGCGCGCCATGCCCGCTTCGACCTGGCCGTGCGGGCCGAGGGCGACCTGCACGTGGACCAGCACCACACCGCCGAGGACGTGGCGATCACCCTCGGGCAGGCGCTCAACCAGGCGCTCGGGGAGCGTCGCGCCATCCGCCGCTTCGGCGACGCCGCGGTCCCGCTGGACGAGGCGCTGGCGTGGGTGGCGGTGGACCTGGGCGGCCGCGGCTGGGCGGAGATCGACCTGCCGTTCCGGGGCACGGCGATCGGCGGGCTGAGCGCCGACATGGTCCCGCACGTCCTGCGCTCGCTCGCCCTGGAGGGGCGCTTCAGCCTGCACGTCCGGCTGCTGGCTGGGGAGAACGACCACCACCGGGCAGAAGCGACCTTCAAGGCCCTGGCTCGCGCGCTCGACGACGCGACCCGCCCGGACCCGCGGATTGCCGGCGAGGTGCCCTCGACCAAGGGCATCATCTGAGCCGCGGCCGAGGCGCCCGCGCCTCCGGAGCGGCCGGCGGGTGTCAGGTGACGCGCCAGAGGTCGTGGGTACCGGGTATCGGGACCGGCCACCCAACACCTGACATCCGATCCCCGTGATCGACCTGCACGTCCACACCACCCACTCTGACGGCCGCTTGGAGCCCGCGGAGGTGGTGCGCGAGGCGGCCGCACGCGGGCTGCGCGCCATCGCCATCACTGACCACGACGTGCTCACCGGCCTGCCAGAAGGTGCCGCGGCGGCCCGGCAGGCCGGCATCGAGCTCGTTCCCGGGATCGAGATGACGGCGCGCTGGGATGGGCCGCGCGCGGTGCACGTGCTGGGCTACTTCGTCGACCCGGCGAACCAGGCCCTGAACGCGGCGCTGCGACGGGCCCGCCGGCTCATGGAGCGGCACGTGAACCTGGTCCTGCGCGAGATCCGCGCTGTCGGTGGCGCGCTCGAAGTGGAGCACCTGGAGCGTTACCAGCATCGCTACGCTGGCGGGGCCGCGCTGGTGCTGGGGATGCTGGAGCAGGGCGTGCTGCGCGAGGCGCCGCCGGGCACGGGCATGCGCTTGCTCCGACTGGCAGCGGCGGAGCCGCGCGCGTACACGGTGCGTGAGGCGGTGGCGCTCATTCACGGCGCTGGCGGAGTGGCTTCGCTGGCGCACCCGGCCCGGCTGCGGCGCGGCCACCCGCTCCTGTCAGGCGCGGAGCTCGAGCCGCTGGTGCGAGTGGGGTTCGACGCGCTCGAGGCCTGGCAGTGGCTCCCCAACGGCTGGGGGAGCGAGCACTACCAGCGCGTGGCGCGGGAGCTTGGGGTACTGGTGAGCGGCGGGTCAGACGACCACGGCAAGCGGACGACCGACGGCCGGATGCGGCTAGGCGCGAACCAGGTGCCCTTCGAGGTGCTGGAGGCCCTCAAGGCACGGGCGCGCTCGCGGCCTGTCCGGTAACTCCCGCGCGCGGCCCCCCCGCGCTCGTGGCCGCGGCACGCGGCAGGTTGTCGGACCGGCCGTCAGCGTTTTACGCACGGCCTGGCTTGAATCAAAGCGCAGGGGAGTCTCACCGCGCGCACCCAGCAACGTGGCGAGCTTGACCCTGGCATCGACATCGGTCGACGCCCGTGGGCCACCTCTCCGCCCGGTCACGCCCTCGTCTCGCCCACGGACTCAGCCGGAGCCAGCGTGAACTCGTACTGTTCGATGACGGGATTCGCCAGGAGCTGCGCGCACATCTGGTCGACGGCCGCCTCAGCCGACGCCCGATCAGGCGCGTACAGGCGGACCAGCAGGAGCTTCCCGGCCCGCACACTCTCGACCTGCTCGAAGCCAAGGGCGTGCAGTCCGCCGCGGACGGACAGCCCCTGTGGGTCGTTCACCGAGGGCTTGAGCAACACGCGCACTTCGGCCAGCCAGGACCTCATGGCGCTCCCACCAGGCGCCGCAGCGCCTCCTGGTAGCGGGCGGCGGTGGCCTGGACGACCTCGGACGGGAGGGGTGGGGGAGGTGGCTGCTTGTTCCAGCCGATGCGTTCCAGGTAGTCGCGAAGGTACTGCTTGTCGAAGCTCGGCTGCGGCCGGCCGGGCCGGTACGCGTCAGCCGGCCAGTACCGCGAGGAATCGGGCGTGAGCAGCTCGTCGATGAGCATCAGCCGCCCGTCCAGCAGCCCGAACTCAAACTTGGTATCGGCCAGGATGAGCCCGCGCGAACGCGCGTGCGCCTCGGCCGCGCGGTAGAGGCGGCGACTGGCCGTCTCGAGCTGGCCTGCAAGCGCCGGCCCGACGAGCTCGGCCAGCCGCGCCCGCGAGATGTTCTCGTCATGTCCCGTCTCCGCCTTGGCGGCAGGGGTGAAGATCGGCTCGGGCAGGCGCGCCGACTCCACGAAGCCGGCTGGCAGCGGCTCGCCGGCAACTGTGCCGTGGCGGCAGTACTCCGCCCAGGCGGAGCCGGCCAGGTAGCCACGGACGACGCACTCCACGTCGATCCGCTCGGCGCGCCGCACCAGCAGCCAGCGGGCGTCCAGCGCGGTGGCGTGGGCTCGCAGGTGCGGCGGGAGCGCCGCCGGGTCATCCGAGACGAAGTGGCTGGGCACGAGATCGGCCAGCGTACGGAACCAGAACGCGGAGAGGGCGGTGAGGACGGCGCCCTTGCCCGGGATCAGGTCGTCCATGACGACGTCGAACGCCGACACCCGGTCAGACGCGACCATAAGCAGGAGGCCATCGCCGGCGTCGTACATCTCGCGCACCTTGCCGCGGCGGAAGAGCGGGACCCCAGGCAGGAGCGTTTCGCGAACGCCCCGGGTCCCGCGGCTCGTCGAGGTTGGCGTCATGCGCTCGCCCGGCCCCATGCCGCGCGCGGCCGGCGCCGTCACCCGAGCCCCAGCCGCGCGAACGGGACCTCGATGCCACGCAGGTAGTGGCTGAGGTCGAAGAGGCTCGCAAGCTCCTCCTCGCTCAGGCGCGCTCGCGCGCGCGGGTCGCCGACCAGGAGGGACTGAAGGTCGCCTTCGCCCGCCCAGACCTTGCGGGCGGCGTCCTGGACGATCCTGTACGCCTCGTCGCGGGCCATGCCGGCCTCCACGAGCGCGAGCAGCACGCGGCCGGAGAAGACGAGGCCACGGGTGAGGTGGAGGTTGCGCTCCATCGCCTGGGGGAACACGTCCAGCTCGGCGATGACCGTGTGGAAGACGTCGAGCATGTAGTCGAGGGCGATGCACGCATCGGGGAAGATGAGCCGCTCGGCGGAGGAGTGGCTGATGTCCCGCTCGTGCCACAGGGCGACGTTCTCCAGCGCGGTGACGGCGTGGCCGCGGACCAGCCGGGCGAGCCCGCACACCCGCTCGCACAGCTCGGGGTTGCGCTTGTGGGGCATGGCGCTCGAACCCTGCTGGCCCGGGGCGAAGGGCTCCATCGCCTCGCCGATCTCGGTGCGCTGGAGCGCCCGGATCTCGGTGGCCTGCTGCTCGAGCGTCGCGGCGATGACGGCGAGGGTGGTGAGGAACTGGGCGTGGCGGTCGCGCTGCAGGATCTGGGTGGAGGCCTGGGCCGGCTGCAGCCCGAGGCGCTCGAGGGCGCTCTCCTCGACCTCCGCGGGGACGTTGGCGTGCGTGCCCACGGCGCCGGAGAGCTTGCCGGCCCGCAGCTCCTCACGCGCCTGCGCCAGCCGCGTCCGGTCACGTCGGACCTGGGCGACGAACACGGCGAGCTTGTGGCCGAAGGTGGTCGGCTCGGCGTGGACGCCGTGCGTCCGCCCGACCATGGGCGTGTACTTGTAGCGCACCGCCTGCTCGCTCAGCGCTGCCTCGAGCCGCTCGAGGCCGGCCGCCAACAGGTCTGCAGCCTCCTGCACCTGGAGCGACAGGGCGGTGTCCAGCACGTCGGAGGAGGTGAGGCCGAGGTGGATCCAGCGGCCCGGCCCGCCCAGGCTCTCGGCGATCGCGCGAGTGAAGGAGATGAGGTCGTGGCGGGTCTCGGCCAGCAGCTCGGCCATCCGCTCTGGTCGAACGACGGCCTGGCGAATCACCTGCAGGTCCGCCTCCGGCACGACGCCCAGCTCGGCCCAGGCCTCGCAGACGGCGACTTCGACCCGGAGCCACAGCTCGAGCTTGTGCTCTTCAGACCAGACGCGGCCCATCTCGGGGCGCGTGTAGCGTGGGATCACTGGCGGTGCCCGGTCGAGACGAGCGAGGGCCGCGGGCTGCCGGCGGTGGGCCGAGGGGGTGGTTCGAGGCCGATGTCGGAACGGTACTGTCGGCCCTCGAAGTGGACCACCGGCACGGCAGCGTAGGCCTGCTCGCGGGCGGACGCCACGTCCGGCCCCTGAGCGACCAGGCAGAGCACCCGACCGCCGGCCGCCATGACCGATCCTCCCTGCCGGCTCGGCTGCGCCCGGGTGCCGGCGTGGAACACCAGGACGCCACGCGGCACGGCATCCAGCCCGTGGATCCCGGCACCCTCCGTCACTCGCCCAGGGTACCCCTCCGCGGCCAGCACGACCCCGCACGAGGCGCCGTCGCTCCACTGGAGCGTCTCGGGGCGCAGCCGCCCCTCGGCGACGGAGAGGCAGGCGTCGAGGAAGTCGCTCTCGAGCAGGGGCAGGATGAGCTGGGCCTCTGGGTCGCCGAGGCGGCAGTTGAACTCGAGGACCCTGGGCCCATCGTCCGTGAGCATGAGGCCGGCGTACAGCACGCCGCGATAGGGAGCGCCCTCGCCAGCCACCGCGGCCAGCGTCGGCCGCAGCACCTCGGCCTCGACGCGGGCGAGCAGGTCCGGTGTGGCGTCCGCCGGCCGCGTATAGCCGCCCATACCACCCGTGTTCGGCCCCCGGTCGCCGTCGAGCAGCCGCTTGTAGTCGCGGGCTGGTGGCATGAGTGCCAGCCGCTCGCCGTCGGCGAAGGCGAGCACCGACAGCTCAGGTCCCGCCAGGTACTCCTCGATCAGCGCCCGGTCGCCGGCTGCGCCGAGAGCCCGCCGCTGGAACAGCGCCTCCAACGCCCCGTCCACGTCGCGCGGGCACTGGCACACCCAGACGCCCTTGCCGCCGGCCAGCCCGTCGGCTTTCACCACCGCCGGCAGGCCGGACCGCGCCAGGGCGCGCCGCGCGGCCGCCTCGCTCTCGACGATCTCTGCCCGCCCCGTCGGGATTGCGTGCCGCAGGAGCAGCTCCTTCGTCCACGCCTTGCTCGACTCGAGTCGAGCGGCGGCCCGCGTGGGCCCGAAGATCCTGAGGCCCTGGGCCAGGAACAGGTCGACGATCCCGGCCGCCAGCGGCGCCTCAGGCCCCACAACCGTCAGATCGATCCCGAGCGTCCTGGCGACGTCGAGCAGCCCCTCGAGGTCCGTCGCGTCCACCGCCAGGTTCGCGGCAACCTCAGCCGTGCCCGCATTGCCCGGCGCACAGTAGATGCGTTCCACCTGCCGGCTCGCGGCCAGCTTCCATACGATGGCGTGCTCGCGGCCACCTGAGCCGACGACGAGCACTTTCATGCCTACTCCCACTCAATCGTCCCCGGGGGCTTGGAGGTCACGTCGTAGACGACGCGGTTCACGTCGGCGACCTCGTTGACGATGCGACTGGAGATGCGCGCGAGCAGGTCGTACGGCACGCGCGCCCAGTCGGCCGTCATGGCATCCTGCGAGGTGACGATGCGCACCGCGACGACGTTGCCGTAGGTGCGGTAGTCGCCCATGACGCCGACCGTGCGGACGGGGGTGAGCACGGCGAAGCTCTGCCACACCTGGCGGTACAGCCCGGCCTTCCTGACCTCGTCCATCACTACCCAGTCGGCGGCGCGCAGCGTCTCCAGGCGCTCGGCGGTCACCTCGCCCAGGACGCGGATGCTGAGGCCGGGGCCGGGGAACGGGTGCCGCCACACCATCTCCTCCGGCAGCCCGAGCGCCGCTCCGACTTCGCGGACCTCATCCTTGAAGAGGTGGCGCAACGGCTCGATCAGCGTGAACGGCAGGTCCTCCGGGAGACCGACGTTGTGGTGGGTCTTGATGCGCGCGGCGGCGCTGGCCGTGTCGTGGCTGGTGCTCTCGATCACGTCCGGGTAGAGGGTGCCCTGCGCGAGGAAGTCGATCCGCCCCAGCTTGCGCGCCTCACGCGCGAAGCTGCGGATGAACTCGTCGCCGACGATGCGGCGCTTCTCCTCGGGGTGGACCACGCCGGCCAGGCGGCCGAGGAAGCTGTCGGCGGCGTCCACGTGCACGAGCGCCATCCGCAGGTGGCGCTGGAAGGTCTCGACCACCCGCTCGGCCTCGCCCTGCCGCAGGAGGCCGTTGTCGACGAAGATGCAGGTGAGCTGGTCGCCGACCGCCTGGTGGACGAGCGCGGCGACGACGGCCGAGTCGACGCCGCCCGAGAGAGCGCAGATGACGCGGCCGTCCCCCACCTGTCGGCGTATCTCGCCCACCGCCTGGTCGACGAACGACTGCGCCGTCCAGGTGCCCTGGCACGCGCACACTTCGAACAGGAAGTTGCGGATGAGGTCAGCGCCGAAGCTGGTGTGGACGACCTCCGGATGGAACTGGAGACCGATGAGCCCGTTGCCGTTCCACATCGCAGCGGCGGGCGAGTTGTCACTGGTCGCCGCGGAGACGAAGCCGGGCGGGAGCGCGGTGACCACGTCGCCATGGCTCATCCAGACCGAGAACTCGCGCGGCAGGTCCTTGAAGATCGCGGCCGGTGGGTCGTTCACGCGCAGCACGGCCGGCCCGTATTCGCGCTTGGCGCCGGGCTGCACCTGGCCGCCGAGCTGGTGCGCGAGCACCTGCATCCCGTAGCAGATGCCCAGGATGGGCCTGCCGCTCTCCAGGATGGCGCGCGCGAGCTGGGGCGCGCCGGGCTCGTAGACGCTGGCCGGGCCGCCGGAGAGGATGAAGCCCCTGGGTGCCAGTGCGCGCAGGCGGTCAGGCGCGCAGTCGGGCGGGACCAGCTCGCAGTAGACGTGATGCTCGCGCACACGGCGCGCGATGAGCTGGCTGTACTGCGAGCCGAAGTCGACAATCGCGACGGCGTCGCGCACGGCCGGCTCCCGCTCCCTCGACGCGCGAGCCGCGGCCTGGACGGGGGCGGGCTGAGCCTGTGCTTCGGCAATCTCGAGGTAGGTGCCGACCTCGAGGTCGTCTGAGGTGGCGACGCGATGGCTCGCCTGCTCCCCGCGCCGATCAGGGCGGGGCCGCTGGGCGCGGTGGCTGCCGCCGGCCACTAGAACGCCCCAGCGAGCTGCCAGGTCTTGCCCTCGGTCTTGATCGCCGGGGCGATCACCATCTCCGCGTCGTGCATCTCCTGCAGCGTGGCCGCGCCGCAGAGGCCCATGCAGGTTCGCAGCGCGCCTACCAGGTTCTGCGTGCCGTTCGTCTTGCTCGTGGGGCCAAAGAGGATCTGCTCCAGCGTGCCGCTCACGCCGACCTTGATCCGCGTGCCGCGGGGCAGCCCGGCGTGCGGGGTCGCCATGCCCCAGTGGTGGCCCTTGCCGGGCGCCTCGGCGGCCTGAGCGAACGGCGACCCGATCATGACGGCGTCGGCGCCGCTGGCGAACGCCTTGCAGATGTCGCCGCCGGTGCGCATGCCGCCATCGGTGATGACCGGCACATACCGACCGGTCCGGGCCTGGAACGCGTCGCGTGCCGCCGCGCACTCCATGGTTGCGGTGACCTGCGGCACGCCCACCCCGAGCACCTCGCGGCTGGTGCAGGCGGCTCCCGGCCCCACGCCGACGAGGATGCCCGCCACGCCCGTCTCCAGCAGCTCGAGCGTGGTCGCGTAGCTCACGGTGTTGCCGACGACGACGGGGGCGCGCATGGCGGCGCAGAAGCGCTCGAAGTCCAGGAACGTGTGGCCACCGGTGCCAGCGTAGCCGACCGTCGGCGCCGCGGCCAGCCGGCGTGAGGCGCGGAAGCGGCGCGTGGCGACCGTTGCCTGGACGACGAAGAGGTCGACGCCGGCCGCGTCGGCTACGGGGCCGAGGCGGGTCGCCAGCGCCGGGGTCGCCGATACCGCGGCCGGCACGCCGGCGCGCCGGAGCTCCTCGATCCGCCGGCCGACGAGGTCGTCGCGAATGGGCGCCTGGTAGAGCCGCTGCATCAGCGCGGTCACCGACTCCGCGGGGGCCTCGACGATCTCCTGGAGCTGCTCCTCGGGGCGCTCGTAGCGCGTCTGGAGACCTTCCAGATTCAACACCGCCAGGCCGCCGAGCTTGCCGAGGGCGATGGCGAACGCCACGTCGACGACGCCGTCCATGGCGGAGGCGACGAAGGGGATGCCGAGACGACGCCCGCCGAGCTCGACGCCGATGTCCACGGCGTCGGGATGGATCGTCTCGACACCGGGCACGATCGCCACGTCGTCGAACCCGTACGCCGGGCGCAGCCTG
The DNA here is from genome assembly GCA_964435115.1 of uncultured Chloroflexota bacterium. Lineage (GTDB taxonomy): Bacteria > Chloroflexota > UBA6077 > UBA6077 > CF-72 > CAYSYM01. The sequence goes on along the minus strand of CAYSYM010000032.1, from coordinate 5,429 downwards.
AGCGCTGCGCGCTCTCCCTGGAGAGGGCTCAGCGCGTGGGCCGCATCGGCGCCGACCCGTGCCAGACGCTCGCCCACGGGCTGAGCCGGACGCTCCCCAGCGGCACCCGCCGCAACCAGCTCTGCTTCCAGCGTGGCCGAGAGGCCGGGGATCTGCTCGGGCTGCGTGTCAGGGACGGCGGCGCGCATCTGGCTGGTGTCCTCCGTGGGGTGGCTGAGCGGCGGCGGCAGGTAGACGAACGCCCCGGAGCGGGGAGGCGCTCGCGGGGCGTCTTGATGCCGGCCGGCCAGCCAGGGAGCAGCCCCCGGCGGGCAGTCGCCGCAGGTCGCGGCGACGCACTTTCCTCCAGCCGAACCGGTCCATGCCTCATCCTACCAGACCGCGCCGGCCGCCTCATCCATAACGCCGGCAGCAAGCTGCGCAGGAACACCGTGCCATCCCTCGGCTCGCACCTTCTCCTGGGCTATCCGGGGCAGTCGAGCGCCACCCGTGCTCCGCCCAGCGATGGGAGCGCGGGCTGCTGCAGGGCCTTGGCACGCCCGCGCACTGGCCCGTGTCACGCCACAGCTCGAGGCGGAGCCCACCCGCGCGGTGAGCGCCGCAGCAGCGAGGAGGCCACACGCGTTCCGAATTGGACCAGACGCTAGCCCGCTCACTGGCCCGCGCTCGAAAGCGGAGCGCCGGGCGCTCAGGAGGTCTCAGGCGCGAACTCTTCTTCGAGCAGGCGCGGCAGCAGCACGCGCCGGACGTAGAGCAGGCCGCTCACTGCGCGCTGGTCTTCGAGGAGCATCCGGTGCGCGGCACACAGACCCGCGCGCGTGCTGGCTCCGCCCAGTCGGCAGGTGCAGTGGTTGCTGACCGCCTCCCAGAGGTCGTGGAGCTCGCGCTGCGTCGCGTGAAGGACTGCTGACACCACCGTCACCTCCTTCCTCTGTTCTCTCGCCACCCGGACGTCATTCGCGGTGTCATCAGCTCTACCGTACGGAGTGTCGCTGAGGCTAGCTTGAAGTCCGCCTGAGGCGACGCTGAGAGCTGGGCGGAGCACCGGGCGCGCGGCCGCTGGCGCCCGCTACGGCGCAGCGCGGCGGTGCGCGCCCGACGCGCCAGCCTCGAGCCGCCGCTCCGGGCGCGGTGCCGTGCTCACGACGGTAGCGGCTCCGTGGTGGCTCTCCCGTGCTGCCAGTGCAATCCCCGCCAGCGCCAGGAGCACGCCCAGCCCTTCAGGCAGGGTGACGCGCTCGCCGAAGATGGCGGCGGCGAGCCCCAACCCGATGACCGGAGCAAAGAAGAAGAACAGCGTCAGGCGGCCGACGTCGTCCTGGCGGACCAACCCGTACCAGACCGGCGTGGGGAGCGCGGTCCCCGCGAGCGCCAGGAATAGCAGCAGCGCTACGAGCTCCGCGTTCCAGACTACGCCTGAGCCGCGTTCGAGCAGCGCCGACCCGGCCAGCAGCGGCAGGCTGCCCAGGATGAGCTGCCAGGCCGCGATGGCGACCAGGTTCGGCTGGGCGCCCATGCGCTTGGCCAGCACGGTGCCCGCCGCCACTGCCACGGACGCGAGGAGCGCAAAGGCCGGACCGGTGACGCCGTAGGCGTCTGACGCCGCCAGGGCCGACGAGCCAATGAGCGCGACCCCCAGCAGCCCCAGGCCCAGCGCGGCCAGCTTGCCGCGCGTCAGCCGCTCGCCGAGGAACGGCGCCGCCAGGGCGATCACGACCACCGGTTGCATGTTGCCGAGCACGGAGGCGATGCCGGCGCCGGCCTGGCCCGGGCTGAGGAACATGGCGGCGAACGCCACGGTGGTCGTGCTCACCGCGAGCGCGAGCACCCAGCCCCAGCTCTGGCGGGCTGGCACCAGCCGTCGGCCGAGCGCCGGCAGGAGCGCTAGCAGGACGAGCCCGGCGATCAGCGCCCGCAGACCGGCGAAGCGCAGCGGCGGCGCGAACGGCAGGCCGGCCTTGATGGCGCTGAAGCACGCCGCGTACAGCACGGCCAGGCCGAGGGCGGCGACGCTCCGGACGCTGGACCGCCGGGCCCAGCTGCACGGGCCAGCGCCGCCCGTCACGTCCTGCTCGCCCGGCTGCCCCCGCGCTCCCTCGCTCGATAGGGTGGCCGCTGCCTGCTCCACGGCGAGAGGGGCCCTGTCCGGGCCCCTCTCGCCAGGCGCTTCGCGCTCCCTGTTCGCGTGCCCTCAGCCCGGGGGCCGATGTTGGGGACGGATTGGCGCTGATGCGGCCCCCGGGCTGAGGGTGCCACGGCTACTCAGTGCCCGGCGTGCTCAGTCGATTGCGCCGGGGCAGCGCTCGTGCTGCGGGCGATCCAGTCGACCAGTCCGCCGAGGATGAGGGCGCCAATCAGCGCCGGCAGGAAGAAGAGGCCATCCCACTCCGGACCCCAGGTGCTGGCAGGGCCCAGCCACTCGCTGGCCACGTAGCCGCCGACGATGGCGCCGATACCTGCCACGAGCCACTCGAAGCTGTAGTGCGCCTTCCCGAGAACCTGCGCGACCACCCCCAGGACGGCCGCTCCAACCAGAAGAACGATGAATGCACCGAGTCCCATATGACCCTCCTTCTCTCGGAGGTCCCGCCCTTGTGCGGGACCTGCGGTAGGGGCGGGTGCCCACCCCTTCCTTCGCCTAGGAGTCTGCCCCCGCCACCTGAGAGCGGCCTGAAGACACCCTAAGTCTCGGCTGAGAGTCGCGACTGAGCGCGTGAGCCGACACCTAGCACGAATCCGGCCCGATACGGCCCAGGCGCTCGACGCCCCCGGAGCGTGCGCGAAGCGGTTCGGCCCAGGCGCAGCGTGGCTCCAAGGCGTGCCGGCGAGCGCTGCCAGCGCAGGGGCGTCGTATAGTTCGGGCAGGTCTAAAGGAACCTGCGTGGGGACCCTCTACGTGGTCGCGACGCCGATCGGCAATCTGGAGGACATCACGCTGCGGGCGCTGCGCATCCTGCGTGAGGTGTCGCTCGTGGCCGCCGAGGACACGCGGGTCACGCGCACGCTGTTCCGGGCTCACGGCATCCACACCCCCATGGCCAGCTTCCACGAGTTCACCTCAGCCGGTCGACGTGGCCGGCTGGTGGAAAGGCTGCGCGAAGGGGACGTGGCGCTGGTGACGGACGCGGGGATGCCCGGCATCTCCGACCCTGGCTTTCCCTTGATCCGCGACGCGCTCACCGCCGGCTACGCGGTCGTGCCCGTGCCCGGCGCCTCGGCCGTCGTGGCCGCCCTGGTGGCCTCGGGCCTGCCCACGCACAGCTTCTGCTTCCATGGCTTCCTGCCGCGGACGACCGCGCAGCGGCGCCGCTTCTTTCGCGACCGTGTGGGCGGTGAGAGCACCGTCGTCGTGTTCGAGTCGCCTCACCGGCTGGCCAGGGCGCTGGACGACCTCGTGTCTGAGTGTGGCCCAGAGACACCGGTCGCGGTCGCCCGGGAGCTGACCAAACGTTTTGAGGAGATCTTCCGCGGGACTGCCGGCGAGGCTCTGGCGTACTTCCGCGCCCACGCTCCTCGGGGCGAGTTCACGCTCGTGATCGGCGGGCGCTCGGCGCCCCCGGTGGCCGGAGACGTGCCGGCGTGAGGCTGGTCGACACTCACGCCCACCTGGGTGCCCCTGTCTTCCGGCTGGACCTGGAGCCCGTAGTCGAACGGGCGCGGTCGGCCGGGGTCGGCGCGATCGTCTGCGCCGGCTATGACGCCAGGAGCAGCCGCGAGGCGGTCGAGCTGGCGCGCCGTCTCCCCGGCGTCTGGGCGAGCGTGGGAATCCACCCGAACGAGGTTGCCTCCGCCAGCGAGGCCGACTTCGACGAGGTGGCGCGGGTGGCGCGCGACCCACGAGTGGTTGGCATCGGCGAGACGGGTCTCGATTACTATCGAGATCGTACCCCCCGTGCGCGCCAGCGCCAGGCGCTGGCGTGGCACCTCCGTCTCGCCGAGGAGCTGACTCTGCCCGCCATCCTCCACAACCGCGCGGCCGACGCCGACGTGGCCAGTGCGCTCGAGGACGCTGCCGCGCGTGGCGGCCCCCCGGGCCTCCTGCACTGCTTCAGCTCCACCGATCCCGTGTACCTGGAGCGGGTGCTCGCGACCGGATGCGTCGTGTCGCTCGCCGGCGTGCTGACCTTCAAGAGCAACGACCGGCTGCGAGAGGTGGTCCGGCACCTGCCGCTGGACCGCCTGGTGGTGGAATCGGACGCGCCGTATCTCGCCCCCGAGCCGTTCCGCGGGCGTCGCAATGAGCCTGCCTTCGTGCGGCACACGGTGGAGCGGCTGGCGGAGATCCGCGGGCTGCCCGTGGCCGACCTGGTGCGGCGGCTGCGCGCCACCAGCGAGCGTGTGTTCCCACCCTTCATCCACCCTGGTGTGGAGGCAGCGTGATGGCCCTGCTCAGCGACACCAACTCGTCCCAGGATGCCGTGAAGGCCATGCTCGACCTCGTCCGGCCCGGGCTCGAACGCGTCGAGTCGACTCTGGTGGCGCTCACGGCGACCGACGACCCGATTCTCCAGCCGATGCTTTCCACGGTCCTGCCCGGCACCGGCAAGCGGATGCGGCCCGCGCTGTCCCTGTTGGTCGGGCGGCTGGGCCGGACCGACCCGGCCGCGCTGAACCAGATGGCGGTGGGCGTCGAGCTGCTGCACACGGCCAGTCTGGTGCACGACGACGTGGTGGACGAGTCCGAGACACGCCGTGGAGCGGCGACGCTCTTCACGCGGGTGGGGAACGCGCTGGCCGTCCTGGTGGGCGACTACCTCTTCTCGCAGGCGGCACAGGCGTGCGTGGCCACGGGCAACCTGCGCGTCGTCCAGCTCTTCGCGCAGACGCTCGGAGCGATGGCACGCGGCCAGATCGACGAGGCCAACGCCTACCGCAGCCGCCGCACCTGGCAGACCCTCTCCCGCGAGCAGTACTACCGCACGATCTGGGGCAAGACCGCCTCACTGTTCGTGCTGGCGTGCGAGGGAACGGCGATCCTGGCCGGCTTGCCCGAGGGGCGCGTCCGCGCCCTGCGCACGTACGGCGAGAGCATCGGGCTCGCCTTCCAGGTGGTCGACGACATCCTGGACTTCACGGGCTCCGAGGACGTGCTGGGGAAGCCGGTTGGCAGCGACCTCCTCCAGGGGACGATCACCCTGCCGGTGATCCTGCTACGCGACCGCGCGCTGGCGAACGGCGAGCTGGAGGCTGCCTTCGAGTCGGACGACGTGCCGGCGCAGGTGCGCCTGGTCCAGGAGAGCGGGGCGATTCCGGCCGCGTACGCAGAGGCTGAACGACTTGTGGAGCAGGCGCGCCGCGCCCTGCTGCGCCTGCCGAGCGGCACCGAGCGAACGGCCCTGGAGGACCTCGCCGCCTACGTCACGCAGCGCCGCCTCTAAATGCTTCCCGCGAAGGGCTGCACGATGGCGGCGCTTCTTCAGCCGTAGGAC
>CAYSYM010000031.1:0-43950 GCA_964435115.1 uncultured Chloroflexota bacterium | reverse complement strand
CGCTGGGGCGCCAGCTGCTTTCGCCCGGGCCTGCGCCTTGTAGTAGGCCGCCCGCTCCGCCGGCGACAGGTTCGCCAGGTCCGGCGTCTTCTCCATGCCCACGGCTGGCTACGCTCCCAGCTCCTGGCGGGCCTTCTGCCATTCCAGCCAGCGCGTGTGGCCCGCCTCGATCTGGTTGGCCACGATCTTCTTCTGGAGCTGCATCATGGCGTAGATCAGCGCGTCGGGGCGCGGCGGGCAGCCCGCCACGTACACGTCGACCGGCAGGAAGTTGTCGACCCCGGGCACCGTACTGTAGCTGCCCTGGTAGGGGCCACCAGCGGTGGCGCAGACACCCATCGAGACGACGTACTTGGGCTCGGCCATCTGGTCGTAGATCCGCCGGATGGCCGGCGCCATCTTCACCGTCACCGTGCCGGAGACGATCATGACGTCCGCCTGCCGTGGTGAGGCGCGGTTGACCTCCATCCCGAAACGGGACAGGTCGAAGCGCGAGTTCTGCACGGCCATGTACTCGATGGCGCAGCAGGCCAGGCCGAAGGTGACCGGCCAAAGCGAGTTGCTTCGCCCCCAGTTGAACAGGCTCTGGAGCGAGGCCACCATCACGTGCCCCCTCAGCTCCTCGGGCACCTTGACGCGCTGGTCGAGCACCTGGTCCGCTGGCAGGGGGTCGCGGAACTTCAGCGCGGTCGGGTCGATGCTCCCACGCTCCGCGCGTCCATTGGCGGGCGACCCGTGGGGTGCATTCTCAGCCATGCGTCGTAGGCGTCCCTCTCACTGCCACTCGAACGCCCGCTTCCGCCACGCATACGCGAGCCCGACGACGAGCAGGCCGATGAAGATCGCCATCTCGATGGCCGCGAACCAGCCAAGCTGGTCGTAGACCACGGCCCACGGGTACAGGAAGATCGCCTCGACGTCGAAGACGACGAAGATCAGCGCGTACAGGTAGTAGCGGATGGGGAACTGGATCTGGGTGGGGCCAATCGTCTCCATGCCGCTTTCGTACGGTTGGAGCTTCACCGGGTTCGGCCGGTGGGGGGCGACGAGGCGGGCGAGCACGAGCGGCACGAGGGGGAAGATGACGGCCACCACGATGAAGACGGCGATGGGTCCGAAAGTGCTCAGCACTCACCCTCCGCGGGGGGAATCATGGAGCGGCGATCCCAAGCCCGGGGCGGTCGGCCGCCGGGTAGCCCGGTAATTCGCTCAGTCAGGTGAGTATACATGGCCCTCCGCGGGCCAGGTGGTCTCCACTCCGCGGGCGAGCGCCGCTGGCCACGCTCCGTGCGTATCCTTACCAGCGTGCTCCATCCGCGGGTCGCGCTGGCGCCGCCCCACCCCCGCCGCCGCCCCGGGGACCCGCCGCTCACGCCGAGCGCTGCCGGCGCCCGGACGCCGGGCCGCCCAGGATGAGCCGGGCGCTCCCCTCCGCCGTCGAGAAGTCCCGCTTCGTGGCGGCGATGTTCGGGCGGATCGCCCGCCGCTACGACCTGATGAACACGCTCATGACGCTGGGCAGGGACGCCGGCTGGCGGCGGGCGGCGGCCCGCGCCACCCGCCCGCCGCGCGGCGGCCTGGGGCTCGACGTGGGGACAGGGACGGGCAAGCTGGCGCTGGCGCTGGCCGAGGCGATGGGCGACGGGCGCGTGGTCGGCGTGGACTTCGCTGAGCCCATGCTGCGGGCCGGTCGCCCGGCGCTGGAGGCGCGGCCGGCCGGCCGGCGCGTCACGTTCGCCGCGGCGGACGGCCAGGCGCTGCCATTCGCAGCCGACACGTTCGATTGCGTGGTGAGCGCGTTCGTCGTGCGGAACCTGTCGGACCCGGCACTCGGCCTGCGAGAGCAGGTCCACGTGCTGCGCCCGGGCGGCCGGCTGGCGATCCTGGAGATCACCCCGGGCCCGCCCCACGCGTGGCGGCCGCTGTTCCGGCTGTACTTCCGGCGGGTCGTGCCAGTGGCCGGGCGCCTCATCGCCGGGGACGCGGCGGCCTACACCTACCTGCCCGAGTCGGCGGCGGCGTTCGTGGAGCCGGACGACCTGGCGGCCCTGCTGCGCGATGCTGGCCTGGTGGCGGTCACCTCCCACCGCCTGGGCCTGGGCAGCGTGGCGATCATTGCCGGGACCAAGCCGGGGTGAAGGGGTGCGTCCGGCCTGCGCCGCTCAGACCGGCGTGAGCGAGTCCTTGAAGATCGGGAAGTGCTCGAGGGCGCGGCCGGCGCCGATGGCGACGCAGCTCAGCGGGTCGTCGGCCACGTAGGCGGGGACCCCGGTCTCCTGGGCGAGCAGGCGGTCGAGGTTGCGCAGGAGGGCGCCCCCACCGGTGAGGATCATCCCCCGGTCGGCCACGTCGGCGGCCAGCTCCGGCGGGGTCTGCTCGAGCACCGCCTTCACGTTCGCCACGATCGCCGCGAGCGCCTCGGAGATCGCCTCGGTCACCTCGCGCGAGGCGATCGTGCGCGTCTTGGGCAGGCCGTCGATCGTGTCGCGTCCGCGGATCTCCACCTCCAGCTCGCGCTCGAGCGGGAGGGCGCTGCCAATGGTGACCTTGATCTCTTCGGCCGTGCGATCGCCGATGATGAGGTTGAACTTGCGCCGCACGTAGGTCTGGATCATCTCGTCGATCTTGTTGCCGGCAACCCGGATGGACGACGAGACGACGATGTCGTTCAGGGAGATGATGGCGGCCTCGCAGGTGCCGCCGCCGATGTCCACCACCATGTTCCCGGACGGGCTGGAGATAGGGATGTTGGCGCCAATGGCCGCGGCGAGCGGCTCGGGGATGAGGTGTGCCTCCTTCGCGCCGGCCTGGATGGTCGCGTCGAGGACGGCGCGGCTCTCCACGTTGGTCACGCCGGCCGGGATGCACACCATGACCACGGGCCTGAAGAGTGAGTACTTTCCCACCACCTTGCTGATGAAGTAGCGGAGCATCGCCTCGGTCACCAGGTAGTCGGCGATCACACCGTCGCGCATGGGGCGGCTGACGATGATGCGGCCGGGGGTGCGGCCGAGCATCAGGCGGGCGTGGCTGCCCACCGCGACCACCTTATTGTCGGCGGCCGAGTAGGCCACCACCGATGGCTCGTTGAGGACGATGCCGCGCCCCTTGACGTAGACAAGCACGTTGGCCGTGCCCAGGTCGATCCCGATGTACTTAGAGAACACGAAATCCTTCGAACGGGCCGTCCAGACGACGAGGGCGACGAGCGCCAGGAGAAGCAGGAGCGCCGCCGCGAGGAGCGCCGGGTTCATCGTGGCGGACGGGGCGCCGGACTATACGAACGGACTCTCGGCGCGGGCAACAGGCTGACCGGGGCCGGACGGCGGCGCGCGAGGGCACGCGGCGTGCGGGTGTACCCCAGTGTCCGGCGGCGCGTGTCCGGCGCGGCCACGATCCGCGGGGGTGCGGCGCGCGTGGTCAGGGCGAAGGTGCCTGGCGTCTCCGGCGCCGCGCCACCTGGATACGGGCCAGCGAGACGCGGAGGGCCGTCCGGGCGGCTTCCACCTGGACCGGCGTCCCGGCGCGCACCGCCTCTGCCAGCGCCGCGTTGGCGCGCTGGCGGGCCTGCTCCGCGCGCGCCTCGTCGACCTCCCCCTCGCGCTCGGCGGTATCGGCCAGGATGAGCACGCGATCGCGCGCGACCTGGAGGAAGCCGCCGCCCACGGCCATGGCGGTCTCAGTGTCGCCCTTCTTGATGCGGATGACGCCGGGGTTCAGCGTGGTGAGCAGGGGGGCATGCCGCGGGAGGATCCCCAGGACTCCCTCGGCGCCCGGTGCCACCACCATGTCCACGTCGTGGTCCGCCAGGACCTCGCGTTCGGCGGTCACGATCTGCACGCGTAACCGAGGCATGGCGATACAGCTACAGCGCCTCGGCCTTCTTGGCCGCGTCCTCGATGGTGCCGACGTACATGAAGGCCTGCTCAGGCAGGTGGTCCCACTTCCCTTCCAGGATCTCCTTGAAGCTGCGCACGGTCTCTTCCATCTTCACGAAGACGCCCGGCGTGCCGGTGAACACCTCGGCCACGTGGAACGGCTGGCTGAAGAAGCGCTCAATGCGGCGCGCCCGCGCCACGGTGAGCTTGTCGTCGTCCGACAGCTCGTCCACGCCGAGGATGGCGATGATGTCCTGCAGGTCCTTGTACTTCTGGAGCACCCGCTGCACGTCGCGCGCGACCCGGTAGTGCTCCTCGCCGACGACGCGTGGGTCGAGGATGCGGCTGGTGGAGCCGAGCGGGTCCACGGCGGGGTAGATGCCGCGCTCGGTGATCGCCCGCTCCAGGGCGATCGTGGCGTCGAGGTGGGCGAAGGTGGTGGCCGGCGCCGGGTCGGTGTAGTCGTCCGCGGGCACGTAGACAGCCTGCAGGGAGGTGATAGAGCCGCGTTTGGTCGAGGTGATGCGTTCCTGGAGCTGGCCCATCTCGTTCTGCAAGGTCGGCTGGTAGCCGACGGCGCTGGGGAGCCGCCCGAGCAAGGCGGACACCTCGGAGCCTGCCTGGGTGAAGCGGAAGATGTTATCGATGAACAGGAGGACGTCGCGGCCTTCGTCGCGGAAGTACTCGGCGAGAGTGACGCCCGTCAGGCCGACCCGCAGGCGGACGCCCGGCGGCTCGTTCATCTGGCCGAAGACGAGCGCGACCTTGTCGAGCACACCCGACTCGTGCATCTCGCGGTAGAGGTCGTTCCCCTCGCGCGTGCGCTCGCCCACGCCGGCAAACACGGAGTAACCCCCGTGCTGCTTGGCGACGTTGTTGATCAGCTCGGTGATGATGACCGTCTTGCCCACGCCGGCGCCGCCGAAGATACCGATCTTGCCGCCCTTGCGGAACGGGGCGATCAGGTCGATGACCTTGATGCCGGTCTCGAACGGGGTGGGCTCCACCGCCTGGTCGACGAAGGCCGGGGCAGGGCGGTGGATCGGGTAGGCGGTGTCGGCCGAAACGGGCTCCTTCCCGTCGATGGGCTCCCCGAGCACGTTGAAGAGACGGCCGAGCGTGGGCGGGCCGACCGGCACGGTGATGGGGCCGCCCGTGTCCTGGACGAGGAGGCCGCGGCGCAGCCCGTCCGTGCTGCCCATGGCCATGGCGCGCACCCAGTTATTGCCCAGGTGCTGCTGCACCTCGAGGACGAGCCGGCCCGCCGCCTGCTCGACGCCTTTCGCCTCCGTCCCATCGGGCGAGGCGCCGTTCGAGCTGGCGAGCTGGGCGAGGTCGACCTGCAGGGCGTAGTAGATGTCGGGGAGCTGCTCCGGCGGGAACTCGACGTCGACGACCGGGCCAATCACCTGGACGATGCGGCCCGTCGCCCCGCGCGCCTCTGGCCTCGCCGGCGGGGTCTCAGTCATGGTAGTCACGGTGGGTCCTCCCGGTGGGCTCTCGGAGGTATCGGGTCCTGGGTCGTGGGTCGGGGCGGGTCAGTCATCGTCCGGTGGCGGCCATCGCCTCGGCCGCGGCGGCGATCTCGGTCACTTCGCGCGTGATACCGGCCTGGCGGACCTTGTTGTAGGTCAGGGTGAGGGATTGCACGATCTCCCTGGCGTTGTCGCTCGCGTTGCGCATGGCGACCATGCGTGCGCTCTGCTCCGAGGCAGCCGTCTCCAGGAGCGCCTGCCAGATCTGCACCTCGACGTAGCGCGGCAGCAGCGACTGGAGGATGGAGAGGGGGTCCGGCTCGTAGATGTAGTCCAACTCGCCCAGGGCCTCGTCGGTCTCTCCCGCGGCCGCCGGTGTGATCGGCAGGAGCTGCACCGCCTCGGGTCGCTGCACGAGCGTCGAGACGAAGCGCGGGTAGACCACGTACGCCCGGTCCATCACCCCGGCGACGTAGCTGTCCATCACGACCCGCGCGATCGGGATAATGTCGTTGTAACTCGGTCGGTCGACGATGCCGGTGAACGTCCCCAGCAGCTTGCGGCCGCGCCGGACCAGGAAATCCTGCCCCTTCCGGCCGACGGTGACCACCTCCACGGCCAGGTTGGCATGTTCCTGCTCCAGGATCAGCTCGGCGCCGCGGCGGATGACGTTGGTGTTGAGCGGGCCGGCCAGGCCGCGGTCCGGCGTGATGAGGACGACCCCGACCGTGTCGACGGCTCGCTGGGCGAGCAGCGGGTGGAGCTCCTGGCCGACGGAGCGGCCCTGCAGGGCCAGCTCGCCAATCAGCGTGCGCATAGCCTGCGCGTACGGCCGGGCTGCGGTCACCCGCTGCTGGGCGCGGCGCATGCGCGAGGCGGCCACCATCTCCATGGCCTTGGTGATCTGCGCCATGTTCTTGACGGAGCGGATCCGCCGGCGGATATCGCGAAGACTGGGCATGGCGGGGGAGGTGGGTTTCGCGTCTGTCGCTGGTCGTCTGGAGGCAGGGGAAGGGGAGAACGCCAGGCTAGCCCGTGGCCACGGCCGGGGACGCTCGACTCTCGATAATCGATTGCCGCTTGAACTCCTCGATGGCTGCCCGCAGGTTGGTGAGCGTCTCGTCGCTGAGCGCCTTGTCGCGGCTGATGGCGTCGAGGATCTCAGGATGGGCGGACTCCATGAAGCGGTGGAACTCCGTCTCCCACCGCTGCACGTCGTTTACCGGCACGTCGTCCAGGAAGCCATTGGTGAGGGCGTAGATGATGGTGACCTCCCGGGCCAGCGAGTACGGTCGGAACTGCGGCTGCTTCAGCACCTCCTGCGCCCGGAGACCGCGTTCGAGCTGGGCGCGCGTCGTCTTGTCCAGGTCGCTGGCGAACTGGGCGAAGGCGGCCAGCTCGCGGAACGCGGCCAGCTCCAGCTTCAGCTTGGCGGCCACCTGCTTCATCGCCCGGGTCTGCGCCGCCGATCCCACGCGGGAGACGGAGATGCCAACGTTCAGCGCCGGCCGCACGCCCGCGTAGAAGAGGTCGGGCTCCAGGTAGATCTGGCCATCGGTGATCGAGATGACGTTGGTGGGGATGTACGCGGAGACGTCGTTGGCCTGCGTCTCGATGATCGGCAGGGCGGTGAGGCTGCCGCCCCCGAACTCGGGCGCCAGCTTGGCGGCCCGCTCCAGCAGGCGGGAGTGGAGGTAGAAGACGTCGCCCGGGTATGCCTCACGGCCCGCGGGTCGGCGGAGCAGAAGCGAGACGGCGCGGTACGCCCAGGCGTGCTTGCTCAGGTCGTCGTAGACGACCAGCGCGTCCTTCCCTTCCCACATGAAGGCCTCGCCCATCGCCGCGCCGGCGAAGGGCGCCAGGTACCAGAGTGGGGCCGGGTCCTGCGCCGAGGCCGCCACCACGATGGTGTGCCCCATGGCGCCTTCCTGTTCGAGGATGTGCACCACCTCGGCGATGGACGATGCCTTCTGGCCGATCGCCACGTAGATACAGGTCAGGTTGCCGCCGCGCTGGTTGATGATCGTGTCGAGCGCGATCGCCGTCTTGCCCGTCTGGCGGTCGCCGATGATCAGCTCGCGCTGCCCCCGGCCGATCGGAATCATGGCGTCGATCGCCTTGATCCCCGTCTGGACCGGCGTGTCGACCGACTTGCGCAGCACGACCCGCGGGGCGATCACCTCCACCGGCCGCGTGCTCGCGGCGTTGATCGGCCCCTTGCCGTCAATCGGCTGCCCGAGCGGGTTCACCACGCGGCCGATGAGTGTCGGGCCGACCGGGACCGAGGCGATCCGCCCCGTCCGTCGGACCGGGTCACCCTCCTCGATGTCGGTGTAGGGGCCGACGACCATGATGCCGACGGCGTCCTCCTCGAGGTTGAGGGCGATGCCCATGATGCCCTGCCGGGTGAACTCCACCAGCTCGAGCGCGCCGACGTTGCGCAGCCCCCAGGCGCGGGCGATACCGTCGCTGACCTGGACGACGGTGCCCACCTCATCGGTCGCGATGACCTGGTCGAAACCCTTGATCTGCTGCTGCAGGATGGAGCTGATCTCTTCCGTCCGAACGGCCATGGCTACCTCGATTTCACCCTGTCATGCCGCGCGGCGAGGCCGCACCTCCTCGAGGCGTCGCGATGTCTCGCATCGCACGGGCTGGATTGCTGGGTCGTCACCGCCCGTCCTGGGCGAGGACGCGCCGAAGGCGTTCCAGGCGCCCACGCACGCTGTCGTCGATCAGAGTATCCCCGACCCGGGCAACGACGCCGCCGATAATCTGCGGGTCCACCTGTGAGCGCAGCACCAGCCGGCGTGGGTCGTGCCCGAGATGCGCGCCGAGGCGCTCCTGAATCGTCCGCTCTAGCTCGGCGTCGAGCGGGATCGCGGTCGTGACGTCCGCGGTGAGCACCCCGCGCTCCTGGTTCACCCGCTCGCGGAACGCCTCCGCGATCTCCGGCGCCTGCGCCAGGCGGTCGCGCTCGACGAGGATGGCCACGAAGTTGCGCACCAGGGGCGGGAGGTCCGGCAGCAGGCGGTCGAGCGCCGCCCGCTTCTCGCCGGGGTCGACGGCTGGGCTGGTGAACGCGGTCGAGGCGCGCGGATCCTGCAGCAGGCGCGCCAGGTCGTCGAGCCCGCTCAGCCACGCGTCGAAGTCGCCTGACTCGCGGGCGACGCCGAAGGCCGCCTCCGCGTAGCGGCGGGCAGACCCGCTGAACGTCGTGCGCGGCACGGCCGACCGCCCCGCTTCCTACGCGCCTCGCGCCCATCGCGCCGCCGCACTCAGCACGTGCGCCACACCCGCGGTGTCTCCCGCCCCACGTCGACCCACGTCCTTAGCGCCGACGCGCGACCGCGGCACCGTTGGGTGCCTCGGTGGCCAGGAACTGCTGTACGAGCGTGCGCTGCGCCTGGGCATCTAGGGCGCGGCGCGTGACACGGTCGACGGCGGCGACCACGAGGTCGGCCACGTGTGAGCGCACCTCGTCCAGCATCTGCTGGCGGCTGGCTTCGATGCTCGCCTGGGCCTGTGCCAGGATGCGGTTGGCCTCCTCCTGGGCTCTCGCCTGGAGGTCCGCGGCGATGCGTTTGGCCTGCTCTTCCGCCCGGCCGCGGATCGCCTCGGCTTCGCGGCGCGTCTCGGCCAGCAAGGCCTGGCGGTCGGCCTCCGCCTGCTCCGCCTGGCGCCGGACCTGCTCGGCGTGTTCGAGGCTGTCCCGGACCCGGCGGGCGCGCTCATCCAGGATGCGGGTCACCGGCTTGTACAGCACGAACCACAGCAGGGCGAGCAGGATGAGGAAGTTCAGCGTCTGCCAGAACAGCCCCCAGCCGTTCAAGCCAAGCGTGTTGAGGATGGCTTCCATAGACGTCTACCTTACCCTGAACTGGCCGTGGCCGGGGGCCGGTGCCCCGCGGACCCTTGGCACGGGCGCTCAGTGCTCCTTGCTCTGTGGGTCGGGCGCCTCAGCCCGTAGCCCGTGCCGGCGCCGCTCCGGGCCACAGCCGGCGGCCAGCGTGCTGGGCTGCCTCGAGGCGAAGCGCGACGCGCCGGGGCGCGCGGCCCGCGCTGGCGCAGACGCCTGCCACCCGGCTGGCCACGTGCCCGGGCCCGGACTACCGGACGGCGCCACTGACCAGCGGATTGCCGCTCAGGATGAAGGCGATGACCAGCGCGTAGATCGCGATGGCTTCGGCGAAGCCAAGGCCAATCAGCATCGGGACCAGGATGGGGCCGGCGACCTCCGGGTTGCGGCCGATGGCTTCCATCGCCTTGCCCACGCCGTAGCCGATGCCAATGCCAGGCCCGATGGCGCCCACGCCGATGGCAATGGCGGGTGCCCAGGCGTTGGCGGCGCCGGCGACGGCAGCCGCCTGCTGCGCAAGCACACTAATCTCGTACACGCAGGAACCTCCCAGGTCCGTGTTGGGTGGCCAAGATGCGGGTTGGCCGCGGCCGCACCACCAGCGCGGGTGCGCGACCGCCAACCGAGTCGCCGAAGGATAGGGTAGTCGACACAGATGCCCTAGTGCGCTTCCGTGCGGGCCGGCGCACCAGCCACGGGCTCGGCGCCGTGGGTGTGCTCCGCCTCCTCGTGCGCGCGCTCGTGGAGCGTGGCGATGGTCAGAAACACGAGGGTGAGCATCGAGAAGATCAGCGCTTGGATGAGGCCCACGAAGATCTCGAGCCCCAGGAACGCGAAGAGCGCCCACGGCGCGATGCCGAGCATGGTCACCAGGAGGACCTCGCCGGCGAAGATGTTGCCGAACAACCGGAAGGAGAGCGAGAGCGGCCGGGTGAGGATCTCCAACCAGCGGAGAGGGTTCGGGAGCAGGAGGCCCTTCACGTAGCCGAGTACCCCGAGCGAGCGGAACTCGGAGACTTCGGCCAGGAAGATCACCACCAGCGCCATGGCCGCGGTGACGTTGAGGTCGCTGTTCGCGGAGCGGAACAGCGGGACCAGCTCGCCCTCGGGGTTCTTGATGGTGACGTTGCCGACGACGGGGAGGATGCCCAGCCAGTTGGAGAAGAGGATGAACAGGAACGTGGTGGCGACCAGGGGCATGAAGCGCCGACCTCGCTTCCCCATGCTCTGCTCGACGATACCGATCCACAGCTCGATCACCATCTCCCAGAAGTTCTGGAGGCCCGACGGGAGCAGGCGCAGCCGCCGCGTGGAGAAGAAGGCGAAGAGGACCAGGGCGGTGATGACGAACCAGGCGGTGAAGATCGTGTTGGTGACCGGGATCGTGCCGAACAGCTCGAAGATCACCTCGGGTGGTGGCTGGGGCGTCTTTTCGGCTGCCGGCGCGGCTTCCTCCTGGACCACCTGGAAGAGCGTGCTGGCGAGAAGCGCGTCAACCATCTACGCGGGTCCCCGTTCTATCGTTCCGTCTGGTCTTCGGCCAGGTCCTCGGCGGACGTCCGTGTCCGCGGGCCTCCGGGCTCTCCCTGGCGCAGCGCGGCCCGGTAGAGCCTCACCGTGCCACTGATCGCCGACGCGAGCCCGAGCAAGACTCCTATGAGCGTGAAGATGAAGCTGGTCTGGAATCGGCCGTCCAGCCACTGGCCCACGAAAAGCCCCAGCCCAACCGCCACCGCCAGGGTGACGCCGAACTGGGACGCGATGGCAAGCGCCTGGACGGTGGTGAGGCTCGGGCCTACCGGTCTCCGCCGCGAGCTTGGCATCCTTCACGCGTTTCCGCGAGCGCTGCGAGTGTAGCACACGCTCGCGCCCTCCGGCGCCGCCGTCTGGGCAGCCCGAATTCGTGGCTTCGTCATCGGTGAAGCCCGTCCCGACCGGCTTGGCCGTACTGGTGCTCACGACGACCATCGCCCGCCCGAGGCCGGGCGCCTCTCGGTCCAGGAGACGGGACAGGCGGTACAGCGGCGGCCGGGCCCTCGTGCGCGCGCCTTGTAGAAGCCGGCCATCTGGCCGCGCATCGCCTCCCACATGCCGCCGCCCGTGAGCTGCGGTGGCGGCATCCGGTGCGCCTCACCCTGGCGCTCCAGGCAGCCCAGGAGGCGCTCGGGCGAAGGCCGGCGGTCCCGTTGGTACACTCAGGGCCCACGTGAGCACCCGAATCGAGCAGACGCCGCAGCCGCTCGCCCCGCACGCGGCACCGGTGCAGCGCGTGCGCGGCACGAACGACTTCCTGCCGCCGCTGGACGCGCGCCTGCGCCAGCTAGAGGCGCGGCTGCGCGCGGGCTTCGAGACGTTCGGGTACCAGGGGATCCAGACCCCCATCCTCGAGCCACTCGAGCTGTTCCTGCGCAAGTCGGGTGATGAGATCGTGGCCAGGATGTACACCTTCTCGCACTGGAACCGGCGGCTCTGCTTGCGGCCCGAGCTCACCGCAAGCGTCATGCGCACCTACGTGAACGAGCTGCAGGGGCGGAGCCTGCCGCTGCGCCTGCACTACGGCGGCCCGAGCTTCCGCTACGAGAAGCCGCAGCGGGGTCGCTACCGCCAGTTCACCCACGTGGGCTTGGAGCTGATCGGGGCGGCTGGCCCGGCCGCTGACGCGGAGGTGCTGCACCTCGCGTGCGCCGGGCTGGAAGCGGCCGGCGTGCGGACGTACCGGCTCGTGGTGGGCCACCTGGGGGTGCTGCTGCAGCTTCTCGGCCAGCTCGGCATGAACGAGCACGCCCAGGGCGTCATCCTGGACCACCTGGAGCCGCTCCTGCGCGGGCGCCTGGGCCTGGACGCGGCCGTCGCGCGCGTGGTCGAGCTGCTCGGCGGCCCACGCGACGGGCTGGCGGGCGTGGGGGAGAACGGCGGCCTGCCCGTGGCGCTCTCCGCGCTGCCGGCGGAGCAGGCGGCGGCAGTCGCCGCCGACATCCTGCGGCGCGCGAGCCTGCCCCTCGAGGGCGGTGCACGCACGCCGGGCCAGATCGTCCAGCGGCTGCTGGCCAAGGCCAGCCGGCCGGACCCGACCGAGCAGGTGCGCACGGCGTTCACGTTCGTCCTCCAGCTCCGTGCCGCGGCCGGCCCGGTGGAGCGGCTGCGCACCCTGCGTGAGCTGCTGGGTGCGCGCGGGCTGAGCGCGGCGCCGCTGGACGAGGTGGCGGCGGCGCTGGAGCACCTGCGCGCCTACGGCCGCTCGGGCGAGGAGGCGGCCTGGGAGGTGGACCTCAGTCTGGCCCGGGGGCTGCGCTACTACACCGGGCTCGTCTTCGAGGTGTACGTGGAGACGGCGGAGGGGCCGCTGCAACTGTGTGGTGGGGGCCGCTACGACGACCTCATTCGGGCGCTGGGGGGACGCGAGCCCGTGCCCGCTTGCGGGTTCTCCTATGGTCTGGAGCGGATCGACCTGGTCCGGCCCGACGGGGTGCCCGCCTCCGCGCCGCCACCACACGTCCTCGTGGTACCCGTGGGCGTGGCGGACTATGCTGAGGCGCTCGGCCTCGCGCGCGAGCTGCGCAAGGGGGGTGGTCTGGTGGTGGAGCAGGACGTGCGGCTGCGCGGGCCAAAGGCGGCGCTGCGGCACGCCGCCCGCACCGGGGTGCCGGTGGTCGCCATTCTCGGGGAGCGGGAGCGCGCCGAACAGATGGTGGTCGTGCGTGACATGCGGGCGCGCACGGAGCAGCGCCTGCCGCGGGCCGAGACGGTGCAGTGGCTGAGGCAGGCGCTGGCGTGAGTGCGCACCTCACCCGGGACGCTCGCGCCCGGCTGCGCCTGGCGCTACCGTCGAAGGGGATGGAGGAGGACACGCTCCATTTCCTGCGCACCTGCGGGCTCCAGGTCGACCGCACCAACCCGCGCCAGTACCGCGCGTCGATGCGCGGGCTGCCAGCCGGACCGGTGGAGCTGGTCTTCCAGCGGGCGGCGGACATCTTCGGCGAGGTGGACCAGGCCACGGTGGATCTGGGCATCACGGGCTTCGACATCGTCGCCGAGCACCGCTCCGAGGAGGACGACGTGGTGGTGGTCCACCCGGAACTGGGGTACCAGCACTGCGCGCTGGTGCTGGCCGTCCCCGAGGGCTGGGTCGACGTCACGTCCGTCTCGGACCTGGCCGAGGTGGCGGCGGAGCTGCGGGTGGCCGGGCGCGAGCTGCGGGTGGCGACGAAGTACGCCAACCTCACTCGGCAGTTCCTCTACGATCGCGGGATCACCGCCTTCACGCTCGTCGAGGTGAGCGGCGCGCTTGAAGCCGCGCCCTCGCTAGACACGGCCGACGTGATCTGTGATCTCACCTCGAGCGGCGTGACCCTGCGCGAGCACCGGCTGAAGACGATCGCCGGAGGCACGGTGCTGCCATCGCAAGCCTGCCTGATCGGGAATCGGCGCACGCTCCAGGCCGTGCCGGCCAAGCTTGAAGCCACGCGGGCGCTGCTCGAGTTGATCGAGGCCTCGTTACGATCGCGGCGCCATGTCTCGCTGACCGCCAACATTCGTGGCGAGAGCGCGGAGGCGGTGGCCCGCCAGGTGAACGTGTCGGGTGACGTGGCGGGGCTGCGCGGCCCGACCGTCGCGCGGGTCTACCCCAAGGACCTGGCCGGCGCCGACGTCGGCTGGTTTGCGGTGACGGTGGTGGTGGACGAATCGCTGCTCCTGCGGGCGGTCGAAGCGTTGCGCCGGGTGGGTGCGAGCGAGGTGACCGCCACGCAGGTGAGCTACATCTTCGAGCACCGGTCCTGGATCTACGAATCGCTCAAGCGCCAGCTCGAAGGGCACGTCGGGGAGCGGGCTCTCGAGCCAGCGCCGCGGGATCTGCCTGCAGGAGGTCCTGGAGCTCCCACAGGAACGGCCACCCCGCCAGGGACTCCTGGCTCAACGCTTCGCTGAGCTCCGCCAGCAGGGCGGGCCGGACGGACGGGGCTGCGGCGGAGCGGGAGAGATTCATGAGGCGGATCAGGCGCGCGCGCTCGTCGGCGCCGAGCGCCGGGCGCGCCTGCCAGGCGCCCTCGGTCGCCACGCCTGCCTCGATGCCACCCCGGAGCGACTGCTCCATGCGCTCCGTCCGACGCATGGTGTGGTACCCGCTGTAGAGCGCGCCGACATACAGCAGGACGAGGCTGCCAAGAAGAGCCGGCGCTCCGACGACGGGCGACGCGCTCGCGCCGATGAGGACGCCAATCGTCAGCGGGACCAGCCAGCGCCGCTCGCTCTCGAGCACCTGGAGGATCCGCTGCTCGAGCCGGCGCCCGTTCAGACGCGCCCGCCGTTCGTAGACGCGCGCCATCCAGGCGCGCAGGTCGCGTTCGAAGCCCGCCTCGAGCGACTCCATCGTCCGCGTCCTCACCTCACGCTCGGTGTGCCTCGTTCACGGCAGATGATCGCACACCCCATGCCAGGGGGCGAGGCCAAGAGAGTGGGTGGCCGCAGCCGGTAGCGGGGAGCACGGCGCCTCCGAAGCGAGCTACCGTGGTGGGGGGCCGATGAGGATGAGGAGGGCGAACAGGAGAGGCAGGCTCAGCAGTGGGATGTGGCTGTCGGAGACGGACGCCGGTGTGACGCGCCGTACCAGCCAGAAGACCGGGAAGGTGGCCACGCGGAACAGATCGGTGAAGAAGGTTCGCCGCCCGCCGGACAGGAGCGCGAGGATAATTCGGCCCACCATGAACCAGAGGAAGAACTGGGTGGTGACGTAGAGGAAGTAGAACAGGCCGTCGGGCATGGACGAAGCGCGCCCACGGTGGAGCGGACCGAGGTGCCTCGGACCGCTCCACCCGCGCGTGGGTCGCTCAGTGGCTGGGAGCTGGCGCCGGCGCCGGCGCGGCCCCGGGCGCCGCCCCCGGCTCCTCACCCATCTCCCCGACCGGGATCCGGAGGTTCTCCACCATCTCCTGGATGTGCCGCGGGGGCGCCTCGGTGGCGAGACTGATGCCGATCGTCAGCGCGAAGTTGACGATCAGTCCGAACAGCCCGGCTGCGAGGTGCGTGATCCCCAGGATGTTGAACCGGGGGTCGACGTAGTTCCCGGCCATGTAGATGATGGTCACCACCAGGCCACCGATCATCCCGGCGACCGCCCCGTTCGCGTTCGCGCGCTTCCAGAAGATCCCGAGCAGGATCACCGGGAAGAAGGTGGCGGCCGCGAACGAGAAGGCCCAGGAGACCATCTGCGCGATGAGTGCCAGCCGCGGGAGGGCAGCGAACGCGGCTAGCGCCGCGGCCACCAGGAGCATGACGCGGCTGAGCAAGAACCGCCGGCCGTAGGACGCGTTGGGGTTGATGACCTTCGCGTAGATGTCGTGCGAGATGGCCGTGGCCAGGACCATCAGCAGGCCGTCGGCGGTGGAGAGTGCGGCGGCCAGGCCACCCGCCGCCACGAGCGCCGACACGGTGTACGGCAGGCCGGCGATCTCCGGCGTGGCGAGGACAATCAGGTCCGGGCTGATCCGGATCTCTGAGAAGTCCAGGATGCCGTTGTTGTTCGTGTCGGCGACCGTGAGGAGGCCGGTCTGCGTCCAGCTCGCCACCCAGCCGGGCAGGCTGGCGATGGGATTCCCAGCCACGTTCTGCAGCATCTCCCAGCGGGCGAACGCGGCGTAGGCCGGAGCGGTGAAGTAGAGCAGGTAGATGAAGAAGAGCGACCAGCCGACGCTCATGCGCGCCTGCTTTGGATTCGGCACGGTGTAGTAGCGGATGAGGATGTGGGGCAGACCCACAGTGCCGACCATGAGCACGAACGTGAGGGCCAGGAATCCGTACGGCGTGCCGACCCAGTCGCGCACGACGATCAGCTCGGGCGCGGGCAGGCCGAGCTGCCTGGAGGCGTCCACCCAGGACTGATTCGAAAGCGCGGTCTTGAACGGCTCGACGTACAGGGGCAGATTCTGGGCCTGCTCGAGCTGGGTGATCTCCTGGATTGCGCGGCCGTACATGATCTCCGAGATCGGGAAGCCGGTGAACCGGGCCGAGAGGATGGAGACCGGGATCAGGTAGGCGACGATCAAGATGATGTACTGGGCCACCTGGGTCCAGGTGATGGACTTCATGCCGCCCAGGAACGAGCAGAGGATGACGCCTGCCAGGCCAAGGAAGACGCCCAGGTTGTAGGGGACGCCGAAGAAGTAGCTCAGGATGAGACCGACGGCGACCACCTGCGCGGTGACGTACGTGAACGAGGCGACGATCGCAGCGATGGCCGCCACCACTCGCGCCAGCCTGGCCCGCTCGGAGAAGCGGACCGCCACGAAGTCGGGGATCGTGAACTGGCCGAACTTGCGGATGTACGGAGCGAAGAAGAGAGCCAGCAGCACGTAGCCACCGGTCCAGCCCATGATGTAGGCCAGGTAGTCGTACCCGGTCAGCCAGATCGCGCCGGCCATCGACACGAAGGAGGCGCCGCTCATCCAGTCGGCGCCGGTGGCCATCCCGTTGAAGAAGGCTGGGACCTTGCGGCCCGCCACGTAGTACTCGTCGAACTTCCGGGTGAAATTGGCGATGCCGACGATGCCGTACAGGGAGAAGCTGACCAGGATGAAGAACCCGGCGATGGCCGGCCTGGGCAGGCCGAGGTTGAGCTCCAGCGCCATCACGACCGCTATGACCGCCACGAGGCCGACGGCGAAGAGCGTGTAGCCCTTGAACAGCTTCGCCTCCCAGGCGCGCCACTCCGCCCTGGACATCTTGGCGTAGGGAATGCTCGCCATGCGCCCCTCCTACTCCATCTCCTCGGCGTGGAAGCCGTACTTCGGGTCGATCACCTTGTTCATCACGAGCGCGTAGACGAAGATGAGGACCACGAAGGTCGTGATGGAGGCCTGGCTGCTCAGCCAGTAGCCTACGGGAAAGCCGGTGAGTATGGTGACCTGGTTCAGCGCCTTGGCGAACGGCACGTGGACGTAGGCCACGATGAACCAGATCGTCATTAAGATCGCGATGAGCGTCAGGTTCGCGCGCCAGTAGGCGCGGAGGCGCTCTGACCGCTCGGTGGGCGCCGCTGCTGGCCGCGGCGTCCTCTGAGTCGATTGGTCCACGGGTACCCCCTTCGAGTGGTGGGCAAGGCGGTGGTCTCCGCCCCGCCACGCTTGGACCGAGAGACATCCGTCTCCGGATACGAGCAGCGAACAGTCGACGGGCTCCTACGGCACGCGCGTTCCTCCCCACTTTGAGCGTGTCGGCGCCACCTCTCCAGGCTGGCTCCCCGTTGAACCCCGGAGCCGCGCAGCGCGAACGTACCTGGAGAGTACGCGACGCACGCCTCCCCGACAAGCCACCCACCCTCGATCCAATTGATCGTCTTTGCTTATCACTACTGGTACACGACGCACGCCTCCCCACCGACCTGCCGAATTGGGGCGTCGGGCGATTGTCTGCGGCTCCGAGGGGCCTGCTACCATCGTGCCAGGCGGGGAAGCCGCGCTCGGGTGCCGGGGAGGTGCTGCGCATGGAAGTGATCAACCCAATCGTCCGCGCCTGGAAGGCGGACGCCACACAGAACCCGGAAGCGTTCTGGGGACGGGCCGCGGCCAGGCTGCCCTGGTTTCGCCCCTGGGAGCAGGTGCTGGACTGGCAGCCGCCCACCTTCCGCTGGTTCGTCGGGGGCGAGACGAATCTGAGCTACAACTGCCTCGACGTCCACGTGGGGCGAGGCGACGGGGGCCGGGCAGCGCTGGTTGCCGAGAACGAGCGGGGCGAGCGACGGGTCTACACGTACGCGCAGTTGCTGGAGCTGGTGAAGCGCCTGGCCGCGGCGCTCCGTGGGTTGGGCATCCGGCGGGGTGACCGCGTCGCCGTGTACATGCCCACCTGTCCAGAGGCGATCGCGCTGATGCTCGCGATCACGCGTATCGGCGCGATCCACCTGGTCGTGTTCGCCGGGTTCGGCAGTGGCGCCCTCGCCGACCGGATGCGGATGGCCGGCGCCCGGGCGCTGTTCGCGACCGACCTGACCTGGCGGAAGGGCAGGGCGGTGAACCTGAAGGAGCTGGTCGACGCGGCGCTCGAGGCACGAGTGGAGTCCGTCGAGAAGGTCGTGGTGCTGCGGCGCTCTGAGGGCGAGGTGCCAATGGTGAGCGGCCGGGATCTCTGGTGGGAGCACTTCCTCGGCCTGGCTGAGGGCCAGGACTCCAGCCACACGGTGATGGAGTCCAACGAGCCCGCCTACATCCTGGCGACCTCGGGCACTACCGCCAAGCCGAAGCTGGCGGTCCACACGCACGGCGGCTACCAGGTGTACATCCATAGCATGGGTGGCTGGGTGTTCGGGCTGAAGCCCCGCGACGTCTGGTGGTCGACCTCCGATATCGGCTGGGTGGTCGGCCACAGCTACATCGTGTACGCGCCGCTACTGGCCGGGTGCACGACGGTCGCCTACGAAGGGGCGCTCGACCACCCGGGCCCTGAGACCTTCTACCGCGTCGTGCAGGAGAACCACGTGAGCGGCGTCTTCACCTCGCCGACCGCGGCGCGGATGCTCATGGGCCACGGCACAGCGCCGGCCCGGAAGTACGCTCTCGGCTCCGTCGAGCGGGTGGTGTGCGCGGGCGAGGTGCTCAACCCGCCGGCCTGGGAGTGGCTGCAGAAGGAAGTCTTCCAGGATCGCATCCCGGTGCTCGACCACATGTGGCAGACGGAGACCGGCGGACCGATCGTCGGCAATCCGTACGGCGTGGCGATGCTGCCGACCAAGCCGGGCTCATCCGGCATCCCGCTGGCCGGGATCGAAGCGGCGATCATGACGCCCGACGGGGAAGAGTGCGGGCCGGGCGAGAAGGGCATCTTCGTCATCAAGCGGCCATTCCCCGGCCTGACGGCCAGCCTGTGGGGCGAACCGGAGCGATACGGAAGCGACTACTGGCAGCGCATCCCGGGCCAGCACGTGTACTTCACGGGCGACGCGACGGCGATCGACGAGGATGGATACGTGTGGTTCAGCGGCCGCGCGGACGAGATCATCAAGATCGCCGGCCACCGCGTCGGGACGATCGAGGTGGAGACCGCGTTCCTCCGCCACCCGGCCGTGGCGGAGGCGGGTGTGACCGCTCGGCCCGACCCGGTGCGCATGGAGGTGATCGCCGCCTTCGTCGTCCTGAAGCAGGGGCATCGACCTTCTGACACGCTGCGGCGGGAGCTCCTGGACACCGTGCGTCGGGAGATGGGCCCGGTCGCCGTGATCGGCGACCTGAACTTCGTCCGCATGCTCCCGAAGACGCGGAGCGGGAAGATCATGCGGCGGGTGCTGAAGGCGGTCGTGCTGGACCAGGATCCTGGGGACATCTCGACCATCGAGGACGAGGTGTCGGTCAAGGACGCGCGTGAGGCGTGGCGCCAGATCAAGGCAGAGATCGCCGTCCAGGTCGCCTGACACGGACGCCCGGTACGCCGGATACAGCGAGGCCGGCCGCGGGGGCCGGCGCTACTCTGCCAGCCCGAACCTGCCAACCTCCTCGAGCTCTTGCGCTGATAGCTCACGGGGCACTTCGCCGCGCGCTACCTTCGCCGACTGCACCTGTTTGCGGATCGTCTCCACGATCTCGGGATTTGCCAGGGTGGTGATATCACCAGGCTCTGCGAAGTTCGAGATCCCGGCCACAACGCGGCGCATGATCTTCCCAGAGCGTGTCTTCGGCATGTCCGGCACGATCCACACGTTCTTCGGCCGCGCAAACTTGCCGATGATCGTCTCGACCGCACCACGCACCCGCTCCTCGATCTCGACGCTCGGACGATAGCCGGGCTTCACAGCAACGTACATCTCGACCGCCCTGCCCCTGACCTCGTCCATCACGGGCACGGCGGCAGCCTCCGCGATCTCCTCGACTGTGAGGCAGGCTGACTCCAGCTCCTTCGTGCCCAGGCGGTGGCCAGCGACGTTGATGACGTCGTCAACGCGTCCCAGGATCCGGAAATAGCCATCCGCCGCCTGGACGGCGCCATCTCCAGCGAAGTAGGGCCAGTCACGCCAGTCCTTGCTCTCGCGGTTCTTGCAGTACTTCGCGTAGTAAGTCGCGACATACCGCTCCGGCTGGCCCCAGATCGTCTGGAAGATGCCCGGCCACGGATTGCGAATGCAGATGTTGCCAGCCTTGCCACTCCCTGCCGGGACCTCGTTCCCCAGCTCGTCGTAGATGACGGGGTAGACGCCCAGCACCCCCGGCCCGCAGCTCCCGGGCTTCATCGGCTGCAGCGCCGGTAGCGTGCTGCCCAGGAAGCCTCCATTCTCGGTCTGCCACCAGGTGTCGACGATCGTGGCCTCGCCCTTGCCGACCACCTGGTAGTACCAGCGCCACACTTCAGGTTCAATCGGCTCACCCACCGTCGTCATGTGCTTGAAGTGGTAGGTGTACTTCTTGGGCTCGTCCGGTCCTGCCTTGCGCAGCATGCGAATGGTGGTCGGCGCGGTGTGGAAGACATTCACGCCGAGCCGCTCGGCTATCCGCCACGGCCGTCCAGCGTCCGGAAAGGTCGGCACTCCTTCGTACATTACGCTCGTCGCACCCAGCGCCAGGGGTCCGTACACGATGTACGAATGGCCGGTAATCCACCCGATGTCGGCGAAGCACCAGTAGGTGTCCTCTGGGTGGATGTCCTGATAGTACTTGGACGTCCCGGCAACGTAGGCGAGGTAGCCCCCGGTGCTATGCTGGCACCCCTTGGGCTTGGCCGTCGTGCCACTGGTGTACATCAGGAACAGCGGAGCTTCGGCCGGCATTGATACGGGGGGCACTGTTGCTCCACGGAAGTCCTTCAGGAGATCATCGACGAAGTAGTCCCGCCCGTCGACCATCGGCGTCGGTGAGGAGTACTTGCCCGGGTGCCGTCGCCAGACCAGGACCTTGTCGATCTTCACGCCGTTCTTCGCGGCGTATTCAACCGCCTCGTCGGCCTTGCTCTTGTGGTCGATGAGGTCGCCGTTGCGGTAGTAGGCGTCGATGGTGATGAGGATGTGGCTGCCAGAGTCGACGATCCGTTCACCGCACGCCTGGCCGCTGAACCCACCGAACACCTCGGAGTGGATGACGCCGAGACGGGCGCAGGCCAGCATCGCGACCGGCAGCTCCGGGACCATCGGGAGATGGAAGGTGATCCTGTCACCCGTCCTGGCCTGGCACACGTCCCTCAGGAGCGCGGCAAACTCGTTGACCCGCACGTATAGTTCCTGATATGTCAGCGTCTTCGCGTCTTCGTCCTCAGGTTCCGCAACCCAAATAAACGCCGCCTTGTTCCTGTTCTGTGGCAGGTGTCGATCGACGCAATTGTAGCAGGCATTCAGCTTGCCACCAACAAACCACTTCCAGAAGGGTGCGTTGCTCGTATCAAGAGTCGTATGCCAGTATTTGTCCCATGTCAGCAAGTCGGCATATTCCTTGAAACACTCGGGAAAGTTCTGCTCGGAGAATCGCTCGAAGATGCTTGGATCGCCCGCGTTGGCCTGGGCAATGAACTTCGCCGGCGGGGAGTGGTAGTCCTCTTCCTTCCAGTGAACCGCAATCTGTGCCTCACTGAGCTGCACGCCGGGTTGCTCTTCTACCATCGCTTGTGCCATCCGCTGACCTCCTGATTAGCAGGCTCTCCCCTCGGGGCGCCTGGCTCACGTCGTCCCGTGTTGACCGAGGCGCCCTGGCGCGCCCTCCGGGTGGTGCCCCTGCCTGCGGCCGCGCCCCTGGCCGGCCCGCGCGGGCGCAGGCAGGGGGCGGAGACGGTCGAGACCCTGAGCCGTGTGCTGGCCCCCCATCGGGCGGGGTTAGGCCACTGCTCCCCAGCTGCTATCATAAACAACCGCCACCAAGCCGCACGGGGTGCGCCGGCGCCCCAATTCGTGAGTTCGCCATCACATCCTTCGCCCGCCGGGTGAAGCTCTGCATCTGGAATCCACGGATTGGGGCGACTCGTCCAGGGCGTTTTCATCACCCGCGGCCGGTGCAGCAGACGAGGGCAACCGCGACGACGGGGCGAGCCGGGCGACGCGGGAAGCGCTCAGGCCGGCTTGTCGGTGGCCGCGGGAGCGACGACCGTGGGCGGAGCGTCCGTGGGGGCCAGCTCAGCCCCCGGGCCGAGGACTGGAGGGCTGGCCGCGGCAGCCGGCCTGGCGGCAGCTTCGGCTTCCAGGTCATGCAGGCGTGCCTCGGCCTGCTTGAGCCGCTGGGCCAGGCTCCGCTGGCGGAGTCGCACGCGGACCTCGCGGGCGAGGCCGAGCAGCAGCATCACCCCGGCGCCGAGCGCCGCGGAGATGAGCACCAGCACCGAGACCGCCACGTTCTCTGCCCGCAGGGTGAGGAAGGACACGGCCACTGGCGTGGTGTTCTGGACGGCGAACACCGCGATGACGATCGAGAACGCCAGCGCCAGGAACACGGTGACCTGCATCGGAGGTCTGTCAGACGGCAGCTACCCGGCCGGCTCGGGCGCGCTCGGGCTGGAGCGCCGGGGCGGGGCGGCCCCGCGTGGCAGCTCCTGCGTCTGGCGCTCGTGCGGCGGCCGCGGATCGTGGATGCCGCAGAGGATGCGGCCGTTCACCAGGTGCCTGGACGGCTGGTCCACTTTTCGGTTGCACTCTTCACAGCGAGCCATGGCTGCTCGTCCTCTCCGGAGAGGCCGCCAGGGTCTGCCGACCTCGGTGTCGATCGGCCCAGGGATGCGTGGCCTGCGCCGCTCGGCGGCCGAGGTGGCCGCAGCAGGGTCCCGGTGGGGGCACGTAGGTGGCCCCCGGCGGAGCTGCGTGGAGCGATGCGGCGCGGCCCTGCGCGGCCGGCGTAAGGGGTAACGTCGGCACAGTGTACCGCACCCCTGGTGTCGGGCAGGGCGGCGCCAGGCACGCGGCCCTCCCTCCCTCCAGACGCCTATAATCGCCACTTGATGAGCGCGCTCGCCGATCGGCTCGCCGAGGATCTCAAGGACGCGATGCGCGCCGGCGACACCGTTCGGCGCGACGAGATCCGCGGGCTCCTGGCGGCGCTCAAGTCCGAGCGACAGGCGAAGCTGGCGCGCGTGCTGGAGAAGCGCGGGCTGCTGCTGCGCGGCGAGGAGACGCAGCTCACACCCGCGCAGCAGGCCGAGGTCGATCGTCTGCGGGTCGAGGTGGACCTCACCGACGACGACGAGCTGAGCGTGCTCCAACAGCGGGTCAAACAGCACCGACAGTCGATTGACGGGTTCCGGCAGGGGCACCGCGCGGACCTGGTGGCGGTGGAAGAGGCCCAGCTCGGGGTGGTGCAGGGGTACCTCCCACCCGCGGTGGGGGAGCCCGAGCTTGAAGCGGCAATCGAAGCCGCGATCGCGGACGCGGGCGCCCGTGGGCCGCGCGACCAGGGCCGCGTGATGGCCCTCCTGTCGCAGCGGCTGCGCGGGCGGGCCGACATGAAGCGGGTCAGCGCGCGCGTCCAGGCCGTCCTCGGCGCTGGCGCCTAGCCCACGCCGTCTCGGGGCGGGCAGAGCCGTGCCGTTCGAGCCGTCCACGCCACAGCCGAGCCGGCCCGCGCTGCGGCCGGACCCGCGTGCGCTGCGCGCGCTCGTGATCGCCGTGGGGACCGCCGTCCTGCTGGCGCTGGCGCTGAGCGTGAACCTGCTGCCCCGGGCGTACGAGGTGCGCGAGGGCGACGTCGCTCCCTACAGCGTCCGCGCGCCGCGCAAGGCGTCGTACGTCAGCCAGCTCCGCACGCGGGCCGCACGCGAGCAGGTCGCCGCCCAGGTGGCGCCGGTCGTGGAGCTGGACTACCCGGTGATCGCGCAGCAGCGCCGCGCCCTGGCCGACCTCATCCAGGCCGTCGGCACCGTCCGCGCCGCGCCCTACCAGGGCGTAGAGGACCGGCGCGACGGTATTCGCCAGCTCCTCTCGCCACCGCTGAGTGATGCCACCATCCAGCGACTGGCCGAGGCGGACGAGACGCGCTGGAACGCCGTGGTGAGCGAGAGCCAGCGCCTCCTGGCCGATGTGCTGAAGGACCGCATCGGTGACGACGCGGTGGAGGACGCGCGGCGCACGCTGCCGCTCCGGGTCAGCCCGAGCTTCGGCGATGTGGACCGCGGCGCCATCGTGGAGCTGGCCGGGCGCTTCGTCCGATCGAACCTGGTGGTGAACGAGGAGGCGACCGCGCGCGCCCGCCGGGACGCTCAGGAGGCGGTGGCGCCGGTCGTGCAGGTGTACGAGCGCGGCCAGACGGTTGTCCGCGATGGACAGCTCATCGGCCCGCTGGACGTGGAGGCGCTCGAAGCGCTCGGACTCCGCAACCCCGAGCTGGACTGGCAGTCGCTCGGCGGGGCGCTCCTCTTCGCGGCGACGCTGGTTGGGATCCTGGGAGCGTACGTCTGGCACTTCGACCCGGAGCTGCTCCGCCGCCACCGCCGCCTGGCGTTGCTGGCAGCGGCCCTCGTGGTCACGACGGTCGCGGCGAAGATGGTCATCCCCGGCCGGCCGCTGTGGGTGTACGTCTTCCCACTGCCCGCCGTGGCGATGCTCGTCTCCACGCTCCTCGACGCCCGGCTGGCCATCGTGATCGGCGTACTGCTGTCGCTGGCCACGGCGTGGATCGCCGGCAACTCCATGGAAGCCGCCGCGGTCGGCATCGTCGGCACGGCCGTGGGCGCGCTGGCGGTGTGGCGGAAGGAGCGCCTCTTCGCCTACTTCGTCGCCGGCGCCTTCATCGCGCTCGCCCAGTTCGGGACCTACCTGGCCTTCTTCCTGACCAGCCGCTCGGACGATTGGCCTTCGCTCACGGTCATCGGTTTCGAGATGGGCGTGAACGGCATGCTCTCGTCCCTGCTGGCCGTCGGCAGTTTCGCCATCGTCGGTCGGGTGTTCGGCATTCTGACGACCATGCAGCTCCTGGAGCTAGCCACGCCGACTCAGCCGCTCCTGCGGCGGCTGCTGATGGAGGCGCCCGGCACCTACCACCACAGCATCATGGTCGGCAACCTGGCCGAGCGGGCGGCGGAAGTCATCGGCGCCGATCCGCTCGTCGTGCGGGTGGCCGCCTACTACCACGACATCGGCAAGCTGGAGCGCCCCTGGGCGTTCATCGAGAACCAGGCGGACATCCGGGAGAACATCCACGAGTCGCTGGACCCGGTGACGTCCGCTCAGGTGATCGCCGCGCACGTCATGGACGGGGTGGCCCTGGCAGAAAAGTACGGGCTGCCAGCGCGCATCCGGGAGATGATCCCGCAGCACCACGGCACCCGCACGATCAGCTTCTTCTACCAGCAGGCGGCCGAGCAGTCGGAGAGCGAGGTCGACCCGCTGCTGTTCACCTACCCGGGCCCCCGGCCGCAGTCGCGAGAGGCGGCCCTCCTCATGCTCGCCGACAGCACGGAGGCGGCCGCGCGAGCGTCGCGGGACCACTCCCCCGAAGCGCTCGAGCTACTCGTCGAGCGGATCGTGCGCCAGCGGCTCGAGGACGGCCAGTTCGACGAGTGCGACCTGACGCTGCGCGACCTCACCAGGATCAAGCAGTCCTTCGTGGCGCTCTTGAACGGCATCTACCACCCACGTATCCCCTACCCGCCCACGACCTCAGCCAGCGAGAGCGCGAGCGCCCTCCCGCTCCCGACCGATGCGCCGGCTTGATCCCACGGCCGTGGAGGTGGAGCTCGTGGTGGAAGCCGGGCTCGAGGCGGCGTGGGACGAGCCGCGCCTGCGCCAGCTCGTGGCATCGATCGTCGCGCCTGAGGTGGCGCCGGGCCGGTACAGCCTGACGTTGCACCTGGTGGGCGACGAGACGATCCGCGCGCTGAACCGCGACCACCGCGGGAAGGACGCGCCCACGGACGTCCTGTCCTTTCCGCTGCACGACCCGAGCGACATGCGCTTCGTGCTGCCGCCGGACGACCCGATCAACCTGGGGGACGTGGTGATCTCATACCCCCGCGTGCAGGCGCAAGCCCGGGGGTACGGGCACTCGGCCGCGCGTGAGCTGGCCTATCTGGTGGCGCACGGCGTCCTGCACCTCCTCGGCTACGACCACGAGGAGGAGGCAGAACGCCGCCGCATGCGCACTCGCGAGGAGGAGGCGCTCACGCCCCTTGGCCTCACCCGCTAGCGTCGATTCCACGGCTCCAGCTCTGGACCCATCCCGGCCGGAACGCGGGGGCTCAGGTGGCGTCCGCGTGCCCGGCTCGACCCGCTGGACAGGCGTGCGCCGCGTCTGCCGGTCGTTCGCCTTCGCCTTCGAAGGCCTCCGCTTTATCGCCCGAACGCAGCCGAACTTCGCGATCCACCTGGTCGCCGCGGCCCTGGCCGTGGTCGCGTCCGTGGTGCTGGGCCTCACTCCGGCCGAAACGGCAGTGGTGGTCCTCGCCATCACCGCCGTGCTGGCGGCGGAGGCCTTCAACACCGCGCTGGAGGCGGCGTGCGATGCGGCGCACCCGACGCCTCACCCGCTGGTCAAGCAGGCCAAGGATGCTGCCGCGGCCGGCGTGCTCGTAACCGCCGTGGGGGCTGTCCTGGTGGCGCTAGCGCTGTTCGGCCCGCGCCTGGCCCGGCTGGTCATGCGCTAGCCATGAGACGGGCGGCCAACCAGCCGCATCCATCGCGCATCACGCCGTCAGTGCCACTTCCAGACGGCAGCCGCCCAGCTCAGGCCGGCGCCGAACCCGGCGAGGGCGACCATGTCGCCCGAGGAGATGCGGCCTTCCTCGACCGCCTCACACAGGGCAACCGGCACGCTCGCCGCCGACGTGTTGCCGTAGCGGTGGACATTGGAGAAGGCGATCCGCTCGTCCAGCTTCAACCGTCGCAGCATCGCGTCGATGATCCGAATGTTCGCCTGGTGAGGCACGAGCACGTCGACGTCGGCGGTGGTCAGGCCCGCCTGCTCGACGGCCTGCAAGAGGGCGTCGGGCACCACCGTCGTGGCGAAGCGGAAGACCTCGCGCCCCTGCATGCGGACGTAGTGCAGCCGCTGGTCGACTGTCTCCCGGGTCGCGGGCAGCCGGCTGCCGCCGGCGGGCACATAGAGGTGGCAGGCACCCGCGCCGTCGCTGCCCAGGACGAAGGAGACCAACCCGCCCGGCTCGTCCGTGGCGCGCAGCACGGCGGCGCCGGCCGCATCCCCGAAGAGCACGCAGGTCGAGCGGTCCTGCCAGTCCAGGATGCGGGAGAACACCTCGGCGCCAACGAGGAGCACCGTGTCGTAGGTGCCCGAGAGGATGAACTGGCTGCCTGTGCTGAGCGCGTAGAGGAAGCCGCTGCAGACGGCGTTCAGGTCGAAGGCGCCGGCGCGCTGAGCGCCCAGGGCGTGCTGGACCAGGGACGCGGTGGAGGGCATGCTGGCGTAGTCTGGCGTGCAGGTGGCCACGATGATCAGGTCGATCTCGCCCGGCCTGACGCCGGCCTGCTCCAGGGCAGCGCGCGCGGCGTGCGTCGCGAGGATGGAGGTCGTCTCGTCGGGGGCGGCGATGCGCCGCTCCGCGATGCCGGTGCGCGCCCGGACCCACTCGTCGGAGGTGTCGACGAGCGCCTCCAGCTCGGCGTTCGGCATCACCCGTCCGGGCAGGTACTTCCCCAGACCGGCGATCTTGACGTACCGATTCCTCATCAGACAGACGTCCTGGTCCCTGGCTGGTGGACCTGCGCGCGCCCGTCCGAGCGCGGGCGCACGGGGCTAGAGGACCCGGTCACAGCGGGCGCTCTGGCGCGGCCGCGGTCCGCTCGGCGGGTTCGATGACCGCGAGCGGATCGCCGGCCTGGACGAGCTGGCCGGCCCGGGCGGCGAAGGCGACGAGCCGCCCGGGCCGGTCGGCCGTGACCTCGTTGAAGATCTTCATCGTTTCGATCAGGCCGATCACGGTGTCGGCGTCCACCCAGTCACCCTCGTTGACGTACGCCTTGGCCGAAGGCGAGGGGGCACGGTAGAAGACGCCGGTGAAAGGCGCAAGGACGCGGTGGAGGTGCGTCTCGTCGGGCGCTGCCGGCGCCGAGGGAGTGGGGGGAGCAGCGACGCCCGGCGCCTGGCGGCGGACCAGGACCCGAAAGTCGCCGTGCACGAGCTCGAGCTCGGAGACATCGCTGGCACGCACGGCCTCGACGATGCGCCGCGTGGCCTCAATCCACCCGGCCGGTGGTCTGGCCAACGTTAGCGCGCCCCTTCCGGCCAGTCGGTCGGCACGCGGCCCGGGCAGCCGCTCATTCCACGAACCGCCGGACGATCAGCGCCGTGTTGTGCCCGCCGAAGCCCAGCGAGTTCGAGAGCGCGGCGTCGATCCGCGCTGGGCGGGCGGCGTTCGGTACATAGTCGAGGGTGCACTCCGGGTCGGGGTGGTCGTAGTTGATCGTGGGGGGCAGGCAACCTTCCAGGATCGCCTTGATGCACGCGATCGCCTCGACGGCTCCACTGGCGCCAATGAGGTGGCCGGTCATGCTCTTGGTCGACGAGACCGGCGGCGTCGTCCCGGCGCCAAACACGTGCTCGATGGCCTGCGACTCGGTGCGGTCGTTGTGCGGCGTCGAGGTCCCGTGGGCGTTGATGTAGCCGATCTCGTGCGGCTGCATACCCGCCTTGCGGAGCGCCATACGCATGGCGCGCGCGGCCCCTTCGCCCGCCTCGCTCGGCGCGGTGATGTGGTAGGCGTCACCCGTGGCGCCGTAGCCCACCACCTCGGCGTAGATAGGAGCGCCTCGCCCACGGGCGTGGTCGAGCGTCTCGAGCACCAGCGCACCGGCCGCTTCGGCCAGGACGAAGCCGTCGCGGTCGCGCTCGAAGGGGCGGCTGGCCTTCTCTGGCGCGTCGTTGCGACGGGAGAGGGCGCGCATGGAGTCGAACGCCGCCAGCCCGATGCGGGTGACCGGGGCCTCAGACCCTCCGGTGATCATCACGTCGGCGTCGCCGCGCTTGATGACCTCCATGGCCTCGCCGATGGTGTGGCCGCTCGTCGCACAGGCGCTGGCGGCGCCGAAGTTTGGCCCCTTGGCCCCGGTCTGGATGGACACGATCCCGCTCAGCATGTCGGGCAGGAACATGGGGACCAGGAACGGGCTCACCCGGTGCGGGCCGCGCTGCAGGAGCACCCCCGCCTGCTCCACGAGCGTCCCGATCCCGCCGATGCCGCTCCCCATGAGCACGCCGACGCGCTCCGCCTCCGCTGGCGAGACGGCCAGGCCCGCGTCGCGCACCGCTTCCTGGGCGGCCACGAGCCCGAGTTGAAGGAAACGGTCCATGTGGCGCGCTTCCTTCCTGTCCAGGTAGCTCGTCGGATCGAAGCCCTTGACCTCGCCGGCGATCCTCACGTCGAGGTCGCTCGTGTCGAACATCGTGACCGGTGCGATCCCCGCCCGGCCGTGTATGAGCGCATCCCAGGTGCTGGGGACGTCCAGCCCTAGCGGCGTGATGGCGCCCATCCCTGTCACGACCACCCGTCGCCCTGGCTCTCGCACGTCGACCTCTGCCCCCCCTCCGCCTTCGAGTACCTGGCAGTATATGCCGAAGTCCCCGCGGGGGCCGCCAAGCCCCCTGGTCCGGAGGAAGCGGGTCGCGGCCCGCGCGGCGGTTCGCGCCGCGCGTTCCAGGTGCCTCGGCGCGTGGGCCACATGTGCGTGGGACGGGCCTGTGTCTGGGTGTCTGTTGGTCCACGGGGTGGGCGTGGCGTATCATTGGCCGGGCCACGCTTAGCACTCTGGCATGGCGAGTGCTAACAGCGGGCCATGCGATGCCAGACCTGACGCCGAGACGCCTGCGGATCCTGCAGTCCGTGGTCGAGGAGTTCGTCACGACGGCGCAGCCCGTCTCGTCCGAGGCCATCGCCCGGGCGTTTGGGGACCACGTGTCCTCGGCGACTGTGCGGAACGAGATGGCCGTGCTGGAGGGTGTCGGACTCATCGCCCAACCCCACACCTCGGCCGGACGGGTCCCCACGGACCACGGCTACCGCCTGTTCGTCGAGCGGCTCATGCAGCCCCACACCGACCTGCCCGTCTCCGAGCAACGCGCGATCCGCCGGGAGTTCCACCGGGTGGCCGGCGATCCCGAGGGGCTGGCTCACCTGGCGTCCGCGGTGCTGGCGCGCCACCTCCACAACGCCGCCGTCGCGTCGCCGCCGACCAGCCCGAAGGCGCGCCTGCGTCGGGTGGAGCTGGTCCCGCTGCAAGACGACGTGGTGCTGGTCACGCTGATCCTACAGACGGGCGGCGTGCGGCAGGTCGTGCACCACCTCGACCGGCCGGTGCCGTGTGAGGAGCTGGCGCGGCTGAGCAACACGATCAGCGCCCGGCTCGTGGACAAGACGGCGGCGCAGGCGCGCCGCGTCGTGGGCAAGCTGGGCGAGGAGATGCAGCCGCTCGCCAGCGCGGCGATTCGGCTGTTGCAGCAGGCGGAGGAGCAGTCGCTCGCGCCGGTCTACTACGAAGGGCTGACGCAACTCCTGGGCCAGCCGGAGTTCGCCCAGAGCAAGAAGGTCCGCCCGATCCTGGAGGTGCTGGAACAGCAGCCGCTGCTGGCGCGGCTGCTGGCCGACTCGCTCGCCAGCCCGGACGTGCAGGTCATCATCGGCGCCGAGAACCGGCTGGAGCAGATGCGTGAGGCGTCGGTGGTGCTGACCCGCTACGGCGCGACCGACGACCAGCGTGGGGTGCTGGGCGTCGTCGGGCCGACGCGCCTGCCATACTGGCGAGTGGTGCCCATGGTCCGGTTCACGGCCGAGCTGATGGGTGTTCTGGCGGGGGACGCGCCCGGGGGCCGGGTGCCGTAAGCTCCGCCGACGGAGCGGCGTGGGATCCGGGGGCCGCGAAGAAGTGCGGACGGATCACTCGCCACTACGCTACGGTTGGATTGCTCATGCCTGCTACGAAGCGCGACTACTACGAGGTGCTGGGGATCGCTCCCGGTGCGACCGAGGAGGAGGTCAAGAAGGCCTACCGCCGACAGGCGCTCAAGTACCACCCCGACCGTAATGGCCAGCCAGATGCGGCCGAGCGGTTCAAGGAGGTGACCGAGGCCTACCAGATCCTCTCGGACGCGGAGCGGCGCGCGCTCTACGACCGGTACGGCCACGCGGCGTTCGAGCGCGGCGCCGGCATGGGCGGTGTGGACTTTGGCAACTTTGCCGGGTTGAACATCGAGGACATCTTCGAATCGTTCTTCGGCACTGCCGGTGCGCGCGGCACACGCCAGCGGGTGCCGCGCGGGCGCGACCTGCGCTACGACCTGCGGCTGACGCTGGAGGAGGCCGTCTTTGGCGCCGAGAAGGAGCTCGCCATCGAGAAGGAGGTGGTCTGCACGCGCTGCGCGGGCGGCGGGATGGAGCCGGGCAGCCAGCCGGCCGCCTGCGTGAGGTGCGGCGGCACGGGCGAGATCAGGCGCGTGCAGCAGTCCATCTTCGGCCAGTTCGTCAACGTGACGCTGTGCGACCGCTGCAATGGCGAGGGGCAGCTCATCGCCGACCCGTGTCTCGACTGCCAGGGGCGCGGCATGAGCCGCGGCCGGAAGACGCTGCGGGTCTCCATCCCCGCTGGCGCGGACGACGGGATGCAGCTCCGCCTGAGTGGGGAGGGTGAGCCCGGCCCGCGCGGCGGCCTGCCCGGCCACCTGTACGTGGTCCTCCACGTCCAGCCGCACCGCTACTTCAAACGCCAGGGCAACGACCTGCTGCTGGAGGTGCCGATCAACGTCACGCAGGCGGCCCTGGGAGCGGAGTTCAGGGTGCCCACGCTCGAGGGCCAGGAGATCCCAGTCAAGATTCCGCCGGGCACGCAGAGCGGGCGCATCGTCCGCCTGCGCGGCGAGGGCGTGCCCCGCCTGCACGAGCAGGGTCGGGGCGATCTCCAGGTGCACGTGAAGGTGCGCATCCCGACGGAGCTGACCGACGAGCAGCGGAGGCTGTTCCGCCAGCTTGGCGAGACGTTCGGTGCCGGCAACACGCCCAGCGAGAACCGGTCCTTCTTCGACAGGGTGAAGGACGTCTTCGGCGGGTAGGCGGACTCAAGGTCAGCCCGCCCAGGCGGGTTGCGGGTCGTTCGCGGCGGTGGGGCCACCCAGATTGGACTGCCATACTGGAGGGAACCGACGGCGGAGGCGGGCGGGGACCGCCCCGGGCGCCGTACCCGTAGACCCCGCGGCCGAGGTGCTCGGCTCTGGTGCGCTCAGGGCGTCGCGGGGGCGTCGGCCGGCAGCGTGAGCGCGAGCTCAGTCCCGCCTCCGACGCAGGGCTCTGCGGCCAGGCGGCCGCCGTGCAGCTCGGCGATCTGCTGGCTCACGTACAGGCCGAGCCCCATCCCCGTCGTGCCGGCGAAGTGGCGGGCGGCGTGGACCTGGTAGAAGCGCTCGAAGATGCGCTCCAGGTGCTCGGGCGGGATGCCGATCCCGCGGTCGCGCACGGTGATGCTGATTGCCCCGCTGCCCAGGATCGCCAGTCCCACGTCGATCCGCCCGCCGTCGGGGCTGAACTTGATGGCGTTGTCCAGCAGGTTGGTCAGCACCTGCTCCAGGCGGAGGGCGTCCACGAGCGCGGGGACGAACGGCGGCCCGGACACGTGGAAGGTGTGCAGCGAGGTGCGCAGCTTCGCCGCCTCCACGGCGCCGTGGACCAGATCGGCGAGGTTCGTGACCCGGCGGTCCAGGCTGAGCCTGCCAGCCTGGATCCGCGAGACGTCCAGAAGCTGGGAGATGAGCCGGCTCAACCGCTCGGACTGCCGGTCGATCGCCTCGAAGGCGCGCCACACCTGGTCGAAATCCAGGCGGCCGTGTCGCCGCAGGCGGCGCAAGGCGAGCTGGGCGTGGCCGCGCAGGCTCGTGACCGGCGTCTTCAACTCGTGGGCGGCGACCGTGAGGAACTCATCGCGCTGGCGCACGGCTGCTTCGGCCTGAGCCCGGGCGGCCTGTTCGTTGGCGAGCTGCAGCCGCTGCTGCTCCAGCTCCGTTCGCTGGATCGCCGCGCCGAGCGTGTCAGCTGCCACCCGGAGCGCGTCGACCTCGACTGGTGACCACTCACGGTTAGCCACGCACTCGTCGAAGCCGATGAACCCCCACCATTGCTGGCCCACGAAGATCGGCACCACGACCAGCGCGCGAATGCCCTGCGCTCGGAGCAGCGCGCGCTCGCTGGATGGGAACTCTGCCACCAGCCCGCAGATGGGGTCGCCGCGGCCCAGCGTCTCCTGCCAGCGGCCGAAGCCGGTGGTGGTGAGGGGCAGGTCCTGCAGCGCCGGGTTGTCGATCTCCGGCGGGATGCCGGGCGCCGTCCACTCGAACCGCTGGCTGGTGAGCACGTCGCCGCGCTCGCCGGGCCGGACGTCGAAGACGTAGGCGCGGCTCGCGCCGGAGGCGGCGCCGAGCTGCGCCAGGACGGCGGTGGCGCTGGCCTGCCAATCGTCCGTCCTCAGGAGGCGCTCGGCTGCGGCGACCACGGCCGCGAGGATGGTATCGCGCCGGTGGAGCGCCGCGACCGCCCGTTCCCGTTCGGCCAGCTCGTCGCGCGCCGCGCGGTACAGCCGCGCGTTGTCTACCGCCACGGCGACTGTGTCGGCGAGGCCGGCTAGCAGCGTCTCCTCCTCACGGTCGAAGGCGGCGGCGCGCTCGCGCATGACCACGAGCGCTCCCAGCCGCACGCCGGCACGCCGGATCGGGACGCCCAGGTAGGCGTACAGCCCCGTCCGCCGGCTGAAGTGAGGCTGCTGCCACCTTGGGTGCTCGGCGGCGTTGGCCAGGTTCAGCACCTCGCCCGCGGCCACGAGGCCGGTGACGCTCCCGAGAGAGAGGTGGTCGCCGAAACTCCAGGTTCCCGCGTAGCCCTCGGCAGCCACGCACTGCAGGTGGTCCCCGGCGAGGAGCCAGATGCGGGCGTACGGCGCACTCAGCAGCTCCGAGGCGTGGCCCACGGCGAGCTGGAGCACGCGCTGCTCGTCGAGATGGGCGGCCAGCGCCTGGGTGACCTCGCGCAGCGCACGCTCCCGCTCCGACGCGTCGGCTCCGTGGCGCGAGCCACTCGGTGGCGCTGCGATGCCCGTCGCCGGCTCTCCCAGTGCCATACCACGGCCAGTATACGCACGCTCGAGCTGGTGGGCGCCGGGGCTCAGGTCCGGGATTGCAGATGTGAGCGTGCAGACTTCGACCGCATACGTCCGGTCCTGCCACCGGGCGCTCTTCCCCAACACCCCACACCCAGCACCCGGCACCCGATACCCAGTGCCCGGCTCCGGGCTGCGCCACGCGGAACGGGACGCGCGCGACGCGTCGGAGTTCGGAGTGCGGCTCGCGGCGGCCCTGGGAGCCGAGGAATCCGTGGTGGCCGGGGCGGCCCGGTGTAGCCTTTGCCGAGAGCATGCGGCAGTCGCGGGCGTGGGAGACGGGACACGATGGCTCGCGCGTCTGACGGGGGCGAGTGGCTCGAGCTGGCGGCGCTCGCCGAGCCCGAGGCGGTCGAGGCGCTCTCGGAGGCGTTTGCCCGCTGGGGCCAGGGCGTGGCCGTGGAGTCGCCGGTGGAATCCTCGCGCGACGGCGACATCGTGTCTATCCCGGCTGGCGCGCCGCTCTGGGTGAAGACCTACCTGCCGCGGGTCGACCCAGCGACGGGCGAGCGGCGGGCGCGGCTCGAGCGCGCCGTATGGGCGCTGGGCCGGCTGCGGCGGGTCGGCCCGCTTCAGGTGCGGACGCTGCGTGAAGAGGACTGGGCGAACGCCTGGAAGGAGCACTTCTTCGTCCACCGCGTCGGCCAGCGCATGGTGATCGTGCCGAGCTGGCGCGAGGCCGAGTACGAGCCGCGACCGGGCGATGTGGCGCTGCGCCTGGACCCGGGCATGGCGTTCGGCACGGGCCTCCATCCAACCACCCGTCTCTGTCTGGCCGAGCTGGAGGCGTGGGTGGCCCCGGGCGACCGCGTGCTGGACCTCGGAGCTGGCTCGGGCATCCTGGCGATCGCCGCCGCCCGGCTCGGCGCGCACCGCGTGGACGCTGTCGAGGTGGAGCCTGTCGCGGCCGCGGTCTGCCGTGAGAACGTGGCGCGGAATGGGGTTGCCGACCGTGTCTCGGTGCACGAGGGGACGCTCGAGACGTCGGCCGCACGTGGGCTCTACGACCTGGCGGTCGCCAACATTACCGCCCGCGTCCTGCTCGACGTCCACGGGGCGCTCCTCGCGCGCCTGCGGCCCGGCGCTCGCGCCATCTTCTCGGGCGTGCTCGCCGAGCGTGCGGCGGAGCTCGCCGATACCCTGGCCCGGAGGGGCTGGCGGCACCACCACACGGCCCAGGAGCAGGACTGGGTGGCAATGACGATGCTCGCGCCGTGAGCCAGGTGCGTGGCGGCCGCCTGTACCCGGCGAAGCACCGCTTCCACGTCCCAGCGGAGCGGATCGTCGGCGACGAGGTGCGGTTCGCGCCTGACCAGGCGCGACAGCTCGGAGCCGTGCTTCGCCTGCAGGTGGGCGAGCGGGTCCTGGTGTTCGATGGCGTCCGCCCGTCCACGCTGCTGGTCGTGGAGCTGGCGTCGCTGCACGCTGGCGGGGCGGTGGGGCGCATCGTCGGCGAGACGAGCCAAGCGTCTGAGCCGCGGACCCGGCTGGTGGCGTACCCGTCGTTGCTGCGGCGCGACAAGTTCGAGCAGGTGCTCCAGAAGCTCGTCGAAGTCGGCGCAAGCGCCATCGTCCCGGTCCACTCGGCGCGGTGTCTCCCGCGCCAGGCACCGGATGGCGTTCGCCGCGAGCGCTGGCAGCGCATCCTGTGCGAGGCTGCCGAGCAGGCCGGCCGCGGTGTGGTCCCGACACTGGAGCCAGCCCTGCCGTTCGACATGGCCGTCCGCCAGGCCGCCGAGGAAGGAGTGGTGCTGGTGGCCTGCGAACGCAGCGCGGCGCGGGTGAGCCTGCGCGAGGCCGTGTCGACCGCGGGACCCGCCTTGCCCAACGTGGTCTCGCTGTTCGTGGGGCCGGAAGGTGGCTACTCGGAGGAGGAGGTCGAGCGGGCGCAGGTGGCTGGCGCTCGGGTGGTCTCGCTGGGGCCCCGCGTCCTGCGTACGGAGACGGCCTCGCCTATCTTCGCGGCCCTGGTACTGTACCTGCTTGGCGACCTGGAGTGACCGGCGTGATTCAATGTGCTGGGTATCGGGGATCGGGTGCTGGGTGCTGG
Organism: uncultured Chloroflexota bacterium; assembly: GCA_964435115.1. Taxonomy (GTDB): domain Bacteria; phylum Chloroflexota; class UBA6077; order UBA6077; family CF-72; genus CAYSYM01. The sequence goes on along the minus strand of CAYSYM010000031.1, from coordinate 7,667 downwards.
GTGGTGGGTGCCGGTGCTCGCTCCGCGGCACCTGGCACCCGACACTTGAGACTCCACACCTGAGACCCAGCACCGAAGCCCGAGGTGCACGCGCATGAGCACGCAGACGGACTGCCTCTTCTGCAAGATCGTCGCCGGTGAGGTTCGGGGTGACGTGGTCTACCGCGACGAGCAGGCGACCGCCTTTCGCGACATCAACCCGCAGATGCCCGTCCACGTCCTGGTCGTGCCGAACCGGCACATCTCGAACACCGAGGAGCTCGAGCCGCAGCACGACCAGGTGGTGGGCGCCTTGATCCGCACCGCCCGCGAGGTGGCGCGGCAGGAGGGCGTAGCCGAGTCTGGCTACCGGCTGGTGGTGAACACGGGCCGTGACGCGCTGAACTCGGTGCCCCACCTGCACGTCCACCTCCTCGGCGGCCGGCGGATGGGCTGGCCGCCCGGGTAAGCCGGCGCCAGCAGCCAGGGCCGGGGCGCAACGCCTCGCGTCCCGAGGTCCCGGAGTCGCTGGCTGCGCGTCTCCCGCTGCGACCGCATGGCCCGGCGGGGCACCACTGCCGATGGACCTCGCGGAGCGGCACGGCCTAGTTCTAGGTCATCCTCGATGGGACGGCGTAGAAGAGGCCGGGCGCGACGGGCGCGACGCCCAGAGGGAGGTATACTAGGCCTGTGGGCAAGACATCTGTTGACGTTAACCGGGATATCGCGCGCCAGGCGGCCGCGGTGCTGGGCACCGCGACGCTCAGAGAGACCATCGACGCCGCCCTGCGCGAGGTGTTGGACGCCACCCGCCGGACGGAGCTCATCCGCCTGCTCGCCGAAGAGGGACGGTTCGACTTCGCGGCTGCGGAGGAGGCCTGGGGAGGAACCGGCTAGGTGGCGCGCGAGCGGTACCTGGCCGACACCAGTGTCTTCGCTCGACTTGGCAAGCCCGCGGTCGCGGCGGCCTTTGCGCCGCTGGCAGCCGTGGGTGCGGTAGCCGTCTGTGCGCCGGTCGCATTTGAGCTGGGCTTCGCAGCCCGGAATCCCGGCGACTACGCGGAGGTGATGGGCCGGCTCGGCGCCTTTGCCCAGGCGCCGACGCGAGAGGCTGATCACCGTCGCGCCCTGGACATCCAGGCGAGCCTTGCCGCTCGCAGCCAGCACCGCGCCATCTCGCTCGTTGACGCCCTGGTCGCGGCCGTAGCCGAGGCGCGAGGCCTGGCGGTGCTGCACTACGACGCCGACTTCGAGCTGATCGCCAGCCTCACCGATCAACCGCACCGGTGGATCGTTCCGCGCGGGACGGTGGAGTAGCACCGACGCCTCACGGCCGGGCCAAGACGAAAGCGGACGGCACCGGGCCGCGCGGTCACCGCGCCAGCGCTCGACTCCCGACTCCCCCTCCGCGCCGCGCCACCACCAGCCTTCAGGGAGAGAACGCCCCGCCACTGGCATCTGAGCTGCCACTGAGATCTCTGGCGCCCGGGGTGGCTACACTGACCGCAGCCACGCGGCACCGTCCCCATGGCGAGACCGAGACGGATGGAGATAGGTAGGTGGATCTATTCGAGTACCAGGGAAAGCAGTACTTCGCCCGTTTCGGCCTCCCCGTGTCGCCCGGCCGCGTGGCGGAGAGTGTGGACCAGGCAGTAGCGGCGGCCGAGGCGGTTGGCTACCCGGCCGTCGTAAAGGCCCAGGTCCTGGTGGGAGGCCGCGGCAAGGCGGGCGGAATCCGGCTCGCCTCGAACGGCGACGAGGTCCGCACGCACGCTGGCCGCATCCTGGGCATGGCGATCAAGGGCCACGTGGTGCGGCGCGTGTGGGTCGAGCGCGCGTCGGAGATCGCCCGCGAGTACTACGCCTCGTTCACGCTCGATCGAGCGGCCAAGCTGCATCTGGGGATGGTCTCGGCTCGGGGCGGCGTGGACATCGAGCAGGTGGCGGCCGAAGACCCCTCGGCGCTCGCCCGCCTGCATGTCGATCCCGTCGACGGCCTCACCCGCGCTGGCGCGTGCCGGCTGGTCGAGCAGGCGGGGCTGGACGAGCAGGCCCGGCCGGCCGCTGCCGAGATCCTGCTGCGGCTCTACCGCTGCTTCGTGGAGGGCGATGCCGACCTGGCGGAGATCAACCCGCTCATCCTCACGCCCGACGGCCGCGTCCACGCGCTCGACGCGAAGGTCACGCTGGACGACAACGCCGCCTTCCGCCACCCGGAGTGGGAGGAGTTCCGGGATGTGGCCCCGCTCGACCCGCGCGAGGCGCTGGCGAAGGCGAAGGGCCTGCAGTATGTCGGGCTGGATGGGAGCGTGGGGATCATCGCCAACGGTGCCGGCCTGGCGATGAGTACCTGCGACGTGGTGAACCAGGTGGGTGGACAACCCGCGAACTTCCTGGACATCGGCGGCGGCGCCAGCGCCGACGTGATGGCCAATGCCCTGGAGGTGATCACCAGCGACGAGCAGGTGCGCGCCATCTTGATCAACATCTTCGGCGGCATTACACGGGGCGAGGAGGTGGCGAACGGCATCGTGCAGGCGCTGGGGCGGGTTGACATCACCGCGCCCATCGTGGTGCGCATCGACGGGACCAACGCTGAGGAGGGGCGGGCGATTCTCAAGGCGTACGAGTCTGAACAACTGATGACCCGCCCGACCATGCTGGAGGCGGCGCGGAAGGCCGTTGAGCTGGCAGGAGGCGCTCGATGAGCATCTGGGTCGACGAGCACACCAGGGTGATCTACCAGGGCCTCACCGGCAGCCAGGGCCGCTTCTATGGGTTGCGGAACCGCGCCTACGGGACGAAGGTCGTCGCCGGCACCAACCCCAGGAAAGCGGGCGAGAACGTGGAGGGGATCCCGATCTTCGGCACCGTGCAGGACGCCGTGGCGGCCACGGGCGCGACTGCCTCGTGCATCTTCATCCCGGCGCCGGGTGTGGAAGGGGCGGTGCTCGAGGCCGCGGCGGCCGGTATCGAGCTGGTGGTGATCATCACCGAGGGGGTGCCGGCGCAGGACGAGGCGCGCTTCTTCAACCGTGTCAAGCGCGACTTCCCCCGCACGCGGATCATCGGCCCGAACTGCCCGGGCATCATCTCGCCCGGCAAGTGCAACATCGGCATCACCCCCGGCGAGAACGCACTGCCGGGCGGGCCGGTGGGCATCGTCAGCCGTTCGGGTACCCTCACCTACCAGGCCCTGTACGAGTTGACGCAGAAAGGGATTGGCCAGACGACCTGCGTGGGCATCGGCGGCGACCCGGTGCCGGGAACCAGCTTCATCGACTGCCTGGCGGCGTTCCAGGCGGACCCGGAGACGACGGCGGTCATCCTGATTGGCGAGATCGGGGGCTCCGAAGAGGAGCGGGCGGCGCAGTTCATCCAGGAGCACATGTCCAAGCCCGTGGTGGCGTACATCGCCGGCGTCACGGCGCCGCCCGGCAAGAAGATGGGCCACGCCGGCGCCATCATCTCCGGCTCGAAGGGGACGGCCCAGGCCAAGATGGATGCGCTCCGCGAGGCCGGCGCCCGCGTGGCGATCAATCCCACGGAGGCCGGCGAGCTGATGGCCGAGGTGGTGGCGCGCCTGTAAGCGCCTCGCCCGCCCGTTTCTGGTGTGCCGCCCGCGCGGGCGGCCCGCGCGCCGATGCGTGGGGCTTGGCCGACCTGCTAGCAGCCCCGCCAGCTCCGTGAACCCGCTGCACCACCTCCTGCAAGAGCGCATTCGGCTGCAGGGGCCGATGTCGTTCCGTGACTTCATGGAGGCGGCGCTCTACCACCCGGAGTACGGTTACTACTCCACCCTCCGTGGCTTCGGGCGCGCGGGAGACTTCATCACCAGCCCGGAGATCCACCCGGTCTTCGGCGCGCTCATCGGCCGGCAGGCGCTCGACCTCTGGGAGGCCCTCGGGCAGCCGGCGCCGTTCCGGATCCTGGAGGTTGGTGCTGGCGCGGGCGCTCTGGCCCGGGCGCTGCTCGACTGGGCCAGCTCAGATGCGCCGGCGCTCGCGCGGGTGGCCCGCTACACGATCGAAGAGCGCAGCCCCTCGCTGCGGCGCGTGCAGCAGCAGACGCTGGCGGCGAAGGGCGTGGCGTGGAACGGCTCGGGGGAACCACCCCACTTCGTGCTGGCGAACGAGCTGCTGGACGCCTTGCCTGTGTACCGGGTAGTGGTTCGTGAGGGCCACCTGCGCGAGCTGCGTGTGGGCCTGGACGCGCGCGACCGCTTCGTGTGGGTCGAAGCGGAGGACATCCCACCAGCGGTAGCGGAGCACCTGGGCCGCCTCGGGGTGCGCCCGCCGGAGGGGGGCGTTGGCGAGATCAACACCGGGCTGGTGGCATGGGCTCGGGACCTCGCCGCCCGGCTGGAACGAGGCCTGGCGCTCGTGCTCGACTATGGCGACACGGCGGAGGCGCTGTACGCCCGGCCGCAGGGCACGTTGCTCACCTACTACCGCCACACGCTGGGCAGCGACCCCCTCGTGCGTGTCGGCCGGCAGGACATCTCGACACACGTGGACTTCACCACGCTGGCGGCCGCTGCCGGCCACGCCGGGCTGGAGGTGCTGGGCCTCGTCCGGCAGCACAGGCTCCTGCGCCACCTGGGCCTGCGCCAGTTCGCCGTCCTGCTGCCCGGACCGGCCGACCGGCGGGCGCTGGCACAGCTCGTCGATCCGCGCGGGCTGGGCCGGATCGGCGCGTTGTTCCTGGGCAGGCGGCTGGGCGACTACGTGCCCGCTGGCGTGGGCGGCGGCCGCCACTGGGAGGAGCCGCGTTTCAGGCCCACGCTTCCGCCGGAGCCGCCGCCGGCCGACTTCATGGCGCTGTGGCGCGAGGCGTTCGGGGAATCACCCTGATCTGGTCCATCGGGGAACGATGCCATGCAGGCGATGCAAGCCGGGCTCAGTCTCCCCACCTGTGGGCGCGCTGGTCCAGCCCACCGCGAGCACGGCAGCCGCCGCGGCCCCCGCCCGACTTCGCTGAGCATGAGAACGCTACCATTCGAGCAGGAAGACGATGGCCACCCCGCACCCTACCCCTCGCCTCGTGAGCGCAGCTCCCACGCCGTCGACGCTCGAGGCTCGGCGCCCGACGCGGCGGGCGCAGCGGAGCGCAACGGGCGAGACAGCGTACGCGCCCTACGACCCCAAGGAGACAGAGGGGCGCTGGTACGACTTCTGGCTCGAGCACGGGCTGTTCCGCCCGGAGGCGCACCGGAACTTCGGTAGGCAGGCTCCCTTCGTCATCACCATGCCCCCGCCGAACGTGACGGGCGGTTTACATAACGGGCACACCCTCTTCGTCACGCTCGAAGACATCATGATCCGCTGGCACCGCATGCTGGGCGATCCCAGCCTGTGGGTGCCCGGCCGCGACCACGCCGGCATCGCCGGCCAGCTGGTGGTCGAGCGCGACCTGCGCGCCAGGGGCACCTCACGCCACGACCTGGGGCGTGAGAAGTTCCTGGAGAAGATGTGGGAGTGGATGGAGACCTACGGCCACCACATCCAGCTCCAGCTCCGCAAGCTCGGGGCCTCGGCCGACTGGTCGCGCGATCTGTTCACCATGGACCCGCGCCACGTGCGCGCCGTCCGCACCGCCTTCGTGCGGCTGTATGAGAAGAGGCTCATCTACCGCGGCCACCGCATCGCCAACTGGTGCCGGGACTGCGCGACGGTGGTCTCCGACCTGGAGGTGGAGTACCGCGAGGTGAGGGGCCAGCTCACCTACGTCCGCTACCCGATTGTCGACGCCGACAACCGGCCGACCGGCGAGTGGATCACCGTGGCTACGACGCGGCCCGAGACGATCCTGGGCGACGTGGGCGTGGCAGTCCATCCGAAGGACGCGCGCTACCGCCACCTGGTTGGCAAGCCCGTGCTCATTCCCCACGTCAGGCGACGCGGGGTGGTCGTGGCCGACGAGGCCGTGGACCCGGAGTTCGGGACGGGCGCCGTGAAGGTGACGCCCGCCCACGACCCGACCGACTTCGAGATTGCCCAGCGCCACAGCCTGCCGGCCGTGAACGTGATGAACCTGGACGGCACGCTGAACGAGCGCGCCGGCGCCTACGCGGGGCTGTCGGCTCTCGAGGCGCGCCGGCGGATCGTGGAAGAGCTGCGCGAGCACGGCCAGGTCGTCAAGCAGGAGGAGTACACCCACGCGGTGGGTCACTGCCAGCGGTCGGGCACCATCATCGAGCCGCTGCTGCTGGACCAGTGGTACCTGAAGGTCAAGCCCCTCGCCGACCCCGCGCTCCAGGTGGTGCGGGACGGGCGCATTCGCATCATCCCGGAGCGCTTCGCCAAGGTCTACTACAACTGGATGGAGCACATCCGCGACTGGTGCATCTCGCGCCAGCTCTGGTGGGGCCACCGGATCCCCGTGTACTACTGCGACGCGCCGGGCTGCGCCGAGCAGTGGGCCGCGGTGGAGGAGCCTGCGCGGTGCCCCAGGTGCGGTGGCGCCGCGTTCCACCAGGACCCGGACGTGCTGGACACCTGGTTCTCGTCGGGCCTGTGGCCGTTCAGCACGCTCGGCTGGCCCGACGACACGAGCGACCTGCGCACCTTCTACCCCACCTCTGTCATGGAGACGGGGTACGACATCCTCTTCTTCTGGGTGGCCCGCATGATCATGTTCGGGCTGGAGTTCACGGGTCGCATCCCGTTCCACACCGTGTACCTGCACGGGTTGGTGAAGGCGGCGACCGGCCAGAAGATGAGCAAGACGAAGGGCAACGTCCAGGATCCGCTGGAGCTGATTGACGCCTACGGCACGGACGCCTTGCGGCTGGCGGTGACGATCGGCAACACGCCGGGCACCGACTTCACGCTCACCGCCGGCAACCTGGAAGCGCGGCGCGACTTCGTGAACAAGCTGTGGAACGTGGGCCGCTTCGTGCTGGGCATCACGACGCCGGAGCAGCAGGCGCGCGCGCTGGAGCCGGCCGTGGCCGCAGACGGGGCCAGCCTCGCCGACCGCTGGATCGCCAGTCGCCTGAACCGGACCGTGCACGAGACCACGCGCCTGCTGGGCGACTTCAACTTCGGCGAGGCCGGGCGCGTAGCGCATGACTTCGTGTGGGACGAGCTGGCTGACTGGTATGTGGAGGCGTTCAAGGTCGCCGCGCGCGAGGGGCAGGCCGATGGCGCCCTGCTGGCGCGGGTTTTCGAGAAGGCGCTGCGGCTGCTGCACCCGTTCGCACCGTTCGTGACCGAGGAGCTGTGGCAGCGTCTCACGGCGGGCGCTCCCGACCGGCCGGTGGCGCTGATGGTGGCTGCCTGGCCGAAGGCAGGCGCCGCTGACGCGGCCGCGGAGGAGCAGTGGGGCGAGCTGATGGCCGTGGTACGCGCGGCGCGCGCTCTACGGGCGGAGTACGGGATCGAAGTGGCCAGGACGGTGCCGGCGGTCGTCGTCGCCAGGTCGGCTGCCCGCGCCGCGTTCTGGCGCACCCACGCCCGGCTCCTGGCCTCGCTGCCGGGCACGCGGCTCGGACCGGTGGATGTAACCGCGGCGGCCGGCGTGCCGGCGCTCGCCCCGCGCGCCCTGGCCGCCGTGGCCGGCGGCGCCGAGCCGCCGATCCCGGCCGCGGGCCCGTTCGACGTGGAGGCCGAGCGGCGCCGCGCCGAGGCGGGGAAGGCCGACGCCGGGCGGCACGGGGCCGGACGCGCGGGGACGCGCAGCCGCAC
>CAYSYM010000030.1:0-44303 GCA_964435115.1 uncultured Chloroflexota bacterium | reverse complement strand
CGACGTCGCGGAGATGGCGCAGCTCGGCGCGCGGAATGGCCTGGATCTGCGGGAGCAGGGCTTCGCTGACGACGGCCACGCGCGCCCGCGAGTCGTTCAGCAGGTACTGGTAATCGGCGGGCTTCAGCAGCGTGTTGGTGGGCACCGGTACGGCGCCGATCTTGATCGCCCCGAAGAAGGCGTAGGCGAACTCCGGCGTATCGAGCAGGAGCAGCAGCACCCGCTCTTCCTGGCGCACCCCCAGCACCTGGCGCAGCGCGCCGCCGAACCGGTTGACGCGCTCCAGCACCTGCGCGTACGTCACCCGCTCGTCCCCACACTCGATGGCCACCTTCTGGCCGCGCCCCTCCTGGACGTGTCGATCCACGAAGTACGTGGCGACGTTGAACGGCTCCGGCAGCGGCGCCGTCGGCAATGGCAGCGCGCCGAGCGCCGCGGAGAGTCTCGCCGCGTCGTCAGTCATCCCATCACCTCGATCGTCTGGCCGGTCACGCCGCGCGCCGCCCGGCCGCATAGCATCAGCACCGCCTGCGCGACGCGCTCCGCTGGCGGGGGCCTTCCCCCGGCAGCCGCGTCGACAGAGGGACAGATGGCGTTCACCGTCACTCCGCGCTGGCCCACTTCCGTGGCCAGGCCGCGGGTGAACCCGAGCAGCGCCTCGGCGGCGGCACAGCTCCCGGTCCCGCCGGCGACGCCGCGTCGGTCGCTGGCGTGGACGACGTTCACGATCCTCCCCCAGTCTCGCTCCAGCATGCCCGGGAGGACGGCACGCGCGGCCTGGATGGCGCCGGTCAAGTTCGCCGCCAGCAGCCGCTCCCAGAACGGGTCGTCCATCTCCTGGAACGCTCGGCTCGCGGCACCGGCCGCGCTCCACACCAGGATGTCGAATCCGCCTGTTGTCGCCAGCGCGTGGCTCACGCTCTCGCCCACCTGTCCGGGCTGCGCCAGGTCGCACGCCAGTGCCTCGGCGCGGTGCCCGGCGCGCGCCAGCTCCGCCGCCAGGGCGTCTGTGTCGGCGCCGTTCCCCAGCGCCACGATGGCGGCGCCGGCGTCTGCCAGCGCCGCGGCGATCGCCCTACCCGCCCCCAGGACACGGCCCGCGACCAGCGCGGCCCGGCCGGCCAGCTCGGGCGATCCGTCCGCGGTGCCCGTGTCCACGCGGGACGCCGGCGCCGCGCGTGCCAGCCGGTAGCCCATGCCGCGCACGGTCTCCACGTAGCGCGGCGCTTCGGCGGTGTCGCCCAGCTTCGCCCGCAGCCCCGCGACGTGGACGTCGATCGACCGGTCCGCCGGCAGGCGGTCATCGAACACATGGACGCGCGCCAGCAGCTCGTCACGACTGAACGTCCGGTGCGGACTCTCCAGGAGGGTGCGCACCAGGCGGAACTCGAGCGGCGTGAGCGCGAGCAAGTGCCCGTGCAGGGTCGCCAGGTGGGCGTCCAGGTCGAGCACGAGGTCGCCGTGGCGGAGCGTGGCCGGGCTGCTCTCCCGCACGGGCACCCGGCGCAGCAGCGCCCGGACGCGGGCTGCCAGCTCCATGGGGTGGAAGGGACGCGCCAGCACGTCATCCGCCCCGCTCGCCAGGGCGGCCAGCCGGGTCTCGGTGGACTGGTCCTGCACGACCACCAGCATCGGCTGGGCGCTCGCCTCGGACAGCTCGAGGCACACCTGCCAGTCGCCCGGATGCCGGCCGTCGACCTCGACCACCAGGAGGTCGGGCCTGGCCGTGTGCAGCCGGTGCCGCGCCTCGGCCGGGTCGTACGACGGCGTCACCCACAACCCGTCCGCTTCCAGCACCTGCTGCGTCTCACCCGGCGGCCCGCTCAGCCGAAGGAGGAGCGCCGAGTGGGCACTTGGCGCGTCAATCACGCGCGCGCTCCCGCAGGAGCAGGAGCAGGTGGCCCGGGTCGCCCGGCAGCGGCGACGCGGTTTCCTCCACGTGGACGGTGGTGCCGATCGGACAGATGGCGATCTCGGCCGAGCGCGCGCCAGAGCCGAACAGCGCCTCCAGGCCCGGGCACGCCCGGTCCGGCCCGAGCTGGCAGCCGAGCAGCGCCGAGCAGCTCAGCTTCCCCACGACGGCGTCGGCCGTCTGCCCTACCAGCGCCTCGGCGGCGCGGTTCATCACCTCCACGCGCTGCTGCGCGTCGACCACGAGCACCGGGTCAGGCAGCGCCTCGAAGGCGGCTTCCACCAGCCGGGCACGCGGTGGGGCGGCGCTGGCCGCCAGCCGGTAGCCGAAGCCACGCACCGAGAGGATCCGCGTCGGGCGAGCGGGGTCGGCTTCGAGCTTGGAGCGCAGCGACCGCACGTGGCTCTCGACGGAGCGCGCCAGCGGCAGGGCGCCAGCCTGGGCGCGCGCCCGGAGCACGAGCTGCTCGCGCGACACCACGCCGCCCTGGGCTTCCAGCAGCGTCGCCAGCACGGCCGCCTCCGAACGCGTCAGCGCCACGTTGCGATGGTCGACGCTCGCCTGGCCGGTCGTCAGGTCTAGCGTGAGGTCGCCGCACGCCAGCGCGGCTGGTGGTGCCGGTCCACCACGCTGGAGCAGGAACCGGGCGCGGGTGGCGATGTCCGCGGCCGGCGCGTCGCCCGCCACGCAGTCGTCCGCGCCCAGTGTGAGCGCCATCCGCTCGAGCGTTGGGTCGCGGCCAGGGGCGACGAGCATGATGGGCACCGCGTGGCGGCGCAGCTTGCGGTACACCTGCCAGCCGTCCTCCGGCGGCAGGCGCGGGTTGAGGATCACCAGGCAGGGGCGCCGGGTCGCCAGGGCCGCCTCGGCGTCCTCCGACGTCCGCGCCCAGATGCTGTCCAGCCCTTCGCGCTGGAGCGCGCGCTCCAGCGCCTGCTCGATCGACGGGTCGCGCTCGACCAGGAGGACGGTGGGATGCGCGGCCAGCACGGCGCGGACCTTCGACTACCCGGGGAACGCTGCTCCGGCGGGCACCCGGCTGTAGCGAGCGTCCAGCTCTTCGAGCCGCTCGGCGCCCAGCAGCTCGCGCGCGGTCGGGAAAAGCAGGTCGTCCTCCTTGGCGATGTGCTCGCGCAGCACGTCGACCAGGTGCTCCACCAGCCGCCGCGCCCGTGCCCGGTCGCCGGAGCGGCCCATGTCGTCGATGGTAGCCTGGATGTCGCGGTGCTCCGCGACCATCACCGGCAGGGCACCGGTGTCCCCGCCCATGCGCTGCTCCAGCTCCGGGAAGAGCAGCGCCTCCTCGGCGTCGGCGTGCGCCTTGAGCGGATCATGGAGCATCTGGACGATCGTGCGCAGGACGCCGAGGAGCGTATCTGGCGGGCCGGACAGGGCGTCTTCCAGGAACGCGAGCTGGCGGAGGAAGACCTGATGCTCGACGACGAAACGGTCAGTGATCTGCATGCGCTCCCCTTTCGTGTCCCGCTCCTGTCGCCGCGGTGCGCGGTGCCCGCCCTGCATAGATCCAGCGTGAGGCGCCGCGCCGGCGGAGGTAGTATCGCACCTCGCGCCGCGCGCACGATACGTCCACCCCAAGCGCGGACGCGCGCGGGGAGCAGGAACGGGCCGCCCGCGCTTCCCGGCGGGTGCGGCCAGGGTATCGAGCGGATGTGAGCGTGGTGTGTGCATTCCGTGTCAAACAGGCGAGGTTTACGCCACAGCAGAGCGTCATCCTGGCTGGACCCTCGCGCGATCCTGCCGAGTGGGGCGAGACTACCCCAAAGGACGCTGTATCCTCCACGACCCCGGCGCATGCTCGTCTGGTCGAGCGGCCAGGGCGCGCGGAGCGCCGGGGTACGTTTGGGAACCGGCGAACAGATGAACCGGGCGGAGCAGGCGTGCGAGGCTGGCCGCGGTGTGGCCGGCGGCGGCTCAGCGAGTGGGTAGCCGTGTGGCAGGAAGGAGCACAGGTGGGGCGCACATGCTGAGCCACCTGGAAGAGGAAGCGCGAAGCGTAGGTGGAATCGCACGACTTCGCGGTGGCGACGGGAGGGCCTACGGGAGAGCATGGGGGAATGGCGCAGGAGCGTGACGTCCGGGCGCTCGTCGAGCTGCTGGCTGACTCACCCGAGCCCAGGTTCGCCGTCGATCTGGAGGGGACGATCGTCCACTGGAACGCCGCGGCGGCCGCGCTGTTCCAGGTTCCGGCCGGCCGGGCGGTTGGGCAGCCCTGCCCGGCCGTGCTGAAGGGGTGCGGAGAGAGCGGGGAGGCGATCTGCACCGCGGCATGTGGCGTCCTGCGCGAGGCGGGCGCCGGCCGCTCGGCGGCCCCGCTGGAGATGGTGGTGGAGGTCGGCCAGCCGCCCCGCCGCCACTGGCTGCGCATCCACCACCTCGGCCTGAAGAACGCCGCCGGGCAGCCGCTCGGGGTGCTGCACCTCGTCGAAGACGTGCAGGAGCGACGCACCCGCGAGCGCGTCGGCGAACGGTTCCTCGCCCTCACCGCCGACAGGTCCGCGGGCCACGAGACGGCCGCGCACCTGACGCGCCGCGAGCGGGAAGTGTTCCGTCTGCTCGCGTGCGGCTATACCGCCCGTGAGGTCGCCGCCTGCCTGCACATCTCGCACGCGACCGCGCGCACGCACACGCAACGGATCCTGGCCAAGCTGGGCACGTCTAGCCGCATCGCCGCGCTGGCGAAGGTGATCGAGAGCCAGCCACCCGGCTAACCGCTCATCCGACGATCCACGAGGCGCCAGCTCTACGAACCTGGTGGGGACTGCGGAGGAAGTCAGGGACAGGCTGTGAGCCCGTGGGCCAGCGTGTGGCCCGCACCCGCGCCGATGCGGGCCGTGCGCTCAGCACCTGAACAGGGAGCGCGACGCGCTGGACCCGGCCCCGGGGGCAGGCCCGGAAAATACTGCATTTGCAGGATGCGGCCGGCACGCGGCGGGTCCATGATGGGCGCACACGGCCCGACCGAACGGTCGGACTGCCGATTCCAGGGGGCCAGGGGTGCACCTGCCGACAGGCCGCATGACGATGGCCGAGAGGGCGCTTGCCCGCGCCGCGGGGCGCGAGACGGTAGCAGCCGGCGAGTTCGTCACCGCGGACGTCGACCTCGCCATGACGCACGACATCTTCGCCGCGGACGTCTTCGGCCTCCTCGGCGAGGTGGGCCTCACCCGCGTCTGGGACCCCGAACGGGTGGTCGTCGTCTTCGACCACCTCGTACCCGCGCCGACCGTCGCCGCCGCCACGGCCCAGCGGCGGGCACGCGAGGAGGTGGCCCGCTTCGGCATCCGCCACTTCTACGCGGAGCGCGCCGGCGTCTGCCACCAGGTGCTGGCCGAGAAGGGCCATGCCCTGCCCGGCCGCCTGCTTGTCGGCACTGATTCCCACACCACCACGGCCGGAGGGCTGGGAGCCGCCGGCACCGGCATCGGCACCTCGGAGATGGCCTACGTGCTCGCCACCGGGCGGCTGTGGTTCAAGGTACCCGAGACGATCCGCGTCGAGCTGTCCGGGCGGCTGCCGGCCTGGGCGACTGCCAAGGACCTCGTCCTCTTCCTCGCCGGCCGCTTCGGCGCCGACATGGCCCGCTACCGCGCCCTCGAGTTCGGGGGGCCGGGCGCGGCGAGCGTGAGCGTGGCCGGCCGCTTGACCATCAGCAACATGGGGGTCGAGCTGGGCGCGAAGTTCGCCTTCTTCGAGGCTGACGAAGCGACCCTCCACTACCTGGCCGGGCGGACCTCCGAGTCGCTCCAGGCCTTCGGCCCAGACCCCGGGGCTACCTACGCGCTGGCGCACGAGATCCGCCTCGACGAGCTCGAGCCGCAGGTGGCGTTCCCGCACAACGTCGACAACGTGCGTCCGATCGGTGAGGCGCAGGGGCTGCGGATCGACCAGGCCTTTCTCGGCTCGTGCACGAACGGCCGGCTGGAGGACCTGGCCGCGGCGGCCGAGATCCTGCGCGGCCGCAAGATTCACCCGGAGGTGCGCATGGTGGTCGTGCCTGCGTCCCAGGAGGTGTACGGCGACGCCGCTCGGCAAGGTTTGCTGGAAGTCTTCGCGGACGCGGGTGCGGCGGTACTGAGCCCCGGCTGTGGCCCGTGCTTCGGCGGCCACCAGGGCCTGCTGGCGCCGGGTGAGCGGTGCATCGGGACGCACAATCGCAACTTCCGTGGCCGCATGGGCAGCCCGGACGCGGAGATCCTGCTCGCTTCGCCCGCCACGGTGGCCGCCTCGGCGATCGCCGGGGCCGTGGCCGACCCGAGGCGGTACGCATGAGCGCGCCCACCGCCGGCCGCCCCATCGCCGGGCGGGTCTGGCGGTTCGGAGACGACGTGAGCACGGACCTGCTCTCGCCCGGCGCCTACGTCTACGCCTCGCCCGAGGTCCGTCGCCAGCACGTCCTGGAAGCCGCCGACCCTCGCTTCGCCACGGGCGTTCAGCCCGGCGACGTGGTGGTGGCCGGGCGCAACTTCGGCTGCGGCTCCAGCCGTGAGTCGGCGCCCGAGAACCTGCGCCTCGTCGGCATCGCCTGCGTCGTCGCCGAGTCGTTCGCCCGCATCTTCGCCCGCAACGCGGTAGCCATTGGCCTGCCGGCGGTGGCGTGCCCGGGCGTCTCCGCCGCATTCCAGCCGGGCGACCGGCTGGAGCTGGAGCTGGAGGCAGCCACCGTCCGCAACGCGCGCACCGGGCAGGTCCTGGCCGCCGAGCGCCTCGCGCCCGAGATGCTGCAGGTGCTTGCCCGGGGCGGCATCGTCCCGCTGCTGCGCGACCTCGCCGGTCGGCGTGAGGAGGTGATCGTCCTGTGATCTGGAATCGTGAGCGCGAGTGTCTCCCCCGCGAGGAGCTGGCGGCGCTGCAGACCGCCCGCCTGCGTGAGACGGTCGAGCGCGCCTACGCGTGCGTGCCGTTCTACCGCGCCAGCTTCGACCAGGCCGGCGTCCGCCCAGAGCAGGTCCGCTCCCTGGACGACCTGCCGCGGCTGCCCTTCATCCGCAAGCAGGACTTCCGCGAGGCCTACCCGTTCGGGCTGCTGGCCGTGCCGCGCACGGAGCTGCGTGAGCTCCATGCCTCGTCGGGGACCACCGGCGCGGTCTCCCTCACCGGTTACACCGCGCGTGACCTTCAGACCTGGGGCGAGCTGGTCGCCCGGGTGTTCGGCTGTGCCGGCGCCCACCCCGGCGACCTCGTCCACAACGCCTACGGCTACGGCCTGTTCACGGGTGGGCTCGGCTTCCACTACGGCGCCCAGCTTTTCGGCTGCACCGTCCTGCCGATGTCGTCCGGCAACACCGCGCGACAGGTGCGCATGCTCAACGACCTGCGGCCCGATGTCCTCTGCTGCACGCCGTCGTACGCGCTGCACATGGCTGAGCAGTGGGGCGAGCACGGCTTCGACCCGGACGAGCTGACCCCGCGCGTCGGCATCTTCGGCGCCGAGCCGTGGTCCGAGGGGATGCGGGCCGAGATCCAGCGCCAGCTCAACCTGCGCGCCGTTGACATCTACGGACTGGCCGAGGCCATCGGCCCGGGCGTCTCGTGCGAGTGCGCCCAGGAGCAGGCCGGATTGCACGTGTTCGAGGACCACTTCCTGGCGGAGGTGATCGACCCGGCCACCGGCGACCCGCTGCCCCCCGGCGAGCGCGGCGAGCTGGTGTTCACCTCGCTGACCAAGGAGGCGCTGCCGATCGTCCGCTATCGCACCGGCGACCTCTCGTCGCTCGACCAGACGCCGTGCACCTGCGGCCGGACGCTGCGCCGCATGGCCCGCATCACCGGCCGAGCGGACGACATGCTCGTCGTGCGGGGCATCAACGTCTTCCCGTCGGACGTGGAGGCGGTGCTGATGCAGATGCCCGAGCTGGCGCCGCAGTACCGGCTGGTCGTGGACCGCGAGCGCGCGCTGGACATGCTCGAGATCCAGGTGGAGCCGAAGGATGCCATCGTGTCGGTCGCCCACGCGGACGGGCTGAGCCACAAGGTCTCGGTCGCCCTGCGGGAGGCGCTTGGCATCGCCACGCGGGTGACCATCGTCGAGCAGCGCGCCATCCCACGCAGCGAAGGCAAGGCGCTGCGCGTGGTGGACCGGCGCGCGCTCTAGGGCGCCCGACAGGACGGGAGGTCGCCACCATGGGGAAGCAGGCTACGGTGCGGTCCAGCGGGGCTCGCCGTGCCTCGGACCGGCTCATCTACGACTGGAACCTCGGCTCGCGCGCGTGGCGGCGGCCGCCCGGGCCGATCGAGCTGAACGACGAGACGCTGCGCGACGGGCTCCAGAGTCCGTCGATCCAGCACCCGCCCATCGGGCGCAAGATCGAGCTACTCCACCACATGGAGGCGCTCGGCATCGACGGGGTGGACATCGGCTACGCCGGCGCCAGTCCCCGGGCGTTCCAGGACGTCCTCGAGCTGGCGCGCGAGATCGACCACGCCCGCCTGCGCATCAAGCCGAACTGCGCGGCCCGCACGCACGAGGCCGACATCCTGCCGATTGCCGAGGCGCAGGAGCGGACGGGGGTGCCGATCGCCGCGGCCGTCTTCATCGGCTCCAGCCCCATCCGCCAGTTCACCGAAGGCTGGGACCTCGATCGCCTGCTACGGACCACCGAGCACGCGGTCACGTTCGCCGCCAAGCTCGGCCTCGAGGTGATGTACGTGACCGAGGACACCACCCGGGCCCTGCCGGCGCACCTGGAGCGCCTGTACCGGCTCGCCCTGGAGTGCGGCGCCGCGCGCCTGTGCGTCGCGGACACCGTGGGCCACGCCACCCCGTGGGGCGTGCAGCGCGTCGTGCGCTTCGTCCGCCGCGTGATTGACCACTCGGGCGTGCCGGCCCGGCTCGACTACCACGGCCATCGCGACCGTGGGCTGGACGTCATCAACTCGCTGGCGGCGTTCGCGGCCGGGGCCGACCGGGTCCACGGCTGCGCCCTGGGAACCGGCGAGCGCGTCGGCAACACCCCCATGGACCTGCTGCTGGTCAACCTGTATCTGCTGGGGTGGATCGACCGCGACCTGACGCACCTGCCGACGTACGCGCGGGCGGCTGCGGAGGCGACCGGCGCGCCGCTGCCGTTCAACTACCCCGTCCTGGGCAAGGACGCCTTCGAGACCAGCACCGGGGTGCACGCCGCCGCCATCGCCAAGGCCCGGCAGCGGGGCGACACGTGGCTGGCCGACCGGGTCTACAGCGGCGTGCCGGCCTCCCTCTTCGGCCGCCGCCAGGTGATCTCGATCGGCCCGATGAGCGGTCAGTCCAACGTGCTCTGGTGGTTCGCCGAGCATCACCTGCCCCCCGACCCGGCGCTGGCGGAGCGGATCCTGGAGCACGCCAAGGCCGCCGACCGCGTGCTCACCGACGATGAGGTGAGCGCGCTGGCCGCTGGCGCTCCCACCGACGGCTCGGCGACGCCATGACCGTCTCCGCCAGTCGGCCGCGCGCCGGCAAACGGGTCCGCGCCGCGCCCCTGCCGGCCTCCACCCCGGTGCGCGCGCCAGGGCGCGCCCGGCTCCTCTCCGGCAACGAAGCGGCTGCCTGGGGCGCCCGCGCGGCCGGCGTGCGCGTCGCGGCCGGGTACCCTGGTACGCCCAGCACCGAGATCCTCGAGTCCCTGGTGCGTTTCGACCCGGGCCGCCAGGTCTACGTGGAGTGGGCGAGCAACGAGAAGGTCGCGCTGGACATCGCGCTCGGCGCCGCCGTGGCCGGCGCACGCGCGCTCGTGACGATGAAGCATGTGGGCCTGAACGTCGCCGCCGACACGTTCATGACCGCCGCCTACACCGGCGGCCGGGCGGGCCTGGTGGTCGTCTCCGCCGACGACCCCGGCATGCACAGCTCCCAGAACGAGCAGGACAACCGCTTCTTCGCCCGCTTCGCCGCCGTGCCCCTGCTCGAGCCCGCCGACAGCCAGGAGGCGCACGACTTCACGCGGGAGGGGTTCGAGCTGAGCGAGCAGTTCGACTGCCCGGTGCTCGTGCGGACGACCACGCGCGTCGCCCACGCGCGCGGCATCGTGGAGCTGGGCGAGCCACGGGCGAGCGAGGTCCTTGGCTTCGAGCGCGACGAGCCGAAGTACGTGATGCTCCCGGCCGCGGCGCGGGCCCGCCACACGACGGTGCTCCGGCGCCTGCGTGCGCTCGAGGAGCATGTCGAGACGAGCCCGCTCAACTGCATGGAGTGGCGCGACCGCTCGATCGGCATCGTGACCAGCGGCATCGCCTACCACTACGTCCGCGAGTCGCTGCCCACCGCGAGCGTCCTCAAGCTCGGGCTGAGCTACCCGGTCCCACTCAACCTGGTCCGGCGGTTCGCGGGCGGGGTCGATCGGTTGCTCGTCGTCGAGGAGCTGGAGCCGTTCCTCGAGGACCAGCTTCGCGCGGCGGAGATCCCGGTGGACGGTGGCAAGGCGTACTTCCCGCGCGAAGGGGAGCTGACGATCGACGTCCTGCGCCAGGGCCTCGCCCGGGCCGGCTGCGACACACGGCCGCCCACCGCTCCGGTCGCTCCGGTGCCCGGGCTGCCAGTCGCGGCCCGCCCACCGGTGCTCTGCCCTGGCTGCCCGCATGTGGCCCCGTTCCTCGCCCTGCGCGACCTGAACGCCGTCGTCGCCGGCGACATTGGCTGCTACACGCTGGCCGCCACACCGCCGCTGGCGGCCATGGACACCTGCGTCGCCATGGGCTCGAGCATCGGCATGGCCATCGGGCTCGCCCGCTCCGGTGGCGCGCGCGGTCCGGTCGTGGCCGCCATCGGCGACTCCACCTTCCTCCACGCTGGCCTGCCCGCGCTCGCCGACGCCGCCTACAACGACACCAACATCACGGTGGTCATCCTCGACAACGGCACCACCGCCATGACGGGTGGGCAGACCCACCCGGCCGCGGGCGCCACCATCCGCGGCGAGCCGGCCCGCGTGGTCGACCTGCCCGCCCTCTGCAAGGCGCTCGGCGTCGAGTTCGTGCGGATGGTCGACCCGTACGACGTCGCCGCGACCTACCTCGCCCTGGAAGCGGCGATCGCCTGGCCGGGCGTATCCGTCGTCATCACCAACCGGCCGTGCGTTGAGGCGCCGGTGAAGATCCGCGACCGCCCCTTCGAGGTGATCGTCGACCGGTGCATCGCCTGCCAGTCATGCATGAACCTCGGCTGCCCCTCGATCACCTGGAGCAGCGCCTGGCACGACGGGCGGCGCAAGGTGCAGATCGACCCGTCGAGCTGCACCGGGTGCACGGTCTGCGCCCAGGTCTGTCCGACCGAGGCGCTCGTTCCGGTCGCGCAGTGGAGTCCCCGGCCGTGACCGCCGCGCGCCCAGGCGGCAGCGTGCTCCTCGTCGGCGTTGGCGGCCAGGGTGTGGTGCTGGCCAGTGCGATCGTCGCCGACGTCGCGCTGCGGACCGGGTACGAGGTCAAGCAGAGCGAGGTCCACGGCATGTCGCAGCGTGGCGGGGTCGTCTCCTCCCACCTGCGCTTCGGCGAGCGGGTCCATTCACCGCTCATCGAGACCGGCGGCGCCGACGTGCTGGTGGCGTTCGAGTGGAACGAGGGCCTGCGCTGGCTGCCGTACCTGCGGCCGGGTGCGCCGATGGTCCTCAACCTCCAGCGCCTCGTGCCGCCCGGCGCTTGCCGCGACCGCAAGGCGGGCCGGTCGGAGTACCCCACACTGGCGGTCGAGGCGCTCGGCCAGCGCCTGAGCGACCTGCGCGTGTGCGACGCGCCGGCCATCGCCGCGGCGGCCGGCAGCTCGAAGGCGCTCAACAGCGTCCTGCTGGGCGTGCTGGCGCCGCTGCTCCCCTTCCCCGACCGGGCCTGGCGGGAGGCCCTGGAGGCCAACGTGCCCCAGGGCACCTACCCCACCAACGAGCGCGCGTTCCTGGCCGGCCGCGCCCTCCGCTTCCCCGAGGAGACGCGGCACCTCGCGGCTCAGTCTGCCGCCTGCACCAACGGCTACGTCGGTCCGTCTGGCGTGCGCGCGCCGCACCTCGAAGTGATCGAGCCGTGGTGCAAGGGCAGCGCCTGCAGCATCTGCGTGCGCGCCTGCCCCGAGGACTGCCTGGCCATCGGCCGCGCCGACAAGGTCCTGGTGGTTCGACCGGACGCGTGCACGAGCTGCCGGCTGTGCGAGCTGCTCTGCCCGGACTTCGCCATCATCGTCCACGATGCCTGGCGCCCGGCGCCTGAGGAGGCGAGCGCGTGATGCGCCCGACGCAGCAGGTAGAGCGACGCGGCACACGCACGGGCGCCGGCGTAGCCCTGGCCTGCCAGCGTTCGGGGCGAGGGGTCGGTCCTGGGTGCCTCTCCCCCGGTGGGGGAGAGGCCGGCCATAGGCCGGGTGAGGGGGTCGGCCGCGGGCGCGCGGTCCGGCTGGGGCCAACCCGTGGCGCAGCGCACGGCGCTCCGGTACAGGGTGATGGAGGCGCGCGTGGCGTTTGAGCTGCTCCAGGGCAACATGGCCTGCGCCCGCGCGGCGATCGACGCTGGCTGCCGCTTCTACGCCGGCTACCCCATCACGCCGTCCTCCGAGATCGCCGAGTACATGGCAGCCGCCCTGCCGCGCTTCGGCGGCGTCTTCATCCAGATGGAGGATGAGATCGCGTCGCTGGGGGCGGTCATCGGCGCGTCGCTCGGCGGCAAGAAGGCGCTCACCGCCACCAGCGGGCCCGGCTTCTCGCTGATGCAGGAGCACATCGGCTACGCGGCGTTCGCCGAGATCCCGTGCGTTATCGTCGACGTGATGCGTGGCGGCCCGAGCACCGGGCTCCCCACCAGCCCCGCCCAGGCCGATGTCATGCAGGCGCGCTGGGGCACCCACGGAGACCACCCGATCGTGGTCCTCGCCCCGGCCGCGGTGGGCGAGGTGTACGAGCTGACCGTGCGCGCCTTCAACCTGGCCGAACGCTTCCGGACACCGGTCATCCTCCTGTACGACGAGGTGATCGGGCACGTCCGTGAGCGTGTCGAGGTGCCGGCGCCCGGCAACCTGCCCGTCGTCGAGCGGCGGCGCCCCACGTGCGCTCCGGCTGACTACCGCCCCTACGCGGCCGACGCCTCTGGCGTTCCGCCGCTGGCGGACTTCGGCGCCGGCTACCGCTTCCACGTGACCGGGCTCGCGCACGACGAGCGGGGCTATCCCACTCAGAGCGCCGAGGCGGTGGCCCGTCTCCAGCAGCGGCTCCACGACAAGCTTGAGCGCGCCCGGGCCGAGATCGTCGACTACGAGACCGTCGACCTGGACGACGCCGAGATCGTGGTGGTCGCCTACGGCATCAGCGCCCGGGCTGCCCGGCGCGCGGTGGCGGTGGCGCGCGAGCAGGGGATCAGGGCCGGGCTGTTCCGTCTGAAGACGCTGTGGCCCTTCCCGGACGTCGAGCTGGGGGCGCACGTCGGTGGTGCCCGGGCGGTCGTCGTGGCCGAGATGAACATGGGCCAGGCGATTCGTGAGGTCGAGCGCGGCGTCCTCGGCCGCGCGCCGGTCGTCGGTTGTCTGCGTGCCGACGGGCAGCCGATCGCCCCGGACGACGTGCTCGCCACGATCGCGGGCGCGTGGGCGCGCCAGGGCGGCGCCGCCGCGGGGCAGCGCGCGGGCCGAGCGGACGACGTCCAGAAGGGGGTGCTCGCGTGAGCGCGACCGCCGAGATCGAGTACCGCGACTACCTGCGGCTGGACATGATGCCCCACATGCTCTGCCCCGGCTGCGGGCACGGCATCGTGCTGAAGGCGGTCCTGCGCGCCATCGATCGCCTGGCGCTGCCACGCGACCGGGTCGCGTTCGTGGCCGGCATCGGCTGCTCCAGCCGTATCGTCGGGTACGTCGACTTCTGCACCCTGCACACGACGCACGGCCGGCCGCTCACCTTCGCGACCGGGCTCAAGCTGGCGCGGCCTGAGCTGCAGGTGATCGTGGTCACCGGCGACGGGGACGGGCTGGCGATCGGCGGCAACCACCTGATCCACGCCGCGCGCCGGAACGTGGACCTCACCTGCCTGCTGCTGAACAACGCCATCTATGGGATGACGGGGGGCCAGGCCGCGCCGACCACGCCGGATGGGGCGAACAGCACCACCACGCCGGCTGGCGCCCGCGAGCCCAGCTTCGACGCCTGCAGACTGGTGCAGGCGGCCGGCGCCACCTTCGTCGCCCGCGGCATGACGGCCGCACCGCTCGACCTGGAGGAGCTCTACACCCAGGCGCTCCAGCACCCGGGGTTCGCGTTCGTGGAGACGATCAGCGACTGCCCGGAGTTCTTCGGCCGCTACAACCGGTTGGGCCAGGGGCCCGAGATGCTCCAGGAGCAGCGGCGCCAGGTGGAGTGGGTGGAGCAGCCGCTGGCGCAGAAGCGGCTGGTGCCCGTGCTCCAGCCAGCGCCGCGGCCGCTCGCCGCCCACCCCACCCTGCCCCTGGGCGTCCTCCACCGGGAGACGCGTCCCGAGCTGTCGGACCAGCTCCAGGCGCTCATCGCCGCCGAGCGGCCGACGCACGTGGGCCAGGGCCCGGCGGGACCCGGCACGGGTGGGACCCGCACGCCCGGCGGCGGGAAGAACGCGCGCGAAGCACTCGGGGGAGGTCTCACGTGACCTCGGCGCTCGCGCCTGAGCGACAGGTGCGGCTGGCCGGCTCGGGCGGCCAGGGCGTGGTGCTCGCCGGCCTGCTGCTCGCCGAGGCGGCGGTGGCCGCCGGTAAGAACGCCACGCACGCCCAGGCCTACGGACCTGAGTCGCGCGGGGGGGCGACCAAGGCGGACGTGATCGTGAGCGACGCGCCGATCGACTACCCGTACGCCACTGCGCCCGACATCCTCGTCGCGCTCACTCAGGAGGCGTGCGACCGCTACGTGGACCAGGTGAAGCCGGGCGGTACGATCCTGGTGGACGCCGACCGGGTCCAGCCACGCGCCGGCGACGGCCGCGTCTGGCACGCCCTGCCCCTCTTCGCGACCGCCCGCGAGCGCCTGGGCACCCCCGTGGGCGCCAACATCCTGGCGCTGGGCGCACTGGTGGGATTGTGCCGTCTCGTGCCGGCCGCGGCGCTGGAAGCCGCCATCGCCTCGCGGCGTCCGGGTGGGAGCGCGGAGCCCGGGCTGCGGGCGTTCCGGGCCGGCCTGGAGCTCAGCGCTCCGGGCGCGCCATCCCGGGCAGATCAGATGGCAGGCTCCACCGGCCGCCACCCCGGCCAGGTGCCGCCCCTGTCCCTGGCAGTCGAGGCCGACGAGCGGCAGGTGGAGGTGGAAGCCCATGGCCGTTAGCGCCGCCGCGTCGTCCAACAGCCGCGAACGCGTGCTGCAGGCGGCCGCGCAGCTCTTCCGCGACCGCGGCTTCGAGGCCACCAGCATGCGCGAGGTCGCCGAGCTGGCTGGCCTCGGTAAGAGCTCGCTCTACCACCACGTGCCGAGCAAGGCGGAGCTGCTGGGGGAGATCGTCGAGCGGGGGGTGGACCAGCTCATGGCGGCGCTCGAGCAGGTCGCCAGCGCCGACCTGCCCGCGACCGAACGGCTGTGGCTGGCCACCCGGACGCACGTGCTTACCTACATCGAGCACCGCGACAGCGTGGCCTGCTTCATCCAGGAAGGACGCGCCCTCACGCACGCCCAGCGCCGCGCGTACGTGGCCAAGCGCGACAAGTACGAGGCCTGGTTCCGCCAGATCGTCGCGGCGGGCATTGCTAGCGGCGAGTTCCGTCCTACGGACGTGAAGCTGGCCGTGTTCGCCCTCCTGGGGATGTGCCACTGGGTGGTCCGCTGGTACCGGCCGGACGGCGACTACAGCCCGGAAGAGATCGCCACCAACTTCGCGGAGTTCGCGGTGCACGCGCTGGCCGACGACGGGCGCGAGGAGGTTGGCTGATGGGTGCGCTCGACGGGATCCGCGTGCTCGACGTCTCGCAGGGAGCCGCCGGCCCGACGTGCGCCATGATCCTCGGCGACCACGGGGCGGACGTGGTGAAAGTGGAGCCGTGTGCCGGCGAGTGGGGGCGGGGGCTCGGCCCGCCCTTCTGGCACGGTGTGGCGGCCGCCTACCTGGGCATGAACCGCAATAAGCGCAGCCTCGCCGTGGACCTCAAGCAGCCCGCCGGGCGTGTGATTGTGGAGCGCCTGGCGACGGCCAGCGACGTGCTGGTGGAGAGCTTCCGCCCGGGCGTCCTGGACCGGCTCGGCCTGGGCTACGAAGCCCTGCGCGAGCACAACCCCCGCCTGGTCTACTGCGCGATCACGGCGTTCGGCGAGGCCGGGCCATGGAAGGACAAGCCGGGGGTCGACGGCGTGGTCCAGGCGATGAGCGGGCTGATGAGTGTGACCGGCACGCCCTCGGGCGTGCCGGTCAAGGTGGGCGTCCCCGCGGCCGACATGACCACGGCGTTCCTCGCCGTGCAGGGCGTCCTACTCGCCCTGCTGGCCCGCGAGCGATCCGGCCGCGGGCAGCGGGTCTCGATCTCGCTGCTGGACGGCCTGCTGGCGTTCCAGGCGGTGCCACTGGCCATGTACCTAGCCGGTGGCGAGGTGCCGCGCAAGGTCGGCAGCGCCGCACCCTACGCCGCGCCCAACCAGGCCTTCCGCACCCTGGACGGCGCCGTTATGGTGGCTGCCTACACGCCGGACCGCTGGCGCGCGCTCTGCCGGGTGCTGGGGCGGCCCGACCTCGAGGAGGACCCTCGCTTCCGCACCAACGCGGACCGTGTCCACCACCGAGCCGCGCTGGTCGCCGAGCTGGAGGAGGTGTTCCGGCTGCGCGCCACGGCCGAGTGGCTGGAGATCCTGGAGGCGGCGGACATCCTCTGCGGGCCGCTGCTCTCGTACCCAGAGTTGGTCGACGCGCCCCACGTCCGGCAGGCCGACTCGCTGGTGGAGCTGCGCCATCCCACGCTCGGCAGCGCGACCACGGTGGGCATCCCACTCAAGCTTGAGGCGACGCCAGGCGCGATCCGCCGCCACGCGCCCATGGTGGGCGAGCAGTCGGCCGAGGTGCTCTCGGAGCTGGGCTACGCGGTGGAGGAGATCGAGGCGCTGGTGGACGAAGGGGTTGTCGTGGCCCCGGACCTGCCCGCCCTTCGGGCGGCGCCGCTCTCCCGCGCCCGGCCGGACCCGCCGGCTCGGCCTCGCTCGTACGAGCGCCGGACCGCTCCCGTCGGCGGCCGCAGCGGGACCGCCCGGGGGCCGGCGAGCCAGCCGCGCACGGAGGTACCCGATGCTGGGTGACGGCGAGCAGGTGGCGGTCCGCTGCGTGACCATGCGCGGCGGCACCTCGAAGGCCCAGTTCCTGCGGTCGGTCGACCTTCCCTCGGACCCGGTGCTGCGCGACCGTTTCATCCTGGCGCTGTTCGGCAGCCCCGATCCGCGCCAGGTCGACGGGCTGGGCGGCGCGGACATCCTGACCAGCAAACTGGCGATCATCGGCCCGCCCACCCGCCCGGATGCCGACCTCGACTACACGTTCGCCCAGGTCAGCGTGAGCGAGCCCGTCGTCACCTACGACATCAACTGCGGCAACATCTCCGCGGCCGTCGGCGTGTACGCGGTCCAGGAGGGGCTGGTCGCGCCGGGCCAGCACGCCTCGGTCGTCCGCATCCACAACACGAACACGGGCAAGGTCCTGGTGGCCGCCGTCCCCATGCGCCACGGCGCCCCGGCCGTGGAGGGAACGTGCACGGTGGACGGCGTGCCCGGCAGCGGCGCGGAGATCCGCCTGGATTACGCCGCCACCGCCGGCGGGGCGACCGGCCGGCTGCTCCCCACCGGGCGGACCAGGGACCAGCTCGACGTCCCCGAGCTGGGAGCGGCAATCGAGGTGAGCGTGGTCGACATCGGCAACCTGTGCGTGGTCTTCCGCGCCGAAGCCGCGGGCCTTACAGGGACCGAGGGCCCGGCCGCCATGGGGCCTGACCGGCTCCGCCAGATCGACGCCGTCCGCGCGCGGGCCGCGGCCCGGCTGGGCCTGCCCACGGACGGGCTGACCCCGATCCCTGTGGCGGTGGCGCCGCCTGCGCCGTACCCGCGCTTCACGGACGGCCGCGTGGTCCGCGCCGAGGAGGTCGACCTGCTGGCACGGGTGGTGGGCGGCCGGCCGCCCACGCTGCACCGGGCGTTCCCGGGGACGGCCGGCGTCTGCACTGCGGTGGCGGCAACCATTCCCGGCACGCTGGCAGCCGAGGCGGCCGCGGCGAGCCCGCCGCTGGGTGAGGCACGCCTGGTCAGGATCGGCCACCCGAGCGGCTGCTTCGAGCTGCGGGTGCGGGTGAGCCAGGCGGCGGACGGCTGGCAAGTTGACGAAGCGGCCTACGCCCGGACGGCGCGGCGCCTGATGGAGGGGTACGCCTTCGTCCGGCGCGCCGCGCTGGCGACGGAGCCTGAGGAGAGGAGCGACGTGAGCGCGAGCCGGTCCGGGACCGGCAAGGTTGCTGGCGCGGCGATCGCCGCGGCGCAGCGTTCGCCGGCAGGGAGCACCCGGGCTGCCCTGCCCTAGCCGTTTCTGAAGGGGGAGAACCTTCATGCAGCGCACACGATACGTCCGACGGTTCGCCCTGCTGCCCGCCCTCGGGCTGCTCCTGGCGGCGTGCCAGCCCGCGCCCGCCGCCGCGCCCACGGCGGCACCGGCACCAACGGCCGCGCCGGCGGCCAAGCCCACCGAGGCGCCCAAGCCGGCCGCGCCAGCGGCGCCGGCGCCCACCCAGGCGGCCGGCATGGCCGGCATGCCGGGCGAGCCATACAAGATCGGCGCCATCTTCGACATCACCGGCCCGGCCTCGTCACTCGGCGTGCCCGAGCGCGACACGGTCAAGATGCTCGAAGCGCAGGTCAACGCCCAGGGCGGCATCAAGGGCCCGGACGGTATGCTCCACCCGGTCCAGGTGGTCCTCTACGACAACCAGAGCCAGGAGAGCCAGACCGTTCTCGTGGCCAAGAAGCTGATCGAGGAGGACAAGGTCCCGGTCATCATCGGTCCCAGCCAGAGCGGCACAACGCTCGCCATCGTCGACACCGTGCAGAAGGCCGAGGTGCCGCTCATCTCGGCCGCCGCCAGCATCAAGATCGTCGACCCGGTAGCCGATCGCAAGTGGGTGTTCAAGACGCCGCAGAGCGATGCGCTGATGGTGACGACGCTGGTCAACTACCTCAAGTCCAAGGGGTTGACGAAGATCGCCTGGATGAGCGTCAACAACGCCTACGGCGATAGTGGCCGTGCTGAGTTCGAGAAGGTGGCCCCCGCGGCCGGCCTTCAGACCGTCGCCAACGAGCGGTTCGGCGCCGAAGACAAGGACATGAGCGCGCAGCTCACCAAGATCCGCAGCTCGGAGGCTCAGGCCTTGATCGTGTGGGCTATTCCTCCGGCCGCGTCGGTGGCGGCCAAGAATGCCTTCGACCTGGGGCTGAAGATCCCGGTCTTCCAGAGCCACGGCATCGGGAACCAGGACTTCATCGACCTGGCCGGCCCCGGAGCGGAAGGCGTGACCTTCCCGATCGGCAAGCTACTCGTGGCCAGCTACCTGCCCGACAGCGACCCGCAGAAGAAGGTCCTGCTGGACTACACGGAGGCCTACCGGAAGGCGTACGGGAAGCTGCCCACCACCTTTGGCGGGCACGCCTGGGACAGCTTCTGGATCGCCGTGCGAACACTGGAGAAGGTCGGCCCCGAGCCGGCCAAGATCCGCGACGAGATCGAGAAGGTGAAGGACTTCGTGGGCATCACCGGCATCTTCAACTTCTCCGCGCAGGACCATAACGGGCTGGACAACCGTGCCGCGACGATGGTGAAGATTGTCAACGGCACCTGGAGGCCGGCGGACTGACGGACGCAGGGCTGAGGGCTGAGTAGGACGCCCTACTCAGCCCTCAGCACCCAACACCTAACACCCAACACGCGATACCCAACACCCACCACTGCTATGAGCGACGCGGCGCAGTACCTGGTCACGGGGCTGACCCTCGGCAGCATCTATGCCCTGGTGGCCCTGGGGTTTGTCACCGTCTTCAGCGTGACCGGTGTCATCAACTTCGCCCAGGGCGAGTTCGTGATGCTCGGCGCCATGCTGACCGCGCAGCTTACGCAAGCGGGGGTGCCGCTGGTGGCCGCCGCCCTGATCGGCGTCACCGGAGCAACGCTTGCGGCGGCGCTGGTGCACGAGCTCGGCCTGCGCCCGGCGCGCCGCGCCTCCGAGCTCACGCTCATCATCATCACCATCGGCGCCGCGACCGCCATCCGCGGCCTCGCCCAGTTGGCGTGGGGCACGGACGTGCGAGTGCTGCGCGTGTTCACGCCCGGCCCACCCGTGGAGATCGCCGGCGCGGTCGTCGCCCGGCAGGCGCTCTGGGTCATCGGCACGACGGCGCTCGTCCTCGTGGTGCTCCAGGTCTTCTTCAACACCACGTCGCTCGGTCGTGCGCTGCGCGCCTGCGCGGTCAACCCGCTGGCTGCGCGGCTGGTGGGGGTCAGCCCGCGGCGCATGGGGCTGGCCGCGTTCGCGCTCACGGGCGCCGTGGCGGCGATTGGCGGGGTCGTGCTTGCGCCGCTCTCGTACGCTACATACGACATGGGTCTCATGCTCGGGCTCAAGGGCTTCGTCGCCGCCGTCCTGGGCGGCCTGGCGAATCCGCCTGGCGCCGTGGTCGGCGGCCTGGCGCTGGGGCTGCTCGAAGCGTTCGGAACGCCCATCTCGTCGGCCTACAAGGACGCGGCGGCCTTCGTCGTGCTGATCCTGGTCATGCTGCTACGGCCGGGCGGCGTGTTCGGCCGTGGCCTGGGGCGAGGCAGCCTGTGACCGGCTCGCCACTCGGCATCCCGCGCCGCGACTGGATCGCCCTGGGCGTGGTCGCCCTGGCTATTACGGCCGCGCCGTTTGCGCTGTCGCGCTACCAACTGAGCGTGCTGGCGACCGTGGGCATGTTCGGGATAGCTGCAGTGGGGCTGTGCCTGCTGGGGGGCTATGCGCGCCAGGTGTCGCTGGGCCACGCCGCGTTCTATGGCCTGGGCGCGTACGTCTCCGGGCTGGTGGCGCTCCGGCTCGGCTGGTCGCCCTGGCTCACCATGCCCCTCGCCGGCCTGGCGGCCGCGGTGGTGGCCGTCGTCGTCGGTGCCCCGGTGCTGCGCCTCCACGGCCACTACCTGGCTATGGCCACGCTCGGGCTGGGGATCATCTTCCAGGTGGTGCTGAACGAGCTCACGGACGTCACCGGCGGGCCGTCGGGCGTTCCCGGCATCCCCGCCGTTCCACTGGCCTGGCTGCCCGTGAACGGCGAGGCGCGCAGCCTGTACCTCATCTGGGCGGTCGGACTGGGACTGCTGGCGCTCGCGCTGTGGCTGGTCAACGCGCGCGCCGGGCGCACGCTCCGCGCCATCGGCGAGAGCGAGCTGGCCGCTGAGCTACTCGGGGTGAACACCGCTACCTGGAAGGTGCTGGTCTTCGCGCTAAGCGCGGTCTACGCGGGGCTGGCCGGCGCGCTCTACGCCCACTACGTGACGTTCCTCAGCCCCGCCCCTTTCGGCTTCATCTTCTCGCTGGAGCTGCTGGTGATGGCGGCTGTCGGCGGGCTAGCGAGCGTGTGGGGCGGGTTCATCGGCGCCGCAGTGGTCGTCATCCTGATCGAGGCGCTCCGGGCGCTGGTGCCAGGCTCAGGTGGGGAGATCCAGCCCATCCTCTTCGGCCTGGCGCTGGTGGCGATCATGATCGCCCGGCCGTCAGGCATCGCTGGCCTGGGTCGCACCGCGCTCGACCGGGTGCGGCTCGTGCGGCGAGCGCCGGTGCACGCCAGCCCGCGTGGCGAGTCGGCCGCCTCGGAGGTGGCACGTGTCCAGCCATAATGGGGTCATGGGCTCGCCGCTGCTGGAGGCGCGCGGTGTGTGGCGCCACTTCGGCGGGGTGGTCGCGCTACGCGACGTGAGCCTGTGCATCTACGCGCGCGAGATCCTGGCCCTTATCGGCCCCAACGGCGCTGGCAAGACCACGTTGTTGAACCTGCTCTCGTGCGTCTTGCCCCCTTCCCAGGGCCAGGTGCGACTACACGGCCGGGCGCTGCGTGGCGCACCACACCAGGCCGCCCGCCTGGGCCTCACCCGCACCTTCCAGAACCTGCAGCTCTTCGGCGGCCTGACAGTGGCCGAGAACGTGATGGTCGCCCGCGAGGCCGACCTGCGGCGACCGGCCGCGTCCCGGCGCGACGTGTTGCCCTGGCTGGAGCTGGTGGGGCTGGCCGACCGCGCCGACGACCTGGCGCACCACCTCCCGTTCGGCCAGCGGCGGCTGCTGGAGCTGGCGCGGGCGCTCGCGGCCGAGCCCTCGCTGCTGCTCCTGGATGAGCCGGCCGCTGGCCTGTCAGGTCCCGAGCGGAGCGCCCTGCGCGACCTCCTGCGGGCCATCCGCGACCGTGGCGTCACGGTGCTGATGGTCGAGCACGACCTGGACCTCGTCCTGGACGTCGCCGACCGGGTCGTGGTGCTGGACTACGGCGAGAAGATCGCGGACGGGCCGCCGGCCGCGGTCCGCCGCGATCCGCGGGTGATTGCCGCCTACCTGGGAGTTGCCGCGTGACCGGACCCGCCGAGCCCGCGCTCTGCCTGGCGGGGCTGAGCGCGGGGTACGGAGACCTGGACGTCCTGCACGAGGTCGACCTGGTCGTGGGGCCGGGCGAAGTAGTTGCGCTGATGGGCGCCAACGGGGCTGGCAAGAGCACGCTGCTGGCGGCTGCGAGTGGGCTGCTGCGCCCCCGCGCGGGGAGGGTGCGGCTGGGTGGCGCCGACGTCACCGGGCTGCCCCCGGAACGCCTCGTCCGGCTGGGGCTCGCCCACGTACCAGAACGGCGCCAGGTGTTTGCCACCATGACGGTGCTGGAGAACCTGCGGCTCGGCGCGTACCACCGCGAGCGCGCCGAGCCGCGCACCGCCATCCAGGCCGACGTGGCCGCCGCCTTCGAGATGTTCCCGGTACTGGCGGAGCGCAAGCGGCAACTCGCCGGCACGCTCTCCGGCGGACAGCAGCAGATGCTGGCGCTGGCGCGCGGCCTGATGGCGCGCCCCAGCGTGCTGCTCCTCGACGAGCCGAGCCTTGGCCTCGCCCCGCTGGTCGTGCAGGAGATCCTGCGGGCGCTGGCGCAACTGCCAGCCCGGGGCTGTGCCGTCCTCCTGGTGGAGCAGAACGCTCGGGCTGCGCTCCAGGTGGCCGCGCGCGGCTACATCCTGGAGCTCGGCCGCGTCGCCGCGGAGGGCCCCGCCGCCATCCTGGCCGAAGACCCGCGCGTGAAAGCCGCCTACCTGGGCACACCCGAAGTCCCCGATCCACCCGTCGAGGCGAGCGTGGCGTGACCTCCCCCGCTGCTCCCCTGCAGGCGCGGGCGCTCCGCCTGGTGCGTGAAGCGATCGTGAGGACGGATGAGCAGGCACGTGTGAACGGAGGGACAGAGTGATGACGGGACGGCGGGTGCTGGTGTGGGGCGAAGGGCCGCTTGCCGACGCGGTGGCGAAGCAGTTCGTCGGCGACGCGGCGTGCGTGGCGCGCTCGCGGCCCGGCGAGGAGCCGGCGGCAGGGGTGGCGCGCGCCGTGCGCGAGCTGGGCAGGCTGGACGTGCTGGTGACGTGCCCACCCCTGGAGCGCGAGACGGGCAGGGTGGAGGACGCGGACGCGACCACCTGGGAGCGTCTGCTGGATGGTGCGCTGGCGCGCCAGGCGCTCGCCTGCCGCGCGGCCCTGCCGTCCATGCGTGCCCAGCAGTTCGGCCGCATCGTCACCGTGGCCGACCGGGCCTACCTTGGCGCCCCGGGGGACGCGGCCTTCGCCGCTGCCGCAGCCGGCCTGGTGAGCCTGACCCGCACGCTGGCGCTGGAGGCCGGCCGGGACGGGATCACGGCCAACTGCGTCGTCCCGGGCACCATCGACGTGGGCCAGCTCGCCGCCCTCTCCGAGGCGGAGCGCGAGCGCCGGCGGAAGCTCCACCCCGGCGGTCGCTTCGGCACCCCGGACGACGTGGCCAACGCCGTTCGCTTCTTCGCCGCCGACGAATCAGACTACATCACCGGCCAGACCCTGTTCGTGTGTGGCGGCACGAGCGTCTACTCGTCGCTGAGCGTGTGAGCGGAGCGGTCAGCCACCATCCCTGCCCCAGGCTCACGATGCCCCACCGACGCTGCCCGGGACTACGCGGCAACCTTGATGGTGATCGCCTGCGGTCGCTCGCGCTCCTCCGGGATTGCCTCGTCGTCGGCGATCAGCGACTCCAGGTACAACCCGATCGCATCCTTCGCCATCGCGATCGCCTCTTCCAGCGTGTCGCCCTGGGTCACGCAACCCGGCAGGGCCGGCACCGTCACGGTGTAACCGCCCTCTTCCGGGTCCGGCTCGAGGATGATGGTATACGTGTACTCCGACTGGCTCATAGAAGGTCTCGCAACTCCTCGGCGCTCAGCCCGGCATGATCGAGAATCGACGCGAGGGTTCCTGGCTTGATGATTCTACCGGCGTGATGTGGAACGATGAACCGGCCCAGCTTGGTCGGGTGCCTCAGCAGGACGTGACTACCACTCTGGCGCTCAATGGACCATCCATCCCGCTCGAGAGCCCGCAGCAGTGGCGGCGCTGTGATCCTCGGCTGGCGGGAGTGCATTGCTCTCCCAGCATACCCGGCCGAGTCGTCCCTTCAGCTCAGACCCGTGCCACCAACGAGCCGGATGACTCGCCCGGTCGCAGGCGCCCGGCGTCGTGGCCGCGTCGGAGTGGCCGCGCCGCCAACCTCTAGATCGGGGAAGGAGTTCCACGGTGACCCACCCCCAGCACCTGCCCACCGGAATCCGCACACCTCTCCTGACGGGTCGATAGGGATCTGTCCCCGGGAAGCCACCCATGCACGTACAGGGACGCTCGGCGCTCGTCACCGGTTCCGGCAGTGGGCTGGGCGAGGCCACCGCCCGCCGCCTGGCAGCCGCCGGGGCGGGCGTGATGGTGAATGATATCGACGAGAGCAAGATCGGCCCCGTGGTCGCCAGCATCCGCGCCGCCGGCGGACGCGCCGCGGGCGCGGCGGCCAACGTCGCCCGGGCAGAGGAGGCGGAGGCGCTGGTGGCGCGCACCGTCGACGAGTTCGGCCGCATCGACATCCTCGTCAACAACGTCGGCATCGCCAGGGACCGCTCGATCTTCAAGATGACCGAGGAGGACTGGGAGAGCGTCCTGGCGGTGAACCTGAAGAGCCAGTTCCTCTGCTCGCAGGCAGCGGCCAAGCGCATGGGCCAGCAGGGGTACGGGCGCATCGTCAACATCGCCTCGCGTGCCTGGCTGGGTTGGTGGGGGCAGGCGAACTATGCCGCGTCCAAGGGCGGGGTCGTCAGCCTCACGCGGACGCTGGCGCTGGAGCTGGGTAAGTACGGTATCACCGTCAACGCCATCGCGCCCGGGGTCGTGGACACGCCGCTCTACCAGGCGCTGCCCGAGGAGACCAGGGCGCGGCTGATGCAGGCGCAGCCGGGCGGCCGCATCGGCGACCCGGACGACGTGGCCTGGGCAGCGCTCTTCTTCGCGAGCGACGAGGCCGCCTTCGTCACCGGACAGGTGCTATACGTGTGCGGCGGGAAGAGCCTCTTCGCCACCCCGGCGGTGTGACAAGGAAGGAGTCCATCCCCATGGCTGTTGATGCGCCCGCTCCCGTGGCTCCTGGTTGGACGCTGCTGCGCCCGGGCCTGCTGGAGCGCGACCCGGATGGCGGCGTGACGCTACTGGGCAACCGCTGCTCGGACTGCGGAACCACCTACTTCCCCGCCCACGTCCTGTGCGTCCACTGTCTGGCCGCCGCGTCGCTCGTCCCCCTCCGCCTCAGTCGGCGCGGGACGATCTACACCTACAGCGTCGTCTACCAATCGACGCCCGAGTTCCCCACGCCGTACGTGCTCGCCTACGTGGACCTCCCGGACGGGGTGCGCGTCCTCAGCCAGGTCGAGGGCATCGCGCCCGAGGCCGTCCGGACGGGGATGGCCGTCGCACTCGTGCCCGCCACCGTCCGCCCGGGCGACGCGTCGACCCCGGCGGTGATCGGCTACCGGTTCCGGGCGATCGAGGAGGCACCGCGATGAACGGCAACTCCGTGACGACCGATGCGAAGGCCGCGTCTGGCGCTGGCGGCCCGAGCGTGCTGGTCGCCGGCGTGGGCATGACACAGTTCGGCAAACAGCCCGAGCGGCCCCCGGATGAGCTGGGCCGCGAGGCGGTGCTGGCAGCCCTGCAGGACGCCGGCATCGATCCACGCAAGGTGGAGGCGGCCTACTGCGGCCACGTGTTCCAGGGGATGGCGGTGGGCCAGCGCGTGATGGCCCAGGTTGGCCTGGCCGGCATCCCCGTGACGAACGTGGAGAATGTCTGCTCGAGCGGCGCGACCGCGATCCGCGAGGCGTACCTGGCGATCCGCGCCGGCGAGTATGACGTGATCCTGGCCCTCGGCGTGGAGAACCTGACGGGCCGGTTCCGTGGCGCGCTGACGCCCGACCCGGACGACCTCGAAGCTCTCCAGGGCATGACCATGCCCGCCATCTACGCGATGCGCGCCCGCAAGCACATGGAGACGTTCGGCACGACGACCGACCAGCTCGCCCTCATCTCGGTAAAGAACAAGCGCAACGCGGCGCTCAACCCGTTCGCGCAGACCAAGCAGGCGGTCAGCCTGGACGAGGTGAAGGCGTCGCGCCTGATCGCCGATCCGCTCCGCCTGATGGAGTGCTCGCCGGTGAGCGACGGCGGCGCGGCGGCGCTGGTGGTGAGCGAGCGCGCGGCGCGAAGGCTGGGCCTGCGCAAGCCAACCCGGCTGGCGGCTGCCGCGCTCTACAGTGGCACCTATGACCCGGGGCTCACCGACATGGCGTTCGAGCCGCTCACCTGGCGGACCGCCCAGGCTGCGTACGCGCGCGCGGGCATTGGCCCTGAGGACGTGGACGTCGCCGAGGTGCACGATTGCTTCAGCAGTGCGGAGGTGCTACGGGTGGAAGGGCTGGGCCTGGTGCCGCGGGGCGAGTACCCCCGCTTCGTCGAAGCCGGCCACGCCGACATCGGCGGCAAGCTACCAGTCAACCCGAGCGGCGGCCTGCTCGGTAAGGGCCATCCGCTCGGCGCGACCGGCGTGGCCCAGGTGGTCGAGCTGGTGCGCCAGCTCCGCGGCGAGGCCGGTGCCCGGCAGGTCACGAATGCCCGGGTCGGCCTCGCCCACTGCCGCGGCGGGAAGGCCGCCGGTATCGAAGGAGCCGCGTGCACGGTCAACATCCTGACCGTCTAGTCAGAGGAGGCGGAGCGATGACGCTCTTGGAAGCGCGGGCGGACGCTGGTCTGCTCTACCAGCGGGATGGACACGTCGCCACGATCACGCTCAACCGGCCGGACGCCGCCAACGCGCTCGACCCCGAGACGATGGACGCGCTGGCGCGGGCATGGGACGAGGTCGCGCGCGACGAGGAGGTGTGGGTCGCCATCATCACCGGCGCGGGCGACCGCTTCTTCTGCGCCGGCGCCGACCTCAAGAAGACGCCGCCGCCGGCCGAGAGCTTCGCGGTCGGCCTGTTCCAGCCCGGCGGCATCCGCCTCACGCCGCCCGCTGACCTGTGGAAGCCAACCATCGCGGCGATCAACGGCATGGCGATCGGCGGCGGGTTGGAGATCGCACTCGCCTGCGACCTGCGCATCGCCTCGGAGACCGCCCAGTTCGGCCTCGGCGAGGTGAAGGTAGCGAGCCTGGCGGGCCAGGGCGGCACGCAGCGGCTACCACGCGCCATTCCCCTGGCGGTGGCGATGAAGATGCTCCTCACCGGCCAGCGGATCGACGCGCACGAGGCGCACCGGGTCGGCCTGGTGAGCGACCTCTACCCGCCCGAGCGGCTGATGGACGGGGCCCGCGACCTGGCGCAGGTGATCTGTGAGAACGCTCCGCTCTCGGTCCGCGCGGCGAAGATGGCGGCGCTGCAAGGCCTAAACGTGCCGCTGCCGTCTGGCTTGCAGCTCGAGCACCAGCTCTGGGGCATCCTGCGCGACACCCAGGACCGCCTGGAAGGGCGGCGCGCCTTCGCCGAGAAGCGCCAGCCGGAGTGGCGCGGCCGCTAAGCGGGAGCCCGCCTCGCTGCCATCCCGCGTTCCGTTCGCGGGGCGGAGGGGAATCGGCCCTGACGCGCGCTGGCCCGTCGGGGTACAACGTCTCCGCATCCGCGTGCCGGACGGCATCGGCTCGCGCCGGGCGACCGCGGTGAGAGGAGCATCGAGTGGAGAGCAGTCACGCCGCCCCCGTCGGACTCATCGGCGTCGGTGCCATGGGCCGTCCCATGGCCGAAGTGCTGCTGCGAGCCGGTGTGCCCGTGCTCGTGTTCGACGTTCGGTCCGACGCCGTGGACTCGCTTCGCGCCCAGGGCGCCGGGGCCACTCCGACGCCGCGGGCCATGGCCGAGGCCGTCTCCACCCTCATCGTCATGGTCCAGAGCTCCCGCCAGGTACGGGCCGCCTTTGATGGCCCCGGCGGCGTCCTCGCCGGACTCGACCGCCAGGATGGGACGCGCGAAGCGCTCAGGCGCGTCCTGCTCATGAGCACCGTCGCTCCCGCCGATGCCCGACAGCTCGCCGCCGAGTGTGCCGAACGCGGCTGCCGCCTGCTCGACGCGCCGGTCAGCGGCGGGCCCGGGGCCGCCGCTGAGGGACGCCTCTCGATCATGGTTGGCGGCCCGACCGACCTGCTGGAGGAACTCCGGTCGCTCCTCACCATCCTCGGCGATCCCGCGCGCATCTGGCACGTTGGCAGTGCGGCTGGCGACGGCCAGGCGATGAAGATGGTCAACCACCTCATGGCAGGCGTCAACATCGCGGCCTCCTGTGAGGCCATGGCGCTGGCGGCGAAGGCAGGCCTGGACCCCAGACAGGCGTTCGACATCGTCAGCCAGAGCGCCGGTAGCTCGTGGATGTTCCGTGACCGGGTCCCGCGCATGCTTGAAGGCCGCTTCACACCTCCGCGCAGCGTCCTCGACATCTTTGTCAAAGACCTCGGCATCGTGGACGACGCCGCCAGCTCCCTGGGCTTGCCGCTGTTCGTGGCCTCCGCCGCCCGTGAGGTGTTCAAGGCCGGAGCCGCCGCCGGCCTGGGCGGCGAAGATGACGCGGGGCTCATCCGCTTCTACGAGCGATTGGCCGGCGTGGCGGTTGGTCCACCCGCCGATCGTTGAGCCGGATGGCCTCGGCCGTCGAGTCGCTGGCCCATCTGCTCGAGGGGCTGCCGCCGGAGCCTCGTGAGGCAGACCTCTTCCCCGAGCTCCAGCGCGCGGTCGCCGCGAGCCCGCGCCCGCTGGTGGTCGTCGACGACGACCCCACCGGCGTGCAGACCGTCTACGACGCGCCGGTCCTCCTGGCCTGGGATACCGCGGACCTCCGCGCCCGGCTCGCCGCGCCGGATCCGGTGGTCTTTCTCCTCACGAATTCCCGCAGCCTGCCGGCCGAGGAGGCCGCACGCATCAATCGGGCGCTGGCGCGTGAGCTCTCCGCCGCCCGCGAGGGCAGCGTCCTGCCAATGGTGAGTCGCTCCGATTCCACGCTCCGTGGGCACTACCCGACGGAGGTCGACGCCCTCGCCGAAGGGGCCGGGATCGCCTTCGACGGCCACCTGCTCGTTCCCGCTTTCTTTGAAGGCGCCCGCTACACCATCGCCGACACCCACTGGGTTGGCCTGAACGACGGTCCCCCCGGTTCGGTGGTGCCTGCCGACGCCACGCCATTCGCCCGTGACGCGGTGTTCGGGTACCGGTCTGCCTTCCTTCCCGCGTGGGTCGAAGAGGAGAGCGGCGGGCGCTGGCACGCGTCAGAGGTCCAGTCAGTGCCGCTCGATGTGGTGCGTCTCGGGCCCGAGGCAGTGCGAGCCCGACTGATGGAGGTGTGCGGTGGAGCACCCGTCGTGGTGAACGCTGCGGGCTACGGCGACCTGGCCGCGTTCGTCTTGGGCCTGCTCCACGCGGAATCGGCCGGCAAGCGATTCCTCTATCGCACCGCGGCGTCGTTCGTGCGCCTCCGCGCGGGGCTGGAGGCGCGGCCGCTCCTCACTGGCGCGGAGATCTACGCGGCCTGCGCCTCCTGGGGGACGGAACGCGGCCCGGCCGGAGAACACGGCCTCGTCGTCGTCGGGTCCCACGTGCCGGCCGCCACGCAGCAGCTCGGTCGCCTGCTGGCCACGGCCCGGCTGCCGCTCGTGCCCATCGAAGTTCCGGTGGCCTCCGTCCTCTCGGATGCCTGGTCGGCCGCCGATGCGGCCGCCCGCATCGACACGGCGCTGCAGTCGCGCCGCCTGCCCGTCCTCTTCACGAGCCGGGACCTGCGGGCGGGCTCGGGCGATGAGAGCCTCCGCATCGGCCGCCGCGTCAGCGACGCGCTCGTCGATACCCTCGCTCGGGTTCGCGTGCGCCCGCGCTTCGTCGTCGCCAAGGGCGGCATCACCAGCCACGACATCGCCCAGCGCGGCCTGGGAGCTCGGCGCGCGCTTGTCCTGGGCCAGCTCCTCCCGGGCGTGCCGGTGTGGTGCCTGGAACAGGGGCCAGCCCTGCGCTTCCCAGGCATCCCCTTCGTCGTCTTCCCAGGCAACGTCGGCGGTCCCGAGAGCCTGGCGCGTGCCGTCGAGGCTCTGGCCGGCGCCTGCCGCGCGTGAGCGCCGGTGCTCGCACCGGCCTGCGCCCACGCCTCGTGGGCCCTGGGCGGACTGCGAGAACTCCCCGCGCGGCCTTGTCCTCGCTTCGCTCGGGGCCGCGCGGGGGCCCCACGAGAGGCCGCCCGACTGGGAGACGCGGGACGCGGTGCACGCCCTCCCGCCCTTCAGCACGCTACACTGGCTCTATGGACGACCCGCGATCGTTCTGCCGGGAGGTCATGCACGAGTATGAGCGGCAGTGGTCGCAGGCGGCGGGCCACCCGGTGCGGCACCCACTCCACCTGAAGATCGAGCGGCTGAAAGGCTGGTGCGACGACGCGCTGACGCCTGAGGCGTTCGAGCGGCAGCTCGAGCTGGCGCGGTCCTCGGATGACGCGGGCGCGGTGCTGCTCGCGGATGAGCTGCTGCCGCTGTGGCGCGCGGCCCGCGCCGGCCGGCCGCTCCCATTTGCCACGCCGAAGGATCGCTGACGCGTGCAGCGGCGGGTCCGCGCGAGAGGTCGGCAGCGGCAGCGTCAGGCGGCTCGCAGGTCCCGCGGCGGGGCTGGCGCCTGCTGAGCGAGGAGCTGCGCGGCCATGAACGGCGTGATTGCCTCGTCTGGCTCAAGGTAGAGGTTGCCGCCGCACTCCCCGCAGCGCGACCCGTTCGCGTCGGCAGCGGGCGCCCGGCACTGCTGGTTCTTGACGAACACGCCGTTCACCACCTGTCCGGCCGCGCGGCTGCACATCACGCATTGCACGGTGAACACCCTGACCAGGCGAGACACGCGGGCCATAAGTCGTCCTCCCGATCTTCGGTCGTGTGGGAGGGAAGCTGCCGCAACTTCCATGCCACGGCGGAAGGCGCTGGTCGACTGACTACGCGTACAGCCCGCGGAGGGAGCGGGCCTCGATGATACGCTCCACGGCCAGGATGTAGGCAGCGGTGCGCAGGTCTACGTCGAAGCGCCTGGCCGTCGACCAGACAGCGTCGAACGCGTTGACCATGCTCTCCTCCAGCCGGTCGTTCACGTCAGCCTCGGGCCAGAAGTAGCCGTAGCGGTCCTGGACCCACTCGAGGTAGGAGACGGCCACACCGCCAGCGTTGGCCAGGATGTCCGGCACCACCAGGACACCCCGGCGGCTCAGGACCGCGTCAGCTTCCGGCGTGGTCGGGCCGTTGGCACCCTCCACGACGACCTTCGCCTGGACCTCGTGCGCGTTGGCGCCGGTGATCTGTCCCTCCAGTGCGGCCGGCAGCAGCACGTCCACGGGAAGCGTGAGCAGCGCCTCGTTGGTCACGGGCTGCGTGCTCGGGAAGCCGGCGAGGCGGCCCGTCTCGTTCTGGTAGGCGAGCAGGCGCGGCAGGTCGAGGCCGCGCGGGTCGTAGACACCGCCGTGCACATCGGAGGCGGCAACCACCCGGGCGCCCGCGGCGTGCAGCAGCCGCGCGGCGTTGGATCCCACATTGCCGAAACCCTGGATGGCCACGGTGCTCTCGGCGACCGCGCGTCCCTGGGTGCGCAGCGTCTCGCGGGTGACGCACACGAGCCCGCGCCCGGTGGCCTCCACGCGCCCCTTGCTACCGCCGAGCCCGATGGGCTTGCCGGTCACCACGCCTGGCTCCACGTAGCCCTTCTTCATGCTGAAGGTGTCCATCACCCAGGCCATGACGCGCGGGCTGGTACCCACATCGGGCGCGGGGATGTCCACCGTGGGCCCGATGAGCTCGAAGATCTCCGAGATGTAGCGGCGGGTCAGCCGCTCCAGCTCTCCTTCGGAGAGGGCCGCCGGGTCGCAGGTCACCCCCCCCTTGGCACCGCCGAAGGGTACGTTCACGATGGCGCACTTCCAGGCCATCCAGGCCGCCAGGGCCTTCACCTCGTCCAGAGTGACGCCCGTGTGGTAGCGGATGCCGCCCTTCCCCGGCCCTCTCGAGGTGTCGTACAGGACGCGGTAGCCGGTGAAGACCCGCAGGTGGCCGTCGTCCATCTTGACGGGGATCGACACGATCACCTGCCGCCGTGGATGGCGCAGGGGCTCCAGCGCGTCGGGGTCAGGCCGCAGGACCGCGGCCGCACGGTCGAGCTGCGCCAGCACGTCGTCGAACGGGTTGCGGTGGACGCGTGCCGGCATCCCCGACTTGAAAGCGGAGCGGCCGTTGCTCCGAACGCCACTGCGCGGCGAGACCCGCTCGTCTGTCGACAGGCCAATTCTTGTCCGTCCCATGCCGGGCTCACTCCCCTCGTCGGTGAGGTGAACGCCCCCGGCTGCACTGCCGCGGGCGTCGAGTGCCTCCACTATACGATAGTCGGCCTGGCGGCCCGTGAGCGCGAGGGTTGGGCCGGGTGCCCGGCAGAGTCTTACGCGGCCACCTTGCGGTACGTGGCATTTGATCTGGCCCACACCTGGTTACGCAAGAGTACGCCGCCCACCCGGTTGGGCCGCGGGCCAGGCGCTCAGCTCCACCGCGACGGCGAGGCGGATGAGCTTGAGCCAGGCGCCGAGCAGCGCCAGGCCCTGCTGCACGAGGGCGGCGGCCAGGAGCGCCAGGGCGGGCACGCCCGCCAGCGCCACCACCGCCACGCTCGACAGCACCCCGCCCAGCGCGGCGAGCGCCAGCCACAGCAGCACCGCTTGCGCGAGTAGGGGCGTCCGAACGACGAGGCCAAAAGCGCGGCCGAGGGCGCCGAGGGCGGACGGGTCGTCGCGCGCCACCATGTCCGCGCGCGCTGTCTCCAGCAGACCGTCGACGCACCCCACCCACGCCACCGCGGCGAGCGCCTTGAGCGCCACGACACTCGCCCCGCCGCCTGGGCTCACGGCGATCGCCGCGAGCCCCAGTCCGGCGAGCACCACCAGGACGAGGAGCGCCAGGGCGCCGAACCGCAGCATGGGCCAGAACCAGCGCCGGCAGACGGGGAGGAATGGCGCCTCCCGCCCGCCGACCAGCCGCGCCAGCACCCCGCCACTGACGAACGTGTACGCCAGCCCCTGGAGGAGCACGGCCACGGGCGCGCCGGCCAGGCCTGCGACAGCGCCGGCGCCAGCCGCCTCGAACGCCGCCGCCGGCGGCTCACCCAACGCGCCGCGGCTGGAGCCTGCCGCGGCCACCTCGAGCAGCACGTTCGCCAGCCCGCCTTCGGCGATCTCCGCCACCCACGGGCCGCCAGACTCGAGCGCGACCGCGGCGAAGAAGATGGGCACCGCGCTGGCAAACGCGAGCGCCGCCCCCGGGACGTACAGCGCCAGCGCCAGCGGCCAGCGCCGAAGGCTGGCCGACGCCGCGCGGCCGAGCACCGCCCAGCCGTAGGGTGCAGACGCGCCAGCCACGCTTACCCCACCAGGCCCGCGAGCTGCAGCAGGCCCTGCACCAGCGCCAGCCAGCGGTTGGCCACGGCCAGGGGAGCAGCCAGGTCCACCTGCTGGGCGCGGCTGTTGTCCAGGCGGTTCGGCTCGAGCGCGAGCTGGCGATCCGGGTCGACCGAAACCTCGCGGATCGGCGGCCCACCGCCGTCCAGCGCCAGCCGCCCGCCCGCACCGTCCCAGCGCTCCGTCCGCGAGGCTCCATCGACGCCGGTCACGCGCACGTCCACGGGGAAGGCCGCGTCGCCCGTTCGCTCCACCACCGCTCGCGTCCCGTCCAGCTCGGCCACCCG
The DNA here is from genome assembly GCA_964435115.1 of uncultured Chloroflexota bacterium. Lineage (GTDB taxonomy): Bacteria > Chloroflexota > UBA6077 > UBA6077 > CF-72 > CAYSYM01. The sequence goes on along the minus strand of CAYSYM010000030.1, from coordinate 10,132 downwards.
ATAGTCCACCACTCGGTCGCCGAGCACGAAGGCGTCGAAGAACCAGTCGAGCTGCTCTCCCGTCGCCTCCTCCAGCGAGGCGAACAGGTCGGCGCTCGTGGGATGGCGCCACCGCCAGCGGTCGGCATAGCGCCGCAGCGCTGCCGTAAACCGCGCCTCGCCGAGCGTCCGCTCCAGCGTCAGCAACGAGAGACTCCCCTTGGCATAGGCCGTCGCGCCATACGCCTGGAACGAGGGGAACCGCCAGGCAGGCTGGGCGAGCGGCTGGCGCAGAGCGGCGGTGGCGAACGCGGATCGCTGTGCCTCGGCGTAGCTCAGCCGTCCGGCGAAGGTGCTGGCCAGAGAGGCCTGGGGTCCGTAGAGCCGGGACAGCAGGCGGATGGCCAGGTAGTCGGCGAACCCCTCGTCGAGCCAAGGCTCGGCGGCCTCGTTGCTCTGCACCTGCATGGGGAACCACTGGTGGGCGATCTCGTGCACGCTGACCACCTCCACGTCACGCACCCCGCCCTGCAGGTTGAAGGGCAGCTCCAGCGCCGCGCTGGTGGCGACGAACGTCGGGTACTCCATGCCGCCCGCGCCCTCGGCCCCGGCCGGCGGCACGACGACGGTCAGCTTCGGCCAGGGGTAGGCGCCGTACCACGTGCCGAAGGCATCCAGCGCCGCGCGCGCGGCCGCCAGGTGCCGCTCCGCCTGGCCCACCTCGCTCGGCGGCAGCAGCAGCTCCACCTGGATCCGCGCCCCGGCCGCATCGACCTCGCTGGCCACCACGCGGAACTCCGGCCAGGCCGTCCAGGCCACGTCTGTCACCCGCTCGGCCCGATAGCGAACGGTCTTCGTCCCGTCCGCATTCGCCGCCTCCCCCTCCCGCACCCCGGACGCTCCGGTGGTGTACTCCGATGGCACGGTGATCGCGAGGTCGTAGGCGCCGAAGTCGGCGAAGAACTCGGCGTTGGCGTGCCAGGGCTCGGTGTCCCAGCGCCCCCGGTCGTACACCGCCAGCTTCGGGTACCACTGGCCCGCCAGGAAGAAGCTGCCCGCGTAGCCGGTGCGGGCGAACACGCGCGGGAGCTGCGCCGTCCACCGCACGTCCAGATCGAGCGTGCCGCCGGGCGTGAGTGGCCGCGGCAGGGCGACGCGGACGATGGTGTCATCTGAGTCGCCGCCACCAGGCAAGGGTAGCTCGACGCCACTCTCCGCCAGCGCCAGCCGCTCCACCCTGATCCACCCCGGCTCGCTCGCCGAGAAGCCGCGGAACGATCCACCCGCCTCCCGCATCCACTGAGTGTTCGGGGAGCGGAAGGCGTTCAGGTAGAGGCGCAGCCAGACCTCCCCCAGCGCGTCCTGGGACGGGTTGCGGTAGCTGATGCGCCCGGACCCGCGGACCTGCTTCGCGGCCGGGTCAAGCGTGGCGTCCAGGCGGTAGGAAGCCGCGTTGGTGGCAGGCGGATTCGGATCCGCGGCCAGCGCACCGGCGGGGCGCAGCCCAAGCAGCGCGGCGAGCGCAAGCGCGACGGCCACGCACGTGGGCCAGCGTCCAGCACGACCTGGCACAGCAGAGGCGCACGTGCGCGGCGCTCCGGAGAGGGAGCGCGAAGCGCTCACGGCCCGGCGGCCGGCGTCCCTGGCGGGCGCCGCAGGGGTGGCGAGACGCGGCCGGGCGAGCGCTGGGCGAGTCACGGGCGAGAGCGTGCGGCCGGGATGGCGAGGGCGCCGACGAGCGCGGCGGCCACCAGGAAGAGCGCCGGGATGCCCGCGGCAGCGGCAAAGAGTGCGCCCAGCATCGGGCCGAGGCCCCAGCCGAGGGCCTGGGCCGCGGACGCTGCCCCGTAGGCGGCGCCCTCGCGCCCGTGGGGGGCGACCAGCTTGGTGAGCAGCCCCAGCGCCGCCGTGAGCCCGGCGAGGCAGATGCCGACCACGACGCGCAGGGCCATGAAGAGCGCCACGTTCGGTACCAGCGCCTGCGGCACCAGGGCGAGCGCGGACCCGGCGAGCGAGACAACCAGGACGCCCCTGGGTCCGTGCTCGTCGCTCCAGCGCCCGAGGAAGGGCATCGTGGCTGCCGCGGCGAGCGCGGTGAGGGTGACCGCCAGGCCGGCGGCGATCTCCGCCGAGAGCCAGGCCGGCCGGGGCATGTCCTGGAGGTAGATGGGCAGCAGGGCGTAGATGGCGGAGAAGGCGAACTGCGTCCCCACCTGCAACAGCAGGACACCGCGGAGCCCCGGCCAGGTGAATGGTCGCAGCGTTCGCCCGAGCCAGTTGCCCGGGTCCACCGGCTGGCCGCGCGCGCCAGGCGGCCGCGACACTCGCGGCGGCTCGTCGATCCAGAACACGGCCACGAGGCCGCCGATGGCCAGCAACAGGCCGCCGAGTGCGAACGAGCCACGGAACCCGAGGCCGCCGACCACGAGGCCGCCGATCCCTGGCCCGATGGAGTTGCCCACCTGGACGGCGGTGTTGACGAGGCCGAGTGCGAAGCCCACCTGCCGCCCCGGTGTGGCCGCGGCGACGACCGCGGAGGCGGCCGCCTGCGACCCGGTGAGCCCGCCCTGCAGCAGCCGCAGCGCGAGCAGTTGCCAGACGTCGGCCACGAAGCCCATGGCGGCAATGAGTCCAGCGCCGCCGAGCATGGAGCGGACGAGCATGGCTTTGCGTCCGTAGCGGTCCGCCAGCGCGCCCCAGATGGGTGCCATGATCGCCAGGGTGATGGCGGCAGCGCCGGCCAGGACGCCGGACCACAGAGCCACCTCAGCACGCTCGCGAACGCCCAGCTCCTGCACGTACAGTGGCAGGAACGGCATGGACATGCCGAAGCCGACCAGGGTAACGACCTGGGTGGCTGCGGCAACCCAGACCGTGCGCCGCCACGAGGTACGGGGCGCTGGCCCGGCAGCCGGGCGGGCCGCGCTCGCCAGCCGCCGCTCGGGTGCGTCTTCTCGGCCGTCCGCTGGGGGGACGGCGACAGGGCGAGCGGGCGACGACACGATGCACCACCAGTCTAGCGCCCAGCGGCTCGGGCCGCCGCGGCCAACGGTGGGGTTTGGCCCAGACCTACGGTCCCGGCTTCCGCACGTCGGTCGGCGTGGACCCGCGAATGCCGTAGCGCAGGAACAGCTCGCCCTCCCGCTCGTAGAGCGAGCGGAGTGCGAGGGGCGGCAGGTCCAGCGGCTCGCCCGCCACGAGGGGTAGGGGATCGGGTCCGCCCAGCAGGCGCGGAGCCAGGGTGAGGAACAGCTCGTCCACACAGCCGGCGGCCAGGAGTGCGCGGCTCAGGGTGGGCCCGCCTTCGCAGACGATGCGCTGGACGCCCCGGCGCCCGAGCTCCCCCAGGACGTGGCGCAGGTCCAGCGGCGCCAGGCGCACGACATCGACTCCCTCGCGCACGAGCTGGCCGAGATCGGCCTCCGAAAACACCAGGCGCGGCCGGGCGGGCGCCGCTGTCCAGAAGAACGGGTGCTGGGCCGGCACGCGGCCGCTGGCTGTGAGCACCACGGCCAGCGGCTGGAATGGCTGGCCGCGCGCCGCGCGCGCCCGGGCGAGGTCGTCCGGAACGCGCGGCGCAAACCGCTCGGCGCGCAGGGTCCCTGCCCCGTATAAGAGGGCGTCGGCCTCGGCGCGCAGTCGGCGCACCAGCCGCTGGTCGGTCGGGGAGCCGAGCCCGGCCGCGGCGCCGCGGCGCGCCACCCGCCCGTCCACGCTGGCGACCATGACGATCGCCAGGTAGGGGCGTCCCGGACCCCCGGCAACCGGCAGCAGGGGCTCCCCGTGGACAGGGCCGACCGAGGGCCCGGGCCCTGGAGGGAACAGCCGCCGACCTGCGTCGACTGGCCAGGCGGTGCCGGCTGGGTCGTGGGTCATGGGTGTCGAGTGTTAGGTGTTGAACACCCCATACCCACTACCCGACACCCATGCTAAATGCTTCCCGCGAATGGCTGCACGATGGCGGTGCTTCTTCAGCCGTAGGACGCCCTCACCCTAGCCCTCTCCCAGAGGGAGAGGGAACTCCCGGCCATGCCGCATTCAATAGCGGGAAGCATTTAGCGGGTGAGGCCGGTGGAGCTGGTGGCGCCGACGCCGGTCGGGCGCGCGAAGAAGGTCGTGCGACTGGCGACGACGGGCCTGTCGGCGCTGATGCGTGCGGCAACGCTCGCGTCGGGCACGTAGGCGTTCACGTCCAGCCGCAGCACGCTCCCCGGGCCGACGGCGAACCGTAGCGGTACCACCGTCTCGCCGTCCTGGCGCTGGAAATCCACCCGTACGCTGGCCGGCTGTGGCTGAGGATTGAGGATGGCGAGCTGCTCCACGAACGAGCCGCTGGTGGTGCCCTCGGGCAGGAACCACTCGGTTGCCGGAGCCGCGACGCCCGCCTCCGCGAACCCGGCCCGGCCGCTGTCGAAGTACACCGCCTCCTCCGCTACCACAGGCTGGTCGGATTCCAGCTTCACGCCGAAGGCGGCGTTCGGGAGGACGGCGTTGGCGTAGAGGCTGGCGCGCGACCGCGGCGCGACCAGGAGCGGCGTTGCGACCGTCGTCCCGGTCTCGGTGAGGAACGACACGCGCACGCTGGCCGGCGCCAGGCCGGGATTCTGGACCAGCACCCAGGTGTCAAAGCCATCGCGACTGACGCCTTCGGCCAGGTACCACGTCTTCGCCGGCGCTGGCGCGGCGACAGTCTCGTGGCCGCCCTGGCCGCCGTCGAAGTACATCGCCCGTTCCACGACGATCGGCTGGTCCGCCTGCACCTGGGTGCTGAAGCCGGCCGCGGCGAACAGCGCGTTCACGTAGACCGACCGCCGCCCGAACGGAGCCAGTGGCTCGAGGCGCTCGACGATCGACCCATCCTCCCGCATGAACGTGAGGCGGGCCTGCGCGGGCGCCGGATTGGGGTTCGTGAGCAGGAGCCAGGTGTCGAAGTTGGGAGCAGTCGATCCCTCGGCCAGGTACCAGGTCCGCGCCGGCTCGCGTACTCCGGTGGAGGACTGGCCGTCGTGGCCGAAGTACATAGAACGCTCTACGTAGACCGGCCCGTCCGATTGCACGACGGTCCCGAACTCGGCGGCCGGGACGACCTGGTTGGCGTAGAGCGCGGCGCGTCCATTGGCTGCCACCCACACCTCCTGGGTGCGCTGCGCGCCTCCGGGGGTCAGGAAGGTGAAACGCACGTTAGCAGCGCGGTCGCTCGGGTTCTGGAGCGCGAACCAGGTGTCGAACGGCGGGTTGGTGCTGCCTTCCGCGAAATACCAGCGGCGAGATTCGAGCGGCAGCGGAGGGGGCGGTGGAGCAGCGCCGGCGGCGAGCGGCTCGGGCCGAAATGCCACACCGTCGTCCGCCGGCCGCACGCCCAGGCGTAACGTGGCCGCGGCGCGCGCGGCGCTGACCAGCCCGGCGCCGAAGGCGTCGTCGGCGCCCGGCGGCCCGAGGTCTTCGGCGGTGGCACGCAGGGTCTCGGCAATCTGCGTGGCCGAGAGGTCGGGCCGCATCGCCCACAGGAGCGCGGCCACCCCGGAGACGTGCGGCGCCGCGATGGAGGTGCCCGACTGGCTCGCGTATGCGCCCCGGCCGGCACCCCTCCAGGTGGTGCTGGGGACGTCCACCCCGGGTGCCACGAGCTGGATGAACGGGCCGTGCTGGGAGAAGGGCGCCATCTGGTCGCGTTCGTCCACCGCGCCCACCGCGAGCACGCCCTCGAACGCAGCCGGGTACGTGGGCTCGTTGTCCTGGTTCCCGGTGTTGCCGGCCGCGGCGACGATGAGCACGCCGCGATCCCGCGCGTAGGCCACGGCCTCCTCCAGCGCCGCCGAGTAGCGGCTACCAGTCGAGCTGATGTTGAGGATGCGCGCGCCGGCGTCGACTGCGTAGACGATCGCCTTCACCATGGCGCTGTCCGGTCCCCGGCCGCGCGCGTTCAGCGCCTTGATGGGCAGGATCTTCACCCGCCAGGCGATCCCGGCCACGCCCTCGCGGTTGTTGCCCACGGCGCCGATGATGCCGGCAACTGCCGTCCCGTGCGACTCGTCGTCCTGCGGGACCGGCGTCTCGTTGATGAAGTCGTACCCCTGGTCGACCAGCAGGTTCGGCTGCAAGTCGGGGTGGCTCAGGTCGACGCCGGTGTCGAGCACGGCCACCACCACCTCTGGCGCCGTGGGACGCAGGTCCCAGGCCGTCTCGGCGCCGATCCGCCGCACGTTCCACTGGTAGGCGCGGTAGAGCGCGTCGTTCGGGACGAGCTGGATCACCTGCTCCCCCTCCGGCTGCGCGTCGCGGACGTTCGGGCTCGCGCGGAGCACCTTGAGCGCGTCGGCCGGGTCGCCACCAGGTGCGACGCGGTAGACCGGCAACGGCCGCACGGCGTCCAGCACCCGGACCCCGGCCGACTGGAAGAGCGCCTCCGCCGCCGCGGCTTCGGTCCCGCGCACCAGGGTGACGAGCAGTGTGTCTGGCGGCGCCCCTCCACCTGCCTGGAGCGTCTGAGGGCTGGCGCCCAGGATGAGCAGGCTGAGCGCGGACGCGACGGTGAGGACGAGGGAGGCGCGGCGCGACACGTCGGGAGAGGCCCGTGCGCTCAGCGCCAGCTACGCGCCGTCTGCAGCCGACGGTCGAAGGCGGCCTGCACCTCGCGGACACGGGCGGCGCTCAGCACGACGCTCTGGCCTTTGCCGGCGGCACGGCGGAGCACGTCCTTGAGCTCCTTCAGCTTGGTCACGGTCGTGCTGCAGCCTTCCAGGCGCAGGTGGGCCTTGGGGTTGGTGAACACGATCAGCGCGCCGGCGGGGACGTCGCCGAGCCCCTCCTGGGCGAGCACTCGGCGCAGGCCGTCGAGCTGCCGCCGGGCGTCGTCGGACGGGTTGCCGAAGGGCTGGCCGAAGAGGCCGGTGAAGAGGTTCTGATCGGGCTTCTTCCAACGGTCGCGCTCGCAGATCGCCGGACCGCCTTCCGACTTGGCGATGATCACCTGGACTCCGCCCGGGCCGACCAGGATGTAGTCGGGCAGGTCGCTGGCCAGGAAGGCGTACAGCTTGTAGCGGTCGTCGAGTCCACGGATCGCCTTCCCCAGCTCGTCGGTCTGCTTGCGGTGCGGCCCCCAGCGCCGGAGCTGGCTGAGCGCAATGGCCCAGAGGAGCACGCCGACCGGCATGGTGAGCCAGGCGTAGTACGGGAAGCCGCCCGTGGTGTCCGCCTGGTTGGTGAGGATGAGCCCCGCCACCAGCACGCCGATCGACACCACGTATAGCCCCAACCCGAGCCGCACGCGGTTGCGCACGAGTTGCTGGTTGGCGACAAGCTGCATGCAGGCGGGGGCAGGGCGGACCCTGACGCTGGAGCGATTATCCGAGGCGCCCACCAGCAGCGTCAACGCGCCCCGTGCACCCGGGCGTCGCCGAGGGGTGTGGCGCGCCGGGCGGGCGAGGGCCTCGGCCACCGGGGCCGACCAGCTGGCTTGGTGCCGGTTGCTAGACTCGGTTGCTACAGAACCGGCCTCCGGCCACTCCAGCGGGCCTGCTTCTGGCCCTCTCCGTACTGGAAATTGTGGTGCCCCCTCAGGGATTCGAACCCTGAACCGTCGGATTAAAAGTCCGCTGCTCTGCCGTTGAGCTAAAGGGGCGAGCAGGGCATTGTACCCGCGCCCGCCCCGAGGCGCGGGTACTGTTCGCCACCCGGGGGTGGGCCAGACGTCCCTCAGTGTCCGCAGGCGCAGCCGCCGCTGCCGCAGCCGCCGCTCGTCTGGGGAGCGAGGTGCGGGTTCGTCACCCTGAAACCGCTCCCCGTGAGCCCTTCCACGAAGTCGACCTCGGCTCCGCCCAGGTACTGGGCGCTCAGCGGGTCGACGACGATCCTGATGCCGTCCAGCACACTCACGGTGTCCTCCGGAGCCGGCTCACTGTCGAGCGCCATGCCGTAGGCCGGGCCGGAGCAGCTCATGCCGCGGACGAAGATGCGCAGCGCGTGGTCTGTCTTGCCCTGCTCCTCCAGGAGCTCCTTCACCTTCGCCGCGGCCGCCGCGCTGATCGTGATCATCGCCATCTGTCGTCGTTCCCCTCCCGCAGTCTGTCTTCCAGCCGGTGCCGTGACGCACCGGCCGTCGTCTCGGCAGACCGGTGTCGCGCCCGGACTGAGCTCCCGGCGCCAGGTGTCCGGGCAACTCAGCGCACGGGCCACACCGGCGCCCTGCCGAGGTCCGGCCCCGGGGCGACCGCCACCGGGTTCCCATTGACAGCATACCGCACCAGCCTAGATAATTCCGACTAGCTTACTAGGAATTCTCGCCGAGTTCCACCACGTCCATGAAGGTTTCCACCCGCGTCCACTACGGCCTCCGCGCCATGACCGAGCTGGCGCACTCCTACGGCGAAGGCCGGCTGGTCTCCATCTCGGAGATCGCTCGGATGGAGTGCCTGCCCGTGGCCTACCTGGAGCAGCTCGTCGGCGAGCTGCGCCGCGCCGGCCTGGTTGAGGGTACCCGCGGCGTGCACGGAGGGTACCGCCTCGCCCGCTCGCCCGCCGAGATCACGGTGGGCGACGTGTACCGGGTCCTGGAAGGCGAGATCGCACCGGTCGAGTGCACGGCCGAGGACTACCTCCCCGGCGCGTGCTCGGTCGAGTCGATGTGCATGTCGCGATCCATCTGGGGCCGCGTGCAGGCGGCCATCCTCGCTGTGCTGGACGCGACGACGCTGGACGACCTGCTCCCTCACGGCGCCCCGTCGGCTGGCGCCGGGAGCTTCGTCCCGCTCACCGCGCTCGGCGCGCCTCTCCCATCACGACCCTCGGGAACCCTGACACACGCATGACCCACACCAACGGCACCATCAGCAGCACCGGCCCGCTCTTCGAGATCCAGGACCTCCATGTCTCGGTGGACAGGAAGGAGATCCTCCGCGGCGTCGACCTCGTCGTCCAGCCAGGGGAGGTGCACGCCCTCATGGGCCCCAACGGCTCCGGCAAGAGCACGCTGGCCAACGCCCTCATGGGGCACCCGCGCTACGAGGTTACCGCCGGGCGGATCCTGCTGGACGGCGAGGAGATCGCGGGCCTCCGGCCGGACGAGCGCGCCAGGCGCGGCCTGTTCATGGCGTTCCAGTACCCGGTGGCGATCCCCGGCGTGGCGACCGGCCACTTCCTCCGCGCGGCCGTGAAGGCCGTGCGGGGCGACTCGACGAACGCCGTGCAGTTCCGTAGGGAGCTGAACCAGCAGATGGAGCGGCTGAAGATCGACCCAAGCTTCGCCACCCGCTCGCTGAACGAGGGGTTCTCAGGCGGCGAGAAGAAGCGGGCCGAGGTGCTCCAGCTCGCGGTGCTGAAGCCACGGGTCGCGGTCCTGGATGAGATCGACTCAGGCCTGGACATCGACGCCGTACGCATCGTGAGCGAAGGCGTCAACGCCGTTCACGAGAGCCAGCCGGCGATGGGCTTCCTGCTCATCACCCACTATCAGCGCATCCTCAACTACATCCAGCCCGACAGGGTGCACGTCCTGGTGGCCGGGCGCATCGTGGAATCCGGCGCGGCGGAGCTGGTCCACCAGCTCGAGGCCGAGGGCTACGCGCCAATCATGCGCCGCCTGGGCCTGGAGGCACCGGACGGGGAGGTATCTGCCAATGGCCGTTAAGGTCCAAGAGCTCACGAAGGACTACAAGTACGGGTTCCACGACGAGGCGACGTACGCCTTCAAGTCGCAGCGCGGCCTCAATCGCCCAATCGTCGAGCAGATCTCCGAGATGAAGGGCGAGCCCGACTGGATGCGCCAGTTCCGGCTGCGCGCCCTGGAGATCTTCCTGCGGAAGCCGATGCCCCGCTGGCCGCTGGCGAACCTGGACGAGATCGACTTCGACAACATCTTCTACTACGTCCGCCCCCAGGAGAAGAGCGCCGAGAAGAGCTGGGACGACGTCCCCGCCTACATCAAGGAGACGTTCGACAAGCTGGGTATCCCCGAAGCCGAGCGCAAGTTCCTAGCCGGCGTCTCCGCGCAGTACGAGTCGGAGGTCGTCTACCACTCCATCCGCGAGGACCTGGAGAAGCAAGGCGTCATCTTCATCGACCTGGCGTCTGGCCCGCGCGAGCCCCCGGACATAGCGACGGACTACTTCGGCCCGGTCATCCCACCAGCCGACAACAAGTTAGCCGCGCTCAACTA
>CAYSYM010000029.1:0-45582 GCA_964435115.1 uncultured Chloroflexota bacterium | reverse complement strand
GGGTGGCGTTGCTCTCAGCAGTCATCTCGAGACTCCCCTCGTCATCAGATAATCCCCATCGAGTGGAAGACGCCGCGGATCTCGTTGACGAGCTCGTGGAACCGCGGGTCGGCTCGGGTGGCCAGGGTCCGTGGTTTGGATAGGTCGACCGTCAGCGTCCGCAGCACCGTGCCCGGGCGCGGCGCCATCACCACGATGCGGTCGGACATCAGCACTGCCTCGTCGATGCTGTGGGTGATGAAGATCACCGTCTTGGCCGACTCCGTGGTGAGCCGCATCAGGTCGAGGTTCAGCTTCTCGCGGGTCAGCGCGTCGAGTGCCCCGAAGGGCTCGTCCATCAGGAGCAGCGGTGGGTCGTGGACCAGGGCCCGACAGATGGCCACCCGCTGCCGCATGCCGCCGGAGAGCTGGTCGGGATACGCGCCGGCGAAGTCGCGCAGCCCCACCAGCTCGAGCAGACCCAGCGCACGATCGCGGTAAGCGGCCCTGGAAAGACGCTTCACCTCGATCGGCAGCAGGACGTTGTCCAGCACCGTGCGCCAGTCCAGTAGCACGTCCTTCTGGAACACCATGCCCAACCCTGTGCACGGCCCGTCGACGAGCGTGTCGTTGACAAAGATCTGCCCCGAGCTGGTGCGGTACAGCCCCGCGATCATCATCAGCAGGGTGCTCTTCCCGCATCCGCTCGGCCCGAGGATGCTGCAGAACTCCGAGGGCGCCACGTCCAGGCTGACCCGGTCCACCGCCAGCAGGTCGCCCTCACCGTCTCGCTCGTACACGCGCGACACCTCCACCACGCGGACCGGTGCTGCCGCCGCAGCCGCTCGACTGCTGGCGTGGACCGCCTGGTCCAGCCGCGAGGGCCGAATCGCCAGGCTCATGCCTGCGCTCCCGTGCCGAGGTCGGTGCCCTTGCGACGCAGCGGACGCGGCAGCACGAGCGCCTCGAGCAGCTCGATGAGGTAGAAGAGCACGATGCTCATGAGCGACAGCACCACGACCACGCCGAACAGCATGGCCGTGTCGAACGAGTTGTTGGCGACCAGGAGGAGGTAGCCGAGGCCGCTGTTCGAGGCGATGAACTCGCCGACCACCGCCCCGACGACGGCGAGCGTGATGCCGACCTTGAAGCCGCCGAAGATGTACGGGGCGGCGGCGATCAGCCGGATCTTCAGGAAGGTCTGGAGCGATGAGGCGCCCAGCGAGCGCATCAGGTGGATCATCTCGGGCGGCGTCTGGTTGAGGCCGATGACCGTGTTGATGACGATCGGGAACATCGCCGTGACGAGGCCGAGCATGACCTTGGAGGTCGGGCCGAACCCGAACCAGACCACCAGGATGGGGGCGAGCGCCACCTTGGGGATGGCCTGGAAGGCCACCAGGAACGGGTAGACGAGTCGCTCCAGGAAGCGCGAGCAGACGATCAGCAGGCCGAGCGGGAGGCTGACGGCTACGCCGAGCAGGAAGCCACCCAGGACCTCCTGGAGCGTGGTGCCGGTGTGCACCGCCAGGCGGGCCGGGTTCTCGGCGAGCCGCGCCAGGATGGCTGAGGGCGGGGGCAGGAGGAACGCGGGCACCTCGAAGACGCGGGTGCCGGCCTCCCAGGCCAGGAAGAGCGCGACGTAGACGGCGATGACGACGCCGTTGGTTCGCAGCCAGCGACGGACGACTCGTCCCACTGCGGGCCGCCTCCCGCTGGGCAGGAGCGTGCTCGGACCAGCCTGCGTCTCCGCGGTCGACGTTGCCACGTCGCTCATCTCATCCCTCCCCGTCGGAGATCGCCTCCGATGGTGGCGCCGCGCGTCGTCGCGGCGTCGACGTCTTGGCGATCACGCCGCCGCCGGTTTGGACGTCTTCCCCAGCGTCCGGCCGAGCTGGCGCCGGCCGTGGTGAGGCCTGTGGCAGGCTCTGGTGCCGGTGGCCCCCGCGGGCCGAGCCACCCGGAGCAGCTGGCACGAGGCGCTCAGACTGCTGCGCCAGCCGGGCGAGCCAGTCCACGCACCGATCGGCGAAGGGCGGATCGTTGATCGCCAGGTCGAGCTCCTCCACCGGGATGTCGCGCCGGAGCTCGTCTCTCAAGGCGTCCACGAAGGCCTGGTTGGCAGTCGGGTCGTGCAGCGGCCCGCCCGGAGAGCCGACCACCGACCACCCCAGGCAGGGGATCAGCACGGCCACCGGCCCCAGGGCTTGGTTCAACCGTCGCGCCATCTCGGCGCCCAGGATCGCCAGCTCGGCCGCCGTCGCCCGCACGTTCAGGTTGAAGGGGTTGTGGTAGTGGGTGGGCCGGCCGCGGTACTGCGGCGGGATGCTCTCCGGGGGGCCGAAGCAGAAGTACTCCAGGCCGCCAGGGGCGACCACCTGGGGGAGGCCCTTGCGACCGGCGGCCAGCAGCCGGCCCGGCCGGGTGGGCCGGTAGATCTCGTCGGGGAAGACGTCGCCGATCAGCTCGTGCGGGGTGAGGTCCACGACGGCGTTCACCACCCCCTCCTCGACGAGCTGCTCCATCGCCGATCCGCACGCGCCCGAGGCGTGGAATCCGACGACCTCCCAGCCCGTCGACTCGAGTCCGGCCTGGATGCGCCGCGCTGCCGGCTCGGTATTGCCCAGCGCAGTCAGGGCGGCCACCCGCCCGCCCGAGCGCGGCGCGAGCGGACGCGCCGCGTCCACCATGCCCACCAGCGCGCCGACGGCCCGCTCGATCATCGGGCCGGTGATGCTGTTCGGCCCGCCGAGCAGGTCGGCCACGGAGAAGAGCAGGGCTGTGTCGCTGTGGCCGATATGCGGCCGGACGTTGCCCGAGGCAATCGTGGACAGGATGAGCTTCGGCAGCCCCAGGGGCAGGGCGCGGAGGGCGATCCCGGCGATCGCCGTGCCCTGGTTGCCCCCCAGCGCCAGCACACCGCGCAGGCGCCCCGAGGCGTGGAGAGCAGCCAGGATGCGTCCTGCGCCGCGGCCCATGGCCGCCATCGCCTCATCGCGGCGAGCCGTGGCGAGCTCCGCGGACGTCGTCCCTGCCGCGGCCATGACCTCCTCGCGCGTGGCGGTGGGCGTGGGCGAGCCCGGACCGGCGACGGTGCCGACGTCGAGCAGGTAGGCCTCACGGCCGTATCGCGTACGCAGCAACTCGACGGCGTACGCCGCCTCTGGCCCCTTGGTATCGAGTGTCGCCAGGACCGCGATCATCGCGTTCCCCCACCTTCCGGGTGCTCAGCCTGTGGGCCAGCGCTTGCCACTGGCCACCAGCCCTCTCGCTTCCGAATACCGGGCGCCACGCGCTCCGCCGGGCTCGGGGGCGCACGGAGGACCCCCGAGCCCGGCGGCCTCAATCGCTCACCACGCCCGTTGCGGCCAGTCGCGCTTCTCGGCCGGCGGGTTGAAGCCCTCGAATCGCTTCACCTCCTCCACGAACGCCGCCAGGTGCTCGGCCATGCGATCGAAGATCCGGAAGCCCTTCTCCGGCGTCGTGTTGCAGTGCGGGTCGCCAATCACACCATCGTCCGCGTACTCGTGGTGGTTCATCGGCACGGTGATGTTCTCCGACCCCTGGAAGATGACCGTTGCCGTGCCATCCTTCTTCGAGAAGGCGGGCCCCATCCAGCCCGGCGCGTGTGCGTGGCTCGTCCGCGGCGCGCGCTCCATGCGGGTCAACCCGGGCAGGTTGTGCTCCTGCTCGTAGGCGCGCATGGTCGCCGTCTCCAGCTCGCCGGAGTGCCAGCCCGGCGTGTCCTCCGGTGGGCCCTCCAGGATGCCCTTCAACACAGTCGTCTCACGCTCTGTGGGGGTCTTGTACCAACACGCGAAGACGCCCTGCTCGAAGCGCAGCCGCCGCAGCGGCTCTTCGATCGGACGGCTGTTCGAGCCGTGGTGAGAGACGAACACCAGCTTGCTGAAGCCGGAGAACGCCAGGCTGCGGCCGATGGCGTACACCACCTCGCGATAGGTCTCGGCCGGAATGGTGATCGTCCCGGTGCCCCAGCACACCTCGCCCGCATGGTGGGGCGAATAGCCGAAGGGCATCAGCGGCGTATGCGGCACGTTCGCCAGCCGAGCGGCTCGCTCCACCACCGCGATCGTGACGAAGGAATCGGTGCCGGTCGGCACGTGCGGGCCGTGCTTCTCGGCGCTCCCCATGGGGATCAAGATGGTGTCGGTCCGCTTGTGCCACTCCTTCACGTCGTAGGCCGGCAATTCCAGGATGTTGTGCCGCAGCTCCGCATCGGCCATTCCGCGCGTCTCCTCTCTTTTTCCGAGCCTTCCGCTCCACTACGCTGCTGGTTGCGAGCCGGACCCCTGGCGGGGAGCACGCACCGGCCGCCGTACTCCGCCACTCGACTCGCGGATGACGAGCCGGGCTGGCAGGAGGGTGCTCTGGTCCACCGCTCCGCCCTCGTCCAGGAGGCGCAGCACCTGGCGCATCGCCGTGGCGCCGAGCTCGTAGGCTGGGATCGAAACCGTCGTGAGCCCCGGCCTGATGTAGGCGCTCACCGGGGTATCGTCGAACCCGACGACAGCCACGTCGCCCGGCACGCGCAAGCCGGCATCGGTCACGGCCGCGATCGCCCCGATCGCCATGCGGTCGTTCGCGGCGAGGACCGCCGTCGGGGGCTCCGGAAGGTCCAGACACTCGCGCGTCACCGCGTACCCGCCGGACGGACGGAAGTCTCCCCCGCGCACGAGAGCCGGGTCACGCTCCAGTCCGTGCTCGGCCAGGCATTGCTCGAAGCCGAGGAGGCGCTCCTGCACGGTCAGCCGTTCCAGCGGACCACCGATGAAGCCGATGCGTCGGTGGCCCAGGCCGATCAGGTGCGCCGCGGCTTCGTGCGCCGCACGCCGGTTGTCGATCCCCACCGTCGGGAACCCGAGGCCGCGGTAGCCGATGCCCACCACCGCCCGCCACGCTTCGGGATCGACCGGCGGGGCGTCGTCCGCTTCGCGCCCGGCGCCGCCCCCCAGGATGAGTCCGTCCACCCGCTTCTCGCCCAGCACGCGCACGTACTCCCGCAGCTTGTCCGGGCGCGCGTATGTGTTGCAGATGACGACCGAGTAGCCGTGGTCGCACGCGGCGTCCTCGACCCCGCGTGCCAGCTCTGGGTAGTAGGGGTTCGAGATGTCGGGCACGAGCAGGCCGACGCTCCGGGTCCGCTTCTGGTGGAGCGCGCGCGCCAGGGCATTGGGCTGGAACCCAAGGTCGGCCACGACCTGCAACACGCGCCCGCGGGTCACCTGGCTGACCGGCGCCCCGCCATTCAGGACGCGCGAGACCGTGGCAATGGAGACCCTCGCCTGGCGCGCCACGTCCTGGATCGTCGCCATCTCAGCTCGGCCCAGCCGCTGAAAACGTTACCATGAAAAGCTTTACAGATCCTACGCGTGGACGCCACGGGTGTCAAGTCGGGCGGCGGCCCTCGGGCGCCGAGGGCCGCCGCGGCGCTCACCAGGGTCAGGCCGACACCGCCAGGATCAGCATGGGTGTGGGCGGCTCACGGGGTACCTCTGAGTGGCACGGCCAGGCGCCCGGCTACGGGCAGGATCTGCGTGTCGGCAGTGACTACCACGCTCGGGCGTGCCTCGCCAGCGCGCCTGGGCTCAGCGGCAACTCCGCGGGCGTCTCCGGCAGTGCCAGAGCGCGCCGGGATCGTGGGACCCGTCAGCTCCGTCAGCGCGGCAGTCGGGCAGCGGGCAGAGGCGCTGTCCCTGTACCCGTATATCCCCGGGTGACGAGGAGCCCGAGAACCGCGCCCCACAGTGCGTGAGCGCCCACCATGAGGAGGTTCCGCTCCTTGGGCTGCTCCGTGGCAGGTGGGAAGAGCCCGGCCACCGGCAGCCAGCCGAGGTAGCTGGCCAGCCACACGAGCAGGCCAAACCCGATGCCACCCGGCAGGGCCGGCAGGCGCACGGCCCGCGCGAGTGGCGCGTAGAGCGCCCCGGCTGCGGCCCCATAGGCGAAGTGGCCGGCCAACGTCGCCGGCGTCCACTGCCACACCGCCGGGTACCCGCTCAGTCTCAGCCCGTCGCCCAGCCCGGCCCTGCCCAGCGTCCGCCGGGTTATCCACCACGGCGGCAAGGGGGAGCGTTGGCGCGCCGGCAAGCGCCGGTGGAGCAGCTCCATCGCCAGCGTCATGGGGAGCGTGGCGAGCAGGCCGCTGGCCGCTCCAAGGAACGGGCTCGCACGGCGGACATCTGGCCCTCTTCCTGCGCGCAGGCGGAGACTGAAGGTCATCCCGCCAGCGCGCAGCACAGCGCGGTCGTCGCCCTGCCACTCCACCTGGCCGTAGGTTTCCAGCTCCCCTCGGCCGAGCTCGCGCCCCTGAAGCCGGCGGATCCCCTCCGTCGGCGGCGGCGTGTCGCCCGGCGGTGGCGCCTCACCGCGCGGACTGTGCCCACCGGGCGCGCCCACGGCCGGCCGGACAGCCTCGACGTAGAACCGCTCCGGCTGCGACATGCGTAGCCCTCCTCGTATGCCGTTGCGCTGCGCCGCCGGTGCGCACGGTCCGTGCCAGCGCCCTCGCCGGCGCCGGGGCGCGGTGGCGGGTGGCCGCGGGGTGGCACGCGATCTGCTGCTGAGGTCGGGCGAGACAGGACCCCACCGCTGGCCACCGGGAGGAACACGCTATGGCAGGGGAACACCGGGAGCACACGCAGGGCGTGCCGAGCACGGCCGCGATCGCCGGCCACCCGATCCACCCGATGCTGGTGGCGCTGCCCATCACCACCCTGGTGGGCGCCCTCGTCACAGACCTTGCCTACTGGGGAACAGCCGACCCCTTCTGGGCTCGCGCATCGCTCTGGCTCGTCGGCACAGGTCTGGCGACAGGCGCGCTGGCGGCAGCGGTCGGCCTGGTCGACTTCTGGACCATCGAGCGGGCGCGCGTGCATGTCGACGGCTGGATCCACTTCGTGGGCAACGCCGTCGTGCTCCTCGTTGCGCTCGGCAACCTGGCGCTGCGGCTGCCCAGTCCGGCAGCGGCCATCCTGCCGTGGGGGCTGATCCTCTCAGCGCTCACCGCGGGCCTGCTGGGTGTGACCGGGTGGTACGGGGGCGAGCTGGCCTACCGCCACATGATCGGCGTGACCGGGCACGGCGTCGGGCAGCACCGGGAGCCGCCTGCCGCCGTGCCGTCCGAGCCCCGACACGCCGCCTGAGCGCCTGCACCGCAGGACGGCCAACTGGCTGCCGCGCTGGAATGCATGGCGCACGGGCCACCCTGAGCGCAGCCAGGGCTCCGTCTCGGCGCACCTGGAGGCGGCCGGCTCGCCCCGTTCAGCATCGCAGCGGACATCCGGCAAGACCTGGCGGGTCGCGCACGAGTCGACTGCCGATAGCTTCCTCCCGGCATGGCACGGGCGGCGGGAGGCGCGGCCCCAAGTCCGTCACGCCAGATGGGGAATCGCCACTGCGTGCAGCCTGCCCACACGTCCCTGGATCGAGAGGCCGCCAGGTTTCGCCCCGTCTCCGCGCCCGCGCTACCCTGGGCACATGCCCGCGCTCTGGGTTGGCACGTCGGGCTGGGTCTACAGGCACTGGATGGGCCCGTTCTACCCGGAGAAGCTGCCGAGCGAGCAGCTCCTGCCGTTCTACGCTCGGCACTTCGGCACGGTCGAGATCAACTTTTCGTACTACCGGCTGCCCGCACGCGCGACCTTCGAGGCCTGGCGCAGGCAGACCCCTGCGGGCTTCCAGTTCGCCGTCAAGGCCAGCCGCTACCTCACCCACCTGAAAAAGCTGAAGGACCCCGAGGACCCGCTGAAGCGGCTGATGCACAGCGCCGGCGGCTTGCAGGAGAAGCTGGGCCCGGTCCTGTTCCAGCTCCCCGGCTGGTGGACGCTCAACTTCGAGCGGCTGCGCCAGCTCTTCGACGTGCTCCAGGCGTACCCCGGCCAGCGCTGGGCGTTCGAGCTGCGCCACAAGAGCTGGCTGGTCGACGAGGTGTTCGACCTCCTGGGCGAGCACGACGCCGCCCTGTGCCTGCCCGTAGGGTGGGGAATCCCGCTGGCGAGCCGCCGGACTGCCTCGTGGAGCTACGTGCGCTTCCACAGCGGCGAGCACACGGGCTCCTTCCCGGACGCGGAGCTTCGCCCGTGGGCCGAGCGTATCCGCGGCGAGCTCGACGCCGGAGCCGACGTCTACGCCTACTTCAATAATGACGCCCTGGCGCCCGAGCTGGGCGGCTTGCCCGGAGCGACCACGAACGCCGTGCGCCTCTCGGAGATGCTACGCGAGCCGCGCTCCCACTGAGCCGCGCGCCGTCTTGGAGCATCCACCTGTTGCGCGCGCCGCGTCCGGCCGATACAGTAAGCGCACGGCGCTGACGGAGACAGTGCCGCCTCGAAGGAGCCGCTCCAGAGAGCCCGCGGCGAGGTGGAAGGCGGGCGCGGTCGGTCGAGGCGGAGATCCCTCCCGAGCCGCATCCCGAACCTCAGGTCTCGGGTGGCGGGTCACAGGTGCCAGGGGACGGACCGAGCCGAACCCGCGACACCCAATACCCGACACCCAATACCCGGGTAGTAGGCGGTGCCGGGCTTGCCGCCCGTTAGCAGCGGCAGAGGTATGCCACACGTACCTCATGAGCGCTCCGCTTCGGCGGGGAAACAGGGTGGTACCACGGACCTGACAGGCCCGTCCCTCGCACAGGGGCGGGCCTTCTTGTTGGGCCCCGGAGAGGCGACGAGGCCGGCACCCCGCCGCCGAGCAGCGCGCTCATGAGCGACGAGAGGAGAGAATCTTGGTCGCTCTTGTACCTGCACCACCCAGACGCGGCTCCGCCCCCACCGCCGTCCGCAGCGGCGGCCAGCTCGTCTGCGAGGCCCTGCTCGCCCAGGGCGTGGACACGCTCTTCGGCTACCCCGGCGGCGCGGCCCTGCCCTTCTACCGCGACCTCGCCGGCTATCCCCAGCTCCGCCACCTCCTCGTCCGGCACGAGCAGAACGCCGCGCACGCGGCAGATGGCTACGCGCGGGCGACGGGCCGGGTCGGTGTCTGCGTTGCGACCAGCGGACCGGGCGCCACGAACCTCCTGACCGGCCTCGCTACCGCCTTCATGGATTGCGTTCCTGTCGTCGCAATCACCGGCCAGGTTGCGCGGCCGGCCATCGGCACGCAGGCCTTCCAGGAAGTGGACGTGGTGAGCATGGTCGGCCCTATCACCAAGGCCGCCTTCCAGGTCCTGCGCCCCGAAGAGATCGCGTCCGTCCTCGCGGAGGCGTTCCGTGTCGCCACTGACGGCCGCCCTGGCCCCGTGCTTGTCGACCTCCCCAAGGACGTCCAGCTCGCGACGGTCGAGGCGTCCGGGCGCGGGCTCGACGACCACGGGCGCCCGGCGGGCGCGCGTGCGCCCGGCCCGGCGCGCCACCTGTCTCCGGTGGCCCTTGCCGGTATCGAGCGTGCGGCCGAGCTGCTGCGAGACGCTGAGCGCCCCCTCCTCATCGCCGGCCACGGCGTGGCGATGGCGGGCGCCACGGCCGAGCTGCACGCCCTGGCTGAACGGGCGGGCTTACCGGTTGGCACCACGCTGCTTGGGCTGGGCGTATTCCCCGAGCACCATCGCCAGGCCCTGGGTATGGTGGGCATGCACGGCACCGTGCAGGCGAACCTGGCCATGCACCACGCCGACCTGATCCTCGGCATCGGCATGCGCTTCGACGACCGCGTGGTCGGCCGCCCCCGGGACTTCGCCCCCGCCGCCCAGATCGTCCACGTGGACGTGGATCCGGCCGCGTTCGGCCGCGTGGTGCGCACCGACGTGGCGATCCTCGCCGATGCGCGGGCCGCGCTGGCGGCGCTTGCCGATCGGGCTGCGCCGCGCGAGCGGCCGGGGTGGTGGGACCGCCTGCGCACGTGGTCGAGCGAGCACGCTGCGTGCGGCCTGGCCCACGCGACCGAAGACGCCGACGCGCTGCCGACCTCGCCTGAGCTGGTGAGGACGCTGCGCCGCGTGACGGGCGGGGCCGGTGTGGTGGTCGCCGACATCGGCCAGCACCAGATGTTCGTCGCCCTGCACCACGGCTTCGAGCGACCCGGCCAGGTGCTCACCAGCGGCGGGCTCGGGACGATGGGGTACGCCCTGCCGGCGGCCCTGGGCGTGAAGGTGGCCGACCCGGGCCGCCCGGTCTGGGCGGTGGTGGGCGACGGCGGCTTCCAGATGAGCGCGCCCGAGCTGTCCACGCTGGCGGCCAACAACCTGGCCGTCAAGGTCATCGTCGTCAACAACCAGTGCCTCGGCATGGTCCGCCAGTGGCAAGAGCTCTTCTACGACGGCATCTACAGCCAGTCGCTGCTCCCGCAGCCAGATTTCGCGGCGCTCGCCAGGGCGCACAGGTGCTGGGCGGCCACCGTCCGCCGGCGCGGCGAGCTCGAGCCGACGCTCCAGGCTGCGGCGCTGCATCCCGGGCCGGCGGTGGTGGACGTGCGGGTGCCCGTGGAGGAGTCGGTCTTCCCCATGGTGCCGGCCGGCTGCACGCCGGGCGACGTCCGCTGCGCCGACGCGGTGGATGCCCGCCTGTAGCAGGCCTTCCCGAGCCCACTGGCGGCGGGGGGCGGGCGAACGGCGCCTGATGCGCGGTGTCAGTGCTCGTGGTGCAGCCCCGAAGCCTGGTAGCCGGGGCGGATGCGGTAATTGAACCGCTGGCGGAAGCGGTCATAGAAGCTCACGTCTTTGAAGGTGACCAGTCGGAAGCGGCGCGGGTCGGCGCGGACGTGCGCCACGTCTCCGGGCATGAAGGCGTCGAACGACTCCTGGCCGTCCACGGACACGTTGACCGGGAACCGGCCGTTCTGGACCACCGTGATGGAGGTTCCTTCGGGCACGGCGAACGATCCCTTGATCGGCGTGTGGGGGCAGATGGGGGTGATGGCGAGCAGGCCACCCCCCGGGGTGAGCACGGGCCCGCCAGCCGCCAGGTTGTAGGCGCTGGATCCCGGCCCGGTGGCCACGATCAGCCCGTCGCCGGGGATCAGGTTGAAGTACTTGCCGTCCACATACACCTCGAGCAGCGCCATCTGCTGGCCGTGGCGCGGCACCACGTACGCATGGAACACGGCGTCCTGGACCGCCCACAGCGTCGCGAGCGTCTCCTTGCCGCGTTCCAGCGCCACGTGCAGCGTCGGGTCCTCGCGCACCTGGTAGCGCCCCGCGAGCACCTGCTTCAGCCGTGATTCCCAGCGGGTCGGTGGTACGTGGGCGAGGAACCCGAGCTGGCCGAAGTCGACGCCGAGGACGGGCACGTTGCAGGCTGCCCGGGCGGCCCGCACGACCATCCCATCGCCGCCGAGGACGAGCTGCACCTGCGCGTCGGCCGGCTCGCGCGCGAGCGCGTCCCGCTCGCGCAGCCAGGCACGGATCGACTCCCCGAGCGCAGCCGCCTCGGGCTTCCTCGGGTCTGCCTCGACGCTCAGCCAGATCCGCTCTGTGCGCGCCGGTTCACGCCGCTCAGCCACTGCGCCCAATTGTGCCGGCCCCGCCCGCCTCGACGGAAAGGTTCCCCGAGCGGAGGCCGGTTCCGCGGCCGGGCCTGTCCCGCACGGAGCCCGCTCACAGGTCGCGAACGAGCTTGACTACTTTGCCCTTGACCTCCACCCGCTCGGCGCTGACGACGAGTGGCTGCATCTCGGCGTTGCGCGGCTGCAGTCGCACCTGGTCGCCCTCACGATAGAACCTTTTGAGCGTGGCGCCGCCGTTGGGCGAGGCGTCGTCGCTGACGATCGCCACGACGATCTCCCCGTTCTCCGCGTGCGCCTGGGGCCGGACCACCACCACGTCGCCGTCGTCGATGTGGTCCTCGATCATAGAGGTCCCGCGCACGCGCAGGGCAAAGCAGTCTGCCGGGACCGTGCCGCTCGGGAACTCGACGACGTCCGTCGGGTCCTCGATCGCTTCGATGGGGGCGCCCGC
This sequence comes from uncultured Chloroflexota bacterium, assembly GCA_964435115.1. Taxonomy (GTDB): domain Bacteria; phylum Chloroflexota; class UBA6077; order UBA6077; family CF-72; genus CAYSYM01. The sequence goes on along the minus strand of CAYSYM010000029.1, from coordinate 33,695 downwards.
GGCAATCCGGCCGATGACGGGGATCCGGATCAGGCGAGGGGTCTGCCGGCGGCCGTTCCGCTGGATCCCCACCAGCTCGAGCCCACGCGACACCTCCCGATCGCGACGCAGGTAGCCCTCCCGCTCGAGCACCCGCAGGTTGTAGTCGACCACCGAGGTCGAGGAGATCCCTACGCGGTCGCCGATCTCGCGGATGCTCGGCGGGTACCCGCGCTCCTCCACGTACTCCTGGATGTACGTCAGGATGTTCCGCTGACGCTCTGAGAGCTTGCGCGACACGCTTCCATCCCTCCGGCCGAGCCAGACGGCCACCTCATGCTAGAACAGGCGTTCGAAGCCAGTCTAGCAACGCGTCCGGGCGGGTGTCAATCGTGCCGCGCCCGCGGCGGGGCCGGAGGCGCGGCGAGGGCGGAGCGCTCCAGGAATGCCAGGACGCGCGCGGTGAAGTCGGCCGGGCGTTCGAGGTGGACAGCGTGCCCGGCCTGAGGGACCACTTCAAGGGACGCGCGCGGCATACTGGCTGCCATGCGCGCCCCAGCCACGCGGAACCTGGCGTCGAGCTCGCCCACCACCACCAGGGTGGGCATCACCACCGTCGCCAGTCGGTCCCACAGCGGCTCCTGGGCACCCGCGCCCATGCCTCGCAGGCTGTTCGCCAGGCCATGGGGCCGATTCTGCAGCCGTTGCGCACGCAGCCGCCGGCGCGCCGTCTCGGAAAGCGCGGCCTGGCTGGCGAAGAGCGGGAGGCGTTCCCAGCAGTCGACGAACCACTCGATCCCCTCGCGCTCAATCGACGCCGCCAGCTCCTGGTCGGAACGGGAGCGCGCCTCGCGCTCGGCGGGGTCCGCCAGTCCAGGCGAGGCGCTCTCGAGTACGAGCGCGGCCACTCGCTCCGGGTAGGCTGCCGCCAGGTGTAGCGCCACGCGGCCGCCCATGGAGTAGCCGAGCACCCCCGTCCGCTCGATCCCGAGCCGGTCGAGCACGCGCGCCAGGTCTCCCATGCACCGTTCCATGCGGTAGCGCGCCGGATCAGCGGGCGCGTCCGACCGGCCGTGGCCGACCAGGTCGACCGCCACCACGCGGACAGCCGATTGAAGGGCAGCCACGCACGGGTCCCAGGTGCGAGCGCTGCCAGTGAACCCGTGCAGGAGCAGCAGTGGCGGTCCCTCCCCCACGCTCTCGACGCCGAGCGCAATGCCGTCGACCAGGACGCGCGCCGCCCGGCCGCCCCGGCGCGGTCGCCCGACGCCCGTGTCTCGCCCCGCCCCGCTCCCGCCCACGTGCGGTGGCCCTTACACGAGCATGTGCGCGGGGGGCAGCGCGCTCGAGACGGCCAGCCACATCTCGCGGTGCAGGGCGACGTTCCTGGCGCGCTGCGTGGGCACCTCTACGATCGCGACGCCCCGTTCTTCGAGGCTGGCGCCGACCGCCGCGCGGAACTGCTCCCAGGTTGCCGCGCGGGTGAACCTGGCGCCGTAGGCTTCGGCGATGGGGCGGAAATCCAGCCCGTGCGGCGTCCCGAACAGCGTCTCGAAGTGCTCGGGCTGGCTCGCCTGGGGAAGGAAGGAGAAGATACCCCCACCGTCGTTGTTCAAGAGCACGATCGTGGCATTCAGATGGTGCTGGCTGGCAGCGAGCAGCCCGTTCGAGTCGTGGTAGAACGAGATGTCGCCGATCACCAGCACCAGGGGGTCCAGGCCCGCGGCGCTGGCGCCCAGGGCGCTGGAGACCACGCCGTCGATCCCGTTCGCGCCGCGGTTGGCGAGGAAGCGGATCCCCCGTTCGCCACCGGGGAAGAAGGTGTCCAGGTCGCGTACGGGCATGCTGCTCCCCGCGAACAGGGCAGCCCCGGGCGGGAGCAGCTCCGCCAGCTCCGCGAACACCTTGCCTTCGAACAGCTCGTCCATCGTCTCCAGCCGGTCCCGAATCGCCGCCCGCGCTGCGCGGTCCGCCGCGCGCCAGGCGTCCGCCCAGACCTCGGGCCCAGCCGGCCGGCTGGCCGCGGCCAGCGCCTCGCGGAGCTGGCGGCAGAACGCGGCGCCGTCGGCCTGGACCACGTCGGTCGCCAGGCGCGCCGGATCGTTCCAGGCGCTCGCACCGTCCACCAGGACGTGGCGCGCGCCGGGGTGGCGCTCGAGGAACTGGAGCGCTGGCTTGGAGGTAGGCACGGCGCCGAAGCGCAGCACCACCTCCGGGCCAGCCCGTTCGACGAACGCCGGGTCGCGCAGGAAGGCGTCGTAAGCGTCAAGAACCAGCGAGCGGTCGTGGCTGCCGCACCGGAGGCCGGACAGCGGGTCGGCCAGGATCGGGTAGCCGAGCGCCTGGGCGAGCTCCGACACGGCCGCGGGGAGTGCGGGATCGTCCTGCGGACCGGCGACGACCAGCCCTCGGTGGACGGTACCCAGCGCCTCGGCCAGCGCGGCCGACGTGGCCGCGCTGGCCAGACGGGCCCCCTCGACCACGGAGGTTGTGGGGCGCGGCGTGCCGTCCTCCCTGCCAGCCGGCAGGTGCGTGCGGTCCGGGATCAGCGGCTCGCGGTACGGGCAGTTCACGTGCACCGGCCCGGCCGGCCGGTGCCGCGCGGTCGACACCGCGCGCACAGCGATCGTGCGCGCGTGCCGGACCAAGGCGTCGGTCCCGTCCGGCTCCTCCAGGTCGAAGAACCACTTAACATGCGAGCCGTAGAGCCGGACCTGGTCGATGGTCTGGGCAGCGCCGCAGTCGCGTAGCTCGTGGGGCCGGTCGGCGGTGAGCACGACGAGCGGCACGCGGCCGTAGAAGGCCTCGACGACCGCGGGCAGGAAGTTGGCAGCCGCCGTACCAGAGGTGCACACGAGCGCCACCGGCTCGCGCAGCGCCTTCGCCATCCCCAGGCCGAAGTAGCTCGCCGACCGCTCGTCGAGATGCATCCAGAGCCTCGCGCCAGGGTGGTTGGCGACCGCCAGCGCGAGCGGCGTCGAGCGCGACCCTGGGGCCGCCGAGAAGTGGCGGACACCAGACCGGACTAGCTCGTCGACGAACGAGCCGACGCTCCTCGCCAGCGCCTGCGGCGCCGACACGGGGGCGTTCACGGCGTGTCCGCGCCGAGGGCCGAGAGCATCGGTCGCAGCTTGAGCCACGCCTCGGCGTACTCGGCATCGGGATCCGAGTCGCCCATGATCCCGCAGCCCGCGAACAGGCTGGCCTCCCTGCCCGAGACCAGGCCGGACCGGATCGCCACCGCGAACTCGCCTTCACCGCCGGCGTCGAGCCAGCCCACAGGCCCCGCGTACCAGCCGCGGTCCAGCCGCTCCTCCTGGCGGATGGCGGCGAGCGCCGCCTCCCTGGGGTAGCCGCCAACGGCGGGGGTTGGATGGAGGCGCTCCACCACGTCCAGGATGGAGGCGCCATCCACCGCCCGCCCGACGATGGTGGTCAGCAGGTGCTGGACGTTCCGCACCTTCAGCAGCACCGGCGTGCTGATGGGCGCAACGCCGTCGCACACCTCGGCCAGCGCTTCCTGCAGGGCGCGCACCACCACCTCGTGCTCGGCGCGCTCCTTGGGGCTGGCGAGCAGCGCCTCTCCGAGACGGCGGTCCTCCTCGTCGGTCGTGCCCCGCGCCGTCGAACCCGCCAGGCACATCGTGGACACCACGCCGTCGCGCAGCCGGACCAGGCGCTCCGGCGAGGCGCCGAGGAAGCACCGGTCGCCGCGCACCACGGCGAACACGAAGCAACTCGGGTAGTCCCGCCGGAGCCGCGCCAGCGCCAGCGGGACGTCGAACGGAACGCCGGACCGCGCCCGCGCTCCACGGGCGAGCACGGCCTTCTCGATCTCCCCGGCGCGGATCCGCGCGACCATGGAGCGGACGCTGCGCTGCCAGGCTGCGGCGGGCAGCTCGTCCACCACCTCGGCAGCCACGCCCTCGTGCACCACCGGTCCATTCGCGTCCGGCTCGCGCAGCAGGACCGACGCAGCGCGCACCAGCGCCTCGGTCTCGGAGGCGGTATCGCCCTCGGGCGAGATGAGGACGTTGGTGGTGAGCCAGGCGGCGCCGTCGACGTGGGTCAGCAGGCAGCGCGGCAGGATGAGCCGCCCGTCCGGGTAGCCGTCCCAGCGCGTGGGACGTTCCTGGGTGGTCTCGAAGGCGAAGCCGCCCATCAACGCCGGCCCGACCCCGATGACATCGGCCGGCGCTCGCACCACCGCGTCGCGAAGGATGTCTTGCCAGGCGGTGGCGGTCTGCTGGAATCGCCGCTCGGCTCGTCCCTCGATCGACCAGGCTCCGCCCACCGCCGCCAGGCTGAACCCGGTCCGCGGCCGACTCCACACCGCCCGGTCCGGCCCGAGCGCCGCCCCCCGCCTGAAGAACGCGAGTGGGTCGCTCGGCGGGGCCGGGACGACGACGCTGGCAAGGACCGGGCGCCCGTCGGCGCGGGCCCGCCGCGCCGCCTCCTCCAGCACGGGCCGCACGCACCCGGCGAGGTCGGTGCCCGGCCCCGCCGCACCCAGGGCGACGCCGACGGCCGGCACGGACCGGCTGCGAGCATGCGGCGCCGACGGCGCGGCTTCTGGCGCGGGCACCTGCGCGCCGATGCCGCGCAGCAGGAGGGCCCGAACCGTGGGGTAGCTCTCTTCGAGGCGGCCCGGGGGCTCGGCCAGCACCCAGCTCGTGACCACCTCGGAGAGGGCTCCGAACCAGACGCGGCTCGCCGCGGCGGTGTCCAGCGGCGGGATGGCGCCCTGCCGGGCCGCCTCGTCCAGGTGCTCCTGGATGAGCGCGACGAACGCGCCGCGGATCTCAAGCATCCGCCGGTGGAACTCGGGGCCGGCGCCGAGCGCCTCCACGAAGAAGAGCCGCGCGAGCGTGCGATGGGAGGCGAACGTCTGCAGCACGACCTGGAGCGCGATGTCGGCCTTCGCGAGCGGATCGGCCTCGCCGGCTACCGCCGCCTGCACCCGGGCGCGCAGCAGCCCGGCCATGCGGTCGAGGAGCGCCAGGAAGATCGCCTGTTTCGTCGGGAAGTGGAAATAGACACCCCCCTTCGAGGTCCGCGCTTCGCCGGCAATGTCGTCGACGGCCGTGAGGTGGAAGCCCTGGCGCGAGAAGACGCGCAACGCGGCGTCCAGGATGCGCGCGTGCCGCTGCTGGCTACGGGCCTGTTCCGCCGGCATGGGGGATCGCCACTTCAGGAAACCGACTCGCGAGTCGGTTTCCGACGCATTCTAGCCATTCTGCCGGCGCGGTAGTCTGGCTCGTGGGCCAGGCGGGCGTCTGACCCGACCGGCTTTCGGCCCGCGTGCCTGGTGCGCCGTGGACGCGGAGGGCTACCCAGTCTTGGCCCTGGTGCTCCGCCGCGTGGTGGGTTTCTTCGCCAACCCGTTGGCCGCCTTCGCCCGTGCCGCCGTCCGGCCCGTCGCCCCGGCCTTGGCCGCGGGCTTCGCCTCCGCCGGCTGTGCCTCAGCCCGACGCGCGAGCGTCAGGGCGTGCAGGCGCGCCATGAGCCGCGACTTGCGCCGGGCCGCGCTGTTCCGGTGGATCACGCCCTTCCCGGCCGCCCTGTCCAGCGCGCTCACCGCCTGCCGCACCACGTCCCCCGCCCGCTCCTCAGCGACGGCGATCGCCGCCGACGCCTTCTTCACCTGCGTCCTGATCGCGCTACGGATCGGCCGGTTGCGGGCCGCCCGCTGCTCAGCCTGGCGCTGCGCCTTCAACGCCGACCTCGTATGTGCCACCAGCGTCGCTCCTCGTGGGCCGTTCATGCTCCGCCGAACGCAGCGCGGCCGGCTCCACCGCTCAGCAGCGGGGCCGGCCGTCGAGCCCGCTTACGGTCGGGATGTACCGTCGTCCTGCTTCGCCTGGCAGTATAGAGGTCGGCGTCCCGGAACGTCTACAGGGCGCCACGGCCGGAGGGCCGCTGGCTATACTGGCACGAATGGGCGGCAGCGGGGAGATCCCGTCGAACGGCGCCGCGCGGCCCTTCCGGCTCGCGCTGGCCCAGGTGAACGCGACGGTCGGCGACGTGGACGGCAACGCGCAGAAGATCGTGGCGGGGATTCGCGCCGCCGAAGCCGCCGGCGCCGAGCTGGTGGCGTTCCCCGAGCTGGCGCTCACCGGCTACCCGCCTGAAGACCTACTGCTCAAGCCGGCATTCATCCGCCAGAACCTGGACGCGCTCCACGAGGTCGCCGCCGCGGCCGTGGAAGTGGTCGCCGTGGTCGGCTTCGTCGACCGGCGTGACGATATCTTCAACGCCGCGGCGGTCCTCCACCGCGGCCGGGTGGTGGGCACCTACCGCAAGCAATTCCTCCCCACCTACGGCGTGTTTGACGAGGACCGCTACTTCCGACCGGGCTCGGAGGCGCCGGTGTTTCGCCTGGGCGACGTGACATTTGGCGTGAACGTGTGTGAAGACATCTGGTACGCCGTCGGCCCGACGAACGCGCAGAGCCTGGCGGGAGCAGAGCTGATCGTCAACATCAACGCGTCCCCGTACGCCGACCAGAAGCCCGGGTACCGCGAGAAGATGTTGGCCACGCGAGCCGCCGACAACCACGCGATCGTGGCCTACGTGAACCTGGTCGGTGGACAGGATGAGCTGGTGTTCGACGGCTCCAGCAGCGTCTTCGATCCATCCGGCGACCTCGTGTGCCGGGGAAAGGCGTTCGAGGAGGACCTGGTACTAGTCGACCTGGACGTGGCGGGCGTGTTCCGCGCGCGGCTGCATGACCCGCGCCGCAGGAAGGAGCACCCGCGGCGTGAGGCCGACCGGCCCTCAGAGCCGATCCTCGTCGACGCGCATCGCACCCTGGCCAGCCGGCCTCCTCTCGCGTCGGACCCGCCGATGGCGCCACGCCTGGGCCGCGTCGAGGAGGTCTACCGGGCACTGGTGCTCGGCACCCGCGACTACGTGCGCAAGAATGGGTTCAGGCGCGTCGTGCTCGGCCTTTCTGGTGGCATCGACTCCTCGCTCGTCGCCGCCATTGCCGCCGACGCGCTGGGGCCCGAGCAGGTGCTCGGCGTCAGCATGCCGTCGCGCTACTCCAGCCAGCACAGCCAGGACGACGCGGCGGAGGTGGCGAGCGCGCTGGGCATCGCCTACACGATCGTGCCCATCGAGCCAGGGTTTCAGGGCATGCTCGAGACGCTGGCCGAGACGTTCCGGGGCTGCCAGCCGGACGTCACGGAGGAGAACCTGCAGGCACGCGTGCGCGGCCAGGTCCTCATGGCGATCTCGAACAAGTTCGGCCACCTGGTGCTGACGACCGGGAACAAGAGTGAGATGGCCACCGGCTATGCGACGCTGTACGGCGACATGGCCGGCGGGTTCGCGGTGATCAAGGACGTGCCCAAGACGCTCGTCTACGAGCTGGCGCGCTACCGTAACGGCGCCGCAGCACGCCCGGCCATCCCCGAGCGCGTGCTCACCAAGGCGCCCTCGGCCGAGCTGCGGCCCAACCAGACCGACCAGGATGCGCTCCCGCCGTACGAGGTGCTCGACCCCATCCTGGCGGCTTACGTGGAAGACGACCGCACCGTCGACGAGATCGTCCAGATGGGGTACGACGAGGCGACGGTGCGGCGGGTCGTCACGATGGTCGACCGGAGCGAGTACAAGCGCCGCCAGGCGCCGCCCGGCATCAAGGTCACGACCCGGGCGTTCGGGCGCGACCGGCGCCTGCCAATCACCAACCGCTTCACGGCCGTCTGAGCGCTACGCGGCCGCGGTGGCCGAGAGGCGGCCGCAAAGCCGGACGATGGCCACCTCGAGCGCGGCCTCGGGATCGGTGTCGCCCGTCTTGATCCTGCGATCGAGGTCCAGCAACAGCTCCAGCGCCCGCTCCAGCTCGTCGGAATCGAACCACGTCGCCTGGTCCACCAGGCGCGGTAGAGTGTGCGGGTTCAACCCCAGGCTGCCAGCGTCAAACGCGGCTCGCGCCGCCCGTCCCAACCGCGCCACTTCCCTGGCCGCCAGCAGTCGGCGGTAGAGGGGCGCGACATCCCGGCCGAGGATCGCCTCCGGAGCCTCCCCCTGGGCGTAGAGCTGCCGAAGGGCGACGAGCGCACGCCCCACCCGCCGCTCTACCAGGGCGTCCAGGAGCGCCCACACGCTCACATCGTGCCCGACGACCAGCGCGTGTACGTCCGCGCGCGTGGCGGTCTGTCCATCAGCGAACGCCGCCAGCTTCCGCAGCTCGCCATCCAGGCGGCGCAGGTCGCCGCCACCGAGCTGGGCGAGCTCGCGCACGGCCGACTCGTCGAGGTCGACTCCCACCATGCGGGCCCGCCGCCGGATCCAGCCGGGCAGGTCCTCGAAACGTACCCCGGGGAAGACGCGCACGAACGCGCGGCCTGGCGGGATGGCCGCCACGAGCGGACCCGCCTCGACCGTGCCGGGCTCGACGAACACTACCGAGGTTGTCGGAGGGACGCCGCCCAGGTACTCGAGCAAGCGCGGGTACTCGTCGGTCGCCGCGTCATCGCGCTGGCTCTCGAGCCGGCTCGACCCGTGAGCTGCAGCGGCGCCGGCCCGTGCCACCCGCCGTCCCCCCTGCCGAGCCTTACGCCCGGACGCGTCCCCCTTCCCCTGCAGCCGCGTGAGGAGCCCGTGCACCACGACTATGCGTCGGTCGGCGAGGAAGGGCAGCGCGTCGGCCGCGAGCTGCAGGCGAGCGACCGTCGCGTCTGCGTCGCGCAGCTCGGTTAGGTTATGCTCGCCGGCCGGTTGGGCGCGCATCCGCTCCTTCAGACTGTGGAGCGCCTCGTCCCGGGAGAACGCGTCTTCGCCGTGCAGGATGTAGACGTAGGCGCCGGGCGAGTTCACGGCCACTCGGCCGAGGGCGCCCATGGTGCGCCTTCGATCCGCCAGGGGTGGGTGTAGACGTTCATCCGCCCCTGTCTAACGTAGCCGCACACCGTGATGTTCAGTCGGTCGGCTACGGCCAGCGCCAGGCTGGTCGGGCTCGTGCGCGAGCCCACGATCGGCACGCCCATGATGGCCGCCTTGAACAGCATCTCGCTAGAGATGCGCCCTGACGCCATGACCAGGCCTCCGCGAGTGTCGACGCCCTCGAGTAGCGCCATACCCTGGAGCTTGTCGAGCGTGTTGTGGCGGCCGATGTCTTCGGCCACGAAGCGTGGCTCGAGCTGGCCCCGCTCGGCGAAGATCGACGTGTGGACGCCGCCCGAGCGGCGGTAGAGGTCGGCCCGGTCGTACAGGGCGCGGAGCAGCAGGTACACCTGCCCCGGCGGGACCGGTGGCGACTCGTCCTCCACACGGAAGCGTTCGATCTGCTCGAGGTACTTGCCGAAGCTGATGCCACCCGTGCAGCCGGAGGTGAGGATCTTACGCGGTGGCACGTCTGGGAAGCCGTGCGCCAGCTCCACCTCCGCCAGGCGGTCTTCCAAGCACACCCGCAACAGCTCGATCTCGTCGACGGTCTCGACAAGGCCTTCGAGGTACAGGAAGCCCACGACCAGCGGACGCAGCCTCCAGGGCGAGCACATGAGCGAGACCAGCTCGCGTCCGTTGACGTAGATCGTGAAGCGGATCTCGCCGATCACTGCCTCGTCGACGAGCTCCCCGCGCTCGCCGCTGAAGCGCACGTAACGGCGCGGGACGACGGGCTCTAGCGTAGCGTCGGCAGCGGGATCCGCTGCCCGTGGGCTCGGTCCACCCTCGACCGGGACCGCCAGGGGTGCGGGGTGGGTGTGCCTGGGAGAGACTCGGATCGCCATCGAGCGGCATCCAGGGTGAGGTAGGGTGCTGCGGGCACCCTGTGTGCCCTGAGTGGGGATGCTACCCGATGGCTGGGCACGGGCAGGGCTCCGGGCCGGTGCGGCAGGGTGTTGTCTCGGCACCGAGGACTGGGGACTGCGGATTGGAGCCTGACAGCCGTCCGTCGCCACCGAGACGAGGAGCAGGTGCAGGCACCGAGCACTGGAAGACCCCGGGGCCAGGCAGGGGTGCCTACCGCCACAGCACGTCCGGGCCTATACTCCATGGCCGGACCGCGCTCGGCCGCCCGGCCCGCCGGCCGCTCAGGGCGCTCCGCGCCACCGACTGCTGCAGGCTAAGCGCTTCACGCTTCGTCGTCTCGATGGCGAAGCAAGGGGGCCCCAATTGCACGGAATCAGGACGAGCTTCGGCTCACGTGCGTAGCCACCATGAGGAGACTCCCTGTGTTCAAGAGATCCGACGATCAGGAGTGGACGCGCTTCCGCGGTGCCCTGGCCAAGGAGCGAGAAGAGGCCACAACAACCGAGGAAGGGGAGGTCCGGCCGCCGTTGACCGCCGCGGCAACCTCCGTTCCGGCCCCGCCGGCGCCCGCCGGTGCACCGGACACGAGTCCAAGCGCCCGCCCAGCCGCCCGCGACGTGAATGTGGGGCTGCCGGCGCGCGTGGAGCGGGGCCCGTCACCCGACGCGCTGCAGGTGGAGAGCCTCATTGGCGCCCACACGACGTTCGAGGGCACCCTGAAGAGTGAGGGCCCGGTGCGGGTGCTCGGGTCAGTCCAGGGCGAGCTGGAGGCGAAGGGCGCTGTCTACGTGGAGGAGTCGGCGCGCGTCGGCGCGAAGCTTACCGCCAGCCAGGTGATTGTGGCCGGGCACGTGGATGGCCAGATCTTCTGCCACGGCCGGGTCGAGATCCGGCCCACGGGCCACGTGACCGGCGAGATCCACGCGGGGGCCCTGATCGTGCAGGAAGGCGCCTTCTTCGAGGGCGCTTCGAAGATGGCAGGAACCGAGGGCGGCTCGCGCGGCTGAGCATGTGTGCCAGCGCCTGGCACACCAGGGGGCCAGAGCGAACCGAACGTGGCGCCGCCTGGAGCTGCGGGCCACACGCTGAGTCATCCGGCACGCGGAACGCAAGCTGCCGCGGCCGCACGTCGAGACAAGCGCGCGTGAGGCAAGGTATCCACGGAAGGGAGGTTTCATGGTTGTCAGCGAGGGAATGGAGCTGGTCATCGTGTTCACCGCGATTGTCCTCAACCTCGCGGTGCTGGTCTGGCTCCAGAAGTGGTCCGGGCTGACCTGACTGGCTGTCCGAGGCCCCTGGCCGTGCCCGGTCGACGAGTGCGGCACCCGCGGAGGGGCGTCCTGAGGCGCGGTGAGGCAGTGGACTCTGGCGGGTGGAGCCCCCGTCTCGCTCGGCGCGCCACACACCCCGGGCAGACCCGTGCGGAGGAGGGCTGAGTGGCCAGGGTGTGGGCGCTCGACGGCTAGCGCGGCGCACGCCACGCGGGCTCACTCGTCCGGGGCGGTGGTGTCCGCCGCCCAGCCGACCGCCGGCCAGGCGGTGGTGCCGTCCGAGATGATCTCCACGGCGCCCTCGCGTGGGGCCGGCAGGGCGTCGCCCGGCCCCGGCCACGCCTGGCTCCCGCCCACCCGGAGGGACGGCACCGGGTAGGAGGGCGGCCAGGTCGGGGCTCGGAGTGCCACCGCCACGGGCGGCCCGGGGTCGGACGCGGCCGATCCCACTGGCGGCGTTCCGACCAGCGGGATCCAGACGTCGCCGTAGGTGACCGCGACCGCGCCACCTTCGGGCCCGTCGGCGAAGATGTCCACGACCGCACCGCCAAGGTCGAGCCGGGCGTTCCTGTCGCCACGCAGACGCACCTCAGGCGGGTAGCGCCGCAGGACCTCGGCGAGGCTCTTCTCCTGCTCGAGGTCGCCGACGACGACGGCGTGGATGGAACGCTCCCAGACGTTCAGCCGGTCCCCCACCAGGGCCGCCAGGCCGCGCGGGTCGACGCCCGCAGAGGCGACGAGGAGCGTTCTCCCGTCCGGCCCGCGCACCAGCGCGGCGTCGCCCGCGCCCGCGGCGAGCAGCGCCACGTGCAGGCGCCCGTCAGGTCGCAGCGCGATCCAGCCGGCCGCGAGCGCCGCGGCCGCCAGCGCCAGGCCCGCCCCGGCCCACAGTGGCGCCCGCTGCGCCAGGAGCGCGCCGAGCCGCGCGCGGGCGCCGGCCAGCTCAGGGAGGGCCGCGCTCCCCCAGAGCAGAAGTCCCAGCGCGGCGACGGCCGCCGCCGGAACCGGGAGGGTGCCGGTGAAGATGCTGGCGCCGGGGATCGACCCCATGCCACGGACCACGGCCGCCAGGGCGGTGGTGGGCAGCCACACCAGGCTCGCCGTGGCGCTCGCCAGGGGCGCCACCGGGAGGGCCAGCGTCAACGCGAGCGCACTCAGCATGATCAGCGGCACGAGCGGCGCGGCCAGCACGTTGGCCAGTGGCCCGACCACGGACACCTGCTGGAACACGGCGAGCACGATCGGCAGGGTGCCGATCTCCGCCGCCAGCGCGAGCGCCAGCGGCTCGGCGAACCAGGCGGGGAATCGCCCGAGCCAGCCGCGCACGCGCGGGTAGAGCAGGATCAGACTCAGGGTGGCGGTGGTGCTGAGCTGGAACCCGACGTCCAGCAGCACGGCCGGGCGGGCCAGCGCCATGGCGGCCGCGGCAAGGCAGACGCTGGTGAGCGGGTCAGCCAGCCGCCCCACGCTGCCCGCCGCGACGCTCGCGCCGGCCATGAGTGCGGCGCGTACCGCGGACGGCGGGGCGCCGGCGAGCGCTGTGTACGCCGCGATGCCGGCCAGGCTGGGTAGCAGGCTGAGCCGGCGGCCGAGGAGCCGCAGTAGGACGGCGTTCAGGCCCGCCGCCACCACCACGATGTTGAAGCCGCTCACCGCCACCAGATGCCCGAGGCCCGCCGCCTGGAGGTCGCGACGGAACGCGGGCGCGAGGCCGGCGCTGCCGCCGAGGAGCATGCCGACCGCCAGGGAAGCCTGGGGCTGCGGCAGGTAGCGCTCGAACCCCTGCCCGATCCACGACCGAAGGGAGGCAGCCAGGGTGCTGGTGTCCCAGCTCGCCCGCTCCAGGACACCAATGCGCGGGAACGAGACAACCGTGAAGACTCCCTGTCGCCGCAGCAGCTCGGCGCGCGGGAAGCCCACCGGCGAGGTCGGCTCGACCAGGCGCCCCTCCAGCGTCACCCAGTCGCCAACGCCAAGGCGCCCGGGCAGGCTGTCGACGCTCACCACGACCTCCGCGCGGCCGCGCGCTGGCGCCAGGGGACGGCGCCCACTCCCATCCAGCCGCGCAGCGTCCGAGGCGTCCACCTGGAACACGGCGACTCTGCCTGAGACCGCGGGCGCGCTGGCCACGCGGCCCTGGACCACGGCGCGACCGCCGACGAGGGCCAGCAGGTCGTCGCCGGTGGGATCGGACCAGAGCGCGACCCGGAGGGCAGCGAGCGTCGCGGCCAGGGCGAACGCCGCCGCGTAGCGGACCCCGCGCAGGCGCCAGCCGAGCGCGAGCCCGGCTGCAGCCATCCCACCGGCGGTGGCGAGGCTGCCGGGGTCCACTGGCCGGAGGACGGCCACCGCGAGGCCGACGAGGGCCGCGGTTGAGATCCCAATGCCCAGCACAGCTGCTACTCGGCGGTGACGAGGTCCCGGATGCGCGCGAATGTGGCCGTGTTGACGATCTTGAGCTCCAGGAGCTGGTCCACGCTCACGAACGGCGCCTTCTGGCGCTGCTCCAGGATCTTCCCCGCCGTCACCGGGCCGATACCCGGGAGCGCATCTAGCTCGGCGAGCGTGGCTGTATTCAGGTTGACTCGCGCGGCTGCCGGCATCGCTTCCGCCGCCGTCGGTCCAGCCGTGGACACCACGGGCCCCGGCGTCGCCGCCGGGCTCGCCCGGCGTGGGACAGCGATACGCTGCCCGTCCGTGACACGCGCCGCCAGGTTGAGCTGCGAGAGGTCGGCCGCCTCGGTCACGCCGCCCGCCAGCTGCAGCGCGTCCTCCACGCGCATAGCGCTTGACACCTGGTAGACACCGGGGCTGAGCACTTCGCCGGCCACATGGACGGCGATGGGCGCCGGTGTGGGCCGAGGCGCCACGGCCGGCCGTGGCCCACCCGCCGGTGCGACGAAGAAGAGGTACGCGACGAAACCGAGGCTGGCAGCCACCACGCCCGCCCCGAACCAGGCCCACCGCTCCCCGCCGGCTGACCCCCACATCATCGGCGACTCCCTTGCAGGCGCATGCTACCCGGCGTCCAGCACCCCGGCCAGCCTTGCCACCGACCGGCGCCGGCACTTTCGCCTATCCGTGGGTTGAGCGGGACTCCCCCCTTCACTCGCCCACCGCGCTCGCCCCCTATGGCCTGCGCGGGGAGAGGGCCGGGGCGCGGGGCCGCCACGTGCGCGAAGAACGGGGACATCCTGCTGGTCGGTGCCGGCCGGGGGTCGGCCGGGCCCGCACTTTTGCCAACCACGCCTCCGGCTCGCCACAATTCAGGTATGGGCAGGAAAGACAAGGGTCGCGAGATCTGCATCAACTGCGGCCAGACGTTCCACAAGAAGCTGACGAGCAAAGAGCTTCGCTGCACCAAGTGTCGGAAGGCGGAGAAGAAGGCCGCCTAGGTGGTCAGCAGTGACGACGTGGGGGGGGCGACGGACGCACCGTCCGCGCCCCCTCGTCGCGCCCTCGCGGCTCCATTCCAGGGGCGGCTCGTGAAGCTCGCGGTCATCAGCGCCCACACCTGCCCGCTGGCCCACCTCGGCGGGTGGGAGACAGGCGGGATGAACGTGTACGTCCGCGAGCTGGGCCGGGCACTCGGCGAGCGTGGCGTCCAGGTCGACATCTTCACCCGGCGGCAGGCGTGCGATTCGCCCGACGTGGTGGAGTACGCGCCTGGCGCGCGCGTGATCCACGTCGACGCCGGCCCGCACCGCCCCATCGACAAGTACGAGGTGCTCGACTACCTGCCGGACTTCGCCTGCGGCGTCCAGCGCTGGCGGGCGCTCATCGGCCTGAGCTACGACCTCATCCACAGCCACTACTGGCTATCCGGACGACTGGGCGTCCTCTTCCGCGACCGCTGGGACGTCCCGCTCGTGAGCATGTTCCACACGCTGGCGCACCTGAAGAACCGGGTGGCCGAGAGCGCCGCGGAGCGCGAGCAGGAGGTCCGCCAGGAGATCGAGCGCCGGACAATGGCCGCGTCCGACCGCATCGTCGCCGCCACCGAGGTGGACCGGACGCAGACCGTTCGCCACTACGGATCCCTCGCGCCGATCAGCGTGATCCCAGGCGGCGTGGACCTGCGCCGGTTCCGGCCGATCCCCCGCGCCGTCGCGCGGCGGGAGATTGGCGTCCGCGAGCGTCGGCTGGTGCTCTTCGTCGGTCGGATCCAGCGGCTCAAGGGCGTGGATGTGCTGCTCCGCGCGTTCGCGCAGCTCGCGCGGGCGGGTGACGCGCGAGATACCCGCCTCCTCATCGTCGGCGGCCTGCCAGTCGCCACCACCCGCGGCATCGGCCACGAGCTGCGCGAGATCAACCGGCTGCAGCGGCTGGCGGGGCACCTCGGCCTGGCCGACCAGGTGACCTTCGTGGGCGCGGTGCAGCAGGAGCGCCTGCCCTTCTTCTACGCGGCCGCCAGCGTCACAGTGGTGCCTTCCAGCTACGAGTCGTTCGGGCTGGTCGCCGTCGAGTCGCTCGCCTGTGGCACGCCCGTCGTCGCCACTCGTGTCGGCGGGCTGAGCACGATCGTGCGCGACGGCGAGACCGGCCGGCTGGTGCCCTGGCGGGACCCCAGGCTGTTCGCCGAGCGGATCCGAGACGTGCTGGACGACAGCGCGCTGCGGGCGCGGCTCGCCGCGAACGCGCGTCCATCCGTCGAACGGTTCGACTGGGGCCGCATCGCTGACGAGCACCTCGCCCTCTACCGGCAGGTGCTGGCCGAGCGGGACGCGCTGGCCGCCGAGCCGCTGCGGCTCAGCTGACCGCGGCCCGGCCGGTAGCGGGCGCCGCGCCCCGCGGCTGCCGGGCGCGGCGCCCTTCTCCGCGGACTGGGGCTGCCGGGCACCCGCCAACCCCCCTGCCCGACGCCGGCCCGGGTTCGCCCGCTCAGCGCCGGGCTGCCCCTACGTGGCGCCGGCGCCCGACGCGTTGGAATCCGCCAATCTTTGTCGGCGGTGAGATGGCTTCCCGGCCCGGGGGGCTTTGAGGCGAACCTCCGGGGGGCGTAGAGTGGGGGCCGCGTGGAAAAGTGTGGGGATAAGTGGGAAGCGGTGTGCACAACTCGCAGCCAGGCCGGGGAGCGCTAGCGGCCCCGCATGTTCCTCGGCGAGTTCGAGCACGCCATCGACGACAAGGGCCGGCTCTCCATCCCTGCCAAATTCCGCCCCGCGCTGGAGGCCGGCCTGTTCATCACCCGCGGGCTCGAGCGCTGCCTGGTCATCTGGGACGGCGAGAGCTGGCGCAAGATGGCCGAGCGGGTGGCTGGCCTCAATCCCTGGCAGGGCGACGCCCGACGCATGCAGCGTCTCTTCTTCTCGGGCGCCGTCCAGGCGCAGCCGGACAAGCTGGGCCGGGTCGTCATTCCCCAGTACCTCCGCGCCTACGCCGGCCTCGGCACGGAGGTTGTCGTGGTCGGACTGGCCGACCGCATCGAGGTGTGGGCCCGCGAGGAGTGGGTGCGGGAGCGTGGCGAAGCGGAAGCGGGTAGTGTCGAGCTGGCCGAGCACCTCGCGGAGCGAGCGCCGTAATGCGCCTGCGACAGCCGGTGGCACAGCGGCTGCGCCATGACGGGCGACCGCGGCCTGGGCGCGGACCAGCCGCTGCACCAGAGCGTGCTCTACGAGGAGGTGCTCGCGCTCCTCGCGCCGCGGCCCGGTGGCTACCTGGCGGTGGACTGCACCGTGAACGGGGGCGGCCACAGCTTCGGGCTCCTGGAGCGCTCCTCGCCCGACGGCCGGCTGCTCGGGCTGGACGCGGATGCCAGCGCGCTCGCGCTGGCCGCCCAGCGGCTGGCGCCATTCGCGGGTCGGTTCCGGCTCGCCAACCGCGACTTCCGCCACCTCGCCAGCGTGGCGCGCGAGCAGGCTGTGGCGGAGGTCGACGCGGTGCTGTTTGACCTCGGCGTGTCGAGCATCCAGCTCGACCGGTCGGCGCGTGGCTTCTCCTTCCGCTTCGACGAGCCGCTCGACATGCGCCTGGACCCGAGCGCGGACCGGCCGACGGCGGCCGAGCTGTTGAACGCGCTGCCGGAGCCAGAGCTGGCGCGCATCTTCCGCACGTATGGGGACGAGCCGCGGGCGCGCCGCGTAGCCCGGGCGGTCGTCGAGCGGCGGCGGCGCGCGCCCTTCGAACGCACGGGCGACCTGGTCCAGGCGGCCCTGGCCGCGCTCGGCCCGGCGCGCGGCCGCATTCATCCCGCCACGCGTCTCTTCCAGGCGCTGCGGATCGCCGTCAACGACGAGCTGACGGCCCTGGAAGCGGGGCTTGCCGCCGCCCTCACCCTCCTGAAACCGGGCGGACGGGTGGCGGCGATCAGCTTCCACTCGCTGGAAGACCGCATTGTCAAGTGGCGCTTTCGCGAGTGGTCCACCGGTACCGAGGAGCGCGCCTCGCTCGTCACCATCCTCACGCGCAAGCCGGTTGTCCCCAGCGCGGCCGAGCAGGCCGCAAACCCCCGATCGCGGAGCGCCAAGCTCCGCGCCGCCGAACGCCTCCCACCTCCACCCTCCCCGCCCGCGCACCGCGCGCCCGTCGAGCCCGGACATCTGTAAGTCGAGGTCCCCCCCCCAAGCCCATGCCCACCTCCCCCAGCGCCACGCGCCCCCAGCTCCCGACCCGTCGGCGGCTCACGCCGCCGCGACCCGTCCGCCGCGCCTCCAGCAGGCCGCCCCGGGCGGTCCAGGCGCCTGTCGCCCGCCTGCCGCTCCCCGCGGCCCTGCCCTGGCAGGATGCCTCCCTCCCCATCCTCGGGCGGGTGCGTGCCGCTGGCTGGCTGCCCACCACCCTGCTCGCCGTCTGCGCGGTCGCGCTCGTCTATCTCGTCCAGACCAGCGGAGTGGCGGCGACCGGCTATGACATCCAGCAGCTGCAGGCGGACCGGTCCGAATGGCAGCTCCGCAACGAGCAGCTCAAGCTCGAGCTGTCGAAGCTGCGCTCGTTGCCCTGGATCGAGGCGGAGGCGGTCAATCGCCTGGGGATGCAGCCGCCGGAGTGGCTCACCTACCTCGCCGTCGAGGCCCGGCCCGCGCCACGCTGAAGTAGGCATGGCGATCCGCCCGACTCACCTGAGAGGCTCCCTGCGCGGGGCGGCCGGCACCGGCGCGCAGGTGCGGCTCGCCCTCGTGTGCGCGCTGTTCGGCGGATTGGCCATCGTGCTCCTCTGGCGCCTGTTCACCTTCCAGGTGTTGGACGCGGCGCGCTACCAGAGCCTGGCCAGCGCGGAGCGCCGCGCCCAGATCCCCATCATCCCGCGCCGCGGTGCCCTCCTGGATACGAACGGCAACGCGCTCGCCGTGAGCGTGCTCTACGACAGCGTCTACGCCCTCGGCTCGCTGGTGGACAACCCGGACCAGGCGGCCGCCGCCCTGAGCCCGATCCTGCGGAAGCCGGCGGCCGAGATCCGGGCGCGGCTGAGCCAGGACGCCACGCGGCCGGTGGTGCTCGCCAGCCGGGTACCGTCCGCCGTCGCCGAGCAGGTGCGCACGCTCGGCCTGGCAGGCATCTACCTGGAGAAGGAGCCGATTCGCCAGTACCCGGAGGGCAGCCTCGCCGCCCAGGTGCTCGGGTTCGTGGGCCAGGACTTCACGGGGCTGGCAGGCCTGGAGTTGAGCTACGATGCGGAGCTCGCCGGCACCCCCGGCATCATCGACACGGAGCGTGACACCGCCGGCCAGGAGATCGCGCTCGGCCGCCGCGTCTTGACGCCTCCCCGGGAGGGCGTGGACCTCGTGCTCACACTCGACCGCTTCGCCCAGCGGACCACCGAGCGCCTGCTGGACGACGCGGTGAAGAAGAACAGGGCGACCGGGGGCCTGGTGATCGTCATGGAGCCCGCCACCGGGAACCTCCTGGCCGTCGCCAACAACCCGACCTACAGCCTGACCGCCGACCAGATCTACCAGCCGGACAAGGCCAGCCTTTACAACGCCAAGGTCGTCACGGAGCAGTACGAGCCCGGCTCCACCATGAAGCCGGTGACGATGGCTGCCGCGATCGAAGAAGGGCTGGTGAGCCCGGGCACGACGGTGAACGACCCGGGCTTCGCCAACGTCGGCGGGTGGATCATCCGCAACTGGGATGGCGCCGCCAACGGCACCATCACGATGACGCAGGTCCTCATCAAGTCGTCCAACGTCGGCACCCAGTGGGTCGCCGGCCTGCTCGGCGCGGACCGCTTCTACCGCTACGTCGACGCGTTCGGGTTCGGCCAGCCCACCGGCATCCGGCTGCCGGGCGAGATCCAGGGGATGGTACGCAGCAACCAGAGCGACCGCTGGAGCCGGGCCGACCTGGCGACCAACGCGTACGGACAGGGGATCACCGTCACGCCGCTCCAGATGCTCTCGGCCATCGCCGCGCTGGGGAACGACGGGACGCTGGTGCGGCCGCGGCTGGTGCGCGAGCTGCGCAGCGCGGAGGGCGCTACCCCGCTGGCGCCCGAGCGCGTGAGGCAGGTCGTCTCGCCCCGAACGGCGCGCACGCTCCTCCAGATGATGGTCGAGGTGGGCCAGCAGGAGGCGTTGAAGCCGCACCGCGTGCCGGGCTACACGCTCGCTCTGAAGACGGGGACGGCGGAGACGCCGACGAATCTCGGCTACGATCAGAACTACACCTTTGCGTCCGTCGTCTCGCTCTTCCCTGCTGAAGCCCCACGGTTTGCCGTCCTCATCCGACTCGACGGCCCTGAGGCACTCTACGGCGGGGTGGTGGCCGTGCCCGTGCTGAAGCAGCTCGCGCAGGAGCTCCTGGCGTACTACCGCATTCCCCCCAACAACCTGCTCGCCCGGCAGGCGGACGGCTGAGCGATGCTCACCCTCCAGGAGATCCTCGAGGCTACGGGCGGCCAGTTACGGGGCACCCAGCAGCGGGCGGCCCGGTTCAGCTCGGTGGCGGTCGACTCGCGCCAGGCGACGCCCGGCGCCCTGTTCGTGGCGCTGCGCGGGCAGAAGCACGATGGGCACGCGTTCGTCGCCCAGGCGCTCGCCCGGGGCGCCACCGGCGCGCTGGTGGAGCGCGTCCCGGCCGATTGCGCCTGGGCGCTCGATCCAGAGGCGGACGGGCCCCCACTCGTCGTGGTGCCGTCCACGCAGCAGGCGCTCGAGGCGATGGCGCGGTACGAGATGGAGCGGCACGCGGAGCTGGAGGTGGTGGGCGTGACCGGCAGCCTGGGCAAGACGACCACGAAAGAGGTGATCGCCGGCGTGCTCGCGCGCAAACGCCGGGTCCTGAAGAGCGAAGGCAACCTTAACTCGGAGATCGGCCTGCCGCTCACCCTGCTCAACGGCCTCAGCCTCCACCATGAGATCGCGGTGCTCGAGATGGGCATGTACGCACCCGGGGACATTCGCCTCCTGGCTCGGCTCGCCCGCCCACGCATCGGCGTGGTCACCTCCGTCCTGCCTGTCCATCTGGAGCGTCTGGGCACCATCGAGCGCATCCAGGCAGCCAAGCAGGAGCTGGTCGAAGAGCTGCCGGCGGACGGGGTGGCGGTGCTGAACGCCGACGACGCGCGTGTGGCAGCGATGGCGGGCGCCACGCGCGCGCGGGTGGTGCGTTACGGCGTGGCGCCCGAGGCGGACGTGCGGGCCGAGAATATCGACAGCCAGGGGCTGATGGGGGTGGTGTTCGACCTCGAGCACGCGGGCCAGCGCCGCCACGTCCGGCTGCCACTGCTGGGCGCCCACAGCGTGCACGCCGCGCTCGCCGCCGCCGCCGTCGCCCTCGAGGAGCGGTTCGACCTCAGCGAGGCGGCGGAGGCGCTCCACGAGCTGACCCCCACCCTGCGCCTGCTGGTCGTGGACGGCATCAACGGCTCGCGCATCGTCGACGACAGCTACAACGCGAGCCCGGAGTCGACGCTGGCGGCCCTGAACCTGCTGCGCGAGCTGCCAGGTCGCCGCAAGATCGCCGTGCTCGGCGACATGCTGGAGCTGGGCGCCGAGGAAGTGCCGGGCCACCGCCGTGTCGGCACCCGTGCGGCACTGGTCCTCGACCTGCTGATCACCTACGGGGAGCGGTCGCGCCTGACCGCGGACGAGGCGCGCACCGCAGGGCTGCGCCCCGACCAGGTCGTCGAGGCCGGTAGTCTGGAGCAGATCGTCGACCTGCTCAGCCGGCGGCTGCGCCCCGGCGACGACGTGCTGGTGAAGGGCTCACGGGCGATGGGCCTGGACGTGGTGGCACAGGCCATCCGCGCCGAGGGCGAAGGGTAGGCGCGTGCCGATCGCGCTGGCCATGGCGGCCATGGCATTCCTGATCACCACCATCCTCGGCTACCCGTACGTGAACTACCTCCGCCGGGCCGGGCTGGGGAAGAAGGTGCGCATCGAAGGGCCGAGCACGCACATCGAGAAGACCGGCACCCCGACCATGGGTGGCATGCTGGTCACCTTCACCGTCCTCGTGCTCACCGGCTTCCTGACGCTCACCCTGTATCGCGCCTCCGGCCGGTCGATCCTCCTCCCCACCGGCGTCATGCTAGCCGCCACCATCCTCGGGTGGTACGACGACCGGCTGACGCTGGTGGGGAGGAGGGGCGAGGGGCTGTCGGCCAAGACCAAGTTCGGTCTGCTGGGCATCGTGGCCGTGGCCGCCGCGTTCCTGCTGTGGAATCAGCCCTACGGGCTGGGTATCGACTACCTGTACGTGCCCGGTATCCGAAACGAGATCGTCATCGGCTGGTGGGTGATCCCCCTGACCGCGCTCGCCATCATGGGCACCGCCCACGCGGTCAACCTCACGGATGGGCTGGACAGCCTCGCCGGCCACACGGCCGCGGTAGCGTTCGCCGCCTACGGCATCATCGCCCA
Source organism: uncultured Chloroflexota bacterium (assembly GCA_964435115.1). Taxonomy (GTDB): domain Bacteria; phylum Chloroflexota; class UBA6077; order UBA6077; family CF-72; genus CAYSYM01. The sequence goes on along the minus strand of CAYSYM010000029.1, from coordinate 11,881 downwards.
GGTCTACGGCCAGACCTACCTGGCAACGTTCTGCTTCACCGTTGCGGGAGCCCTGCTGGGCTTCCTGTGGTTCAACGCCTACCCGGCCCAGGTCTTCATGGGCGATACCGGCTCGCTGGCGCTCGGCGCCACGCTCGCGGTCGTCGCCGCCATGCTCGGCCAGGTGCTGCTGCTGGTGGTCATCGGGTTCGTGTTCGTCGCGGTCGCCGCCTCCGTGATTCTGCAGGTGGTCTACTTCCGCCTGACCGGCGGGAAGCGGCTGTTCCGCATGGCGCCGCTGCACCACCACTTCGAGATGATGGGCTGGAGCCAGACCCAGGTGGCCCAGCGCTTCTGGCTGGTGAGCATGGTGATGGGGCTGCTCGGAGTTGCGCTTGCCATCCTCGTCTGAGCCCGAGCCCCTGGCCCGGGCTCGCGCCATGCTCCAGGGCAAGCGCGCGACGGTCGTCGGACTGGCGCGCGAGGGGCTGGACCTGGTGCGCTTCCTGGCACGGGTGGGCGCCCGCGTCCACGTGACTGACCAGAAGCCCGCGGCCCAGCTCCACGACGAGCGCATGCGGCTGGCTGGCGTGGAGGCGACCTACCGGTTCGGTGGACATGCGCCAGAGGACGTCGCCGGCGCCGACGTGGTGTTCGCTTCGCCGGGCGTGCCGCCCGAGCACGGCCTGCTCCAGGAGGCGCGGCGCCGCGGGGTGCCGGTCAGCAGCCTGGTCCAGCTCTTCTTCGAGCTGTGCCCGGCGCCGATCGTCGGCATCACCGGTAGCGCCGGCAAGACGACCACCACCAGCCTCGCCGGCGAGATCTTCCGGGCCGCCGGCCGCGACGTGTTCGTCGGCGGCAACATCGGCCGCCCGCTGCTGGGCGAGCTGGACCGCATCACCCCGGCGAGCTGGGTGGTCCTCGAGCTGTCGAGCTTCCAGCTCGAGCCGCTGCGGCGCAGCCCACAGGTGGCGGTGGTCACCAACGTGACCGCCAACCACCTCGACCGGCACCCGTCGATGGAGGCCTACTGGGAAGCCAAAGGGCACATCCTCGCCCACCAGGGACCGGCGGACTGGGCGGTCCTGAACGCCGACGACGTGTGGGCGTCTCGCTACCAGCCCAGGGGTCGAGCGCTCCATTTCAGCCTGGAGCGGCGGGTCCACGGCGCCTACCTAGACGGAGACCGGCTGATGCTCCACGAGCGTCCGCTGCTAACAGTTGCGGACATCCCGCTGCGCGGCCGACACAACCTGGCCAATGTCCTCGCCGCCGCGGCCGCCGCCAGCGCGGCCGGCGTCGAGTCGGAGTCCATTGCCGCTGCCACGCGCGTGTTCCGTGGCGTCCCACACCGCCTGCAGCTCGTCCTCGAGCGTGAGGGAGTGCGCTTCTACGACGACTCCATCGCCACGGCGCCTGAGCGGTCGATCGCCGCGCTGCGCGCCTTCGACGAGCCGGTCGTCCTGCTAGCGGGGGGGCGCGACAAGCACCTGCCCATGCACGAGTGGGCCCGGCTGATCGTGGCGCGGGCACGCCACGTGGTTCTGCTCGGCGAGATGAGCGACCTCGTCGCCGACGCGATTCGACAGGCCGATCCGGCGTACGCCGCCGTGAGCCGCGCCGGGTCGATGGACGAGGCAGTGCGGCAGGCGGCGGACGTCGCTCGGCCCGGCGACGTCGTCCTGCTCTCACCCGGCGGCACCAGCTTCGACCTGTACCGCGACTTCGAAGAGCGTGGGGCGGACTTCGCCCGGGCCGTGCACGCGCTGCCTTCGCCGGCGAGGCGCCCCGTACCGCTGCCCGCGTCTGAGACGGGCGCACGGCGCGGAGGTACGGCGTGAGCGTGGACACGCCCGACGCCCGACGGGGCGGAGCGTCCGCGCGGATCGACTACGTGCTCCTGGGGAGCGTCGTCGCCCTGCTCGTCGTCGGCACCCTCATGGTCTACAGCGCCAGCTTCGTCATCGCGCACAACGAGTTCAACGACGACCTCTACTTCCTGACCCGCCAGCTCCTGTGGGTTGGCATCGGGGCGGTCGGGCTCCTCGTCGCCGCGCGTGTGGAGTACCACCACTGGCGTCGCCTGTCCCTCCTGGTGATGCTGGCGTGCATCGCGCTCCTACTGCTGGTCCTGGTGCCCGGTGTCGGCACGCGCTCGTACGGGGCCGTACGCTGGATCAAAGTGGGGCCGCTCTTTCAGCTCCAGCCCAGCGAGCTGGCCAAGCTGGCGCTGGTGCTGTACCTGGCCGACTGGCTCGCCCGGCGCGGCAGCTCGCAGGTCAAGCAGCTCAGCCGGGGCTCGCTCCCCTTCGCCATCATCGTGGTCGTGGTCGCCGGTCTCGTCGAGCTGCAGCCCGACCTCGGCACAACCGCGATCATCGTCGGGACGGCCGCGGTCGTGTTCTTCGTCGCCGGCGCGAACCTGCTGCACGTCGGCGCCCTCGGCGCGGCGGGCGTCCTGGCCGGCATCGCGCTCATCTCCCGCCTGAGCGGCTATCGCCAGGACCGGATCACGGCGTTCCTCGACCCGTGGAGCGACCTCCAGGGCACCGGCTGGCACACCGCCCAGACCCTGATCGCGCTCGGCTCGGGTGGACTCTTCGGCGCCGGGCTCGGCGCCAGCCGGCAGAAGTTCTACTGGGTACCCAATGCCCACACCGACGCCATCTTCGCCATCATCGGCGAGGAACTCGGGTTCCTCGGCGCGGCCGCGGTGCTGGCCCTGTTCGGGCTGGTCGCCTGGCGGGGATTCACCATCGCCTGGCGGGCGCCCGACACGTTCGGCCGTCTGCTGGCCACCGGGTTGACCACCATGCTCATCCTCCAGGCCCTCGTCAACATTGCCGTGGTCACGAACAGCCTGCCCTACACCGGCATCACCCTCCCGCTCGTCTCGTTCGGCGGCAACTCCACGGTGGTCTCAATGGTGGCGGTCGGCCTGCTGCTGAGCATCTCCCGCTTCCGCGGGGCGCCTGTCGCGGACGACGCGAGCCCTCTTCCAGTGCAGAGCGCCACACTCGCGTCTGGCCGGCCCTCGCGGCACGCCCTGGGCGGTGGACCGACCCCGTCCTCCTCGACCGCGCACGGCGCCACCGTCGTTCCCTACCGCTCACCTGGCGGCCAGGCACGTCCGGTCCGTCCCCGCGCCCTGGCGCGGCGCACGGGCAGGGCACGCCGGCGAGGCTGGGACGTCGATGGCTGACCGCCTCGTGCTCCCCTCCACGGTCTCCCAGTTGCGGGTGAACGCCGCCGATCTCCGTCCTGGCAGGGGCCTGGGCGCGCCAGCTCCCGGGAGGAACCCCCCGCCCCTTCTCCCGGGGAAGGGTACGGGATGGAGAACACCGAAACATTCGGCGCTCCCATCTCTCGGTGGCTCGGCACGTGGGTAGGCGAGTGGCAGGCGCTGGCGCGGGTCACACCCCCGTACGCGGGAGAGTGGACCGCATCGCGGACGTCCGGCACGTCCACCTGGTGGGCATCGGTGGAGCCGGGATGGCGGCGCTGGCCACACTCCTCCTCCGGCTAGGCAAGACTGTCTCCGGCAGCGACCTCGTCGAGAGCGCCACCACCGCCGCGCTGCGAGCTGCGGGCGCGACCGTCGAGATCGGGCACCGGGCCCAGAACGTGTGCGGCGCCCAGTACGTGGTCCGGTCCTCGGCCATCCCGGGCGACAACCCCGAGGTGCTCGAGGCAGAGCGCCTGGGCGTCGCGGGCAGCAAGCTGGCGGAAGCGGTCGGCGAGCTCATGTGGGGCCGGGTCGGGGTGGCGGTGGCCGGGACGCACGGGAAGACGACCACGACTGCCCTGCTGGCGTGGCTGCTCCAGTGCGCGGGGCTGGAGCCGATGGCGCTCATCGGCGCGGAGGCGCTCAACTTCGGTGCCAGCGCCCTGGCTGGCAGCGGCCCGATGGTCGTCGAGGCGGACGAGTACGACCGGCGTTTCCTGCACCTCAGCCCCACCGTCGCGATCGTCACCAGCGTCGAGCTCGACCACCTCGACTACTTCGGCGACCTGGCCGAGATTCGCCAGGTCTTCCAGGCGTTCGTCGACAAGCTACCCCGCTCGGGCCGCCTGGTCGTCTGCGCCGACGAGCCGAGCGTCAGCGCGCTCGCCGCCGTGGCCGATCGCCAGACCTACGGCTTCCACGCCGCGGCCGACTGGCGCGTCGCCGACTACATGCCGCGCGAAGGTGGCGGCGCCCGCTTCACGTTGCGCACTGGCGGCCGCGGTTGGCCGGTTGAATCGAGCCTCCTGGGCCGACACAACGCCGCCAACGCGGCCGCGGCGCTGGCGGCGGCTGACTACTTCGGCGTCGGCCTGCGCAGTGCGCTCGCCTCGCTGCAGACGTTCCGCGGGACGCGGCGCCGCTTCGAGACCAGGGGGCAGCCGAGCGGGGTGTGGGTGGTGGACGACTACGCCCACCACCCAACCGCCGTCGCCGCGACGCTGCGCGCCGCCCGGGAGGTGCGCCGCCAGGCGGCGATCTGGGCCGTGTTCCAGCCGCACACCACCAACCGGACTGCGGCCCTGCTGGACGGGTTCGCCCGCTCCTTCGACCAGGCGGACCACGTCCTCGTGCTGCCGATCTACCGGCCCAGCGGACGCGAGGCGGCCGCCAGACCCGTGAGCTCGGGCGACCTCGTGGATCGGATGCGGGCTCTCGGCCACCCCGACGCACGGCTGGCGGAGGGCTTCGACGACGCCCTGGCGGCGATCGAGGCAGGGGTCCGACCAGGTGACCTGGTGCTCACGCTGGGCGCCGGCGATGTCACCACCCTGTGCGACCGGATCGTGGCACGTCTGGAGAGCTGCCGGTGAGCGGGCACCTACCGCAGCCGTGGCGAGGCGAGCCGCTGGCACGCCACACGTCCCTGAAAGTCGGTGGGCCGGCGGACTTCTTCGCACTGGCTGGTACAGCCCGCGAGCTGGCGGCGCTGCTGGGCTGGGCCCGCGCCGAGGGGCTCGCCGTGCGCGCCATCGGCGGCGGCTCCAACCTGCTGGTGGCGGATGCGGGCGTGGACGGCCTGGTCGTCAAGGTCCAGGTGGGCGGGTGCCGCGTCGAAGAGGGAGGTGGCGAACCGGTGCTGGTGGTCGGCGCGGGAGTGGGGCTGGCCAGCGTCGCACGGCGGGTGAGCCGGGAGGGTTTGCGGGGACTCGAATGGGCAGCCAACGTCCCGGGCACTGTCGGCGGCGCCGTGGCCAACAACGCCGGCGCCTTCGGCGGCGACATCGCCACCTGCCTGGTCGCGGCGACGGTCGTGGACGCCTCGGGTCGCTGCATCCGCCTGGAGCCGGCCGAGCTCCGCTACGCCTACCGTTCCAGCGCCCTGAAGCGGCGCGACCTGGATGCCGTGGCGGTAGTGGAGGCGGAGCTCCGGTTGCAGCGCGGCTCAGCCGAGGAGAGCCGGGCGCTGGTGGCGCACCACCAGGCGCAGCGCACCCGGTCCCAGCCGAGGCGACTGAGCGCGGGCAGCGTCTTCGCCAACCCGCCGGGCGATTACGCGGGCCGGCTGATCGAGGACGCGGGCCTGAAGGGGGCGCGCGCGGGCGGGGCGGAGATCTCCCGGCAGCATGCGAACTTCATCGTCAACCTTGGCGGCGCGACGGCCGCGGACGTCTACGCGCTCGCGCGCCTGGCTCAGGACGCCGTCTACGCGCACGCCGCGGTCTGGCTGCTGCCGGAGATCGAGCTGCTCGGTCGCTGGAGCGGCGTGGAGCTGGAGCGTCTGCGAGCGCCCGTTGGCGGCGAGGTTCCGCCCTCGAGCCTGGGATGCGAGGCCGCCCGGAGGGGCCGGTCCCTGGGGAGCCCGGAGGGGTGAGCATTGGAGCGCGGGCGGGCGCGTCGCGCGGGGCAGGCGTGAGGCCCAGGAGCGCCCGGGGACACCGCTCCAACCCGGTGGCCGAGCACGCCCTGCGCGCGGCCCGCGCCGCTACCAGCGAGCGCTCGGCCCAACCCCGCCCGCGCTGGCCCTTCGTCGGCTGGCTCCTGGGACGGGTGCTGGCCCTCGCCCTGCTAGTGGGAGCGGCATGGGTTGTGTATGATTCGGCGTCATCCGACCGCTTCAACGCGCGGTCGGTCGGCATTGCCGGGAACGTCCTGTTGAGCGAGAACGAGGTCGAGCGCATCGCAGCCGTCAACGGGGCCAATCTCTTGTGGCTCGACCGACGGGCGGCGGAAGCGAGGCTGGCGGCCCTCCCGGTGGTCGAGCGCGTGGAGGTGGCGCCAATCCTGCCCGATCGAGTCGACGTGCGCGTCGTCGAGCGTCAGCCGGTGGGGTTCTGGATCAGCGGTGACACGACCTACCTGGTGGACCGAGACGGAGTGGTGCTAAAAGCCCTGGATGGCGCGTCGGACGCACCGCGCGCCTGCGCCGGACAGCCGTGCGATCCGCGGGTCGCCACGACCTTCCCGGTCGTCGTGCAAGCCGACGGCCAGCCGGTCGCCCCGGGCATGCGCGTGCCGGTAGGCGTGCTCATGGCCTCGGCCCGACTCGCCCCACTGCTTGCGCAGGCGGACGTCCAGGTCCAGCGGTTCGAGTGGGGGCGTGACCTCGGTCTCGAGGCGGGCACCAGCCAGGGGTGGCGCGCTCGCTTCGACGCGGCCGGCAACCTGGAGGAGCAGGTCGCTGCGCTCCAGACGATCCGTGCGTACCTGGCCCGAGAGAAGCGGTCGGCGGACGTGATCGACGTGCGGTTCGACAACCGCCCGTACTTCCGATGAGCAGCGACCGCGTCGTCGTCGGCGTCGACGTCGGCACCACCAAGGTCTGCGCGCTAATCGCCGAGGTCTCGGACGACGAGCAGCTCGAGGTGATCGGCGTGGGGCTGGTGCCGTCGCGCGGCATGAAGAAGGGGATCGTCGTCAACACAGACGAGGTGGTCGAGTCGATTGAGGCAGCCCTCCAGAAAGCCGAGCAGCAGTCCGGCTTCAAGATCGTCAGCGCCTTCGTCGGGATCTCGGGCGCCCACGTCACCACCCAGAGCAGCCAGGGCGTCGTGGCCGTGCGCCACCCGGACCGGCAGATCTCGCCTGACGACGTGCAGCGGGCGCTCGAAGCGGCCCGGGTGGTCCCCGTCCCCCCCGACCGGGAGATCGTCCACGTCCTGCCGCGCCACTACGTCGTGGACGGCCAGGATGGCATCAAGAATCCGGTCGGGATGCTCGGCCACCGCATCGAGGTCCAGACGACCATCGTGTCCGGGGCGATGACCTCGGTCAACAACCTTGTCCGCTGCGTGGAGCGGGCGGGCGTGGGCATCGACTCCCTCGTGCTCCAGCCGCTCGCCGCGGGCGAGGCGGTCCTGACCGAAGCCGAACGTGACCTGGGGGTGGCGCTCATCGACATCGGCGGCGGAACCACCGACGTCGGCGTGTTCATGGAGGGAGCGCTCGTCTTTGCTGCGGTACTGCCGGTGGGCGGGTTCCAGGTGAGCAACGACATTGCCGTCGGTCTCCGCACCCCCTTCGCCGCCGCCGAGGAGATCAAGATCCGCCACGGCTTCGCCCTCGCGGAGCTGCTCGAAGAGGACCGGATGATCGACGTCTCCTCGTTCGACTCCGGCGAGGGGCGGCCGGTCTCGCGGCGGGCGGTCAGCGAGATCATCGAGCCCCGAATGGAGGAGACCTTCGACCTGGTGCGCGAGCAGCTCGACCGGGCGGGCTTCGACGGCCTGCCCGCGGGCGTGGTACTGTGCGGCGGCACGGCGCAGCTCGGGGGCCTGCGGCGGCTGGCCGCGGAGGTCTTCCGCGCACCCGTGCGCATCGGCGCCCCCACCGGTATCTACGGGCTCACCGACCAGGTCCAGACGCCCGCCTTCGCGACGAGCGTCGGCCTGTTGAAGTGGGGGCTCGAGCAAGAGCTCGAGCCAGCAGGCTCACGCAGGGGGGCGCCGCTTGCAGGCATCGGCAATGCGCTGGCGAGCTGGCTGCGGAACTTCCTCCCGTGAGGGAGCGGGCGGGCGGGCACGAACGCAGGCCCGCACATGGCCGAACGGTGGAGGCCGGCCCAGCCACCCGCCGCCCCACCCCGGAGAGGATGGCTTAGAATGCGGGGGCTCTCAATGAACGGGTACGGCAGTCTGGAAGGCAACGCCCGCATCATCGTCATTGGTGTTGGTGGCGGCGGCAGCAACGCCGTCAACCGCATGATCCAGGCGGGCGTGCGGGGGGTCGAGTTCGTCGCGCTCAACACCGATGCGCAGGCGCTGGCTCGCTCAGACGCACCCACCCGCATCCGCATTGGCGAGAAGCTGACGCGCGGGCTCGGCGCGGGCGGCAACCCTGCCCTGGGTGAGCGGGCCGCCGAGGAGAGCACCGACTCGCTCCAGGACCTCCTGCAAGATGCCGACATGGTGTTCATCGCAGCGGGCATGGGGGGCGGCACCGGCACAGGCGCCGCGCCGGTGATCGCTCAGCTCGCCCAGGAAGCCGGGGCGCTCACCGTGGGCGTCGTCACGCGACCCTTCAGCTTCGAGGGGGCCCGCCGCCGTGGGAACGCCGACGCGGGCCTGGCGAAGCTGCGCGAGCGTGCCCACACCCTGATCACCATCCCCAACGATCGCCTGCTCCAGGTGATCGACCGCAAGACCACCCTGGAGCAAGCGTTCATGGTGGTGGACGACGTGCTGCGCCAGGGCATCCAGGGCATCAGCGAGCTGATCACCGAGCCCGGCCTGGTCAACCTCGACTTCGCCGATGTGAAGACGATCATGTCCGAGGCGGGCGGCGCTCTGATGGCGATCGGCCGCGGCACCGGGGAGACGCGCGCGGCTGACGCGGCCCGGATGGCCATCTCCAGCCCGCTGCTCGATCTGAGCATGGAAGGCGCCAAGGGCGTCCTCCTCAACATCACCGGCGGCAGCGACCTCGCCCTCACCGAGATCCACGAGGCCGCCGACATCGTCGCCCAGGCGGCTGACCCGGAAGCCAACATCATCTTCGGTGCCGTCATCGACTCGCGTCTGGAGAATGAGCTGAAGATCACCGTCATCGCGACCGGGTTCGATGTGAGCGTCACCACCACCCGCCCGCCGCCGCGACCGGTCCTCGGCAGCCGCACGGCTTCCCGGCCCGCCGACACCTACCCGGGCCTCGGCAGCGACTCAGGCCGCGAACGCGATCGCGGCCTGCCAGTCGACGAGCGCGACCGCGACCGATCGTCCGACCGCGATCGCGGCCCCATCCGCGTGGGCTCGCTCGGCACGACGCTACCAGAGTCCGCGCTCGACGCCGAGGACGACCTGGATATCCCGCCTTTCCTGCGCCGCCGCCGGTAAACTCTCTGCTCGGCCCAACGCGCGGGCGCCCGTCCGGCACGCGCTGGCACCGCCAGGGCCTCCGTCCTGAGGCCCGTCACGAGGGAGCGCGAGACGCGCTCAGAGGTCGTCGTTCGAGCCGATCCCGGGACGCGGGGCCGGCCGTCCCGGGCCTACCGGATGGCCAAGCGCGAACCGCACGGCGCGTCCCGGCGGCAGCGGAGGAACATGGCACGCATTCGCCAGGCAGACATCGAGGTCCAGCGCAAACGGCTGGCACGTGAGCAGGGCACGGTCCGCAAGGACTGGGGCGGCCGCCTGCCCATCGCGCTGTGCTACCCGAACAGCTACGCCGTTGGGATGTGCAACCTCGGCTTCCAGAGTGTCTACAGCCTGTTCAACGCCGAGAAGGCCTTCGTCTGCGAGCGCGTCTTCGCCGAGCCAACGCTGATAGGCAGCCACACGGCCGGGCGCGGCGACTGGACCGGCGACGAGCGCTACCACGTGGAGGGTCGCCTTCAAGCGCTGGGCGAGCCGCTGTCGGTCGAATCGCAGCGCCCCCTCGCCGACTTCGCCGTCGTCGCCTTCAGCCTCTCCTTCGAGCTCGACTACTTCAACGTCGGCGACCTGCTGCGGCGGGCCGGTCTCCACCCGCTGGCGGCGGAGCGGCGCGAGACGGACCCGCTGGTGCTCGCGGGCGGGCCGGCGGTCTCGGGCAACCCCGAGCCAGTGGCCCCACTCCTCGACGCGGTCGTCGTCGGCGAGGTCGAGCCAGCCATGGCAGGGCTCAAGGAGGTGTTCCTCGGCGGCGGCACCCGCGCGGAGATGCTGGATCGCCTAGCCCGAGTGCCTGGCGTGTACGTCCCGTCCCGCTACCGGGTCAGCTACGGCCCGAGCATGGCGATCACGCGCGTCGATGCCGCGCCCGAGCAGGCCCTGCCCGTGGCCCGCCTCCGCGCGCGCGACGTGAACGACTTTCACACAGTCTCGGCCGTGCTGAGCCCAGACGTCGAGCTGGGCGACATGTTCCTGGTCGAGATGACGCGCGGCTGCGCACGCGGCTGTCGCTTCTGCCTGGCGGGATACACCTCCCTGCCGGTGCGGCACCGTTCGGTCGACCAGATCATGGACGGGGTACGGCGCGGCCTCCAGTTCCGCCAGCGGATCGGCCTCATCTCCGCCGCCACCTCGGACCACCCGCAACTGGACCAGCTCCTCGGGCGCATGCTGGAAGCTGGCGCCCGAGTGTCGCTCTCCTCGCTCCGCATCGACCGCATCACGCCGTTCCTCGTGCAGGCGCTGGTTCGCAGTGGGACCCAGACCATCACGCTGGCGCCCGAGGCCGGCAGCCAGCGCCTGCGCGACATCATCAATAAGCGCCTGACGCACGAGCAGATCGTGCACGCCGCCGAGCTGGCCGGCCAGGGCGGCATTCCCAAGGCCAAGCTGTACTTCATCGTCGGCCTGCCCGGCGAGACGGACGACGACGCACGCGAGCTGGCGGGGCTGGCGGCCGAGGTGCTCCGCAAGATGCGCGAGCATAACCCGCGGGCACGCGTGGCAGTGAACCTGTCGCCCCACGTGCCGAAGGCGCAGACCGCTTTCCAGTGGGAGGCGATGGCGCCGGTCGAGGTGAGCGAGCGGCGGATCGGGATCATCCAGAAGCTGCTGCGCCCGCTTGGCATCGACGTGCGGTTCGAGGCCCCGGCCGCGCAGCGCGTGCAGGCCATCCTGGCGCGCGGCGACCGGCGTCTGGCTCCAGCCCTGCTCGAGACGCGCCGCCTGCAGGAGCTCGAACCCACGCTCGAGCGGCACGGCCTTGACCCGAGCCACTACCTGGGCGAGATGGACCCGGGTGGGATCATGCCCTGGTCGCTCGTGTCGACCGGCGTGCCCGAGTGGTACCTGCGGCGGGAGTTCGGCCGCGCGCGGGACGCGGCCCAGGCCAGGCAGCCGAACGACCGCTCGGCCCAGCCGGAGAACGTGGCGGCCCGCGCGCTGAGCCCCGCCACGAGGCCGTTCGGAGCGCCCACGCCACCGGTCGTCTCAGCGGCGTGAACCCCACGCAGCCCAGCCTGTACCGATTCGCCAACCTGTCGGCGCTCGACGGGGTGGTGCACGCCATCTCCACGCGGGACGGCGGCGTGAGCAGCGGCCGGTTCGCCACCCTGAACGTCAGCTTCAGCGTCGGCGACGATGCGGCGAATGTCGCCGAGAACGTGCGTCGCCTGGCCGGGGCGCTCGACACCCCGCCGGGGCAACTGTTCGCCGCCTACCAGGTCCACGGGAACCGCGTGGCCGTCGTCGAGGAGGACACGCCGCCCCGACCCCGGTGCGACGTGCTCGTCACCGCTGCGTGCGAGCGCACGCTCATGATGCGCTTCGCCGACTGCACGCCCGTGCTGCTGGCGGACCCCGTGCGCGGGGTGGTCGCCGCGGTCCACGCCGGCTGGCGCGGGACCGCGGCCCGGGCGGCCATGGCAGCGGTGGCGGCGATGCGGGACGTCTTTGGCACGCACCCGCGTGACGTCGTGGCGGGGATTGGCCCGGCCATCGGGCCGTGCTGCTCTGGACGGCGGCCCGGCGGGGGGGGGGGCGTCGCCCGACGCCAGGGGGGCGTCCGGGCGCCGCGACGGGGTGGGCACCG
>CAYSYM010000028.1:0-46109 GCA_964435115.1 uncultured Chloroflexota bacterium | reverse complement strand
TGGGCCCGGCGCAGGGCCTGCACCGCCGCCCGGCCCGAGTCACGGCGGCGGGCCGGCGCGGGGTGGCGGGGGGGACCGGCGTACGGGCGGGAGGCCGAGCAGGCGCAGGCGCGCCTGGGGGCCGGCCGGCCGGCGGAGAACCTCGAGCGGGTGCGGGGCGAGGTAGGCGGCGACCTCGCCGGGCAGGATGATCGGCGTCCCCGCCGACGCCTCGGCGTCGCGCTCGGCGGCGACCCGCGCCGCGAACGGCCCCGGCGCGAGGGCGAGCCGCGCCCGGAAGCCGAGACGCGCCCGGAGGAGCCCCCGCAGCGTTGCCAGGAACCAGCGGCCGTCCTCGCGGCCCACCGGGCGGCCGAGGGCGAAGGCCGCGCGCCCGAGGCCGTCGTCCTCGACGATCGGCGCCATCGTCTCCACCAGGTCGAGCACCGCCGCCTGGGCGCGGCGGTCGGCGTCGGGGTCGGCCGGCAGGAAGGCGGCTCCGCGGCAGCACTCCCAGGCCTCGCGGAGGGGCTGCCCGAGCCGCACCCCGGCCGCGAGGCACTCGTCGGACGCGTCGACGACCACGCCGTCGCTCGTCGGGCGGCCGCCCACGATGGCGGGCCGGCCCGCAGCCTCGGGATGTTGCCGGAGGGCGACCGCCAGGGGCAGGTGGGGGATCCAGAGGTAGCCGATGCCGACAACCGATGCCTCGGCGTCCGGGCCGGACGGGCGATGGTCCACCGGGCAACACCTCCCTGTACGTGAGGGCGCCCGCGGAGGGCGCCCGACCGTGTCGCCGCCCGTCGCCCGGGACGGCGGTGAGGTCGCGAGCGGCGCCGCCGGCTAGGGAACGTGGCGGAGGACGGCCTCGCGCACCGCCGACTGGAGCGACGGGTCGCCGTCGAGCGTGCGGATGGCCGACTCGCGCCCACGGCCGAGCCAGGCGTCGCCGAACCAGTAGCCGAGGGAACCGGGTCCGTTGCGCAGCAGGCCGTTCGCCAGCCCGAGCGCGAAGAGTTCGGCCGCGACGTGCACGCCGCGGCCGTGCCACACCTCGAACTCCGCCGCCCCGTGTGGGGCGGCGAGCTTGTTCTTGACTACCTCCGCGCGCAGCCGCAGCCCCAGCACCTCGCCGGAGGCGTGGGCGACCAGGTCGACCGGCGTGCACGCCACCCGCAGCGCCGCCGCGTGGGCGAGCAGGCGTGCCGGGTTCGGGGCCGCCCGCCAGGCCTCGTCGAGGTGGACGACGACCACCACGGCGGTGGCGGCGTGGGCCAGCTCGACGACGAGCCGCCGCAGCCCGGCGCCGAAGGCGCGCCGGTCGCCGAACGGCCCGTGGATGAGGCCGTTCACAGCGCGGATGACCAGCGCGTCGAGCCCCTCCGACGCGACGAGCAGGCACGCGATGTCGAGCGCCTCCCGCGCGCCCTGCGGCACGACCAGCAGCAGGTCGGCTAGGTCGACCCCGCACCGCTGGAGCTGGCCGAAGTCGGCGGCGTGGCTCGCGTCGATCAGCGCGACGAACCCCCGCTCCCGCTGGGCGTTAGCCAGGACGTGGAACGCCAGCGTGCTCTTGCCGGACGTGGGCGGACCACAGAGCTCGGTCAGCCGGCCGCGCGGCACGCCGCCGATACCCGTCGCCCGGTCGAGGCCGAGCGAGCCGGTCGAGATCGCCGGCGCGCCGATGGCGGGTCGGGCATCCCGCAGCCGATAGAGGATCCAGTCGCCGAAGCGCTCGCGCAGCGCCGCCAGGACCTGTTCGAGGCGTGCCGCCCGCGTCTCGCTCGAGCGATCGAGCATCTGTGCCGCACCTTTCACTCACGCGCTTCCTCGTGCCATTATAGAACCAATGTTCTAGGTTGCAAGGGGTACATGTCTTCGGCGTCTGTTAGGACCGATCCGGAGCCGAAGCGACTCGATGCATCGCACCGCCTCTCGCGCGAGTGCGGGATCAGCCACTCATACCATTCGCAACAGCACGTGCAACGGGAACGACGGTATCGCCGCATCGCCGCATCGACCTGCGCGATCGTGAGCCAGCGCTGGATGGCGACGGCCGTGACGGAGGTGAGCGCGGATTCCGACAGCGGACATTCCCGTCGACGCGCGCGGCTCGGGGCTGTGTGGTCACTGGGATGTTGCGGGGCATCCCGGCCCCAGCCTGCCGCTGCCCGCAACGCTCCAGAGGCGTGGGCAAGGATCGGCCGGTCGATCGCCAGGCGCGTGTCGGCGGCTGACGTGGGAGGGAGGAGCTAGCCTACGCGGACGATCAAGAGACCTTCGACGCGCGCCTGGCGCGGGGTGCCACCGGTCGGTCGGCCCCCGATGTCGGCAATGTGTCCGCACCAGCAGCAGGCACAGCTACTGTGCGACGGCTGTTGCGCCTCCCGCCGCCTGGCACGGAATCGGCGGACCTCCCCCTCGACACGACCGGCAAAGGGCTGCGCCGCGGTCGCTCCGCCGACGATGGATGCGATCGCTCGCGGTGCTCGATGATCCTGCAGTCGGCCGCCCCTGTGGACACGGACGGCGCGGCCCGCTGCCGCAGTGCGACGAGGTCCTGCCGCATCTCCTCCAGCACCCGGAGCTGCTGGTCGATCCAGTCGATCTTACGGTCGAGCAGCGCGGTGACGTGCTCGCAGGGCTGCACGCCGTCGCGCCGCAGCCCCAGGGTCTCGCCGATCTCCTCGTAGTAGCGGATGGTCTTCGGATTGAGCCCCAGCTGGGCGGCCAGCTCGCCGATGCGCAGCGGCTTGTCCATCGACCAGTACTCCTCCTCTGAGCGTCCTCCCCTCCCTCTACACGCTCCAGCCACCTGGAAGGTCAATCACCACGCCGTTCGCCGTAGCGGCCGCCCGGGGTCGACGGAGCCGTGTCCGCGGACACGTATTAGAGAGTATGCCCCGGGCATTGTCGCGCCTCGGAGCCTCCGGCCAGGTCACTGCCTCATCAGCATCCACTGTCCGGTGAACCGGACGAACGCGTCGTAGAACAGCAGCAGGCCGACGCTCACGGCCAGGAGCAGGGCACCACTGAGGCGTTCGAGATACCATGCCGTGCGGCCGACGTTCAGCGCCTTGATGGCGCCAGCGGAGAGGGCCACGATGATCAGGATTGCGCCCCGGCCGAGGGCGTAAGCCACCATCAGGAGCGCTCCGTGCAGCACGCTGGCCTGGAACGCGACGAACGTGGCGATGGCGAAGAAGATGGGGACCGTGCATGGCGTGACCACCAGGCCGAACGGGAGCCCCAGGGCGAACGAGCGCCAGCCGGTCTCCGGCCGCCATGGCGGCCGGACGGTCGGGAGCTCCGGGAGCTTGACCCGGACGACCCCCATGAGGTGCAGGCCCATCACCAGCCCGACCAGCCCCGGGATCCAGCGGTCGAGCTGGTAGCCCGTAAACAGCCCCAGGATGGCGCTGCCCAGCAAGGCGGTGCCCGCGCCGGCCAGAGCCAGCGTCAGCGCATTCCCCGCGACAAAGGGGAGGGCTAGGCCCAAGCCCGCCGTCCCCATGCCACGCGTGTAGCCGCCGACGTAGCCGGCGAACAGGGCCAGCACCGGGATGTAACACGGGCTGAGCGCGCTGGTGATACCGGCCGCGAAGACCAGCAGGTAGACCCAGGGTGACAGGTGGGTAGCAGAGGCTAGCAGCTCGTAGAGCCGTGCCATCCAGGCGAAGATGGCGTCGATCACCGCTCGATCTCCCTAACCCCCCGCACCCGGTAGCCCGCATCGGTGATCGTCCGCTTGAAGTCCTCGACGGTGGCCTGCGCGGGGTCGTACAGGACCGTCGCGCTGTCGGTGCGCAGGTCCACGTCATACGCGACGACGCCCGGCACCCGCCCCAACCTCGCCGCGACCGCGGCCCGGCAAAGCGGTCAAGCCATGCCGAGTTGCTCGAGCACCACCTTCTTCTGGCCCGGCCGCGGGGCCGGCACGCTGTCCGCCGCCGCGGCGCCGACCGTCGGGCCCGAGGAGCCGGCCGGGGGGCTCGGCACCAGCCCCGCGAGCCACAGCGCGCCGATCGCGAGCAGGCCGGCCGCCACCGCGACCAACACCCAACTCCTGGCAGCGCGCCGTGTCATCCCGAGCTGCACACGTCCCATCACGACACCTTCCGACCGGTCAGACGGCGCCCTTCGCAGCCACGGCCAGTTTTTCTCGCAGGTCGCGCTCCTTGGCCGAGCCCACGAAGGCCAGCCGCCCGTTGATGAGCAGCGCCGGGGTAGCGAGGATCCCATACTGCAACGCGACCTCCGGCTGCTCGAGCAGGTCGATTTCCTGGACCTCGATCCGGTAATCCCCCCGGAACTGGTCGATGGCTTCGGCCAAGGCACGCTTGGTGGCAACGCACCGCTGTCAGCCCGTGGTGGTCACCAGCTGCAGGCGGATGGGTGCCGTGTTCATCTGCTGTCTTCTCTGGTCGGTCCCGCACGCGGCTGGACCGTGTAGTGGATCGTCTGCGCGACGATGCGACCGTCGCGGATAACGAACGAATCGACGCCGTCCTCAGCCCCGGCGTTGTCGGTGCGGGCCGCCCACTCCAGGAAGGCCACCTCTCCCTCGACTAGCCTGGTGCGGTACTCGGCCAGGGCAGGAACGACATGTTCGCGAGCGACGGCGCCGGACCTCTGGGTGCTCACCTTGCTCAGCCGAAGCGGTGTTTGAGCCGGATTCAGGACGAATCCGGCGGTGACGCCCATGCACTGTGCTGCCTTCAGGCCGCCTCGGACGCCGGCCGCGCCGGCTCCTGAGGGACTCCCCTCCCCACGCTCTGGAGCGCGTCGAAAAGGATGGTCGGGCGGTCCCCAATGGAGTTGATGAAGATCGTCGTGACCGACAGCGCCATGGCAGCCATAGCCCAGACGGGGTAGACCAGGCCGGTGGCCGCGGCCGGGACGCCGATGCCGTTGAACAGGAACGCGAGGGCGACGTTCTGCTTGGTCTTGCGGTAGCTGCGGATGCTCAGGTCACGGCCGATGAGCACCGCCTCAAGGCGGTTGCCGACGATGATGATGTCCGAGGACTCGATGGCGATGTCGGTCCCGCGACCCATCGCCACGCCTACGTCGGCCTGCATCAGCGCGGGGGCGTCGTTGATCCCGTCGCCCACCATGGCGACACGTCCCTTAGCCTGCAGTTCGCGGACGATCTCGGCCTTCTGGCCCGGCAGCACGCCGGCCCGCACGTCCTCGATCCCGAGCTCACGAGCCACGCGCTGCGCGGCCAGCGCGTTGTCGCCCGTGACCAGGATCGGGACGAGCCCGAGCTTGCGCATGGTCGCGACAGCGCTGACGGCATCGGCGCGTAGCTCGTCGCCAAGGGCAATCGCGCCGAGGAGCTGCTCCCTTCGGCCGACCGCGACGACGGTCCGCCCCGCCTGCTCCAGCTCGCCGATACGGGAGGAGAGCGGTGCGATCGCAACCCCCTCCTCTTCGAGGAACTGGGGCCGACCGACCAGGATCCGCTCGCCTTCGATTTGAGCGGCGACGCCGCGGCCCGTGAACGACTCGAAACGCTCGACCTTCGGCAGGCCCAATCGGCGTGCGAGCGCTGCGTCGAGCACGGCTTGGCCCAACGGGTGCTCCGAGGAGGCTTCCGCGGCTGCCGCTACGGCCAGCAGCTCGTCGGGATCGCCCAGCGCCTCGATCTCCCGGACGCTCGGCTTACCCTCGGTCAAGGTGCCGGTCTTGTCGAGCACCATGTAGCGCACCGACCCAAACGCCTGGAACGCCTCACCGGTGCGCATGATGATGCCCTGCTCGGCCGCGGCTCCCGCCCCGCGCACGATCGCGAGGGGCGCGGCGATGCCGACCGCGCAGGGATAGCCCATCACGAGGACGCTCAGGGCCGCGAACACGGCCCGCTGCAGGTCCGGCTGGCCGGTCAGCAGCCACGGGCCGGCGGTCCAGCCGATGAAGGCGAGCGCCGCGACCATCAGAACAGTCGGCGTGTAGACGACCAGAATGCGATCCACCAGGTGGAGGAGGCCGGGCTTGAGGGCCCGCGCGTCCTCAATATGGCGGATCACCTGCTGGAGGAAGGTACCCTCGCCGACCACGGTGACTCTGACCAGCAGCGTGCCCGTGGCATTGATCGAACCGCCGATCACCCGATCGCCGTCGGTCTTCTCGACCGGGATCGGCTCGCCCGTGACGAACGACTCGTCCACGGCCGAGTGGCCTCCGACGACCTCGCCGTCGACCGGGATGCGCTCGCCGGGTCGGATGCGCACCAGGTCACCGACGACGACGTCGCCGAGGGGGATGTCGCGCTCGCGCCCGTCGCGCACCACCCGGGCCATGTCTGGCTGTAGGTCGAGCAGCCGCTTGACCGACTGAGAGCTGCGGGTCTTGACCAGCAGCGACAGGAACTCGGAGAAGATGTGGTAGTTGACCACCAGCACCGAGACGGTGAAGAACGGGGCGGTCGGGTAGCCTGGCGGCCGGAGGATTAGGCCGATGAGCCCGCCGACGATGCCGGCGAAGGCGCCGATCTCCAGCATCACGTGCTGGTTGAGGATCCCCCGCCGCAGCGACTGGGCGGCCATGACCAGGATGTGCCAGGCCAGCCCGAAGACGACTAGGAAGGCGAAGGCGCCGATCAGCCACGGCAGCGGCTCGCGCGCCAGCCCGACGGCGCCGACTAGCCAGGGCAGCAGCCAGGTCAGCAGCCCCTGGGCGTTGACGAAGAGCGCCGCGATGGTCAGGCCGATGAGCGCCAGGGTCCCCGCAACCGCCCGGATCGTCTCCTGGCCCTTGAGGATCAGGGACGCCACGGCGATCAGGCTACCGCCCACGAGGATCGGGATGGCCCAGGTGAGCGGGTTGTCGAGCTGGGCGATCAGGCCGATGGTGACTAGGCTGAAGGCGATCGCGGCCACCAGCCGATTGCCCTCCCGGACTAGCTCGGCCTCTTCCTCTTCGTAGGGCCGAACTTTCCGCGGGTCCCAGATGGTGTAGCCGATGTCGCGCAGGGTCTCGAGCAGCTCGTCTGGGCCGACCCGCTTGGGGTCGTAGTCGACCAGCGCCTGCTCGTGGGTGAGGCTGACGGCGATCTTCTCGACCCCTTCCTGGCGGCCGAGGGCCTTCTCGATCGTGCCGGTGCAGAGCGAGCAGTGGAGGCCGCCGATCTTGGCGCGGAAGCGGGCGTGCCCGTCCGGGAGCTGCTCGTCCCAGTACGGGGCGGTGGCCGATGGCTCCTTGAGCGCCGTGGTCATGACGACACCTCGTAACCTGCCTGGGTGATGCAGGCGCGGATCTCCTCCCCCGGCGTCTTAGCGGGATCGAAGACTACGCGCACCTCCTTGGCTTGGTGGTCAGCCCGGGCCTGCCTGACCCCTTCGAGCTTCCCCAGCGCCCACTGGATGCGGTTCTCACATCCCGTGCACGTCATGCCATTCACCTGCAATACCACCTGTTCCATCGCTCAACGCCCTCCTTCCCGAGCCACGCTCCTCTGCAAGAGTCTAATCCTTCCAGTCGAGTGGAAGGTCAAGCCCCGGCCGTGAGCCGTGCGCATCCGCGCCCGCAGACGAAACCTTGCCGAGGAACAGATAGGCCGCCTCGGCCGCCGGCGAGCCGTCGCAACAGGCGCTCGTGCTGCCCCTCGTTGGTGGCGGGGACGGACCTCGCTTCGCTCGGCGGAGCGATCGGGCGAGGGCCGCCGGGTTAGCAGCCGATGAAATTGACGGCTCCGATCAATGCCTCGGGACGGAGCCACTCCCGTCGGGATCGAGTCGCAGGTCCTGTCGAGATCGTTTTCGGCGCCGAAGCCGCTCGATCCACTCCTCAATCTCGGTCGCATACCTTCCTCTTGAGTGACAGGTCACGGCGCCGTCAGATGCCCGAGGTGCGCAGCGCCCGCTCGAACACCGCCCGCAGGTCGTCTTCCTTGATCACTCGATCCAGTCGCTCAACCGCCCGGCCGCCGTGCAGGACCAGCAGGATTCAGATGGGCCGCGGCCGACGGACGCCCACCCGAGCCGAGAATCACGAGGTGGAATCGGTCGGTCATATAGCGTCGCCTGCCGGAGCGACGGTCAGGAGCCGGGGGGCCGACCGGCGGCTTCGGAGTGCCTCGGCCGACGGCCCACAGGCGTCAGCTCTGATGGCGCAGGTACTACGTGGTGCCCCAGCGGGTGGTGCTCGATGATTCCGCAGACGCGCGCATCGAGACGTACGCTCTCCGCCGCCTCCTGGCGCAGGCGGACGAACTCCTGCCGCACGTCGGTCAGCGCGCGGAGCTGCTCGTCGATCGCGGCGACCTTGCGGTCGAGCAGCGCCACGACGTGCTCGCAGGGCTTCTGGCCGCCCTGCCGCAGCGCCAGGATCTCGCCGATCTCGTCCAGAGTGAAGCCGATCGCCCGCGCCTTGACGATGAACTCCAGCCGGTCGTGGTCCGCGGGGCCGTACAGACGATAGCCGGCGGACGTCCGCTCCGGCGTCGGCAGCAGCCCGATGTCCTCGTAGTAGCGGATCGTCTTCGGGTTCAGCCCGAGTGTGGCGGCGAGTTCGCCGATCCGCAGCCTCTTCTCCGGCACTGGGTCACCTTCCTCACGAACCTCCGCTCATCATTCTAAACTTTCCAGTTGACTGGAAAGTCAAGCCCGATCGTCCTCGACCGTGGTCGCAACAGCGAACGCCGCAACCGGCGCCAGCCCGTCAGGGGGCAGCCGTATGAGGCGGTCGTACCGGTGGGCGGGTTCCACGGGAAGGGGGACTCGCAGTCGGGAACGTCGGAAGCTCGCGTTGAGCCGGCAGGTGCTGCGCGTTCGTCTGGCATGGCCGCCAGCGCCCGATGCCGCCACGCCTAGCCTTCACCAAACCCACCGGTCAGCATCGGCGAGACCGGCACGGTAAGGCGAACGCTCGGATTGCGATGTCGACGGCCTGATCGCCATCGCACCTCGTTGCTCCCGACCCATCGCGCCGATGACTGGCACCTGGATGGTCAACCCGGCAGGCCGAATTGGGTGGGCCCACGTCACCGCTCCACTACTCACCGTCTGAACCGGCGCCCGGATCGGCGGTCAGATTCTCCGGACCTCCGGCGCTCAGCTGATCGCCAGACACCTGACAAACCGCCGGGCGCGGGTGTAGCGCCATCTGGGGGTCTACGGACCCAATGACGGCGATCCCCACCAGCCTCGTCCGAGCACAAGTTTGTGCTTATAGAGCCAACCCCAATTTCGGGAAATGTCGGCCGTCTCCACTCGGGGAGCGGCCTCCGTGCGCCGGTTCCGCCAGTTCGCGATTTTCGACCGTCGCCAGCGGCCGCTCCGGCGGCCCGGACTCGGCTTCGCCTGCCGCGCCGCCGGCAAGTAATCGGAAAGTAATCGAGCGCCGCCCGTGGCCCGGCCGGGCGCCCTCCCGCCGTTGGCGGCCTCGCCCCACCCCTCCGGGCGATCTTCACGACTCGCCCGAAGTAGCTGAGAAGTAATCCAGTCGTAGCTGAGAAGTAATCGAGCCTCCCTATGCTGAAGCCGTGTATGGGGTTTGGTCGGCTTTGGCCGGAAAAGCCGACGGGGACGGCCTCTCTCCCCGGACCGAGCGGGATGTGGTCGGCGCCGAGCGCCGGCCCGCGAGCGTGCTCTCCCGCGCTGCGTCCGAAGAGGCCAACGGCGAGGCTCGGCCGCGCCGGCTCTGGATCGGCCCGACGGGGCCACAAAGAGCGTGCTCTCCAGTGTCGACGATCGGAGCCGACCGGCAGCGCAGCGAGTGGAGGTGGAGGCAAGACCGAGGTTGAACAGACGAGATCGTTCTGAGCCCGTCGCCCTGGCCTGCTTCCAGCTCGCGGCGCGTGCGACCGGCCGCTGGCTTCCCGGCCAGCCGGCATCGCGCATCCCCGGTCGCGAAGGACGACCGATGGAGGTGGACGAAGAAGAAGGAGTAACGGGATGGCCGATCTCTGGCGGACCGGCCCGACGGCTGCGGCCTTCGGCCTGCGCGCCCTCGGGTTCTCGCCGCAGCAGGCCGAGCGCCTCGTCGCGCTCAAGTTGCGCTACCAGCGGGGCGAGTTCCGCGAACTGACCGACGCGCAGAAGCGGCTGCTCTTTGCGCGCTGGCTGTTCGAGCACGGTCGGCTGAGCGACTGGCCGGCGGCACGACACGATACACGGAGGGCTGCATGACGACCGATCTGTATACACGCACCGCGCGGCGCGACGGCGCCGAGCCGGCCCTGGACCCGGTCCAGGAGCGCGTCTTCCTCGACCGCTACGCCCTGAAGGACGCCGACGGGCGACCGCTCGAGCGCACGCCGGCGGAGATGTGGCGGCGGGTCGCGCGCGGCATCGCGGCGGCCGAGCCGACCGCATCGCTGGAGCAGACCTGGGCCGAGCGGTTCGAGGATGCTTTGTCCGGCTTCAAGTTCGTGCCCGGCGGCCGCATCCTCTCCGGCGCGGGCACCGGCCACAAGGTGACGCTGTTCAACTGCTACGTTCTGCCATCCCCAGAGGACAGCCGCGGCGGTATCCTCGACAACCTCAAGCTCGCCGTGGAGATCATGGCCCGCGGCGGCGGCTTCGGCGTCAACCTCTCGTCGCTCCGGCCGCGCGGCAGCCACATCCGCTCGGTGAACGGCACGAGCTCGGGCCCCTGCGCCTGGGCCGAGCTCTACTCGGTGGCCACCGGCGAGGTGATCCAGCAGGGTGGTTCGAGGCGCGGGGCCGCTATGGCGATGCTCAACGACTCCCACCCGGATATCGAGGAGTTCATCACCGTCAAGACCGACCTCGGTCGGCTGCTGCACGCCAACCTGTCGGTCTGCATCTCCGACGCTTTCATGCAGGCGGTGAAGGACGACGCCGACTGGCCGCTGGTCTGGCAGGGGGAGGTCAGGAAGGTCGTGAAGGCCCGGTCGCTCTGGGACAGGATCTGCGGGGCCGCCTGGCGGAGCGCCGAGCCGGGGCTGGTCTTCATCGACCGCGTGAACGCGCTCAACAACCTGGCCTACTGCGAGACGATAGAGGCGGTCAACCCTTGCGCGGAGGAGCCCCTGCCCCCCTTCAACGTCTGCAACCTCGGGGCGCTCAACCTCGCCGCCTTCGTCCGCGATGGACGGCTCGACGCGGCGGCGCTGGCGGACGACACCCGCGTGGCCGTTCGCTTCCTGGACGACGTGATCGAGGCCACGCCGTACTTCCTGGCCGAGAACGAGGCGGCCCAGAAGGCGGTCCGGCGAGTCGGCCTCGGGACGATGGGGCTGGCCGACACCCTAATCGCTCTGGGGGTGCGCTACGGTTCGGACGAGTCGCTGGCAGTGATCGAGCGGATCTACCGCACCATCCGCGACGCCGCCTACGACGCCTCGGCCGAGCTCGCCGCCGAGAAGGGGCCCTTCCCGCAGTTCGACCGCGACCGCTTCCTCGAACAACCCCTCGTCCGCCGGCTGCCCGAGGCTATCCGCGCCAGGATCGCGGCCCACGGCATCCGCAACGGCACGCTGACCTGCCAGGCGCCCACGGGCACCACCAGCCTGCTCGCCGGCGTCTCCTCGGGCATCGAGCCGATCTACGACTTCCGGACGATCCGTCGCGACCGGCTGGGCGAGCACCTGATCGAGCACCCGGCCTACCGCGCCTGGCGGGAGGCGCACCCCGACGCCCCGTTCCCGCCGTACTTCATCACCGCCGGCGAGCTCTCGCCGGAGGAGCACGTGCGCGTCCAGGCGAAGATCCAGGAGTTCACGTGTGCGGCGATCTCGAAGACGACCAACGCGCCGCAGACGCACACCGTCGAGGAGGTCAAGCGGCTTTACCTGCTGGCCTACGAGCTCGGCTGCAAGGGCATCACCTACTACCGCGACGGCTCCCGGCCGGCGGTGCTCTACCACGCCGAGGCCGAGCCGGAGGCGCCCGCCGAGGGGCTGCTGCGCCGCCCTCGGGCGCTCGCCGGGACGACCTACCGCACGGAGACGCCGCTCGGGACGGCCTTCATCACGGTGAATCGGAACGACGACCGCGAGCCGTTCGAGGCCTTCATCAGCGTCGGCAAGGCCGGCAGCGACACGATGGCCGTCGCCGAGGCCCTCGGGCGGCTGATCTCCCTGATCCTGCGCCTGCCATCGCCGCTCGCGCCGATCGACCGGGTGAAGGAGATCGTCGGCCAGCTCGCCAACATCGGCGGGGGTCGCCCGCTCGGCTTCGGCGCCAAGCGGGTGCGCTCGCTCCCGGACGCGGTAGCGCGCGTGCTGGCCGAGGCGGCCGGGCTCGAGAGCGGCGAGGTGCCGACCACCGAGGCCGCGCCTCCGGCCGGCGACCTGTGCCCGGCCTGCGGCGAGGCGACGCTCCTCCACCGCGAAGGCTGCCGCAGCTGCCCCTGCGGGTTCAGCGAGTGCTGAGCCGCGAGGGCATTCGGGAAGGAGAGGGCGTCGGTATGCGAGCACGAGTCGACCTCTACGCCCGCGTCGCGGCTCAGGACCAGCCGGGGGCGCGGAGCATTGAGCAGCAGGTGGAACGGCTCCGGGCCTACGCGCGAGCGCAGGGCTGGACGGTCCCAGCCGAGCGCGTCTACCGGGACGAGGGAGTGAGCGGACTCCGGCCGGACAGGCCCGGCCTCGACCGTCTCCGTGCGGCCGTCGCCCGCGCGGAGATCGACCTCCTCCTGGTCGCCAGCCCGGACCGCCTGGCGCGCGACCAGGCGCTGCTGGCCCAGCTCCTCGGCGAGTGCGAGCGCGCCGGTTGCCGAGTGGTGTTCACCGATCCGAGGTAGCGACATGGCCACGGCGGCGACGGGCTTCGCGCCGAGGGTGACGCTGGTCCGGGCCGAGTCGAGCGCCCACCCCTTCGGGCTGGCCGTCGCCACCGCCCGCAGCTGCTACGCGGCGCAGCCCGTCGAGGTCGAGCGCGTCCTTGAGCCCTTCGCAGCCGAGCCGGACGACGAGGCGGAACGGGAAGCGGAGCGAGAGCGGCGCGAGCGGGCCGCCCAGCTCTACGCGGGTCTCTTCGCCGCCGGCCACCACACGACCTTCCAGCACGCCAGCTTCGTCTTCCTGCTGGACGGCGTCAGTCGCCTGGCGATCTGGTCCTTCCTGCACGCCCATCCCTTCTACAACTCGGAGCAGGTCAGCCAGCGCTACCGCGCGGTCTCGGGGCGGGGGATGGTCACGCCCCCGCTCCAGGAGCCGCAGTTGGCCGTCTACCGGGCCGCCTGCGAGCGCGCCGTCGCCGGCTACCGGCGCCTGGTCGAGCTGCTGAGGCCGGCGGTGGCGGAGCGGTACGCTCGGGTCTTCCCGGCCCGGGCGCGCTCGCCACACCCGCGGGTCCGGGAACGGGTGGACCTGGATATCCGCCGGCGCGCCCAGGAGGTCGCCCGCGCCGTCCTGCCGCTCGCGACCCCGGCCCACCTCTACCACACGGTCAGCGGGCTCACGCTCCTGCGCTACCGCGTCCTGGCCGGCCAGCTCGACGCGCCCGGCGAGGTGCGGGCGCTCGTCGACCGCATGGTCGCCGCGGTGCTCGCGGTCGATCCCGACTTCCTCGGCGGCCCGGGCCACCCGCTCGACGCCACGCCGCTGGGCGCCGAGGAGACGCTGGAGTATCGGGCGCTCCAGGAATTGGGCGAGCGCTTCCTCGGCCAGGCCGACGAGCGTTTCTTCCGCGAGTTCGACGCCGGGCTGGACGGTCGCAGTGCGCGCCTGGTCGCCTACACGGCCGGCGCCGACCGCCTCCTGGCCGACGCGGTCCGCGCCGTGCTCGGGCGGAGCCGGGCCGACCTGCCCGACGTGGCGGCCATCGCCCGCGTCCTCTCGCCGGCCGAGAATCCGTACCTGGCCGAGGGACTCAACGTCGGGCTGCACTCGAAGCTGATGCAGACGCTCGCCCACGTGCAGCTCACCTTCCAGAAGCGGGTCTCGGGCGCGGACGCCGCCCAGCACCAGCGCCACCGCGGCACCATGACCTCGGCGCCGGTCCTGCTGGCCCATCTCCGCCCTGAGCCGGACGTGGCGCTGCCGCGGCTGATCGCCGAGCAGCCGGCCGCGCGCGAGGAGTTCGAGACGACCGTGGCGGCGCTGTGGGCAGCCAAGAACCGGCTCCTCGAGCTGGACGCCCCGCCGGAGCACGCGCTCTACCTCCTCCCCAACGCCCACGCCGTGCGCTGCTACGAGTCGGGCTCCCTGCTCCACTACTGGTGGAAGTGGAGCAAGCGTCTCTGCTTCGCGGCGCAGCGGGAGATCTTCGACACCACGGTGGAGGAGGTCGCCCAGGTGGCGGAAGCGCTGCCGGCGCTCGGCCGGTATGTCGGCCGCCCGCCCTGCACGCTCCGCGCCGAGGCCGGCCGGCGGCCCTACTGCCCGGAGGGCGACCGCTACTGCGGCGTCCCGGTCTGGCAGGTCAGCCGTCTGGAGACCCTGCCGGCCCGCCGCTTCCTCTAGGCCGGGCCGTCTTCAGCCGCTAGACAGCCCACGCCCCCGAGCCCCGGCCATCCCACGTCCGGGGCTCTTCTGCATGTCCATCCCTGAGACAGGAGGTGACCCTATGCCCCGCGCGCCACCGCCAGGCGATGCCCGCGAGTCCACGCGTCGTCGATCAACCGCGCCGAAGCCGGGCCCGAGGGGCCCGGCTTCGCGCATTCCGGAGAACAGGAGAACCCTATGCCCAAGCGTCACCACAAACACCCCGCCCCGTGGCGCCGTTGGCTCGGCGCAGCACGGGCGCGCTGCGCGGGCGCTGCCCGCCGCACCTGGCGCGCGATTCGCCAGTGGCGGCGGCCGATCCCGGTCGAGGTCCTGATCGCGGACAGGGCCCGTCGCCGCGCGCTGGAGCGGGAGCTGCGGCGCGGTCTCGCTCGCCTGCGGCGGGTCCTCGGCGCCCCCCTGCCGGCCGAACTGGCCGTGGTCGTCCAGCAGGTGATCAGGACGGACCGGCAGCTCGCCGGCTGCTACCAGCTCGGGCAGCGCCCCGATGGCAGCCGCTTCGCGCTCGTGCGCCTGGCCCTCCAGGTGAACGGCCGGCGTCTGACCACGGACGAGCTCCTGGCCGTCCTCGCCGAGCAGTGCATCGGCGTGGTCGCCCAGCAGAGCCCGAGCGTCCTCGTCCCGGTCGAGTTGGAGCCCGGCCCGGCCGAGCCGCGGCGACCGACTCCGCTGCGACCCGACCCGCTGGCGGCCCACTCGAATGGTGCGGCCACCGGCGAACGGATCGCCTGAGCGGGCGTGTCGTCGCTGTCACCACAGGCAGCAACCACCACAAGGAGGTTCACGATGTCCGAGAAGATCGTCCTCAAGAGCTTCGCCGAGCTCGCCGACGCACTCGACCTGTCGACCCTGGCCGACGGCCCGGCCGATGATGCGGCCGGGCCGTCGGCACCGCCCGCACAGGTCGACGGCCCGGCGCCCGACCTGGCGGCGTTGCTGGCCGAGCTGGAGCAAGCGAGCGCGACGCTCGCGACCGTCGCCCGCCGGGACCAGGAGACGCGGGCGCTCGCGCTGCGCGACCTCGAGCAGTACGACGCGGTCCTCGCCGAGCAGCGCCAGGCCGAGCAGGCCCTCGAGCGGGCGCGGCAGGTGCGGCGCGAGGCCGAAGCCCTCGCCGGGCGCGCCTTCGCTGATGAAGCCCGCGCCGCAGCCAGCCGGGTCGTCGAGATCGCCGCGCAGGCCGAGGCCGCCGCGGCTCAGCTGGCCGAGCAGCGCCGGGAGGAGGCCGAGCGTCTCGCCGCCCAGTTGGACCTGGAGCGGCTGCTGGCCGAGCGGCGGCGAGAGGAGGAGGCGGAGAGAGCGAAAGCCGCCGAGGCCGAGCGGGCCAGGCGGCTTTCCGGAGCCCTGGCTCAAGCGAAGTCAGCGCTCGAGGCCGGGCGATTCGAGGAAGCCAGGACGCTGTTGGGGACCGCTGCCAACGAAAACCCCGACAACGCCGAGGTCGCTTCCCTCATGGATATCATGCGACGGCGCGAGTTGGCTGTCAAGGTCAGCGCCGCCGAGGACGCCCTCTGGCTGGCCCGCCGCGAGGAGCGGCGCGACCCCGCGGCGGCGGTCGTGCGCCTGGAGGCGGTCGACGTCGACGGGCTCCCCGAGGAGCTCGCCCGCCAGCTCTTCGGCGAGTGGGCGCGCGCCTGCTCCCGCCTGTGCAAGGCGCGCGGGCTCGACGAGCCGCTCCGCTACGCACCCGATCCCGGCCGTGGCGCGGTGATCGCCCGCGAGCGTCCGGGCGAGCCCTACGTCGTGGTCAGCGCCCTCGGCCTTGGCCCCGCCTGGCAGCAGGGCAGCGCCGTCGGCGAGCGCCAGGTCCGGCGCGCCCGTCCGCTCCGCTAGCCGGCGGTCGTGTGGTCATCTGGCCCCCGGGCGGCAAACCGCCCGGGGGCCAGCTCGACCGACGACAGCTATCGGGAGGCGGAGCAGACTATGCCGCACGAACGCACTATCCACGTGGACGACCTGAGCCGGTACGACCGAGCGACCGTCGCGCTCTGGGCGCGGAGCTATGCCGCGCTCACCCGACGGACCGAGCAGCGCCAGCTCGCCGAGGCGGCGGCGCACGCGCTCCTGGCACGGCTGCGCGAGCGCATCGCGCCGGCCGCACTCCTCGCCCGCTATGAGACCGACGCGGCGGCCGACTTCGCCCTGATCGGAAGCCTGCTGCCCGGCAGTCCGTCGGACGAGCAGCTGTGGCAGGCCCGAGATGCCGCCTTCTACCTCCGCTGGCGGGAGCTCACCGGTCGCGACCCGTAGGCCGTGCTCGACCTCTCGCGGCTCAGCCCGGCCCAGCGGCAGGCGGTGCTGGCGGGCGACGGCCCGCTGCTGATCCTGGCGGGTCCTGGTTCGGGCAAGACGACCCTGCTCGCGGCCCGGATCGCCTACCTCGTGAGCGCGCGCGGCGTCCCGCCGACGAGCGTGCTCGCCATCACCTTCGCCACGAAGGCCAGCCGTGAGCTGCGGGCGCGCCTCGGTGGTCTCCTGGGCGCGGCCGCGGGCGGCGTGGACGTGTCGACCTTCCACGCCTTCGGGCTGCGCGTGGTCCGGCAGTGGAGCGAGGTGCTCGGCTGGGGCTCCGGCCCGCTGGCGGTGTACGGCGACGACGAGGCCCGACGGGTCCTCCACGACGTCGCCGGCGAGCTCGGCGTCGACCTCGAGCGCTGGCCGATCCGCGACCTGGCCGCCCGCCTGGAACGTCACCGGCTCGCAGAGGAGGAGAGCCCTTCCGCAGCGTCCGCGCAATTGACGGCCCTGGCCGAGCGGTACGAGCAGAGCCTGCGCCGTCGTGGCGCGGTCGACTACCCGGCGATGCTCGCGCTCCCACTGCGCCTCTTCGCCGTGCGGCCGGCGGCCCTGCGCCTGCTCCAGGACAGTTACCGCCACGTCCTGTGCGACGAGTTCCAGGACGTCTGCGCCGCGCAGTACCGACTGCTCCGGCTGCTCGCCGAGCGGCACCGCAACCTCGTCGCGGTCGGCGATCCGCGGCAGACGCTGTACGGCTGGCGCGGGGCCGACGTCCGCTTCCTGCGCGAGTTCCAGCGCGACTTCCCGGAGGCGCGGGTGCTCGGCCTCGACCAGAACTTCCGGGCGACCGGCCGCCTCGTCGACCTCGCCAACGCCCTCGCCGCCCCACTGCCCTATGGCCGCCGGCTCTGGACGGACAATCCGCCCGGCGAGCCGGCACGCCTGCAGGTCGTCCCGGACGAGGAAGCCGAGGCGGCGTTCGTGGCAACGGAGATCGCGCAGCTCTGCGCTGAAAGGCAGGTCGAGCACCCCGGCGAGATCGCCGTCCTCTACCGCACCAACGGGCAGGCCCATCACCTCGCGCTGGCGCTGCGCGAACGCCGGCTGCCGTATCGGGTGCGGGGCAGCGGGGATCTCTTCGCCCGGCGCGAGGTGCGGGATGCCGTCGCCTACCTGCGGCTGGCCCATAACCCGGCCGACGCGGCCGCGCTCGCCCGCATCGCCAACATGCCGCCGCGGCGGCTCGGGCGCGTCGCGGCTGCACTCCGTGCCCAGCCGGTGGCGGCGGACGAGCTACCAGGCCTGGCCGGACGCTACGGCCCGGCCGCGATGGCGGCCGCCGAGACCCTGGCCGCGCTGGTCGCCGAGCTCCACGCCCGCAGCGCCGAGTTCGCCCCGGCGCCCCTGCTCGACCTCGCGCTGGAGCGGAGCGGGTACCGCGCCTGGCTCGCGCAGCAGCCGGACGGCAGCGCCCGCCTGGCGCACCTGGCGTCGCTGCGGACCCTGGCTGCCGCTGGTGGCGACCTCAGCACCTGGCTCGCCGAGGTCCACCTCGGTGAGGACCTGGCGGCCGCCGACGACGCCGAGCGGGTGCTGCTCACGACGATCCACGGCGCCAAGGGGGGCGAGTGGCGCTGGGTGTTCGTGCTCGGCGTCGAGGAGGGGCTCCTGCCCCACGCCCGCGCGCTCCTGGGCGAAGCCGGCGAGCGGGACGGCGTCGAGGCGGAGCGCCGGGTCGCCTACGTGGCCGTGACGCGCCCGCGCGAGGGCCTCTACCTGCTCTGCTGCCGCACCCGACGCCGGGGCGAGCGGGCGGAGCCGCGCCACCCCTCGCGCTTCCTCCGCGGGCTCCCGCTCGAGCGGGCGGCCTGATGCCTGATCCAAGGAGGGACCCCATGCTGACACGGATCGACACGGACCTGGTCCGGCGCGACCACCCGATCGGGGACATCGTCGCCCGCTATGGCCTCGAACTGCGGCGCGTCGGGCGCGCGCTCGTGGGCCGCTGCCCGCTGCACGCCGACGGCGGTCGGCCCAATCTCCACGTCTACCCCGACAACCAGAGCTGGTACTGCTACCGCTGCGCAGTCGGCGGCGACGTGATCAGCTTCGTCATGCGCGTCGAGCGCCTGGACTTCCGCGCGGCGGTGGCGCGTCTGGAGGGCGCAGGGAGCCCGCGCGGCGTCGTGCGCGCCCGGCCGGTCCACCGCCCGAAGCCCGAGCGGCATCGGACGCGCCCCTGGGGACCGGCCGAGCGGGCCTGCCTGGCCGCCGCCGTCGAGCTGTACCACAACCGCCTGCTCGGCGAGCCGGCCGCCCTCGCCTACGTGGAGGGGCGGGGCATCGAGCGGGCGACCGCGGAGCGCTGCCGCCTGGGCTACGCGAGCGGCGACGAGCTGGCCGCCTATCTCCGCTGGCGCCGCCTGCCCGCCCAGGCCGCGATCCGCGCCGGGCTGCTCGGCCACGACGGCCGCGAGCTCCTGGCCGGCCGGGTCGTGGTGCCCGAGATCCGCGCTGGCCAGCCGCTCTGGCTGGTCGGCCGCATCCTCGCGGATGAGGCCGAGCGGCCGAAGTACCTCGGCCTCCCGGGGTCCAAGCCGCTCCTGGGCTGGGAGGCGGCGGCGAGGAGCTCCGCCGCCGTCCTCGTCGAGGGCGTCTTCGACTGGCTCACGCTCGTCCAATGGGGCTTCCCCGCCCTCGCGCTCGTCGGGACGCGCGTCCGCCCGGCCGTCCTGCGCGCCCTCGGCGCCCGCTTCAGCCGGCTCTACGTGGCCCTGGACGCCGATCACGCCGGCCAGGAGGCCGCGGCGGCGCTTGTGGAGGCGCTCGGGCCACGGGCGGTCCCGGTGCGGCTACCGACGGGGGTGAAGGACGTCGCCGAGCTGGCCGCGCGGCCCGACGGGCGGGCGGTGTTCGCTGGCGCCCTCGTGGACACGCAGACGAGGCCAGGGTCGCTCGCCCGGGCCGCCTGAACCACGCTCCCGTTGCCGTGTTGGCCGACGAGGAGCGGACGCTGCTCCGCTCGCTCCCAGCCTCGCGGCGAGGGGGGCGGCGAGCGCCGGGTCGCTCGATCGGCCCACCGGCTCGCCCATCGGCGAGCGCTGCCCTCCCGGCGGCCCGACCGCCGGCGCGTTCGCACACCGAGCATCCAGTGGAGGTTGCGCGATGGCATTCCAGTACAACCGCGTCGAGTTGATCGGCCGTCTCGGCCACGACCCGGAGCTGCGCTACACCCCCGAGGGCCACGCGGTGGCGAAGTTCAACCTCGCCACCGACCGCCCGACGAGGGCGGGCGCCGAGCCCGAGACCGACTGGCACCAGATCGTCGCCTGGCGCAAGCTGGGCGAGTTCGCCGGCGAGTACCTGGCGAAGGGCCGCCTCGTCTTCGTCGCCGGCCGGCTCACCTACCGCACCTGGGAAGGGAAGGACGGCCAGCGGCGGCGCACCGCCGAGATCGTGGCCACCGAGCTCATCCCGCTCGACCGCCGGCCCGAGGCCGCGACCCCGGAGCCGAGCGCGGAGGGCGAGGGTGATCTCCCGTTTTAGCCGCCTCCTCACCGTCCGGCTGCGGCCGGGGCGCGGCGAGCTGCTCTGCCGGCTCGCCCTCCCGCCGGCTCGCTGCCTCCCCGACGGCCTCGCCCGCGAGCTGGTCGTGGTCGCCAGCCCGACGGTGCCGCGCCTGCGGCGCCTGACCGTCTACCGGCGCGTCACCGGCGCACCGGTGGAGCCGCCGCGGGCGGCCTGAGTCGCCGCCGTCGCGAGCGCAGGCGGGCGGGGTCGAGCCGGACCCCGCCCGCCGCCTGTTTCGGAGGTGCGCCATGCCCAAGCTCTACGAGATCCTCTCCCCGGCCCGGCAGCTCGAGCTGGCCGTCCAGGCCAAGAGCCCGACCCGGCTCGCCCAGACCTTCGCCGCCTTCGTGGGGCAGTTCTACGACCGCGAGGCCTTCGAC
Organism: uncultured Chloroflexota bacterium; assembly: GCA_964435115.1. GTDB lineage: Bacteria > Chloroflexota > UBA6077 > UBA6077 > CF-72 > CAYSYM01. The sequence continues at coordinate 25,523 of CAYSYM010000028.1, read as the reverse complement.
GCCCTGGCCCGCCAGGTGAGCGAGCTCTACGACGCCGACCGCGCCGGCACCTTCCGCGCGCAGCTCGACCGGCGCCTCTGCGACCGCTACCACGCCCCGGTCGCGTGGGACGTCTCGCCCACCGGCGGGCACCGGGCGGCGTGAAGCCCCCCACCGAGGTGGGGCAGCTCTCGCTGCTTCCCCCTGACGCCGCCGAGCTCCTCCACCTGGTGCGCGAGAACCTGCGCCTGCTGGCCGGGCTCGTCGCCCGCTACGAGCTCGGGCACCTCGGGGCGTCGGCCGCCGAGCACGTCGTGCGCAGCCCGGCCGATGTGGCGGCGTACCTCGGCCCCGAGCTGGTCGACCTGGCCCAAGAGCAGCTGCGGGTGGTCCTGCTCGACACCAAGAACCGCGTCGTCGGGACCCAGCTGGTCTACCAGGGCGGGATCAACGCGACCGCGGTCCGCCTCGCCGACTGCTACCGCGAGGCGGTGGCGCGCGGCGCGGCGGCCGTCATCCTCGTCCACAACCACCCCTCGGGGGAGCCGACCCCGAGCCCGGAGGACGTGCGGCTGACGGAGGAGGCCGGCCGCGCCGGCGAGCTGCTCGGGATCGAGCTCCTCGACCACGTGGTCGTCGCTCGGCAGGGCCACGTCAGCCTCCGCGAGCACGGGCTCTACACGCCGGGTCGCCTCGCGCCACACCGGGGCAGCCAGCGCTGCCCGCCGGAGATGAGCACGAACGGAGGTGCTGCCCATGCTTGAGATGCCCGCCCAGCCGATCGCGGAAGCGATCGGGCACGCCAACGGACGCGCCGAGGCGCGCGCCGAACGGGCCGCCGCGCAGGTCGGCGTCCAGACCGCCGAGGTCGAGCGGCTGCCGTTCGACCTGTCCGTGCTCGAAGACGAGGGCGTCTTCCTGAACGTCGATGCCCAGGGCTTCGGGCTGCTCGACCGGCGCCTCGACTGGCAGGCGCTCGGCATCAGTCTGCCCCGCAACTCCGACGTCGCCTTCCGGCCGGCGCGCTGCGGCCTGCTGCCGGACCGCTACCGGCTGCCGCTGCTCCGGCCGGCCGCCCGCGCCCACGCCGCCCTGCACAAGTACTCCTATCGCTTCCGCCTCACCGAGACGCTCTTCGAGACGCCGGCGTACCGCTGGATCCCGTGGCGCGCCTTCGAGGCGTTCGAGCGGGAGTTCCGGGCGGCGCAGGATGCCCTGGCGGCGGCCAAGGCCGAGGTCCTCGAGCAGTACGACGCGGTCCGGGAGGAGGTGGTCGAGATCTTCCTCCGCCTCGCCGCCGACTCGGCCCGCCGGCTGGAGGCGACCGGCCACGCCATCCCGGAGGGCTTCCAGGACGCCGTCGTCCGCGGCGTGCTCGGCACCATGCCCGGCCCCGACGACCTCCGGGACAAGCTCCTCCTGCGCTACCGCGTCGGGGTCATCCTGCTCGGGAGCGAGATGCTCGCCGAGCAGCGGCGGGCCCGCGAGGAGCGCCGACGGCTGGAGGTGGCCGAGGCCGAGCTCCGGCTCGAACGGCGGCGTCAGGAAGCGCGTGACCGACTCGTGCAGGAGGAGCTCTGGGCCGAGGAGGAACGCATCCGCCGGCGGCTCCAGGCCGAGGAGGAGGAGCGCCGGCGCGAGGCCGCCGTCAAGGAGCGGCTGCGCCAGCTGCGCCTGGACGCGGCCCGGGAGCGGCTCCAGGAGGCGGTGAGCCCGCTGGAGGAGGGCGCCCGGCAGCTTCACGCGGCCGTCTACGAGGCCGCCGCGGCGATCCGGGCCTCGCTCCAGAAGCACGGCCGGCTGCACGGCGCCTCGGCGAAGAAGGCGCGCGAGCTGGCGCGCTGGTTCAAGCTGATGCAGTGGCAGTCGGACGACGGGCTCGAGGCGCTGCTGGCCGAACTGGAGCAGCTGGCCAGTCGGCCGGCCGGCAAGCGCAAGCGCGACCCGGGTCCGATCGACCAGGTGCTCGGCGACATCGTCGAGCTCTGCTACGCCGACGCCCGGGCGCTGGCCGAGCCGCACCGCATGGGCGCGCTCGAGCTGTAGCGCCGCACTCCGCGTCCCCACGCAGCGACGCCCGCCCCGCATGTGGCGCGGCGGGCATCGCCATCTCCAACGAGGTGATAGCCATGACTGAGACCCAGAAGCCGCGCCCGACCGGCGCGTCCGGCCTCGACGCGCTCGTGCGCGAGCTGGACGTGCTGGTCCGCGCGCGCTACCCGCTGCTCAGCGTCGCGACCTTCGAGGAGCTGCGCTTCCGCCGCCTGATGGCGGCCGTGGCCCAGCTCGAGCGCCACCGGCCCAAGGGGCTGTTCCTCTGGTCGCGCACGCAGGGCCTGCGCCAGGTCGAGGGTCCCGGCCTCGGCGCGGCGACCGAGCGGCCGATCCCGGACACCGCCGACCCGCTCTCGGTGCTCGACCACCTCGCCGGCGCCGAGCGCGGGCTGTACGTGCTCTGCGATTACGGCGCGTACCTGGCGCCCTTCGGCCAGCCCGAGCCGCTGGTCGTCCGCCGCCTGCGCGAGCTGGCCTGGGCGATCAAGGCCAAGCCGGTGACGGTGCTGTTCGTCGGCCCGTCCTTCCCCGACCTGCCCGAACTCGAGAAGGAGGTGAAGGCGGTCGACCTGCCGCTGCCCGACGAGCGCGAGGTTGAGGAGATCCTCGGCCTGCAGCTGGCGCGGCTGGAGGACAACCCCGATGTGCGGCTGACGGTGGACGGGCGCACGCGCGAGCTGCTCGCCCAGGCGCTGCTCGGCCTGACCGAGACGGAGATCGAGAACGCGCTGGCCAAGGCGGCGATCACCCACCGCGGGATCGGCCCCGAGGCGGTGCCGCTGATCCTGGAGGAGAAGCGCGCGGTGATCCGCCGCAGCGGCTCGCTCACGTACAGCCACCCCGAGCCGGTCGACCACCTCGGCGGCTACGCGAGCCTGCGCACCCTGCTCCAGCAGGCGGCGGTGACGTTCAGCCCGGCCGCCCGCGCCTACGGCGTCGAGCCGTCCAAGGGCGTGCTGCTGGTGGGCCTGCCCGGCTGCGGCAAGGACCTCTGCAAGAAGATCGCGGCCGGCATCTTCGGGCGACCCCTGCTGGACCTGGACATGGGGGCCGTGATGGGCGAAGGCGGCGGAGTCATCGGGAGCGCCGCGATGTCGATCAAGCGGGCGCTCGCCATTGCCACGACGCTCAAGGCCGTCCTCGGCCTCTCGGAGTTCGAGAAGGGCGTCGGCGGGCTCCAGTCCTCGGCCCGCTCGGACGCCGGCGAGACGGCGCGCACCATCGGGGCGCTGCTCACCTGGATGGCCGAGCAGCAGGAGGTGTTCGTCTTCGCCACCGCCAACGACGTGCGCCAGCTCGCCCCCGAGCAGATCCGGCAGGGGCGGTTCGGGCAGATCGTCTTCGTCGACCTGCCGACGCCCGAGGACCGGCGCGACATCTTCCGCGTCCACCTCGCCAAGCGGGGCCGCGACCCGCGGGCGTTCGACCTGGAGCAGCTCGCCGAGGCGGCCGACGGCTTCTCGGGCGCGGAGATCGAGGCGGCGGTCAAGGCGGCGCTCGTCGATGCCTTCATGGACGGGGAGCGCGAGCTCACCACGGAGGACGTGCTGCGGCGGGTCCGCTCGATCCGCCCGACCAGCGAGGTGAAGCGGGACGAGATCGAGGAACTGCGCAAGTGGGCGCGCGAGCACCTGGCGATCGACGCCGTGCGCGGCCAGCCGGCCGCCACCGGCGAGCGGCTAATGGAGTTCTAGGAGGCGCCTGATGAGCAAATACCTCGTCTTCCAGGACTACGTGCTGAAGGACCGGCGGCTGCTGCTCGCCGCCCTCGCCGAGCTCGGCTACACCGCGGTGGAGGAGGGGGAGGCGCTCCCGCTGTACGGCTACCAGGGGGACCGCCGGCCCGAGACGGCCGAGCTCGTCGTCCGCCGGCGGCACCTGGGCAGCGCCTCGAACGACCTGGGCTTCGCGCGGACGCCCGCTGGCTACGTCCCCATCGTCAGCGAGTACGACCAGCGGGTGCTCCACGGCGGCCAGCTCCTTGTCAAGCTCCGCACGGCCTACAGCGAGCGGGTGGTCGAGGAGGTCCGGCGCCGGCTCCAGGGTACCGCCCGCCGCACCGTCGAGGGCAGCGTCGTCAGGATCACCGTCCGCTACTGAACAGGAGGGAAGCCATGCCCGAGATCGACTTCACGATCGACCCGCAGACGGGCAAGCTCGAGCTGCACGTCAAGGGCGTCGTCGGCCCGGCCTGCGAGGACGTGGCGAAGCTGACCAGGGAGCTGCTGGGCGCGCCCGAGCGCGACGAGAACACGCCGGAGTACTACCTGCGGCCGCAGGTCCGGCCGCAGGTGCAGCCGAAGCAGCGAGGCTGAGGCCTATGGGCGGCGAGGTCGGCATCGCGCTGGACGCGACCACCGGCGCGCTCCTCGTCGAGGAGACGGCGAGCCTGCCGCGCGCGCTGCGCGAGACGCTGGACCGCCTGGTCGGGCCGGCACAGGCGATCGCCTGCGCGGCGCCGGTGGCGGTGCGCACGCTCGCTCCCGCTTCCCCCCGTGAGCTGGCCGGCGGGCCGTGCGTCCGGCTCGCCGGCTACTGGCACGACAGCCTGATCGAGGGGCCGGGACGCCGGAGCACAGCGAAGCTGCAGGGCTGCCCCATCCGGTGTCGCGGGTGCGTCACGCCGGAGAGCTGGGACGCGGCCGGCGGCCACCTCGTGCCCGTCGGCCGGCTCGCCGACGCCCTGCTGGACCCCGCGTACGAGCGGGACGGCGTGACCGTCCTCGGTGGCGAGCCGTTCGCCCAGCCGGAGGGGCTGCTGGCGCTCGTGCGGGCGCTGCGCGACCGCGGCTGCCGCCACATCCTGGCCTACACCGGCTACACCTACGAGCGACTGCGCCGCGTGGCTCTCCAGCGGTCGGCCATCGGCGCCGTGCTCGACGAGATCGACGTGCTCATCGATGGCCCGTTCATCGCAGCGCTCGCCGACCGGGCCGGCCCCTGGACCGGCTCGGCCAACCAGCGCGTGATCGACCTGGCGGCGACCCGCCGCCGCGACCGGCTCGTGCTGGCCAGCGCTGCGCGGGCGGGCGGCGGCTAGCGAGCAGCTACCGCGGCGACGTGCCGCCTCTTCCCACTCCAGCAGCACGCTGGCGACACCGGCGGGGCCCGACCGGGCCCCGCGTGCCGGCTCCACAGCGAGGGAGCGCAACGCAGCAGCCGGCCCAGCTGTCCGTGCGCCGCCCGGGGCCGCGCCGACAGGCCACTGGCCGGCTGCTCCAGCTTGTCCGCGAGCACCACGGAGGATCCGTATGTACAGCCCGAAGATCCCGGAGCACTTCATCCCCACGCTCCACCACCTGGCTCGACGGCGTGGCCAACGCATGACTGCGGTCGTCGCCGAAGCCATCGAGCAGTACGTCGCGCGCCAGGACCTGGCGCCCGTCGCCGACCTGATCGCCGCCAGCGAGCGGCGGTACGGGCTGCGTCCGGCGCGGCGCACCGCAGCGCCCCCACACGACAGTGAACGCGTCGGATAACGCGCAGACGCACCCGGGTGCCGCGCGCGGCACCGACCGCGCCGACGCGACCCGGCCCAGGAAGCCCAGGGCCGCGGGGACGGCCGGTGGGGGTGAGCGGGAGGCACTCGCCGCGGCGATGGACGCGCTGGCGGACGCGGTCGGCGCGGCGCACGACCACCTGCGATCGGCATCCCCGGCGACGCGCGCGCTCATCGAGGAGCACGAGAGCTGGCCGGAGAACTTCATCTGGACCGACGGCAGCAAGGTGGCGGAAGCGGCGCGCCGCATCGCGGCGCTGCTGCGCCGGCATCCCGAGCCACCTGCGGCGGCCGAGCCGAGCCGGCGCCAGCGGCGGGCGAGACGTGGCACCTGACCAGCCCGACCACCACGTCCTCCTGTCGCTCGGCTCCGGCGTGCAGTCGACCACCCTCGCGCTCATGGCTGCGCGCGGCGACCTGCCGCTGCCCGAGGCGGCGATCTTCGCCGACACGGGCTGGGAGAGCGCCGTGACGTACGCCCACCTGGAGTGGTTGACGGCCGAGCTGCGCGGCGTGCTGCCCATCCACGTCGTGCGCAAGGAGCGGCGCGACGGCAGCGCCGCGCACATCCGCGACGACGCGCTCGGCGTGGTGGCGGGCCGGCTCGCCAGGATGGCGACGCCGCCGGTCTTCGTGAAGGGCTCGCGCGAGTACAACCCGTGCCCCGACCCGGCCCAGCAGGCGAAGTTCGTGCGCCACGTCGGCGGCGCCGCCAACTTCGTGGTGATGCCGCTCTTCGCCCGCTCCTTCACCGGCAAGACGAGCCAGCTCAAGCGCCAGTGCACGGGCGAGTACAAGATCGAGCCGATCATCCGGAAGACCCGCGAGCTGGTCGGCCGACGGCGCGGCACCCGGCGCACGCAGCCACCCTACGTCGAGATGTGGATCGGCATCTCGGCGGACGAGAAGGCGGCGCGGTGCAAGCCCAGCCCCGAGCCGTGGATCACCAACCGCTGGCCGCTGCGCGAGCTCGGCCTGACGCGGCGCGACTGCGAGCGGTGGCTGCTCGATCAGTACGGGCTGCGGGTCCCGAAGTCATCCTGCATCGGGTGCCCCTACCACGACGATCGGCTGTGGCGGGAGATCAAGCTGCACCGGCCGGACGAGTGGGCCGAGGCGGTCGCCTTCGACCGCGCCATCCGCCGGCTGCCGATGGTGCAGGGCGAGTGCTACGTGCACCGCTCCTGCGTGCCACTGGACGAGGTCGACCTGCGCACGCCGGAAGAACGGGGCCAGCTCGCGCTGCCGCTCCACGATGGGGACAACGACGGAGACGGCTGGGACCTGTGTCAGCCATGAGAGGAAGGAGCCGCAGATGAAGCTCGGCATCGCCGGTGTGAACACGCGCCCGCTGATGCGCGCGGCCGATCCGCTGATCGGCATCGCGGGCAATTGGGGCAGCACGCTCCGCCCGCACGTGGCACGCGTGGTGGAGCCCGGCGCCTCGATCAGCAAGGCGCGCCTCGGCGACCAGGCGGCGCTCCACGCCTGGAAGCACGCCTGCTACTTCCTGGATTACACCTACGTCGCCTGCCCCGACCGCGACACCGGGCGCATGCGCTACCGCCCCGGCTTCGCAACGCTGTGCGCGCCCGGGTCGCGGCACCTGCCGCTGTTCCTCGACAGCGCCGCCTACCGCGAGTTCACCGGCGGCGCCCCCGCCTGGAGCAGCTACGAACGCTACTGCGAGGCGATCGACCTGGTGCGGCCCGATGGGGCCATGGCCAAGGACGTGGTGGGCGACCAGGAGGCCAGCCGCCGGGGCTACGAGCGGATGCGCGCCGACGGCTATGGCCACCTGACGATCCCGGTCTGGCAGCTCCTGCCGTCGTGGGTCGGTGGGCTGTCGGTCGAGGGCAACGCCCTCCTGGCCGCGCGCGACCCGGTGCTGCGCTCCTATTGCGAGCGGGCGCCACTGGTGGCGATCGGCGGCCTCAACCAGAGCCCGTGCCGCCGGGGCGAGCGCCATCGCTACCTGGAGATCCTGTGCCGCGCCTTCCCCGACACCCGGTTCTGGGCGCTCGGCCAGGCGAACCCGGTGGTGGTCAACGGGCTCGGCTGCGCCGGGCTGCTCGACCGGGTATGGGTCGACGGATCGTGGTGGATCCACGACGCCCGGGCGGAAGTGCTCGCCGTGCTCGAGGACGGGCTGATCAAGACGATCCGCCTGACGCGCACCGGCGCCCGGTCGTTCTTCCCGCTGCTGGACCTGATGAGCTGCAACCTGCGCGCGCTCCTGTCCGCCTATGCCGGGCTGTGGACGTTCCCCGGTCCCGCGAGGGTGCCGACCGACCTGGAGGACCTGGAGGCCCGGCTCGAGCTGCGGCGCCGCCTCGCGGTCGCGCAGCTCGACCTCTTCGCGGACGAAGAGGCCGCCTGATGGCGTGGCCGCTCCATGAGGCCCGGGATGCTGCCCCTGCCACGGCAGCTCTCCTTTGACCTCGCCCCGCCCGAGGTGTCGCCGGCGAGCGACTGGTGCCAGCGCTGGCGGGACGGCCGGTCGCGGTGGCGGCACCGCTCGGAAGGGGGGTTCGACGCGGCGCAGTACGAGGTGGCGCCGGTCGACGACCGGACGGCGAAGGCGTACGTGGAGCGCCACCACTACGCTCGCAGCTACGTCGCCAGTCGCCTCCGCTACGGCCTGTGGGATCGGCGGGGCGCCCTGCTCGGTGTCTGCGTGCTGAGCGTCCCCGTCCGGCGGGCGGTGCTCACCGGCCCCTTCCCGGAGCTCGTGCCCTTCTGCGAGTCGCTGGAGCTCGGGCGGTTCGTGCTGGCGGATCGGGTGCCCGCCAACGCCGAGAGCTGGTTCCTCGGCCGGGTCTTCCGGTTGGCTGCCCGGGAGGGCGTCCGCGGGCTGGTCAGCTTCTCCGACCCCGTCGCCCGGCGCGACGCCGCCGGCCGGTTGGTCTTTCCCGGCCACCTCGGGGTGATCTACCAGGCATCGAACGCGATCTATGCCGGCCGCGGGACGGCCCGCACGCTGCTCCTCCTCCCCGACGGCCGGGTGCTCAACGAGCGGGCGCTGGCTAAGGTGCGCGCGCTCGACAGCGGGCACGCGTACGTGGAGGAGCTGCTGCGCGCGTTCGGCGCGCCCCCACGGCGCGGGGCGGCCACGGCCGAGTGGCTCCCACGGGCGCTGGCCGCCGCCGGCGTGCGGCGCCTCCGCCACCCCGGGAACCATCGGTACCTGTTCCGGCTGGGCGAGCGTGCGGCGAAGCGGGCGGTCCGCGTCGCCCTGCCGAGCGCGCCCTACCCCAAGCGCGTCGACCAGCCCACCGCAGCGGCTGCCGAACGCGGCGGGCTGGTCGAGTGTGAACTCGCACGCAAGCACTCGGAGGGAACCATGCAACCTGCGATCCCATCGACCCTGCGCCTCCTGCCACTCCCCTGCCCGCCGATGCTGGCGGAAGCAGTCGGCTACCGGGGCGCCACGCGTTTCGTGGCCTTCGCCTGGTCACCGGCCGGCGACGAGGCCATCTACGACGACGGCTACGCCAGCGGGACCGGTGAGTGGACCGCCTACCTCGCCTTCGTCCGTCACCCCGTCGTCCGACCGCTGCTCGCCGATGCGCAGCTGGGCAGCTCCGATCGCGAGGCGAGCCACTGGCTGCTGGCGGACCTGGCCGAGGGCCGGCTCTACCTGGGCCCACGGCCGGAGGTGCGGCGCTTCCTGCGGGTGGCCAATGCCCCCGCCACCCCGCCGCCTACCGCGACACAGAGCGCGCCCGCGGAGCGCCTGGAGGACCTGCTCGAGGAGCTGCGCACGGGCGTCTTCGCCGAGCGCTTCGAGGAGGTGGCGCTGGACGAGGCCGCGCTGCGCCGGCAGGTGGCCGCGCGGATGGCGCGCCAGGATCGCCTGGTCGCCAGCCTGACGGCCTGGCTCGATCGACGGACGCGCCCTTTTCCGGGGGCGTAGGAGAACGTCGCTCCGATGCTGGCCCAGCAGCCACGACGAGCTCCGGTCGAGGAGACCCCGCTCGTCTTCGTCGGCGAGCGGCGGAGCCGGCGGGCGGTGGAGCTCGGCGCCCACTGGACCGACGGGCGGCTGTGCGCGAAGACGCTGCACGATGCGCTGCGGCGCACCGGCGTCGACCCGGCCCACGCCGTCTTCCTCAACCTGTTCCACGACGAGCCCGCCGACGACCTGCCCTGCGAGAACGCGCTGCAGGCGGTCCGCTCCCTCGCCGGCGCCGGGGCCTGCATCGTGGCCCTCGGCCGCCGGGTGCAGGCGGCGCTGACCCGCGCCGGCGTGGCCCACGTGGGACTCGTCCACCCGGCGGCGCGGGGAGCGATCCGGGCGCGCGCCGCGTACCAGGCCCACGTCGCCGCGGTGCTCGGCTGGGCCGAGGCGTCGCCGGACGGCCGCGACCCGGCCGGGATGGTGGACGCTCTGGACCCGCCCTGCCCGAGCGACCGCGCGCCGCTCGCCGCCGACGGAGCGCTGCCCGTCCCGGTCTGGCCGGGCGCGGGCACGCTCCGACAGCGCACGAGACCGACCAACCCAGGTTAGATGGAGGTATGCGATGGAACTGACGGTCGACCAATCCGCCCTTAGCCGCGCCCTGCGGCTCGTCGCCCGGGTCGCGCCCGCGCGCCCGACCCTGCCCATCCTCCAGATGGTGCTGGTCACCGCGGAGCCCGGCCGCCTGCGCCTGACGGCGACCGATGCCGAGCTGGCGCTGACCACGGTGGTGGCGGCCGACGTCGCGGCCGCGGGCCGCGTCGCGATCCCCGCCCGGCTGCTCGGCGACTACGTCGCGCAGCTGCCCGGCGAGCCGGTGCGGCTGAGCTTCGAGCCGCAGCGCCAGCGCGTCCGCGCCGCCTGCGGCCCGTTCGTCGCCACCCTGGCCACGGCCGACCCCGACGAGTTCCCCGCCTTCCCGAGCACCGACGAGCGCGCGGCCGTCGAGCTCGACGCCGGTCGGCTCAGGACCGCGATCGAGCGTGTCGCCTTCGCCGCGGCGCGCGACGAGAGCCGCCCGGTCCTCTCCGGCGTGCTATTCGACTTCGGCGCGGACGGGCTCACGCTGGCCGCCGCCGACGGCTTTCGGCTGGCGCGGGCGCGGCTCCCGGAGGCCACGGCCGCGCCGCAGCAGCTCCTCGTGCCGGCCCGGGCGGTCGCCGAGTGCGCCCGGTTGCTGGTCGACGCCGACGCGGCCCGCCTGCTCCCGGCGCCGGACGGCCGCGGCGTCGCCCTCATGGCCGGCGCGACCGTGCTCTACAGCCGGCTCATCGAGGGGCAGTTCCCCGACGTCGAGCGGGTGATCCCTCGGGACGCGCGGACGCGGGTCACGGTCGAGACGGCGGCCTTCGCGCAGGCGGTCCGCGTGGCCGGGCTCTTCGGCAGCGGGGACGCCCGCCCCGTCCTGCTCGAGGCCGCGCCCGACCGACTACGGCTGCAGGCGCGGGGCGCCGAGAGCGGGGAGGCGGAGAGCGAACTCCCGGCCGCCCTGGAGGGCGAGCCGCAGGCGGTCGCCCTCAATACCCGGCTGCTCGCCGACCTCCTCGGCGCGGTGGCCGGCGCCCGGCTCGAGCTGCGCTGGGCGAGCCCGCAGGCGCCGGTGGTGGTGCGTGAGGCCGATCGACCCGAGGGGACCGACCTCTGGGTGGTGATGCCGCTCTACGACCCGGCCCTCGCCCGCCGCCAGGCCCAGGTGTGACCTAACCCATAACTTGGCCGCAGTGGCCAGATTATGCTTCCACCAGCGGGCGCGGTGATCACCGATGCATCCGGCTCAGGTCCGCCAGCCGAGCTCCCGGAGCGCCTCGCGCCAGGCCGCCCGCGCCACCGCGTTCAGGATGGCGGCCGGTTCGCTGAGGAGCTGGGCGACCCGGTAGCCGCTGGGATAGCGCCCCTGGGCGTGCAGGTGGTGGGTGGCCTGGCGGACCTCGTCACGCAGCTGCTGCCGTCGCCGGCTGCCCCGTGCCAGCTGGTAGTCCCGATGGCGCGCGGAGATCGCGCGGCAGAGCTGGGGCAGATGGCCGCGCAGGTAGGTCGTCGTCTCGCCCAGCCGCTCGGTCACTTCGCGCAGCGACGGCGGCGGCTGCTCAGCGCCGGCCAGGACCGCGTCCAGCGCCTGGCGGAGAGCTTCGCGCCGCGCGGCGGTCCGGGTCCGCCGCGGGCGGCGCGGGGCGCCGGGCGGCGCGAGCCGGCGCGCGGTCGGCCGGTCCACCCCGCCGACGTCGCCCTGCAAGAAGCGGAGCGGCGTCGTCCCCAGGGCGCTGCAGAGCTGGAGCAGCAGCCCCAGCGACGGGATCGTGCGCCCCTCCCGCCAGCCCACGGCCGTTTCCAGCCCCAGCCCGAGCGTGCGCGCCCAGGCGCGCCGATTGCCCCCGGCAACGCTGGCCACCGAGGCGTCGATCGCCCGCACGAGCTGCTCGCGCCGCGGGGAGATGGGCAGGTCCGGCGCGGCCGCGATCAGCTCGCCGACGGCCTGCTCGATCCAGGCGTGGCCCAGGAGCTCCGCGTCGGTGAGCGGCTCGCTCGCCGTGAGCTCGGCGCCGGCCGCGCGGCCCAGCCAGCGTCCGCAGCGGGTGCAGTGCCCGGGCCGCGACCGCGCCCCCAGCACCGGCGACCGGCGGCCGCAGTCGGAGAACGGGCAGGCCAGCTCCAGGCGGTGCCGGTGGCGGGGGCAGGCGGTGACCGGCGCCAGGGTCCACAGCAGCGGCTCGGCGACCGCCCGCCCGGCCTGCCGCCGGGCGGCGTAGCAGGCCGGGCACCAGGCGCGGGTCGGCCGCTGCAGCCGCTGGACCGGCAGGAGCTCCGTCCAGGTCAGCAGGGTCAGGAAGCGCAGGTCGCGCCGTCCGGTCAGTTGCTCCAGCGCCCGCACCAGGCCGCGGGCCAGGGCGCGCGTGCCGTTCAGGGCGCGGGTCTCGTTCCGCCAGAAGGCCGAGAGCAGGGCGGGGTCATGGGTGGCCGCCAGGTGCGGCCGGTCCAGCAGCGGCAGGATCTCGTGCAGGACGAGCTGCCGCACGAGCACCCCGTGCGCCTCGGCCAGGCGGGCGACGTAGCCGGTCAGGCTCTCCGTCCACGGCGTGCCGATCCCGAGCGGCGCCAGGTGGAAGAGCCGGCTGCGCGGCGGGATCGCCGGGCGGGTCAGGTCCCACTGCTCGTAGACCACCGGCGCATCAGTGCCCATCCGAGGGCCTCCCCGCGCCGACCGGATCCCGCGTCGGCCGGCGCTCGGCGGCCCGACCGCCGGGCCGCCGAGCCTGCGTCGCGGCCGGCTGAGCTTGCCCCGGCCCGGTCGCCCCGACCACGACGGGCGCGGCCACCTCGACCGCCAGCCCGAGCAGCCGGCGCAGCTCGCCGCGCTCGCGGCCGCTGCCGGCCAGCGCCGCCTCGCCCTCGGCGATCGCACGGGCCAGGCTCAGCAGCTTGCGGGTGGGGTCGGCCTGCCGGTCCAGGTGCCGCGCCGTGAGGGTCGGCGCGTCGGCCTCGAGCGCCGCCGCCAGGGCCCGCTGCAGCCACCCCTTGAGCACCCCGACGCAGCCGACCGACCGCTCGTAGAGCTCCTCCCAGCGCCCGACCAGGTCCGGCTCTTCGCCCAGGGGCAGGTGGCGTTGGAAGGTCAGCAGCACGCTCCGGAAGGCCAGCCGATCCTCGGCCGACTCGGCGCGGTAGCGCCCGAGGTGGATCTCGCGGCTGCGCCGGCTGAGCTGGGCGCTCAGGTCGGCCAGCCCCAGCAGCTCGTAGGTGCCGACCAGCACGTGCACCGTCCCGGTCAGCGCGGCCAGCGATTTGAGCGTGTCCATCTGGTCGAGCAGCCGCCGCCCGCTCGCCAGCCGCGTGAGGTGCTGGGCCTCGTCGACGATGACCACCTCCACCCGCCGCTGGCGCAGGCACTGCTCCAGCGCGCGGCGCAGCTCCGGGCCGGGGACGGTGTGCTCGACCCGCAGCCGCCCGCCGCCGTCGCGGCGGACGCCCCGCACCGCGGGGTCGTGCTTGTGCTCGACGAGCGGCTCGTCCAGCGCCAGCAGCGCGCGGGTGTAGTAGTCCTTCCAATTGAACTGGCCCGACTCGGGCGCCACCGCCTCGAGCCCGACGACCGGGATCCGGCCGGGGTCCTGCTCCAGGTCGGGCAGCGCCGCCGCGAGCAGCTGCTGCTCGATCCGCCGCCGCAGGGTCGTCTTGCCGACCCCGGTCGGGCCGTAGACCAGGACGAGCGACGCCTCGGCCGGCGCCCGAACGGCGTGCAGCAAGGCCTGGTGCGCCTGCGTGAGGCGGGGGTGGGCGACGACCCGAGCGGCGAAGTAGGCCAGGCGGGCCTCGGCCGGCTGCACGAGCAGCTCGCGCGGGAAGCCATCCGCGGGCGGCATCTCAGTACTCCTCGTAGACGACCGGGGCCGGATCGCCCGCGGCGGGGTCCCCAGCGGTCTCCGCCCCCGGTTCCCGGCCATCACGCCCTTCGGCCAGCGGGGCGGCTTCGGCTGCCGGGCCGGTCGCGGCCGACCGCAGCACGTCGCCGGCCGCGGCGTCGCGCCGGCGCTGCTCCAGCAGCACCTCCTCCGCCTCGAGCGAGGCCAGGAAGTCGGCCAGCTTGCGCGCGGTGATCGGCAGCTGCCGGCCGTGGCGCTGGTGGCGGCGGCGCAGCTCGGCGCTCGCCAGCCGGATCTCGCGCTCGGAGCGGCCGGCGAAGCGGGCGTGATGCTCGGAGAGGCAGCGGACCCAGCGCCCCTTGACGAAGGCGTAGGCCAGCCCGGCGTCGAACGGGTCGTAGCGCACCGGCAGCTGGGTCCCCTCGACCGCCGGGTCGAGGAAGGCGTCGGACCAGTAGTAGAGATGGTGGAGCTTGACCCCGAGGCGGGGCTGGAGCTTGGCCGTGCCCTTCGGCGTGCTCGGCAAGGTCAGCAGCCGGAAGTCCTCGTCGTCGGCGATCCGCCGCTGGGGCCGCAGCCCGCCCCGGAGCAACCCGGCCGCGAAGGCCTCGCGGGGCGCTTGCCCGAGCGCCGGGTGCTCGATCGTGTCGTAGACCTCGTAGGCCCACTCGCACAACCGCGCGTGGAGCCGATCGAGGGTCCAGCGGGCGTGGGCCTTCGGGTCGACCGCCCTGGTCACCTGCCGACCGGGCCGCAGCAGCTGGGTGTTGCCGACGAGCGTGTGGACGAAGCGCGTGTTGGTCGTGCCGAAGAGCCGCTCGCAGACCGAGCCGAACCGCGGGCGGGCGGCCGGGCGGGTCTTCTTGGTGCATTCGTAGCGCGCCAGCAGCGTCTCGAAGTAGACGCTGGCGAACTCCGGGCCCCCGTCCACCACCAGGGTCTGGGGCAGCCGCTGGTGGCGGCGCACGCACTCCCGCAGCACCAGCATGCAGGCGCGGTAGCTCGGCGGGTCGAAGCCGAGCGCGACCGCCAGCAACCGCCGCGAGAACGCGTCGGTCAGGAACGTGGCCCAGGGCCGCCCGAGGTTCCGACCGGTGCGCGAGCAGACCAGCTCGACGTCCAGCTGCGTGTGGTCGAGGTGGCCGATCTCGAACGGGCGGTCCCCGTGCCGCGGGGTGGTCGGCGTCAGCTCCCAGTGGAAGGGCGCCGCCTGGGCCGCCGCCCGCAGACCCTGCCGGCTGGCGACCTGCGCCTGGCGGGGGCGCCGGTCGACCGCGCGGGCGAACGTCTTGTAGCTGGGGGCGGCGACGCCGCGCTCGTCGCAGGTCCGGGTCAGCGCCGCGTAGACCTCGAAGCGGCGCTTCTGCTTGAGCGTCTCGTAGTCGGCGGCGATGAACTCGTCCAGGAGCCTCAGGGTCGCCTCCGGAAGCTTGCGCGTGCGGTTGCCGCTCCGGGCGCGGCGTGGCAGCAGCCCGACGTAGCCGCAGCCGTCGACCTGCTCGGCCCGTCGGTACCGCGCCAGCCAGCGGCGGACCGTCCGGGCCGGGGTCGCGCCGGTGGGCGCGGCGCCGCCGGCCGCGTGGGTGGCGATGATCGCGTGCCGCCGATTGGCCTCGCGGAAGTCGTCGGGGCTGGCCCGGGCGAGCCACTCCCGCGCCTCGGCGCTGAGGCCGGTCGGGGACGGCACGGCGGTTCCGACCGGCCGGCCCGGCTCGGCCGGGGCTTCGAGCGCGGCCCAGACCCGCGCGAGGCCGGCGTCGCGGAAGACGCGCACCCGCTCCGGCTCGGCCAGGGCGGCGGCGCGCAGGTCGACGTAGAGCCGCTCGTCGGCGATCAGGCGGTAGACGTCATCGCTACTCGCCCCGGCGAGTTGGCCGAGCAGTTCGTCCAGGCCCAGCCCGGGCTGCCGGGCGACCAGCGCCAGGATGGCCGCGGCGGCGCGCTCGTCGGTCGGTGGGTCCTCCGGCCGCAGGTAATCCTCGAGGAAGAGCAGGTTGCGCTGGAAGACCCAGTCGATCTCGGCCGACGAGCGCACCCGGTAGTACAAGCCCAGCGGCTCGGCGACGCGCTCGCCCGGTGGGCAGCGCCAGCGGCCATCCTCGACCCGGACGTAGCGGCGCGGCATCGTGCCCGCGAGCCGGTCTAGCTCCGCTTCCGCCTTCCACTCCTCCCAGCCGACCCCGTCGGTGCGGAGCACGAAGTAGTCCGGCGTGTGCCGGGCGCGGACCGGGCGGCCGTCCGCGGTCGCGTAGACGAGGGTGATCGGCGGCGGCTGGTCGTAGAACTCGAGCGTCGCGGGGTCGTGCTCGTACTCGTACAGGCCGGCCAGCTCGTTGCGGTGGCTCTCGGCCTGGATGGTGACGCCCATCTTCCGGCTCGGGTAGCGCACAGCGACGTTGCCGGCGGCACCGCGCACCCGCCGGGCCGGCGGCGCCGACCGGATGGCCTCGATGACGGCCCTAGCCTGTTCCGACAGGCCCAAACGCTGACACAGCGCCGCAAGCGCACCGTCCCGGAGCATCGCGGTCCCTCCCGACGCGAGATGGGGCAGCCGAATGCTCCTATGGAATCACCTTCAGCTCCGGAGGTCAGCACCCATGGCAACCCGATGGTTCCAACCGCCACCTACGGCAAAGACTTGCTTCTCCTGCCGACCGCCTCGGAGGCCATCCCAAGCCACATGTGGCCTGATCAGCGGTCCGCGGCGGCAAAGTTATGCGTCCGGCGCGGCAAACCGATGAGTCAAGTCACACCAGGCAGCCTGAGCACGCCCCGGGGCGGGCCTCGCCGGTCGTGCGGTGCCCGCCCCGGATCCCCGTTCAAGGAGCTGCGTATGACTGACGAACGCATCGCACCGACCGACCAGGGCGACTCCCCGCCACCGGCGGCCGACGGCTGCGGCTGCGCGCCGCCCCGGCAGCCAGCGGACGGCGCCCGCGCCGGGACTGTGGAGGCGACCGATGAGCCGCCTGGTGCCGAGATGGCTGCGGCCGGACCGGCGGCGCCGCCACCGCGCCGGTCGCTCAAGCTCGTCGTGACGCTGCGGCCGGTCGAGGGGGCGGGCTACCGCGCCCTCCTGGCGCTCGGGGCGGACGGCTGCGACCCACTGCTGCGCTTGGCCGAGGCGGGCGACCTGCAGGGCGCCCTCGACGAGGTCCCGGCGCTCGTCGCCGAGGCGGAGGACCGCTGGCAGACACACCCGCGCAACCCGACGGCGCGGCCGGCGCCCAGGGCCCGCCCCGCTCGACCGAGCGGCCCGCCGGCATCGCTCCCGCCCGCTCCTCCCGAGCCGGAGGCCGCGGGGCCGACCCCCGACGCGACCGGAGAGCCGGCCCGCCCCGGCCAGCTCTCGCTCTTCGGCTGAGTCCACCTTCCAGGAGGTTCACATGGCACGCGTGTTCGTCTACGACGGCCGGGAGTTCCCCGACCCGGACCCGAAGCTGGCGGTCGACGAGGTGCGCAAGCAGCTCGCCGAGTTCTTCCCCGAGCTGGCCAACGCCGATGTGCGCGAGGATCAGCGCGGCGAGGACACCGTCGTGACCTTCACCAAGCGGATCGGCACCAAGGGCGGCCGGCGCTCGCGCGACGTCGTCGCCGTCCTGCGCCGGGTCCCGGCCAGGCGGCTCCGCATCTTCGACCTCGCCGCCGAGCTGCTCGACGGCGACGGCGAGCTCGACGTCGACCGGGCGGCCGCCCGCCAGCCGGAGATCAACCTGGCGGTGGCCGAGGTGCGGGCTAACGCGCGGGCGACGCAGCAGGCGACGGAGGCGCTCCGCCAGCTCCCGGCGCGGTGATCCCGAGCCTGGAGGCGCTCGGGGAGGTGCTGCGGCGGGCGCCGGTCGCGCCGTCGTCGGTCGTCGACCTCCTCGAGCGCCATGGCGCCTATCTGGCGTTCCGCCAGCTCGTCCGGGACGTGTTCCCCGAGGCCGAGGCGGAGATCCTGGCAGCCACCGGGCGCGACGGAGACCGCGAGAGCGCCCGAGTCTGGGCGTTCCTGCACAAGGTCGAGGCCGAGTACTTCCCCGTCTACGAGTACGACGAGTATGAGCAGGTCCTCTGCGGCATCCCGTTCGTCAGGAACGCCTGGTCGTACGACCGCTTCCATGAGCTCGACCTGTCCCCCGGCGAGCTGCTGCTATTCGCCCTCTGCGCCCAGCCGTACGAGAGCGGCTACGACAGTCGGGTCGCGCTGCTCGACGCGGCCGAGGCGCACGTGCCGGGCGCACTCCTCGCCGAGCTCCCGGCGGCCGGCCTGACGCCGGCCGAACTGCACGAGCGGCTGGACGGCACCCCCTACGGCGCGGCGGCGGAGTACGCCGACTGGCTGTGGGGGGACACCGGCAGCGTCTTCCTCAATGTGGACGAGGAGATGGTCGCCGACATCGAGTGGACGCGCGAGAACGTCCTGGAGCTGGCCGACCACTGGCGGTTGGCCAGGGAGCTCCTCGACCGCACCGGCGAGCTTGCCCGCTGGCTCGAGGCGGACCCGGCCGCGCGCTTCGAGCGGCTGCTCGCTGCCGCGCTCGGGCGCGACGCCCACCTGGAGTACGAACTCATGCGGAGGTTCTATGCCTGCGAGATCACCGAACACGGGCTCCTCCCGGTCCCGCACGACGAGCCGGAGGACGCCGAGCCCCTCCCCGTATCGCTGGGCGCTGCCGCCTGAGGCCGAGGTGCGGGAAGACCCGCTGCGGCTGCGCCTCGACTTCCACGGCGAGAGCGTGGTGCTGCACGACTACGCCGGCGGCGTGGTCCGCACCAAGCTCGTCTCCGCCCTCGACGTCGCCCACGCCCTCGCCCGCGAGCTCGACCTGGCGAGCGGCATCCTGCCGCCGGACACGCTCTGGTGGGCCAGGACCGCGAGCGGCGAGCGGGTGGCTGTCTGGCGCGAGCCACGAGTGTGGACGGTGCGCCTGCGCGAGCGCTACGACGCCCCGCCGCGCCGCCTGCGCCTGCCGCTGCCCGGGCTCGTCTTCGTCTGCCTGCCGGCGCGCCAGGCACCCTACGTCTTCGCCGCGAAGGCACGGCCGAAGACGCCCGACGACCAGCTCTATCACGCGCCGGCGTACAACGTCTTCGGCTCCGGGCGCGTCTGCACCGGCTCGCACACGTTCCCGTCGGACCCGGCGCGCGTGCCCGAGGAGTTCTTCCGCTCCTACTTCTCGGCGACCGGCGATACCGCCCGCGGCAAGTCGCGGCGGCACCCCGACGACGTCGGCGCCCTGTGGGCCGAGCTCGATGGCGAGCGCGCCTACCCGCTCGACGACCTCGTGCCGGCGCTGCGGGTCGCCGATGCGCTGGCGATCGGCGGCTGACGATGGCGCTGGTCGAGTACCTGGTCGCCCGCGACGGCCCCCCGCCGCGTCGGGGCCTGGCCTATGACTACCTGCTGGCCGGCGACGGCCTCTACGTCGCGACCGAGGGCCCGCACCTGGCCGCGCGGGTCCCGGTGGCGCGCGCGACCGTCCGGGGGCTACCATCCCTCCACCCCTGCTTCGCGCTGCGGCGTGGGCGGCTCCCCCAGCGCCTCTGGGGCCAGATCGTCGCGGCCGCCGGCGCCCGGCCCGAGCGCGAGCTGCTCCTGGCCGTGAGCGCGGAGCCGTCGGGCTACCAGCTCCTGCGGCCAACCCAGGTCGCCGGGCGGCTGCGGGTGGTCTACCGGCCGCTGGCCGACGTCCTGCTCGAGATCCACTCCCACGGCGCCTATCCCGCCTGCTTCAGCCGGACCGACGACGTCGACGAGCAGGGGTTCGGCCTGTACGGCGTGATCGGCCGGCTCGGCACCGAGCGACCGGAGGTGGCGCTGCGGGTGGGCGTCTACGGCTACTTCCTGCCGGTGCCGTGGGAGGCGGTCTTCGAGGGCGACCGTGGCCCGTTCCGCGACGTCCACTTCGACCCGCCCGCAGGGACCGACGGCGATGGCGTACCGGATTGACCCCAGCCCGACCGGCGACGGCACGCAGCTCCTGCGCTACGAGCGCGAGGCGACCATCGTGGTGGTCGGCTGTGGCGGCACCGGCGGCTTCCTGGCCGAGGCGGTCTGCCGGCTCCTGCTCGGCCGGTCCGCCCGGCTCTACCTCGTCGACCCCGACCGGGTCGAGCCGCACAATGTGGCGCGCCAGACCTTCGATAAGGCTGACGTGGGCCGCTTCAAGGCCGAGGTCCTGGCCGAGCGGCTCGCCCGGCGGTTCGGGCGCGAGGTGGGCTACTCGGTCCTGCCCTACGACGGCGAGCTGCACGCGCAGGTCTTCTGCGACGCCCGCAGCCGCCTCGATCTCCTGATCGGCTGCGTCGATAACGGCGGGGCGCGCCGGGCCATCGCTGCCACCCTCGACGAGCGCCGTTGGGGCTACGCCTACCCCCGTCCGCCGCAGCCCGTGTGGTGGCTCGACACCGGCAACGGCCGCAATAGCGGTCAGGTGCTGCTCGGCAACGCGACGCGCCCGGAGGCGCTGCGCGGGGCCTTCGTCGCGTCCGGCGAACTGTGCCGGGCGCTGCCCGCCCCCAGCCTGCAACGGCCTGACCTGCTCGACGCGCCGCCCGAGCCGCGGCCGCTGCCCGACTGTGCGGAGGCGGTCGCCAGCGGCGACCAGGGCCCGACCATCAACCAGGTCGTGGCCGCGCTGGCGGCCAGCTACGTCGAGAAGCTCCTCGGCGGGCGCTGCGGCTGGATGGCGAGCTACTTCGACCTCGACGACGGGACGCTCCGCTGCGTCCCCGCCGAGCCGAAGACCGTGGCCGCCATCGCGGGGCTGCACGTCAACGCGGTGGCCACGCGGGCGCGGCGCGCCTGACACCGCCCCAGCGGCCCGCGAGACCACGCGACGGGGAGCCCGCAACGGGCTCCCCGTCTCTGTAGTGGAGGTGCTCCATGCCCAACCCGTTCAGACCGCTCGCACACGCTCGCGAGGAGCGCCGGCATGCCTGAGAGCAACGCCCTCCCGGTCCTCCAGGCCGGCGGCTTTAGCGCGACGGTCGACGCCTTCGCCTGGGAGCCGGACCCCGACCCGGCCGCCCGCCGGATGCGGCTCTGGTTCCTCTCGCTGCTCGGTCCGCAGCAGGCGCTGAAGGCGCTCTGGGCGCGGCTGGTGAAAGGCGAGCTCGCCACGCTGAGCCGCGAGGCGCTGGGCCAGGTCCACTTCTGCGCCCTCGCGCCGGAAGGCCCGCGCGCCTGGCGCTCCTTCACGGCCAGCCTGCCGGCCGCGGGCGGCCACCAGCTCGCGCTGCTGCCCGAGGCCGCCCGCCACACCGCCGCGCGCGACGATTTCCTCCTCCTGCCCCGCACGCCCGAGGAGGCGCCGCTGCTCCACTTCCGCTTCCTCGACCGCCGGGTGGATCTGCCGCTCCACGCGGGCTGGCACACCTGGCTGTGGGAGCGGGCCCTCCGCACGGGCGAGGCCGTCGCCCTCGAGGCGGAGGGGATCGCCGCCTATCGGTGCAGCCCGGACCCCGACGCGCTGGTGGCCGACGTCTCGGCTGCCGTGCGCGCCGGCGTGCTGCGTCTCGACGGTGGCAGCGCCGCGACCCCGACTGGTCCGGCGGGCTAGCCACGCCGCGTCGCGCCGTCCAGGCCGATGCCGTGCGTGGTGCTGCTTCTACGACGAGGACTACAACCCGACCCCGACGACTGCCCGCCGCCGGGGCGCTCGGCCGGACGTCGAGACGGTCGGCGGCCGGCGCCCGCGCGTCGTCACACCGAAAGGAGGCACTCATGCCCAGACGCTCTCATGGACCGGGTACCACCATCGCGCTCCGGTCGTTCCGCTGGCTGCGCGCCCGGTCCGCCCGGATCGTGGACCTGGACGGCTCCTACGCCTACGACCCGGGGCGGCCGGAGCTGCACCCGCGCCCCGCGCTCGTGGTCGCGACGTTCGATGACGGCTCCAGGGTGGGCGCCTATGTCGCCGACTACCGCGAGGCCAACGCCTGGCTGCGCCGCAGCCGGACTCTCCGCGCCACGGGCATCCAGTGGCGGCCGGCCGCCCTGGAGCGCGTCAGCGCGGGGGTCAACAAGCGATGAGTCGCCTCGCGAGCCAGGCGGTCGCGGGGTTCTTCCCCACGCCGCCCCGGGTGGTCGCGGCGCTCTGCCGCCAGCTGACCGCCACGGCCGCCGGTGCCAGGCGGGTGGTCCGCGTGCTCGACCCCTGCGCCGGCACCGGCGAACCGGCGGCGACGCTGGCCCGCGCGCTCGGCGGCGAGAGCTACGGGATCGAGATCAATGAGGAGCGAGCGGACCAATGCCGCGCCCGCCTCGACCACCTGCTGGCCACCAGCGCCTTCTCGGTCCGCCTGGCCAACGGCGCCTTCTCGCTGCTCTGGCTCAACCCGCCCTACGACGCGGACGACGAGAAGCGCCGCCTCGAGCACGCCTTCCTGACCAGCCTCTCGCGGGCCCTCTGCCCGGGCGGGGTGCTGGTGTTCCTGATCCCTCAGGCGCGCCTCGCCGTCTCGGCCCGCTACCTGGCGGCCCACTACACCGGCTTCCGGGCGTACCGCTTCCCCGACCCCGAGTTCGGCGCCTTCCACCAGATCGCGCTGCTCGCCACGAAGAAGGCGCAGGCCACCCCCGACGCCGAGACCCAGGCGCGGCTCGAGGCGTGGAGCGCGGCCGACCTCCCGCCGCTCCCCGACGAGCCGGACGACCCGCCGGTCGTGGTGCCGGCGCTGGCGCGCGGCGAGATCCTCTTCGCGCCGCTGGCCTTCGACCCGCACCTGGCCGCGCGGGAGGCGCGGCGGCGGGGGGTCTGGGCGCAGCCGGCCTTCGCCGAGCAGCTCTGGCCCCCGGACGAGCGGCCGGTGCGGCCGCTGATGCCGCTCCGGCGCGGCCACCTCGCCCTGCTCATCGCGGCGGGGCTGCTCAACAACGTCGTGCTGCACCAGGGCGAGCTGCGCGTGCTGGTGAAGGGCCGCACGCGCAAGGAGCTCGTCCGGATGGAGAGCGACGACGAGCACACCGAGGTGCAGTGCGAGGTGCTGCGCACCTCCGTCGCCGTCCTCGACCTCGACTCGGGCGCGGTGGAGGTGGTCGAGCAGGGCGGCGCCGCGGCGGGCGCGCCGGAGCCGGAGGCCAGGGCGGCGTGAGGCTCGCGGACTTTCTCGATACCTACCGCGACGCGATCACCGACGCCGTCGTGCGGACCTACCCGCCGCTCTACGACGCCGAGACGCGCCGGGCGTGCGGCTTCGACCTCGGTCACCTGCTCCGGCGGCCGCTCGGCGCCCAGGCCGATGCGATCCGCGCGACGGCGCTGTCGCTCCAGCGCCAGGCGGGGACGATCGTCGTCGGGGAGATGGGCTGCGGGAAGTCGTACTGCGCGGCGGCCGCGGCGTACCTCGCCGGGTGCCGGCGCGTGTTCCTGCTCTGCCCCCCGCACCTGGTCCGCAAGTGGCGACGGGAGATCGAGCGCACCGTGCCGGGCGCCCGCGTCGCGATCGTCCGCACGATCCGGGACCTCGAGCGGGCGCGCCGCCTGGGCGGCTCGGTCGAGTTCGTGATCTGCTCCCGCGAGCAGGCGAAGCTGGGCTATCGCTGGCGGCCGGCCGCGGTCACCCGGCTCGCGCGCGGCCCGGGCGGGGCGGCGGTGCGCGACGAGACTGGCGCCGTCGCCCGCCTCCACTGCTGCCCGTCCTGCTTCGCGCCGATCGTCGACGACGAAGGCGTGCCGCTCGCGTGGGCCGACCTGGAACAGAAGAAGCGGCGCTGCGACGCGTGCGGCGGCCCCCTCTGGGAGGCCGACCGGACCGGTCCCCATCGGGTCCCCCTCGCCGACTACCTGCTGCGGCGCATGCGCGGCCACTTCGACCTGCTGATCGTGGACGAGGTGCATGAACTTAAGGGGAAGGGCACCGCGCAGGGGCTGGCCGGGGCGGCGCTGGCCGAGGCGTGCGGGAAGACGCTCGTGCTGACCGGCACGCTGCTGGGCGGCTACGCGTCCACCCTCTTCCACCTCCTGTACCGCTTCAGCCCCGCCATCCGGGCGGAGTTCGCCCACGGCGACGAGGCGAAGTGGGTCGCCCGCTACGGCTACCTGGCGCGCATCACCAAGCGGGACCCGGACGCGCGCGCCGACGACGGGCGCCAGTCCAAGCGCCGCACCTACCTGACGCGCGTGGTCGAGAAGCCGGGCGTCACCCCGCCGCTCCTGTTCCACCTCGTCGGCAACACCGTCTTCCTGCGGTTGCGGGACGTGGCGAAACACCTGCCCACGTACGAGGAGCAGGTGCTGCTGGTCCCGCTCGACGAAGCGGCCGAGCCCGACGAGCCATCCCAGGCGCATTGCTACCGGAGGCTCGCGACCGACCTGCGGTCCGCGGTCCAGCAGGCGCTCCGGGCGGGCTCCAAGCGCCTGCTCGGGACCTACCTGCAGGCGTTGCTCGCCTACCCCGACGCCTGCACGCGCGAGGAGACGGTCCTCGACCCGCGCACGAACGAGGTGCTCGCCCACGCGCCGGCGCTGCCGGACGACCGGCTGTACCCGAAGGAGCGGGCGCTGGTCGATCTCGTGCGGCGGGAGCGCGGGCGCGGGAGACGCGTGCTGGTCTACGCGACCCACACCAATCTCCGGGACATCACGCCGCGGCTGCGGTCGGTGCTTGAGCGGGCCGGCTTCCGGGTGGCCGTGCTCAAGGCGGACACGGTCTCGGCCGAACGCCGCGAGGACTGGGTCGCCGCCCGCGTGCGTGAGGGGCTGGACGTCCTCGTCACGAATCCGCGGCTGGTGCAGACCGGGCTGGACCTGGTCGACTTTCCCAGCGTCGTCTGGGCGGAGGTCGACTACTCGGTCTACGTCCTGCGCCAGGCCAGCCGGCGGAGCTGGAGGATCGGGCAGCGCCACCCGGTCGAGGTCACGTTCCTGACCTACGCGGGGACGCTGCAGGCCGAGGCGCTCGGCCTGGTAGCGGCCAAGACGCGCGCCTCGCTGATGGTCGAGGGCGAGCTGCCCGAGGACGGCCTGGCCGCGCTGGACGGCGACGGCGGCGACGTCTACCTGGCGTTGGCGCGGCGGCTCGCGGAGCCGGGCGAAGGTGGTGACGGCCGGGCGCACTCCCTCGAGGCGTTGTTCGCCGAGGCCCGCCGGAGCGAGGACGAGGCGGACGAGCTGCTGGTGGAGGGCGGTTGGGAGGACGAGGCCGAGATGCCGCGGGAGCCGACGCCGTTCCCGGTGCGCTCGGCGCCCGTGGAGCCCGGGCCGCTGGACGACCTGCCGCTGTTCGCCAGCGACCGAGCGCTGTCGCCTTCGGCGAGCGCGCCGCCGGTCGGCAAGGTCGTGACCTTCGAGGAGCTGGCCCAGCTGCTCCGACCTCGGAAGCGGCGGTCGAGGCCGACCCCCGAAGGGCAATTAGCCCTGTTCGGCTCCTAGCCCGGGAACCGAAGCAAGAGGCCGGCTCATCGGGAGCGGGGATCTTTCCCCTCCCTGTATGAGCCGGCCTTTTTGTTTGCCCTGCGCGACTGCGGGTGGGGCGCGAACGCCTCCGGTCCTGCCACATCGGGCGCTCCGTGGCGCCGAGCATGCATCCATCGGGCAGTGATCGCGCAATGAACTGCGCGATGCTTGTGTGATCCTCAGCACGTGTCACCGGGCACGTGGAAGGTCGGCCCACACCGCCATCGCCACAATGTCGTTCACCACGCGCATTAGGCCAGGCCGTCACCACGACCATTAGGCCACCC
>CAYSYM010000027.1:0-47184 GCA_964435115.1 uncultured Chloroflexota bacterium | reverse complement strand
GGCGGTCTCGACCCGCCTGGCAGGGACGCCGCGATGGAGCGTCCGCCGCTCCACGGACTCGTAGAACTGGACCTGGGCGACCTCGTCGGAGTTGCAGAGGAAGGTGAGGACAGGGTCGATGGGGCTGTCATCCAGCCCGTCCTCCAGCTTCAGGTTCCACTTGCCCTGCTCCTGGCCCCAGCGGAAGCCAACCTGGCCCTTGGGCATGCGGGGCGCGCCGCTGGCCTGGTCGTAGACCAGCATCTTCCAGTCGCCGTTCTCCACCCTGGCGTAGCGCGTCAGGCGGTTGGCGCGCAGCAGCCGGCCCGGCTTGAACCCCGCGCCATCGGGCGTCAGCTCCACGAGGAAGGGCAGGTCGGTGTACTGCTTCAGGTAGTCCACGAAGTAGGGAACCTGGCGGTCGGCGTAATACTCCTTCAAGATGACATGGTTGACCGCCATCCATAGCGCCGTGTCCTGCCCCGCCTGGATGGGAATCCACCAGTCGGCGTACTTGGCCACCTGGCTGAAATCCGGGGCGATGACGACGAACTTGGCCCCGCCATGCCGCGCCTCTGAGATGAAGTGCACGTCGGGCGTGCGGGTCATGTTCAGGTTGGCGCCCATGGAGACGATAAATTTCGCGTTGTACCAATCGGCGCTCTCGCACACGTCCGTCTGGTCGCCCCAGATCTCGGGGAAGGCGTTGGGCAGATCGGCGTACCAGTCGTAGAAGCTCATGTTCACGCCGCCGAAGAGCTGTAGGAAGCGCGACCCTGCGGCGTAGGACATGTAGGACATCGCCGGGATGGGGGAGAAGCCGAAGACCCGGTCCGGCCCCCACCGCTTCGCCGTGTACAGGCACGAGGCAGCCACGATCTCCAGCGCCTCGTCCCAGGAGGTGCGCCGGAACCCGCCCTTGCCACGCGCGCGCTGGAAACGGGCCCGTGCCTGCTCGTCCCGGACGATGGACGCCCAGGCATCCACCGGGTCCTGGTGGCGGACGCGCGCCTCGCGCCACAGATCCAGGAGCGCGCCGCGGGCGTAGGGGTACTTCACGCGGATGGGGCTGTAGACGTACCAGGAGGCGGAGATGCCGCGCTGGCACCCGCGGGGCTCGTAGGGCGGGAGGCCCGACTCCAGGAGCGGGTAGTCCGTCTGCTGCATCTCCCAGGTGATGATCCCGTCCTTCACGTAGACGGCCCAGGAGCAGCCGCCGGTGCAGTTGACGCCGTGGGTGCTGCGAATGACGTTATCGTGCTGCCACCGGTTGCGGTAGAACTCCTCCCAGGTGCGCGCCTTCGGCTTGACCAGGTCCTGTATCCAGCCCATTCCCTCAGCCTCCGCGGTGAACACGTGTCGGGGATCGATGCCAGCGACACGGTGGAGCCCTCCGCTTCCACCCGGCTTCCACGGCCGGCGGGGAGCCGACCCGCCGCGCGAAGAGGCGGCCCTGGCGCAGTTAGGCGGGCTGACTCACTCCTCCGACCCCGGGCGCGTCGCCGCACCTGGCAGGCTGGTGGGAGGCACCAGGCAGCCGTGGGGGACGAGGGGCCGGTGCCTCAGGCTCGACCAGGGTGCGGGCCGGGGGCGCGCTCGCACCCGCCGCCTCAGCGCCCGGCCCGGGCTCTGGGCCTGATCAACACCGCCGTGGGCCGCGCGCTCCGCCCGTTCACGGCGAGGCGCGCAGTGCCTCCGGTGGGCAGGGCGCCGCGCGAATCTGATCCAGCAGTCGCTCCGTCTCGGGCAGCGGCGGCAGGTCCAGCTCCTCACGCAAGAGGCGGGCGCAGAGCTCGTACTGGCGCACGGCCTCGTCACGGTGGCCCGACGCCCAGAGGGCGTACATGAGCTCGCGGTGGACGTCTTCGCGTAGCTGGTCCAGCCTGAGAGCGTGGCGCAGGTACCCCGCGCTCTGGTCCCAGTGGCCGGCTCTGGCCCGCAGCGCTGCCAGGCTCCGCAGCGCCCCCAGGCACGCCTCCCGGAATCGCTCCCGCTCCTGCCAGCTCCAGTCCGCGAAGGGCTCGTCCTCCATGAAGTCCCCGCGATACAGCTCCACGGCGCTCTCGTACGCCGCGACGGCCGCTTCCCCGTCCCCACGCGCCTCGGCTGTTCGCCCCAGGTCGATCAGCACCTTGAACTCGCGGGCGTCAACGCGGGCGGGCGCCCGAGCGTTCAAGTAGTAGCGATCGCCTTCGTTGCAGATGAAGCGCCAACTCCCGTTCCGGTCCCCAGGCTCTACCAGGCGGCGCAGCTCGTGGACCAGGACGTAGAACTGGCCCGTCTTGGTCTCAGGATCCGCGTCGGGCCAGAGCAGCTCCATCAGCACGTCCTTCGGTTGGGGGCGCCCGTGGTGCACGAGGAGGATCTTGAGGAGCGTCAGGGTCTTTCTGCGGTGGACGGTAGCTGGAGGGATCGGTGTGCCCTGCACGCAGAGCTCGAAGGGGCCGAAGCACCTGATCTCCAAGGGGGCAGCGTCGCGACAATCGTTGGCAGCAAGCGTCCCCACGCGAACCCGCTGCACCGCGCTCCAGCCCGCCGCTTCCGGAGCGGCCGTGGCCTGCTGCAGCCCTCCCCGCAGCACCGCGTCTGCGCGGCGAGCCCGTTCGAGGCTCTCCCAGGCGCCACGAATGCCTGCGCCCGCCGCCGCGGCCGCACTCTCCAGCAACGCCAGGTTCTCGCTTGGGAGGGAGCGTCGCGGCATCCTGCAGGGGAGACTGGCCACGCCCAGGACCCCCGCACCGTCCCGCACCGGGATGCAGTACCAGGCACCGCCAGGGCGCGCCGTCCGCCGGCACGGTGGCGGCCACGTCTCACGGGCTCCGTACAGGACCCGGCCCGTGCCTGTACGGACGGCGGGGCAGTGTGACGCAGCACCTTCGCGTAGCGCGGCGCACTGCGGCACCGGCGGCGAGCCCTGCGTCACCCAGCGGACCGTCTGGTCTCTCCACCAGGCGTACAGGCCGCCGCTCGGGGCCCCACCGAGGCGCACCATCTCTGTGAGCGCGGCGCGAAGCACCGCGCGGAGGTGCTCCTCGGGGTCGTGCCCGATGGCGTGGAGCTGGACCGTGACGGCGTCCCGCAGGTGGGCGACGGCCGCGTCGACGAGCAGACCCGTCGGGGTGGCAGCCCAGGATAGGAGACGAAGCGCCCTGTCCAGGTCGACGCCGGGGTGCTTGAACGCTACGCCCATGGACCCGACCACGCCGCTCAGGCTG
This sequence comes from uncultured Chloroflexota bacterium, assembly GCA_964435115.1. Taxonomy (GTDB): domain Bacteria; phylum Chloroflexota; class UBA6077; order UBA6077; family CF-72; genus CAYSYM01. The sequence goes on along the minus strand of CAYSYM010000027.1, from coordinate 43,990 downwards.
GTCAGGGGAACGCCGACGTAGGAGCGGAACCCCTCCTGCTTGACCCGGAGCCGCAGGAAGCGGGCATCCTCGGCGAGGGCATCCGTGTACACCGGCTGCCGCTGGGACAGCACCAGGCCCGGGAAGCCCTCGCCGGGGTTGAAGCGGAAGATCTCGGCGAACGCCTGGCGGAAGTGGCCCCGGTGGCAGGTGAGCACCATGCCCCCACCTTGCGGCTCGGCTAGGAAGACCTCCGCTGCGTCGGCGGCCGTGGCCCGCAGCACGAAGTCCAGGGCCTGTTCCAGGCCCTCCCCGAGCGGCCCGGCCGACACCCGGGCGGCGAGCGTGGCAGCGCCGGCGAGCTCGAAGATGAGGTTGGGCGCCGGCGCGGCGGCGCTCCGGAGACGTCCCAGCGCACCGCCGCGCGGGTGGGGGAGCGCTGTCAGCTCGCAGGTTAGTCGAAGCCGCGCACCGTCCCGTGCCCGGACGACGACCGTCGAGGTCCCGGCGATGTGGCCCTGCCGCAGCGCCCTCATGGCCGGACAGGTGAGCGCGTGGAGCGGCCGCCCGAAGTCGTCCGTGCAACCGAGGACGCGGTGGCACACGCCACCGAGCGCCTGACTCCTGGGCAGGTGCAGGAGACGCGCGGCGCCCTCGTCCCACTCGGTGATGCGCTGGCTCGGGTCGATGGCGAACCCGCCCTCGGGGAGGGTTGCGGTTACCAGCGTGCCGTTCTTCGACGTGATCTGCCTACCCCACTGCTTGGCGGAGCGCCTCGGTGTTCCAGGCTGGTGGGCGCGAGGGCGCCCCCGCCCCGCGGATGAGCGGGCGCAGCCACCCGCACCGACGTGGCCGGCGAGCCCGAGGCCGGCCAGGCCGCTCGCTCGTGCTGCTGCCGAGCGTAGGAGGGGAACCTGAGGGCTCCCTGAACGGACCGTGAGGAGGTGCTGAACACCGGCTGAGGATTGGCCGGCTCCCGGCCGCGCAGGCCCGGCCCGGCCGAGGGTGGCGGCCGGCTGCCTGGCGGTGCTCCCTGCTCCGAAACCCACTCAGGGGCTCCTTGACCAGGGTGGTACGGCTCGCTGGCCGGAGACCGGCTACGATTGCGCCAGGCATGGACCGACTCTTCCTGTCGCTTGGCGCTGTGAGTGCCCTGCTCGCCGTGGCCGCTGGTGCCTTTGGGGCGCATGGCCTGCGCCGCCGGCTCCCCGCCGACCTCCTGCGGGTGTGGGAGACCGGGGCGACGTACCAGGTCTACCACGCCCTCGCCCTGCTCGCGGTTGGCCTCCTCCTACCGCGCTTCGCGCGCGGCGATCCGTGGCTGGCCGCGGCGGGCTGGCTGTTCGCGGCCGGCACGCTGCTCTTCTCCGGCAGCCTCTACCTCATGGCGCTCACCGGCCTCCGCTGGTTGGGCGCCGTCACCCCGTTCGGCGGCGCGGCCTTCCTGCTCGGCTGGGCCGTCCTCGCCCTCGGCGTCTCGCAGGCGTAGTGCAGGACCGCCCGCGGCGTCGACTCCGGCCCCGTGCGGCGTGTGCGGGGCGCGCGGTGCCTCGCCGGCTACAGGGGAGACGGAGCGAGGCCCAGGCCGGCGTCGCTGCCTCCAGTAGACTGAGAGGCGGCTCGCCTGGCGATCAGGCGGACCCGGGAGGTGAGGCAGGCGATGGCTCCACTCGGCTACATGGGCGCGATTCTGGACGTCGATCTGAGCACCGGGACGCACCGCGTGCGCGAGCTCACGCAGGAGATGGCAGACCGCTGGCTCGGTGGCACGGGGCTTGGCGCCCACCTGCTCTGGGAGGAGCAGGCGGACCGCGCCGACCCGCTCGGGCCGGACAACGTGCTCGTCTTCGCCACCGGCCCGTTCGCCGGCAGCCCGATCCCTCTCTCCAACCGCTTCGGCGTCTGCGCCCGAAGCCCGCTGACGGGCGTCTGGGGTGAAGGCGAGTGCGGCGGCCACTGGGCCAATGACCTGAAGGGCGCCGGCTTCGACGCGCTCGTGGTGCGGGGCCGGTCCGCTCGGCCCGTGTACCTGTGGATCCACGACGGCCAGGTGGAGCTGCGCGACGCCAGCCACCTCTGGGGCCTGGACACCTTCGACACGCACAAGCGGGTCCGCGCCGACGTCGGCGCTGGCGAGCGGCGGGGCGAAGGGCCGGGCGTCGCCTGCATCGGGCCGGCCGGCGAGCGGCTGGTGCGGTTCGCGGCGATCATGGTGGATGGCCGCGATGGGCGGGCCGTGGGTCGTTCGGGGATGGGCGCTGTCATGGGCTCCAAGAACCTGAAGGCGGTCGCCGCCAAGGGGAGTGCCCGGTGCGCGATCTACGACGAAGCCGGCCTGAAGGCGCACCTGGCCGGTCTGCGCAAGGAGATCGTGGCTCAGTCGAAGGGGTTCGGCGCGCTCGGCACGGCCGGCGGGATCCCCACGCACGACAAGATGGGCAACTGGCCGATCAAGAACTGGCAGCAGGACCACTGGCCCGAGGCGCCAGACAAGATCAGCGGGGCGGCCATGCGCGACAGCATCCTGACCGGGCGCTACTACTGCGGGAGCTGCATCATCGGCTGCGGCCGGACGGTCGAGGTGAAGGACGGGCCGTACGCTGGCATCGAGCAGGGCGGCCTGGAGTACGAGACCACGGCGCTGAACGGCGCCAACCTGCTGGTGGACCACCTGCCCGCCATCCAGCGCATGAACGAGTGGTGCAACCGCTACGGGCTGGACACCATCTCGTCCGGCGGCGCCATCGGCTTCGCCATGGAGGCGTACGAGCGCGGCCTCATCGCCAGGGACGAGACGGACGGGCTGGACCTGGCCTGGGGCAACCACGCCGCAGCGGTGGAGTTGACGCGCCGCATCGGGCTGCGTGAGGGGCGCTTCGCCTGGCGCCTGGGCGAGGGGACGGTGCGGTTCGCCCAAGAGATCGGCGGCGAGGAGTTTGCGATACACGTGCGCGGACTCGACTTCCCCGCGCACGACCCGCGGGCCTTCTACGCCAACGCGGTCGCCTACGCCACCAGCCACCGCGGCGCCGACCACCTGAGCAGCTTCGCCCACGTGTTCCAGCGCATCGTGAGCCTGCCCGAGTTCGGCTACCCGGAACCGGTCCACCGCCAGGACGCCACGGCGACGCCGCCGCTGGTCGTGCTCGGCCAGAACCTCATGAGCTGGTACGACAGCCTGAAGTGCTGCAAGTTCCTCTTCTTCGGAGGCGTCAAGCCTGCGCACATCCTCGCCTGGTACAACCTGGTCACGGGGCGGAACGCGACCCTCGCGCAGCTCCTGGAGACGGGTGAGCGCATCTTCCTGCAGAAGCGGCTCTTCAACCTGGCCTGCGGCTCGGGCCCGTGGGACGATACGCTCCCCCGCCGCATCCTTGAGGAGCCGCGCGACATCGGGACTGGGGAGCGCAGCGCGCCACCGTTCCGGCCGATGCTGGCCGAGTACTACCGGCTGCGCCAATGGGACCCCGTGACCGGCGCCATCGCCCCGCAGGTCCTCGACCGCCTGGGCCTGCCGCAGCCGGTCCTACCGGAGCGGCCGCCGGTGCCGGCCTGAGTGCCGGTAGAGGTCTCGGATTTCAGATCTCAGATTGGGAGTACGCTGAGGGCGCGCTTCTCCGGGCGGGCGGAGGGCTGAGACGGGGCTCCCGCGGTGCTCCCCCGGCGATGGGCGGCAGCAGCTCGAGGGTGTCCCCGTCGCCGAGGGGCTCGTCGAGCCGCACCATCTCCCCGCGGCGGTGGGCGATCAACTGGCCCCACAGCCACTCGTCGCTGCGCGCCTCCGCCAGGGACGCCACGTCGCGGCTGCCCGCCGCGAGCTGGCGGAGCGCGTCGCGGAGCGTGCTCCCCTCCGGCATCTCGAGCTCGATCGGCCCTGGCCCCAGGCTGGCGCGGTAGGGCGGGTAGGGGATGAGGCGGATCCGCACGGCGCGTCCGATCCTACCACTGCCGCGGCCCATCGCCCGCCTACGGCGCGTTCGGCGTCGGGCGGGACGTACCATCGCTCCGTGCACGACTACCACCTTGCCGTAATCCCGGCCGACGGCATCGGCCGAGAGGTGCTGCCCGAGGCGCTGGCGACCCTGGAGGCGGTGGCCCACCTGGACGGCGGCTTCCGCGTCCACGCCCGGACGTTCGACTGGGGTTCCGAGCGCTACCTGACCCGGGGCGCGATGATGCCGAGCGATGGCCTGGCGACGCTCGAGCGAGGCGGCTTCCACGCCGTCCTGCTCGGGCCGGTCGGCGATCCGCGCGTCCCGGACCACGTGACGCTGTGGGGCCTGCTGCTGCCGATCCGCCAGGGTTTCGACCAGTACGTCAATCTGCGCCCGATGCGCCTGCTGCCCGGCGTGCCGGGCCCACTGGCCGGCAAAGGCCCGCCCGAAGTAGACGTGGTCTGCGTGCGCGAGAACACGGAGGGCGAGTACGCCGGAATCGGCGGGCGGATGCGGCCGGGCACGCCGGACGAGCTTGCCATCCAGACCACGGTCTTCACCCGCAAGGGCGTCGAGCGGATCATTCGCTACGCCTTCGAGTACGCGCGCGCCCACCGTCGGACGAAGGTGACGAGCGCGACCAAGTCCAACTCCATGCAGCACGCCATGGTCTTCTGGGACGAGGTCTTCCGCGAGGTAGCGGCTGGCTACCCCGAGATCGACGCGGAGTCACAGCTTGTTGACTCGCTCGCGGCCCGCTTCGTGAGCCGCCCCGAGAGCCTGGACGTGGTCGTGGCCTCCAACCTGTTCGGGGATATCCTCACCGACCTGGGCGCCGCCATCTCCGGCAGCATGGGCCTGGCGCCGAGCGCGAACCTCAACCCGGAGCGGCGCTACCCGAGCCTGTTCCAGGCGATCCACGGCTCGGCGCCCGACATCGCGGGGCAGGGGATCGCCAACCCGATCGGCGAGATCTGGTCCGCGGCGCTGCTGCTGGACTTCCTTGGGGAAGCGGAGGCCGCTCGGCGGATGGAGGAGGCGATCGGGCAAGTGCTGGTCGAGGGGAGGGTGCGCACCGGTGACCTCGGTGGGCGCGCGACCACGCGCGAGTTGGGCGACGCCATTCGCGCGGCGCTGGTGCCCGCCGGCTAAGCCCGCCGGGTCGCCGTCTGCCCGCCGGCGGTCGCGCGCAGGGCGTTCGCGATGACCAGCACGTCGATCCCCTCCTGGAGGAAGGCGCCGGCCAGCGGCGAGACGTAGCCGGCCGCCGCGAAGAGCATGGCGAGCACGCTCAGGCCAATGCCCAGCAGGATCCCTTGCGTCGCGACCCTCACGGCGCCACGGGCGATCAGCACCGCGTCGAGGACCGACTCGGCGTCCCCGCCGAGCAGCACGACGTCCGCGGCCTCGGACGCGGCGGTGTGCGCCTCATGAGCGAACACGAGCCCGACGTCTGCGCGGGCGAGCGCTGGGGCGTCGTTGATCCCGTCGCCGACCATGCCGACGACCTGCCGGGCCTGCTGGCGGCGCGCGAGCGCTTGCAGCTTCGCCGCCGGCGTGCACTCGGCCTCGATCGCCACCGGCAGGCCCAGCGCGGCCGCGGCCCGCTCGGCAGGCGCGCGGCGGTCGCCGGTGGCGATGGCCAGCTCCAGGCCCAGGTCGCTCAGCCGCTGGAACACGGCGCGGGCCCCCTCCTTCAGACGGTCCTCCAGCACGAAGGTGGCGACGGGCCGACGGTCCAGCTCCAGCGAGACCCGCATCTCCTGGTGCTCGGAGATGGCCTTCTGCACCCGGGCCCGTGAGCCGGCGACGCTCGCTTCGATCCCGCTGCCCACCGCCTCACGCACGTCGCTCGCCGCCAGCGTCGGGAGCCCGCGCTGCCTGGCTGCTTCGACCAGCGCCTTGGCAACCGGGTGGAGCGAGTGGCGCTCGACCGCCGCGGCCACGGCCAGCGCTTCGTCAACGCTCAGGCCACTCGCCGGCGCCAGCTCCACCCGCGCCAGCTCCGGGCGGCCAACCGTGATCGTGCCCGTCTTGTCGAAGATCAGGGCGCTCACCCGTGCGAGTACCTCCAGCGCGGCCAGCCGCTTGACGATCACCTTCCGCCGGGCGGCGCGGTTGACTCCGCCCATGAGCGCGATGGGCGTGGCGAGGATCAGCGGGCACGGCGTCGCCACCACCAGCACCGCCAGCGCCCGGTTCACGTCGCCGCTCAGCAGCCACGCGCCCCCGGCCAGACCGAGCGCGACGACCGTGAATGCCGCGCTGTACCGGTTCGCCAGGCGGACCATCGGCGCGCTGCTCGCCTGCGCCGCTTCCACCAGCGCCAGGATTCTCCGGTAGGTGGAGTCGCCAGCCGGACGCTGGACGTGCATCAGGAGCGGCCCGCCCAGGTTCAGCGTGCCACTACGGATGTCGTCGCCGCGGATCCGATCGTTCAGGTAGGGCTCGCCGGTGAGCGACGACTCGTCCAGCAGCGCGCGATCCGAGAGGAGCTCGCCGTCCAGCGAGACGACCTCGCCGTGCCGCACCAGCACCGTGGCACCGACGGGCACGGCGTCCACCGGCTGGAGCGCGGTCGAGCCGTCCGGGTGCTGCACGAGCGCGGCGTTCGGAATCCGGTCGGCGAGGAGGCTGAGACTGTGGCGGGCGCGGCGCACGCCGTAGGCCTCCAGCGTCTGCCCGCCCACCAGCATCAGCGTGATGACCGCGCCCACCAGCAGGTTGCCCGTGAAGATGGCGGTCAGGATGGCGAGGGCCGCGATGTAGTCGAGCGCGTACCGGCCCTGCCGGATGGCCGCCGCGGTGTCTCGGGCCAGCGGGATCGAGCCGGCTGCGACCGCCAGGAGTGCTGCGGCCGACGCGAGTTGGGGCGCGGGCGTCCGCTCGAGGGCCAGCGAGAGGAGCGTGAGCCCGAGCACCACCACCGGCAGTGGGTACTGTCTGGCGAGGCTCAGCCAGGCGCGCGTGCGCCGCACGCGCCCGCCCGATGTCGCGGGGAGGCGGCGTACACCTTCGCCGGCTACCGCGACCATTCACCCTCGCCGACGTCGTCGTCAAGATCGCAGCTAACGATTGCCACTGGCGGACAATCATACGCCGGAGCGATGGATTCAACAAATGTGTAGCCTATATAGTGAGCGAGTGCTTTGGGCTAACGAAGAGGTACTATGCAGACACCGGTGCCGGCGAAGGAGCAGCCGGGAGCCCTGCTGGCGACACACGTCGGCCGGAGGTTCGTAGGGCTGAAGGCGCGACGCTCGGTCCGCGGTCGGCGCGTGCTCCGCCCCGCGCACCGCGCGGCGTTGAGCGCTCCGGTGGGACGCTCCGCTCCGCGGGGTGGGCAGGGCCCACACCCCTGGGGTGGGAAGCGTAGGGGGAACCCCTACGCGCGAACAGATCGACAGAACGTCCCTGGCCGCTCTTGCTGGGCCTACACTGCAGGCAGTCGCGGTACCGTCCCCGACGGGCCGCGTGCACAAGAGCGGGATGCGGCTTCTCCCCTGGCTGCCCCGCCACAGAAAGGCCGACGCTCTCCCCCCTCCCCCCAGCGTCGGCCTTTCGCTTTCCGCGGCCGGCCCTGCCGAGGCGGACGGCCGCACAGCCGCGAGCCCGACGTGCGGGTCGCCTTCAGGAGTGGGGTAGCGTGGGCGGCTGGCGCGGTGTTCGCGTCCCGCGCTCGCCTGGCGACACACGCCCCTCGCCGACGCCGGGCGAGGCGCAACCCCGTTGTCGGGATGTCGCCCCGGTGCCTATAGTTGGGAACAGTCTATGTCACTCGACCCTGACAGTAGTACGCGCGCTCACTTCCAGAGCCGCCTCGCCACGTCGGGAGGGCCGACCGTCTAAAGGAGCTCACGGGCCTGGGCCTCTCTGGGCGCCCCTCGCGACGTGTTCGAGGGGCGCCCACGCTGTTTCTCGCGGAGGTTCGTCCCATGCCCTACGTCAGCGAGCTCATCGGGGCTGCCGTGCACGACCCGTCCGGCCGGATCGTCGGGCGGGTGGCCGATCTCCTCGTGCCGGCGCAGGCGGACTACCCGGCCGTGGAGGGGCTCACCGTCAAGCCACTCGCCGGCCAGCCGCGCACGGTGGCCTGGTCCAGTGTGCGCCTCCGCGACGACGGCCGCCTCGCCTTGGTGGCACCCCTCGCCGAAGCGCCGCCCCTCGCCAGGCCCGAACGTGAACTGTCGCTCGCGCGCCAGGTGCTGGATCGCCAGATCATCGACACCAACGGAGTCCGAGTCGTCCGCGTCAACGATCTCCAGCTCGCGCAGGCGGATGGCCAGTACCGGCTGGTGGGGGTAGACGTCTCGTTCGCCGGGCTGCTGCGACGCCTGGGAGTGGGGAAGCTGCTGGACGCGGTGGGGCTCAGGCTCACGCCACGGGCCATCGCCTGGGAAGACATCGAGCCGGTGGAGTCGGGGGAGGCGGGGGTGAAGCTGCGCGTGCCGCGCGAGGACCTGGCCCGGCTGCACCCGGCCGACATCGCCCAGATCCTCGCCCAGCTCGATCAGCTCCATGGCCAGGAGGTGCTGGCCGAGCTGGACGACGAGGCCGCCGCCGACGTGCTGGGCGAGACGGACGAGGAGCTGCAGGTGGCGCTCATCAAGGGGCTGGATGCCGAGCGCGCCGCCGACATCCTGGAGGAGATGGAGCCAGATGAGGCAGCCGACCTGCTGGGCGACCTGGAGCCCGAGCGGGCCCAGGATCTGCTGAGTCGGATGGAGGCAGACGAGGTGGAGGACGTCCGGGCGCTCCTGGCGTACGCCGACGAGTCCGCCGGCGGCTTGATGACGACGGCGTTCGCTACGGTCCCCCCGCACGTCACCGCGGCGGAGGCGATCGCCCTGGTGCGCCAGGCGGCGCGCGAGCTGGAGAACCTCTACGACGTCTACGTGACCGACGCCGCCGGCCGGCTGCTCGGGGTGCTGAGCTTGCGGGAGCTGGTGGTGGCGGATCCCAGCGCGGCGATCGGCCGGGTGATGCGGACCGACGTGGTGCACGGGCAGGTGGACGATCCCCAGCAGAAGGTGGCGCGGCTGATCGCCAAGTACAACCTGCTGGCGCTGCCGATCGTGGACGCCGAGGGCCGCCTGGTGGGGATCGTGACGGTGGACGATGCGATGGACGTGCTGCTGCCGGAGCAGTGGAAGGCGCGGGTGCCGCGCGTCTACCAGCGGAGCTGAGCTACGTCGTGGTGGCTCGCTCGATGGCGTCGAGGAGGGTGTCGAGGTCGTACGGCTTCGGGAGGATCGCCGCCAGCTCGAGGTCGGCCGCCTCCACCCGCTCCGCCCAGGGCCGGCCGGTGGCCAGGATGACGGGGGCGCGCCGGGCCAGCGCCTGCAGCAGAGCCCGGTCGTCCGGGTGCAGGGCGAAGGAGGAGCGCGAAGGGAGGTCGATGACGAAGAGATCCCAGCGATCCTCCTTCGCCCGAGCGGAGGCGGTCGCGAGGTCGTCCACGTGGACCACCTCGTGGTCCTCCTCCCGGAGGAGGTCGACGACGACCGAGGCGAGCGATGGGTCGTCCTCTGCGAACAGCAGCCGCATCGCCCGCACCTCCGTGGGAGTCTGGCGGCCGCGCGGGCCCCGGGTCCGGGTGCCAGGCCGCGCGCCCCGCTCCGCCCTACTGTACAGGGCCGAGGCCGGCGCGTCTCCTCCCCGGGCACACGCTGGCGTAGCGGCGTGCACCACTCCCTCGGACCCGCGCGGGCGTCGCCGAGGGGTGTGGCGCGCCAGGCGAAGGGGGCCTCGGCTACCGGGGCCCGCCAGCTCGCCATGCTCCGCGTGTACGGCGCGTGCGACGGGGGGCTGCACGGCTGAAGCCGACCGCCTACCTCCCCGCCGCGGCGCTCGCGACCTGGCGGGCGGCCCGCGCTGCGACCCGCGCGTCCTCGCGCCCGGTGGACAGGGTGGCACCCGAGGCCGGTAGCGCTTCAGGTGCCGCACGGGCCAGCTCGAAGGTGGCCTGCGGATCAGCGGCGGACGCGCGCCCGCCCACCACCACCACCACGTAGCGGAGCAGGAAGCCGCCCGTGGCACGGCAGCACGGCCCTCACCCGTGCCGCTCGCTGCTCCATGCCTCCTCCTCCATGCGCGTGGGGGCGGCAGCAAGACGCGGGCCAGCACCCAGCCTGGCGTGGCCCGGCGCCGCGGGCTGGCAGGCACGGCCCTGCGGGAGGGATAGTCAGATGAGACGAGGAGAGTGGCGATGCTGCAGACCGTGCACGTAGGAGAGCGCACACTTGCCGCGTACCGGGGGGTGGCCCCGGACGCGCTGCTGGACGAGCTGGGTCGCCGGGCCGAGCCGCTGCGGGGGCTGCGGGTCCTGCACCTCAACGCCACGCCGTATGGCGGCGGCGTTTCCGAGCTGCTCCGCTCGGTGGTGCCGCTCCTGAGGGACCTCGGTCTGGTCGCCGACTGGAAGGTGATCGGCGGCGACGAGGCGTTCTTCACCGCCACCAAGGCCATCCACAACGCGCTGCAAGGGGCCGAGCGGGGCCTGACGGCCGCCGAGCGCGAGGCGTACAGGGCGACATCCGCCCTCAACGCGGCGCTGCTCGAGGAGGCGTACGACGTGGTCTTCGTCCACGATCCGCAGCCGGCGGCGATGCTTGCGCTGCGCGGCCGGGGTGACGCCCGCTGGGTGTGGCGCTGCCACATCGATACGTCGGCCCCGAACCCGGAGGTGTGGGCGTTCCTGCGCGCGTTCCTGGAGGGGTACGACGCGGCGGTCTTCACGCTGGCCGAGTTCGCTCCGCGCGACCTACCCGTCCCACTCCGGGCGACCATCCCGCCGGCGATCGACCCACTCAGTCCGAAGAACATGCCCCTGCCGGACCTGCTCGCGCGCCAGGTGCTCGACTGGATTGGCGTAGGCCTGAACCGGCCGCTGGTCACCCAGGTGGCGCGCTTCGACCCGTGGAAGGACCCGCTGGGCGTCATTGCCGCCTACCGCCGGGCGCGCGAGGCCGTGCCGGGCCTGCAGCTCGCGCTGGTCGGCTCCATGGCGCTGGACGATCCCGAAGGGTGGGAGGTGTACCGCGAGATCAGTGCTGCCAGCGAGAGCGACCCCCTAATCCACATCTTCACCAACCTGACCGGGGTAGGGAACGTCGAGGTGAACGCCTTCCAGCAGCTCTCGGACGTCGTCGTCCAGAAGTCGATCCGTGAGGGCTTCGGCCTGGTGGTGTCCGAGGCGCTGTGGAAGGGGACGCCCGTCGTGGCCGGCCGCGCCGGTGGGATCCCGCTCCAGATGGCCGACGGGGTGGGCGGCGTGCTCGTCGACGATGTCGAGGGGTGCGCGCGTGCCATCGTCGAGCTGCTGGGGGACCCGACGCGCGCCAGCGACCTGGCCGCGCGAGGTCGCGAGCGGGTGCGGCAACACTTCCTGCTGCCGCGGCTCTTGCTGGACGAGCTCTCGCTCGTAGCCGACCTGCTGCAGGCCCAGCCGCTCCCCGTGCGCCCGGCCGCCTTGGCCTCCGCGCGCGACCCGGTGTGCGGGATGGTGCTTGCGGAGGAACAACCCGCGCTCGCCGCCGAGCACGGTGGCCAGACCTACCGCTTCTGCTCTGAGGCGTGCCGGGCGCGCTTTCAGGCCGCGCCAGGACGCTACGTGGGGGCAGCCCCCCGCCCGGTGGGCGCGAGCCCGGCCGCCTCGCGGGGCAGCGACGGGCACACCCGTGCGAACTGAGCTGCGCCAGGACCCGGCCACCCGTAACTGGGTGGTCATCGCCCCCACGCGCGGCCAGCGTCCGCACGACGTCGACCGCGCGTCGTGCGCGAGCGAGGACAGCTCTGCGTGCCCGTTCTGTCCGGCGCGGGAGGCCGAGACGCCGCCGGAGCTCTGGCGGCTGCCCGCGTCGGATGGAGCGTGGCGGGTGCGGGTGGTGCCGAACAAGTTCGCCGTGCTCGCGGGCGATGGTCCGGAGCGCCGCAACGTCAGCCACGAGGGGTTCGTGTCCATGTCGGGCGTCGGCCGCCATGAGGTGATCGTCGAGTCACCCGAACATACCTTCGACCTGGCGCGGGCCGACCCGGTGGCCGTCCGTGACGTGCTTGAGGCGTACCGGGCGCGCTACCGGGCGCTGCGCGCCGGCGGCGCGGCGCTGATCGTCATCTTCCGTAACCACGGGCCTGGCGCCGGCACGTCGCTGGCTCACCCGCACTCGCAGATCGTCGCCACACCGGTCGTGCCGATCGTGGTGCGCCACCGCTTCGAGGTCGCCCAGCAGCACTACGACGACCTGGGCACGTGCCTGTACCTCGACATCCTCGAGCGCGAGCGACGCGACGGGCGGCGGATCGTGCTGGAGAGCGAGCGGTTCGTCGCCTTCCAGCCGTTCGCGTCCGCCTCCCCCTTCGAGACCTGGCTCATGCCGCGGGAGCACCAGCCCTCCTTTGGCGACGTGGCGGACGCGACGCTGGACGAGCTGGCGCCAGTGCTGCGGGCGGTGCTCGGCGGGCTGCACCGGGAGCTGGGCGACCCTGACTACAACGCCGTCGTCCAGAGCGCCCCGCCCGGCGACGAGGGACGCGAGTACTTCGTCTGGCACCTACGCATCGTGCCGCGCCTGGCCACTCGGGCGGGCTTCGAGCTCGGCTCGGGGATGCGCGTCAATCCCACGTCGCCGGAGGACACCGCTGGCCGGCTGCGGCAGGCCGTACAACTGGAGGCCGCTGCGCTCGGGTGAGGTGGCATGCTTGCCCTGCCGGCCCGAGGCGTTGGCACGCTCGAGAACGGGCAGTGTCGGGCCCGAGTAGCCGTGGTACGCGATGTGATGACCCCCAGAGCGACGGACCGCCGCGATTCATGAGACCCGAGGAGGAGCCCCATGGCGCAGACAGCTCAGGCCCGAGTGGCCGTCAACGGCTACGGTGTCATCGGCAAGCGAGTGGCCGACGCGGTCGCCCTGCAGGACGACATGCAGCTCGTCGGCGTGGCCGACGTGGTGTCCGACTACCGCATCCGGGTGGCCGTCGAGCGCGGCTTCCCCATCTACGCGTCAGCGCCGGAGAAGCGGCCCGAGATGGAGGCTGCCGGCATCCCGGTGGTCGGCGACCTGGGCGACCTGTTGAAGCAGGTGGACGTCGTCGTCGACTGCACTCCCAAGGGTATCGCGGCCGCCAACAAGGAGCGGTACCGGGCGGCTGGTGTCAAGGCGATCTGGCAGGGTGGCGAGAAGCACGAGCTGGCTGGCTACTCCTTCGTGGCCCAGGCCAACTATGAGGGCGCCGTGGGCCGCGACTTCGCCCGGGTGGTCTCGTGCAATACGACCGCGCTGAGCCGCGTGCTGCACGCCCTGCACCGCCACGGCTGGGTGAAGCGGGCGCGAGCGGTGATCCTGCGGCGGGGCACCGACCCGTGGGAGTCGCACCGGAGTGGGATGATCAACACGGTCATCCCGGAGACAAGGGTCCCAAGCCACCAGGGTCCGGACGCGCAGACGGTGATGCCAGACCTGGATGTCACCACCCTGGCCGGAGCCGGGCCGTACAACCTGAGCCACATCCATTTCGCCATGGTCGAGACGACGCGGCGAGTGAGCCTGGACGAACTGCGCGATGCGTTGTGGGATGCCCCCCGCATCGCCTTCGTGCGGGCCATCGAGGGGCTGGTCGCGCTCAACTCGACGATCGAGTTGATGCGTGACCTCGGCCGGCCGCGCGCTGACATGTGGGAGGTGGCGATCTGGGAGGATGCGCTGGCGGCCGACGAGCGTGAGGTGTACCTGACCTGGCAGGTCCACAACGAGGCCATCGTCATCCCCGAGAACGTGGACTGCATCCGGGCGCTGACAGGATTGGAGGCGGGCGGCGCGCGGTCGATCCAGAAGACCGATGCGGCGCTGGGCATCACGAAGAGCTTCCTGCCGGCCACCACCCGGCCCATCGCTCACGTCACCGGGGGCGACGTCGCGCATCCAGGGATCCAGGCCGTGCGGGCCCGGCACGCCGAGTTCATGGCCGAGGGCTTCAAGGGCCGCGAAGAGCCAGTGGAGCCCGTGCCGACGGCTGCCCAGCGCTGAGAGGGGCGGCGCCGCCGGCCGCCTTCACCCACTCCTCGAAGTGGCGCAGCGAGTGGGGGTCCCACGCACAGGTGGCGCCGGCCTCCGGCGGGCCGACGAGGACGTGGAGGGCGGCCGGCGCGACCTCGAACCGCGCCGGGGTCGTGCCCACGGCGGCGCCGTCGGCGTGGACGGGGAGGGGCCGGCGCCGCCGGGTGGCGATTTCGATGCTCCGCGCGCGCAGGGTCTGCACCTCCGGGGGCGGCGGGAGGCGCCGTCCGCCCGCCACGACTGCCAGGTGGAAGAGGACCCGCGTGACGCCCACGCCCCGGAAGAGCACGACGTCCAGCAAGCCATCCTCAATCCGCGCGTTCGGGGCCAGGGTGTAGGCAGCGCCACAGTACGGCGCGTTGGCCAGAAGCACCAGCGGCGCCCGGACCTCCAGGCGCCGGCCGTCGGCCTCGACGACGAGCCGGGGTGTGCCGAGGCTGCGGAGGAAGCGGACGACCGCCCGCAGGGTGCCCGGGATCGAGCCGCCGCGCTCGAGGCGGTGGAAGTAGGCGTACAGGCCGGCGTCCAGGCCCACGCCCGCGGCTTCGAGGAAGTACGTGGAGCCCACCCTGCCAAGGTCCATGGCCAGGACCCGGCCTCCGGCGATGACCCGCGCCGCGGCCTCCGGGTCACGCGGCACGGCCAGGGTCCGGGCAACGTTCATCACACTTCCCAGCGGCATAACACCCAGCACGACCCCGGTGCCGATGAGCGCCTGGGCCACCTCGCCCACGGTGCCGTCGCCTCCGCCGACGATCACCAGCCTTCTCCCCTCGGCCACTGCTGCCCGCGCGAGATCGGTGGCGTGGCCGGGGCGCTCCGTCGGCCGGGCGTCGAACGGCACGCCCACTGCCTCGAGCGCCGCCTGCACCTCGCCCGGGCCGCTGGCATTCGTGGGCAGCCCGAGCTTCTGGCCGGCGTTGGGGTTGAAGATGAGCGCGGCCGGCGGGTGCAGGTCTGTCAACGCCGCAGCGGCGCGTTCGGTAGCGCGCTCGAAGGTCACGGCTGTCTCGCGGTTCCGGGCTGCACAGCCCGTGCCACCCTGCGCCGGCCGCCCGTCCGGGGACGCTCCGACCCGCTACAAGACGCTGGCGGCGTACAGAGATCGTCAATCTGGAGCCAGCCGCAGGTGGCGCGGCGAAGTCCGGCCGCGGGACGGGATTAATGCCACGAGCGCAGGTGAGGCGTCGATCTGGTGGTCCGGACAGGAGTCACAGAATTCCTGCCCGGCACCACCTGCCGGCCGGAGGGCTTGACTGGCGGTAGCGAGGTGGGTAGCGTGCGCTCCGGGGCGGCGGGGGCCGCCGATACGGGAGCGGGAGGGGAGAGCGCATGGCAGGGCTGCGCGCGGCGCGATCGGCGCCGGGACACGCGGGGGACTTCGCCCCACAGGGCTGGCTCGGCCGGCTCTCAGGAGGGGTGGGCATGGCCAGGCTGCGCCGTGGCGTGGGGTTCCTGCTGCTCGGGGCCACGGCGGCGCTCGCCGCCGTGTGGTGGGCGCCCGGGGCGGCTGCTCAGAGCACGCAGGGGCTCGCTATCACCGGGACGGTGGCCGCGGCGACCGGCTTCACGCTGAACGCCACGTCGGTCAACCTGGGGTCGGGCGCGCCCGGGACGGCGGTGACCTCCTCCCTCTCTGCGCCGTTCTGCATCACGGTGACCACGAACTCCGGTACCCAGTGGAACCTGGCGATGTCTCCAAGCCAGTCGACACCCAAGTTTAGCTCGGCAAGCGGCGGCTCCTTCGCGGCCAACTCGCTCAGGTGGCGCTTCAACAATCCGTCTAACCCCGGGACCTTCACACCCCTGTCGTCGAGCAGCACCCTCGCGACCGGTACCGCCGGGCGGCAGGTGTGCGTGGACTTCCAGCTCGCTTACCCGGGCGACGCCCCGGCGGGTGACTACAGCGCGACCTTCAATATCGTGCTGAACTGAGTGGGACGCGTTGAACCGCGGCGCTCCGCGGTGGCGTATGCCGCGACGAGCCTGGCGGCGGCGCTGCTCCTTGGTCTCCTCTCGACCCGCGTCGGCGGCGCTCAGGAGGGCGGCTACACGCTGTACGTGGACCAGCCGCGCCTGGTCGTCTCCGCCGAGCCGGGCACCAGCCAGCGGCGGACGCTGGCGGTCACCTACCTTGGCGCGCCGGGCAATGTGCTCCAGGTGCAGGTGCGGGACTTCGAGGCGCTGCCGGACGACTCGATCCGGTTCGTGGAGCCGCGTCCGGACCGGCCGAGCCCATCGCGCTGGATCCGCCTGCCCGCGGCCGAGGTCGGCCTGGACGTCGAACGTCCCACGCCCGTCTCCTTCGAGCTCGAGCCGGCGGCAGACGCGCCGCCCGGCGACTACGGCGCCATGCTCCTCCTGCAGGTCAAGCAGCCCCTCGGCTCGGGTATCGCCATCCAGCCGCAGGTCGGCGTGCGCGTCTACACGCGGATCCCCGGTGCGACGGTCCACGCCGGGCACGTCCAGGACACGGCGATCCCCGCCCTGGCCGACCTCGAGCCCGTGCGCCTGGCGGCGCGCCTGGTGAATACCGGGACCACGCTGCTGGACGGGGCCGGCAGGCTGGTCGCCGCACCGGCCACGCTCGGCCCGCTGGCGCTGGGCGTGCAGCCGCCCGCCGAGACCTACGGCGATTCGGCCTGGGCCCTACCGGGCCAGGTCCGTGACGTGCCGGTGGTCTGGCACCCGCCGGGCTACGGCCTCTACTGGCTGCGCTACGACGTGGCCGACGAGTTGGTGGTGGACGGCCCGGGCGGCTGGACCGTCGTCGCACCCTGGCGGCTGGTCGTGGCCGGAAGCACGGCGCTCCTCGGCCTCTGGCTCGCCGCGCGCTGGCCGGAGCCAGCCTGGGCGCGGCGGCTCAGAGGCCGGCTGATCCGCCTGCTCGGAGGGGTCGAAGCGCCCCGCTAGAGGCTTCCCGCCTTGCATGCGGCATGGCCGGGAGTCCCCTCTCGTCTGGGAGAGGGCTCGGGTGAGGGTGTCCTCCGGCTGAAGAAGCACCGCCATCGTGCAGCCATTCGCGGGAAGCATTTAGATGCTTCCCGCCAAGCCCTGCACGGGACGCCGGCTTGGAGACGCCTGACCCCCAACCGGGGGAGCCACTCCGGCGCCGTGTCGCGCGAGCGCCCCGCAAGCGTCGAGCGGCTGGCGCTGCGCGCGTCCCGCGCCTCGGGCCTGGCGCTGCCGGGCCGAGGGCCTACCCGCCGGTGCTGTCCTGGGCCGACAGGACGACCACGCTCACCTGGAGCGTATAGGCGCCGTCCGAGCTGGCAGGCCGGCTCGGGTCGACGCGGACGTACGCGAAGTAGGTCCCACCCGCGAGCAGCGTCTCGACAGCCTCAGGGCTGGCGCCTTCGCTGAGCGACCGCGCGACGACGGTGCCACTGGCATCGGCCAGGTAGAGGTCGTAGTCGGCCGGCAGGTTCAGCAGGTCCAGGCGGACCCTGGCCACGGGGCCGGGGACGAGCAGGCGGTAGGTGTTGGTGGCGCCGGGCGCCCGCACGTAGCCGGTGACGGTCGCCCCGCCCCGGAGCGTGCAGAGCGGCCCGGGCAGGCTGCCCGACTCCGGGCAGGGGGCGACGAGGCCGGCCAGGATGTCAGCCGGCGGGTCAGGCGTCGGCCCGTACCACTCGACGAGCGCCCCGCCGATCCACGCCCAGTGCCGCAGCCCGTCTGGGAGGGCAGTGAACGTCATCGTGTTCGTCGAGCAGCGCCAGTAGGCCAGGCCCGTCGTCGTCAGTTGCTGCGTGTCACAACTGTCGGGATTGCCGCGTTCGTTCTCGAGAGGGTCGCCCATAGTAGGGCCGAGCAGCGCCTTGAGGAAGGAGAAGCCCAGCGTGAAGCGGGGTGGTGGCGGGCCGAGCGGCGCGACCTGGCTGAGCGCCACGCCCCACGACCCTGGCGGGGCGGTGAGCAGCAGGGCAGCCGCCACGCTCGCCACCGCCCAGCGCGCCAGGCGCCGGAGCGAGGCGTTGGGCGGAACGGCGGCCGGGCGGGCTGTCGACGGGCAGTGGGCGCGCGACCGACGACCAGGCCAGGGTAGGCTGACACGGGTCACCCCCAGCGGCTCCTGCCCTTCCGGGGCGTGGAGAGCCAGGCGCTGGTCGAGCTGACGCTCCTTCTTCAAGCGGCCCCTACCCCTCATGGGCGTGGCGACGTCGGGGACAGGGTGGGTGGCACGGGTGCGAACTGCTGGGGAGGGACGAACGCCTGCTTGGTGGGCGTGGGCACCGGGGTAGGACCCGGGCGGACCGGCTGGCTGGCCGGGCGCTGCCCGGGCGCCCGCGCCGGCGCCGCCGGCGGCGCCGGAGGGACGCGGGGCGTCGGCGTCGCGGTCGGCGCCGGCGTTGGCGTGAGCGCCGCGAGCGCGGCCGACGCTTCGCCGCGTTCGGGGAAGAGGGCCTGGGCCCGTGTGAACCGGGCCGCGGCGTCCTCCAGGCGCTGCTGCTGAGCGAGCTCGGCGCCGTAGGCCAGGAGGGCTGCGTAGAGGGCAGCCCGGCCAGGGGCGTAGTCCGGGTAGCGCGCCACGAAACCTTCCAGGAGCGAGACAGCACGGGGGAGCTCGGTGGCCCGCAGCGCCTGGAGCTGGCGCCAGGTCTCCTGCCAGACGTCCGCCACGGACGGCGTTGGGGTAGGCGTGGGCGACGGCGTGGGGGTCGGGGTAAACAGGACCGCGCGCACGAGGACCACCTGCAGGGGAGGCTCGACCGCGGTTGCCGGTGCGGGCGCCGGTGGAGCGGTGGGCGCCGGCCCGGGGCCCGAAGGATCGGTGCGGGCGGTGGCGACGGCCACGCCCAGTCCGACGACCAAGAGGAGTGGCGCCCATGCGGCCGCGCGCCGCGCGACCGAGGATGGACGGCGTTCGCCGGGCTCGGAGCCCACGGCGAGCTGCACCGCAACAGGGGCAGCGGCATCGCGCCAGGCCGGACAGATCGCGCGCGCGAGGTCGGCGGCCTGTCCGGGGAGCTCGGCGAGCAGCGCCTCGTCGAGCTCCGGCGCGGCGAGCCGCACCGCCAGCCGAATCGCGCCGGGCGCCGCGCCATCGTCCGCGGCTGCATCCGACGGGCGAGCCTGGACCTCCACCAGCCTGGGCGCCACGCCGGCGTGGACCAGCGCTCGCGAGCAGGCCAGGGCGTAGCAGGTGAGGTGCTGCTCGAGCGCGGCGCCGTCTGGCCCTGGCCGCCCCTCCTCCGCGGTGGGCCAGAGGGAAACCCGGGTGACTCGAGCGACCCCCCCGCCGCCCGCTCCGGTCGCCGGGCCCTCGGCGACCGGAGCGGGCGGCGGGGGGGTCGGCGGCGCGCCCAGGACGACCAGGCGCCGAGCATGGCCTACGAGCCAGGACCGTAGCGTGGGAACGGTGGCGCGAGACACGGGCTTCTTCGGGCCGAAGTCGACCCTTTCGGACGACGCCGCGGCCGCAGTATCCACCCGCCGGTGTTGAGAGACGGTGGTCTCTGGGCGGAGGAACGGTAGAGCTCGGCCGGCAACGCTCGGTCGCCGATGCCGCGGGCTCCTCGGTCCTGTGGCTCAAGTGCAGTGCTTGGCCCGCCTGTGGGAGTACCGAGGAGCTGGCGTGGAGCCTCGCGTGGCGCCGCTGCTCCAAGGCGGTCCCCTCTGGCGCGCTGGCGGATCCAGCCCGGGTTCAGGCGGAGGCGCGTGGGCCCACGGTTCGGCTCGTGCGCCGTCGCGTGGATCGCCGGCGGACTGCGGCGAGCAGGAGCAGGGGGATGCTGGCTGGCGCGTACACGAGCGCGCCCGGCGCCAGCCCCACCTGGCGGACCTCGCGCCGACTACTGGATACCGCCGTTCCGTCCGCCGTGGCCAGGCTGAGGGAGGACACGGCGCTCAGCTCAACGGGCAGCCGCATGGCGACGAAGTCCGGCTCAAGCTGCAGCGCCGGGTCCACCGCGTTCAGTGGACGGATGGCGTAGCCGCGGAGCGTGCCCTCGTTCTGAACGACGCGGTAGGGAACTTCAGGGATCGTCGCCACCTGGCGCTCACCCTGCCAGACGGAGAGGCGGGCGCCCGGCGCTGGCCCGCGCGGGACCCAGATATAGCGCGACGGGTCTGGCGGAGCCAGCGTCTGCGGCTGGAGGATGCGCACGTACAGGCTGGCGGCATACTCCTGCACAACGATCGGCTGCAGGTAGAGCGGGGTGCTGCCGGTGAGGTACAGCACCTGGTCCGGGCTGTAGAGAGCCGATGGCTGCGTCCAGCGGTCCTCCGGAAGCATGCGGTAGCCAATCCCTTCCCGGCGAGCCGCGAAGCTCACCAGGCGGCGCTCGCTGCCCGACAGCACCGCCCCGTCCGTCCCGCGCCACTGGACCCGATACTCGCCGGCCGGAAGGCTCACCACCGGCGCCTCCTGGATCTCGGTCGCATACCCGTAATACGGCGGTGGCGGCAGCTCGCTGAACTCCGCCGGTGGTGGGGGCAGCGGGTTGGCCTTCGCCGCAGCCTGCTTCAGCCAGGCGTCCACGCTCGCCTCGTATTCGGCCCGCCGCTGCTCGAAGGCCTGGGTGGCCGCCGCCGCCCGGCGGGCGTCCTGGACGTAGCTGTCGTAGAGGAGGCGCGCAGCTTCGTCGAACAGCATCTCCGAGCGGGCGGCGGCGACGCCGTCCGGGTACCAGATCGTGAACGGGCGCGGCGGGACACGGCGAACCTCGCCGCTCGGCGCCACGATCTCGAGCGACCCGGGCACCGGGTCGTTGAGGGCGGCGAAGTCCGCCAGGTACTCGCCCGTCAAGGGCCAGTACGAGACGAGGCTGCGCCGCGCCTCCAGCACCACGGGGGTCTCCGCGAGGACCCAGATGGTGTCCACCTGCGGCGGGTACGCGACCCGGCGGTACTCCGTGCCGTTGGTGACGTACGGCCAGAACACGAGCTGCTCGGCCGGCCCGGAGGGCTGCGCCCGGGACACGGGCGCCCACAGGAGCGTGGCGGCCGCGATGAGCCAGGGCAGGAGCTGGGTCCGCTTCATGGCCGGCGATCAGTCTCCCCCACGCTGGCGAACGCCCCGTCGGCGCAGGCCAAGCGTCGCTGCGCCGAGCGCCGCGGCCGTGTAGGTCACCGCTGCCGCGAGGGTCTGAGCCATGGTGAGCCAGGCCCCGAGCGCGGCCGCGTCGAGGGCGCGTTCGAGGGAGGCGAATGGTGAGAGCCAGGCCACGAGCGTGTTGAGCGCCGCCAGCGTGTTGCGGAGCGGCAGGATGGGGCTGGA
Organism: uncultured Chloroflexota bacterium; assembly: GCA_964435115.1. Taxonomy (GTDB): domain Bacteria; phylum Chloroflexota; class UBA6077; order UBA6077; family CF-72; genus CAYSYM01. The sequence goes on along the minus strand of CAYSYM010000027.1, from coordinate 22,802 downwards.
TGGGCTCTCGACGGGGACTAGCACCACCACGCTGTACGCGACGGCAATGCCCAGGAAGAGCGCGATGGTGGCGACGAAGAGCAGGATGGCGGTGCGCAGCCGCCCGGCGAGCGCGGAGAAGAGCAGGCCGAACGCGACGGTTTCCGCCACCGGCACGACGGACACGACGAGGCCGAGAATCGCCGCCTGTGAGAACGCGAAGCCGGTCAGCAGGCTCAGCAGGAGCAGCGAGGCGGCCAGGACCGGCAGGGCCGCCAGGTACGCGACCACCTGGCCGAGGAACTTGCCCAGCACGTACGCCGGCTCGTCGATCGGGCCGTAGAAGAGCACTTCCAGCGTGCCGCGCTCGCGCTCGCGCGCCACGGACACCACCGCGGTGATGGCCAGGAACACCGAGGTGGCCAGGATCGCGGCGAGCAGCGGGGGCTGGAAGGGTCGGTCGTCCACCAGGAATCCGCTGGCGCGCGCGCGCTCAAGGTTGCCGTCGAGCAGCCAACCGGCGCCCAGGAGGGCGACGCTCAGCGCTACGTAGGCAGCCGGGGACCGCAGCAGCGCCAGGGCCTCACGCCCCGCGACGACGCGAGCCGCGTGGAGGCGCGGCTTCACAGACGCAGCCAGGTGACCGGAGACGCCCTCACGACGCCGCCCGAGGGTGGAGTCCGTGGCGGCGACCGTGGCCATCAGGTGGCGCTCCCGGCCAGCTCGCTGACGCGTGCGTCGGTGAGCGTGACGAACGCCTCCTCGAGTGTGGCGCGCCGCTCGCGCATGCCGACGATCACGCCGCCGGCGCCGGTGAGCGCCAGCGAGAGGGCCCGGCGTGCCTCGACCGCGTGGGCGCGGGAGAGGCTGACCAGGAGCGTGCCGTTCGCCGCGCTCGCGCTCCGCACGCCACCCACGCCGCGAACGGCGCTCACGAAGTGGTCCGCCGGCTGGTCCAGGTCGACCTCCACCTGGACGTCGTCGGCGAGCCGGTCGCACACGCGCGCAGCAGCGTCCTCGGCGACCAGGCGGCCGCGGTGCAGGATCGCCACGCGGTCGGCGGTCCGCTCCACCTCGGAGAGGACGTGGGAGGAGAGGAAGACGCAGCGGCCGCGATCCCGCTCGCGCACGATGATCTCCCGCACCTCGCGCATCCCGTGCGGGTCGAGGCCCGAGACCGGCTCGTCCAGGATCAGGACCGGCGGGTCGTGCAGCAAGGCTCGGGCGAGACCAAGCTTCTGCTGCAGGCCGCGTGACAGGTGCACGGCTCGATCGGCCCGGCGCTCCTGCAAGCCGACTTCCTCCAGCACAGCCTGGATCCGGCGGGGGCAGTCCTGGACCTGGTACAGCCGGCCGAAGAACTCCAGGTACTCTTGAACCGAGAGATCCCCGTAGAGGTGCTGGCTCTCGGACACGGCGCCAATCAGCCGGCGTACGGCAAGATTGCCGCGGGCGATCCGCTCGCCGGCAATCCGCGCTTCGCCCGCGTCCGGCTGCAGGATCCCGAGCAGCAGCAGGATCGTGGTGGTCTTGCCGGCGCCGTTCGGCCCGAGGAACCCGTAGACCTGGCCGGCGCCGACGCGGAGTGACACGCTGTCGACGGCCAGGCGCGCCCCGTACCGCTTCGTGAGCTCGCGCGTCTCGATCACGCTCCGCCACCCTTGCCCAGCGACACGGTCAGTACAGGCGCTGCTCCGCCCGGCGATAGACCCAGAAGTAGAAGGCCGTCAGCACGACCAGGATCGCGAGCATGACCACGGCGACGGCGGCCGCGGCGCCGATGTTGAGCACCTCGAAGGCGATGTAGCGAATGTAGACGGGGATGGTGGTCGTGGCGAAGAGCGGTCCGCCCCCCGCCGGTAGGTAGACCATGTCGAACTCGTTGAACGCCCAGATCCCGCGCAGGATCAGGATGACGATCAGCACGGGCATGAGCCACGGCAGCGTGATGTAGCGGAAGCGGTCCCACCAGGAGGCGCCGTCCACCTGCGCCGCCTCATACAGGTCGACCGGGATGACCTGCAGGCGAGCCAGGAGCAGGAGGGCCCAGTACGGGGTGTACTTCCAGAGGGACATGATGATGACGGAGACCATGGCAACGCCGGGGTTGAACCAGGGGACCGGGGCGCCGAGCAGCCCGGAGACGTCCACCAGGAGGTAGTTCGCCACGCCCACGGTGTCGCTGAAGATCCAGCGCCAGGTCAGCACGGCCACGATGGCCGGGACGAAGTACGGGAACAGGACCAGCCCGCGGATGAAGCTGCGCCCGCGGAGCGCCAGGTCCAGCACCAGCGCCACGGCCATGCCAGCCAGCGCCTGCGTGAGCATCGCGCCCACCACCCAGACGAGCGTCCGCCGGAGAGAATCCCAGAACACCGGGTCGGCGAGCAGGTTCTGGTAGTTGCGGAGTCCCACGAAGGCCTCCGCGCGCGTGACGGTGTCGATGCGGTAGAAGCTACTCTGGACCGCGACGAGCGCGGGGTAGAGCATCACCAGGCTCAGCACGGCCAGCGCGGGCGCGAGCATCGCCAGCCCGAGCCAGACATCCGGATGCACCCGCTTCACGCGTGCGGGTGGGACGGCCACGGTTCTCGACTTGGCGACCTGCACTCCGACCCTCAGTCTGGATGTCGGCGCATCGTGGACGAGCGGGGACTCCACCCCCGCTCGCCCACGATGCGCCAGGAGCGCTGCAGCCCCGGTGCGACCGGCTCGGCTGGACCACTGCCCCGGCGCTCAGCCACCCGGGGACAGCCCGCGCCCTTCAGCACGCTAGCGTGGCGGCCGCCAGTTGGGATCGGCCGGCGTCCACCACGGGTTCTCCTGCTTCCAGCCTTCCATACCGGTGCGGAAGTCGTTCACGGCCTGGGTGTACGCCTGCTCAACTGGCTGATTCTCGAGCGTAATGCGCTGGAGCATGGTTGCCACCACGGGTTGACTCCCCATGACCCGGCTACTCCATGGCATCGGTACGAGTGACCTGTCAAACGTGCCGTCCGCCTTGATGGAGCCCATGTTCTGAGCCTCGTTGTTCGCGTAGCTAGTGGCGTCGAAGATTAACTTCACCCAGTCGCGGTATTCTTTGATGTACGGATTGTCCTGCTGCAGGACCTGGTCCTGGATCTCCTTGATGGGTGGTGCGATGTGACCTGGGACTCCCATTGAGTACCTCAATAGCCGATCACCAGTGAACATGAATTTCAGGAACTTCTTGGCTTCGTCCGGATACTTCACTGTTGTCCCGATGGCATAGACAGTCGCATTCCCGTAGACAACACGCGGTCCCTGCCCACCCCGAGCCACGCGTGCCTCCCGGTTGCCTGTGTTCTTGGCGATCTCCGGGGCGTTGGTCGCCACCTGGTAGCCGAGCCGCCCGGGGAACAGGGCGATGGCCGCGCGTCCAGCGACGTAGGCGTTGATCGGGTCGAGGTTGCCCCACGAGTTGTTGCCGGGGGGCGCGTACTTCGTCAGCGCCGCGTAGTCCTCGACCGCCTGCCTGGCGCCGGCCCGGTCGAAGGCGAGCTGCCCGTCTCGGGTGTAGAAGTCGCCACCGTTCTGCCAGAGGAAGGTGACGAACCGCTGCACGGCGCCGTTGTTGGACACCTCCAGGGCGTTCCCCGAGACGCCGCCCTGGTTGTTCAGCCGCTGCGACGCCTCCAGGATGCGCTCGTAGCTGTCCGGCTCGGCCAGGCCGGCCGCCTGGAACAGGTCCTTCCGCCAGTACAGGGTTGCCGCAGCCACGTCGGACGTGAACTGGTAGAGACGCCCGTCCCACGGCCAGTAGAGCAACGCGCCGGGGATGAACTTCTCCAGCCCGATCTCCTGCGCGATGCTCTCGAGCGGGAGCAGGTAGCCGGCCTGAATGAAGTCGGGCACGCGCCGCCGCTCGATCTCGAAGACCCCCAGCTCCTCGCCCACGGCAACCGCGTTGATGATGCGCGCCGCGCGGTTGTCGTTCGAGGTGAGCTGCAGCTCGATCCCGATGTCCGGGTTCTCCTTCTCGAACGCGGCGATGATCTCCTGGATCTGCTTGACCGACTCGGGCGAGCTCTCGGCCGTGAGGAACGGCACGATCTTCTTCTGTTTGACCGATGCCCGGAGATCCTTGGGGAGCTCCTTGACGACCGGCTTGGGCGTCGCCGGTGCGGCTGCCGGTGCGGGTGGGGCCGTGGTTGGAGCCGGCACAGCGGTCGGCGCGGCGGGCGCCGTCGTCGGCGCGGCGGGCGCGGCCGGGGCGCACGCGACGCTCGCGAGCGCGGCCACCACGGCGGTGAAGCCGGCTGCCTGCTTCCAGCGGAACCCGGCCCCGCGGGCCTGCTGCCCCGCGCCCGCCGGGCGTCGAGGCCCGCCCCCATGCGGCAACCACGCGCGCACAGCCGGCAGGCTCAGGTGCACCGAGACCATTGGCCAAGACCTACGTACCATCGCCAGACCCCCTTTCCCCGTCCGCAGGGACAGGCACCAGACTGAGGTTGTCGCTTTACCCGCCGAAGGGCGCTCCTTCTCGCACCCGCCGGCTCGCCCATCGAAGACTCACACCCGCGTTCGCTCGACCATGGACGCCGCCTCCGGACTCACCCCTTCAGGGCGCCGGCTCCCCACCCGGCCACCAGGTAGCGCTGCGCGACGCCCGCGACCACGATCAGCGGGGCCGTGACGGCCAGCGCCCCCGCCATCAACCAGCCCCAGTTGTAGAGGCCGCGCCCCATGAAGCTCTCCAGGCGCGGACTGATGGTGAGCACGTCGGGTCGCGAGAGCAGCGTCGCGCCGAAGAGGTACTCGCTCCAGCCAACGTTCAGGGCGATGATGCCGGTGGCGATCATGCCGGGCACAGCCTGCGGCAGCACGACGCGGAGGAAGGCGCCGAAGCGTGTCGCACCATCGATCATGGCGGCCTCCTCCAGATCCACCGGGATTCCGGCGAAGAAGGAGCGTAACGTCCACAAGGTGAGCGGCATCACCAGCGCTACGTAGATGATCGCCAGCCCATAGAGCGTGTTCGACAGGCCGAGCCGGAAGAAGATGCGGTAGACCGGCAGCACCAGCAGGATGCCGGGGATCATGTAGGTGTAGACGAACAGGCGCGCGATCCATTCGAAGCCCCGGTAGCGGAAGCGGGTGAGCGCGTAGGCCGCCGGGGTGGCAATCGCCATGGCGACCGCAGTGGTCGTGGTGGCGACGATCGCCGAGTTGAGCATGGCCCGCTGGAACTGGGTCGCGGCGAAGAACTGGGTGAAGTTCTCCAGGGTGGGCCGTTCCGGCAGGAGGCCCGGCGGATAGCGCAGGAGCTCGGACTCCGGCTTGAACGCCGAAAGCAGGATCCACAGGAACGGCACCAGGAGGATCAGTCCGACGCCGTAGAGGAGGGCGTACTGGAGCGCCGTTAGCGCCAGCCGTGCGCCCGCCCGGGGCCACCGTCTATCGCCTCGGCGCCGCGCTGCTGTGATCAGGACGTTGGTCTGCCCCACGCGCTGGTCTGCTCCCCTCGCACCGATCCGAACGCTTGGATCTCCGCCGGGCGCCTCGTGGCAGGCACCATGTTCAGTAGAGTCCAAGGGCCGTCCCACTACTGCTGTTGCGTTGAACAGAACAGTTGCGGCGTATGGCGCCATCATACCAGCCGTAGCTGGGGGCGTCAACGGGCACGCCGCCGCGCTCCGCGGCGGCGAGGGCAGTTCCGGCGGGAGAGACAGTTGCACGAGCCACGATGCGGCTCCGCGTGCTATCCTGCACTCCCGAGTGGCCATGGCAGTCGTGACGACTCAGGCCGACACCGGCGCCGTCCTGACGCTGCGTCGGGGACTCGCGATCCTCGACGCGTTCTCGTCGACGCGGGAGCAGCTCGGCGTGAACGAGATTGCGCGGCTGGTGCGACTGCACAAGAGCACGGTCTCCCGCCTGTGCGCCACGCTCGAGCAGGCCGGCTACCTCGAACGCGACGCGACGACGGGCAAGTTCCGGCTCGGCGCGCGGCTGTACCAGCTCGTCGGCGCTGGCTTGCCAGCACTCGACCTGCGTGCCGCCGCCCGCCCCATCCTGCAGTCGCTCGTCGACACGACGGGCGAGACGGCCCACCTCGCCGTGCTCCAGGGGACGGACCTCGTGACGGTCGAGGTGGTCGAGGGTCGCCACCTGATGCGGATGCAGGGCCGCGTGGGCCACCGACAGAGCTTCCACGCCAGCGCGCTCGGCCTCGCGATCCTGGCCGGCCTGCTGCCTGAGCGGGTGGACGCACTGCTGGGGCGGAAGCCACTGATGGCCTTGACTCCCGCCACCATCACCGACCGCAAAGTGCTGCGGCAGCGCCTGGCCGAGATGCGTGAGTGGGGCTACGGCGTGGATCTGGAAGGTGTGGAGGAGGGCCTGCGCTGCGTGGGCGCCGCCATCCGCGACCAGACTGGAACCATCGTCGGCGCGCTCAGCGTCTCGGGCCCGCGGCATCGGCTGAGCGACGACGTGATCGCCAGCCTCGGCATCCTGGTGCGCGAGGCTGCCGCGCAGGTCTCGGCCCGGCTGGGCGCGCCTCCGCCGCCGGCCCTGGCCGGGGCGGACGGCACGGCGCGCTTCGGCGGCGGCCCGCCCGCGGCCAATGGCGGCGCCCGCGCGCAGGTCGACGGCGCCCGAGCCCGCGCCGCCGCGCGGCGCTGAGCGCGCGCCGGCGCCTCGCCCGGGACGTCCGGACCGAGGCCCACCGGACCCGCGTGTCTCGTCTGACGGGTCAGCCTGTGGGATGGCTGCGCCTGCGCACGCCGCACTCGCGGCTGCCGCGAGTCGCGCCGTTGACAGGCTGGCAGGCGGATCGTAGTATCGCAGCACGGAACAGTTGCACGTCCCGGTACGACTGAGCGCGTCCATCCGGTGCCCGGAGCCCGCTCTCGGCTGGCCGGGGAAGGGAGCCAGGATGCAGAGCTACAAGGGGGCGGAGATCATCGTGGAGTACCTGCTGAAGGAGCAGGTGCCCTACCTGTTCGGCGTCTGCGGACACGGGATCATCGGCCTCCTGGACGCCGCGTACGATCGGCGCGACCGCATCAAGACCATCACTACCCACGACGAGCAGGTGGCCGGCTTCATGGCCGATGCGTTCTACCGCGTCACCCACCGGCCGGTGGCCACGTACACGTCGTGTGGCCCGGGCTCGCTCAACCTGGCGATGCCGGTCGCCTCGGCGTTCCTCGACTCATCCGCCTTCCTGGCGATCACCGGCAACGTTCCCACCCAGCAGTTCAATCGCGGCCCCTTCCAGGAGACGGGCCGCCACTTCCAGGGCGACTTCAACACCGTGATGCGCCCCTACGTGAAGCGCAGCTACCAGGCGCCCCGCGCCGACATGCTGCCGCTCATCATGCGCCAGGCGTACAGCCTCATGCTGGCTGGGCGGCCGGGGCCCGTGCACGTGGACGTCCCCTTGAACGTGTTCGTCGAGGAGGTCGAGGCGGAGGTCCCGGACCCCGAGCTGTGGCGATGCGGCGTCTCGAGCCGCGGTGGGGGTGATCCGGAAGCGGTGCGGCGGGCGGCTGAGCTGCTCCTGGGCGCCGAGCGGCCGGCCATCGTCGCGGGCCACGGGGTCCTGCTGGGCGAAGCCGTCGAGGAGCTGCGCCAGCTCGCCGAGCTCTTGCAGATCCCCGTGATCACCTCCCCGCTCGGCAAGGGCGCGATCGACGAGTCCTCCCCGCTCGGGCTCGGGGCCACGGGGCGCAACGGCACCTACGCGGCGAACGAAGCCGCGCGCTCCTCCGACGTGCTGTTGGCCCTGGGGACCCGCTTCGACGACCGCGCGACGAGCGCCTGGATCCCGGGCATGACCTACCGCATCCCACCCACGCAGCTCGTCCACGTCGACGTGGATCCCCAGGAGATCGGCCGCAACTTCCCGCCTACGATCGGCATCGTCGGTGACGCGCGGATCGTGCTCCGCCAGCTCCTCGAGCTGTGCCGCGCCCGGGCGGGCATGGCCGTTGCGCGCCACGCCGGCTGGGTGCGGCAGACGCAGGCCTGGAAGCGGGAGTGGGAGGCGTTCCTCGAGCACGCCCAGTCATCGGACGCCGTGCCGATTCGCCCGGATCGCCTCGTGGCCGACGTGCAGGCGGTGCTGCCGGACAACAGCATCGTGCTCGCCGACGTCGGCGTGCACCACAACTGGCTGGTGCAGCAGCTCAAGGCGCCCCGGTCGGGCATGCTCCTGCAGTCGTGGGGGTTCGCGGCCATGGGGTTCGGTGTGGGCGGCGCGCTCGGCGCCCAGTTCGCGGCGCCGGAGCGACCGGTGGTGGCGATCTGTGGCGACGGCGGCTTCCTCATGACCGCGAACGCCGTCGCGACCGCCGTTGAGTACGGGCTCCCGGTCGTGTGGGTGGTGTGGAACAACCAGGGCTACGTCTCGATCCGCGACCAGCAGGCGGGCTTCTTCGGCGCAGGCCGCGAGATCGCGGTGCGCTTTCGCGCCCACGCCACGGGTGAGCTGATGACGACCGACTTCGCCCTGCTCGCGCGCTCCATGGGTGCCAGCGGCGTGACGGTGGAGCGCCCGCGGGACCTGCGCGAGCAGGTTGCTGCCGCCATCGCCGCCCGCCAGCCAACCGTGCTGGACGTCCGCGTGGACGCCGACGTGCTGCCACCGGCCACGGGGAGCTGGGACCTGCCGCCACTGGCGGCGCCGCTGCCGAACTACGGCTGGCCAACTGACGGGCGCGTCGCCGCCGAGACGGGCGCCGCGACGGTGCCGGGCCGGTAGATCCCCGCGCCCTGGCGCGTGGAGAGCCGCGGCATGGGGGCCGCGCCTCGCTCCCTTCGACGCCGAGTACGGGCGGACGTGCCCGGTAACGCCACCTCACGGGCCGGGCCGGTACACGGCCCGCCCGGTCCTGGCGAACGCCGGGAGCAGGCGCCCGCGCCACGGCGTGTCTCGCGCAGCTGCCCACTCCGGGGTGTCGATGACGCCGGGGGAGTCCAGCCCCCACAGGTTGAGGAAGTTGAACGGTCCGTCGAGCGACTCGTACCCGTGGTACCAGCTGCAGCCGCGGAGCTTAAGGTGCGCGCCGTAGTGCTCCTCGTCCAGCCACGCCCGCACGTCGGCGCGCCACTGTTCAGGGACGAAGAGGCGGACCGAGAGAATGTATGGGGCCTCGAACAGGTCGCCCGACCCCCGTGAGGCCCGCGCTACACGCAGGCGGTAACGGGCGGATTCGACCCCGTCCACCCCACGAGCCCCGGCAGCATGGAGCCAGGTGGGCACGGCCGCGGTGTTTGAGAGACCGCGTAGCTCGGCGAGCAGCATCACGCCGGCCCCACCGTCCGCCAGCCGGAACCGCCTGACACGTCCGCCGGACGCGGCAGCCGCGTTGGCTCGGCCACTGAGCCAGGCGTCGAAGGCCGGCTGCGACGCGGCGAGCCCGTCCCCCCAGACGCCGAACAGCGCCTCGGCGGCCGGGGCGGTCAGCAGCGGGCTCGAGCCTGACCGTGGTGGTGTGGACATCAATCATCCCCTCCCGCTCGTCGGCGGTTGCCCACCTCGAAGCTCCCCGGTCAGCAAGGTGAGGCCAGGCGGCTCAATCGGCCCGGCCATGGTCAGACAGGCGCCGCAATCGGCGCCCGCAGCGCCGCGCACAGCTCGCTCGTGCGCTCGATCCGCTCCACGTTGTTCAGCAGCTCGATCGCCTGCTCGACCGCCCCTCCAGGCAGCCGCCCGCGGCTCGCCATCCGGAACTTCTCCTCGATCTCCGCCCGGGTGAGCGGGTCGGCCGCGTCACCGCGCGGCACCGCTCGATGCTCCACGTACGTGGCGCCGCTGACACCCGTCACCTCGACCACTGCGCCCGTACCCTCGACGGACGGGTCGATCTCGACCGTGATGCGATCGCGGGCAAAGGCGCCCAGGGCTGGGTCCTCCATCCGCTCGGGTGTGAACTGGTCGAGCCAGCAGCGGCGGTCGGCCAGGACCACCGCGGCGACGTAGCGCGTGGACAGCAGGGCGCGGAACTTGCCCGCCCAGTCCATCTGGCCGTGCAGGTCGTAGACCGTCTTCGACAGGCCGATGCGGATGCGCTTGACGGTCTCGGGGCGGAGGTCGTGCTCCTGCACCAGCGCGAACATCGCGGTGATCACTGACTGGATCGAGCTCGCCGCCGGCCACAGCCGCAGCGAGATGTGCTCGAGCTCCCAGCGGGTGCCCAGATCGGCCGTCACCTCGTCGGGGTGCCCGCCGTCCGAGTAGGTGTTGAACAGACCGCCGTCGGGATGGGTGAGGATCTCGTCCGACGCGCGGAAGCCCTGCTCGGCCAGCAGCCCCGCCAGGAGCCCCGAGACGGCGCCGCGCGCCTGGTGGAATTTGACCGTGGGCGTGCCCCAGGCGGCGAACGTGCCAGCCGACTGGCTCCCGGCCAGGCCGAAGGCAGCGACCTGGCGGTCGGCGTCGAGCCCCAGCAGGCTGCCCACGGCTGCCGCGCCGCCAAACGGGCCCACGACACCGGGTGCATGCCAGCCGCGTTTCCTGAACTCCGGGTAGTGGGTGCCGAGCCCGACCCGCGTCGTCGTCTCCAGGCCGAGCGCGATGGCCGCCAGGAGGTCGCGACCCGAGGCATCCTGCCGCTCGGCGATGGCAAGCGCGGGCGCGACGACCCCCGGTGTGATATGGCACAGCGTCGGCCGGTGGACGTCGCACACGGTGACCGCGGTGATCAGGTAGCTGTTGAAGAGCGTCGCCCCTGCCAGCGACAGCGTCCCCCCGCCGATGATCGTCGACTCGCTGGAGGCCCCGAGGGCACGGGCCGTCGCCTCGACCTGCCCGGTCTCGTCGCCCTGGTGCCCGGCGATCGCGCTCGCCACCGCGTCGAGGAGCAGGTCCTTGGTGCGCTCCACCACGCGTGTCGGCAGGTCCGCGTAGCGCAGGTCCGCCACGAAGGTGGCCAGCTCGCGCGTCGTACGACTCATCGGGTAGCCCTCCCCTGCAGCGCGGCCCGTGCGAGCGTCACCCGCCGGGTGAACGGCCGCACTGGACCGCAGAATGCAACTGTTGCGACTTCCAATGCTAGGAGCCCCCTGGGGCCGCGTCAAGCCTTGTGGCGCGGCCGTCAGTCCAGCGGTCGCGCCCCCGTGTACTCCAGCACGTAGATGCCACCTTTCGCCCGGTCAGCCGCGTACAGGATGTTGCGGTCGTCCACGAACACGTCGCTGATCCGACACCCCTGCTGCCCGGGCGGCGGCTCTGGGAGGAAGGCGGCAATCTCCTCCGGCCGGAACGGGTCGGACAGGTCGTAGACACGCAGGCCGGCGCTGAACCACGTGGCGACGACCGTGCGCTCGAGCTTCGCCGCGCCTGGCTCGGGCTCGTTCTCGTGCAGGTTGTGCGCGCCGATCCGGCGGCCCGTCCGGTGCAGCTCCTCGAAGCCGGCGGGCTTCGGCAGCGTGCCGATGATGACCGGGTTCGTCTCCCGGCGGACATCGACGATCCAGGTGAGCTTTGGCCAGTCCGCGCCGTTGGACATGGTGGTGGCTTCGTCTGTCACCAGCAGCAGGTCGCGGCTGAACAGTGGCAGCACCGTGTGGGTGAAGCCGGGGAAGGGCGGGTGGACGTCGACGCGGCTGACGAGGCGCGGCTGTCCCAAGTCCGCGATGTCGAGGATCAGGAATCCGCCGTCGATGTAGCCGACGTAGGCGCGATCGGGGCGCTCTGGGTAGGACAGGCAGTGGTGTGGACGAAAGCCGGAGTCGATGGCGGGTGGGGTGTGCCGCTCCAGCGGCGACGCCGCGTCCCCCTTCCGCTGGCCTGGCAGCCACCAGCGGCCCACCTCCCGCGGCCGGGTGGGGTTCCCGAAGTCGACGATCATGTAGAACTGGTGATCCTTCGGGTCGACAGGCTCGAAGTCGCGCGCGCCGGTGGCGATGTGGGCGTACCGCCCGTCCATGAACGTCACCAGGTGCACGCCCTGGGAGTGCGGTCCGGACGTGTCGAAGAACCCGATCTCGCGGGGGCTGGCGGGGTTGGAGAGCTCGAGGACCTGCACGCCCGCGGGTGTCAGCCCGGGTTTCACCGCCTGGTACGCCATCAGCAGGATGTCGTGGCCCAGGGCTAGCGAGTTGGAGCGCACCTCATCGTGCGGCAGGGGCATCTGCCAGGCCAGCGACGGTTCGCGCGGGTCCGTCACGTCGAGCACCGACAGCGCCATCGGCGGGTTCTCGTGGGCGACGTAGAGGAGGCGCCGTCCCTCTCGGGTCACCGTCAGCGCCAGCCCTTCGCCGGCGTTGGGGGCACCGCCCAGGTCATGCTGGGCGAGCAGTCTCAGGTTGTGCGCGATGCGAACGGGCGGCAGCGCTCCGGCCACGGGTTCTCCCTCCGGCAATGCGTCGGCGTCGGTCCTGGGCGGGATTCGCGTGACGCAGCACGTGGGTCACAGGCTGGCACGGACCCGCGCCGCTATGGCCCACGTGCTGGGCCCCTCGTGGGGGAAGCGCGAAGCGCCTGGCCCCGGCCTGGCTAGCAAGACAGTCGCGCCTCATGGTACAAGGAGCGCAGCGAGCTGCACACCGTGTGGGCGACGATGCCGTTCGGCGGCGTCCCGTGGAAAGAGTGGGCCTTCCTGATCGTGGCGCTCGTCTTGCTGGGGCTCGGATCCGAGGCCGCCGGTTTCTACGAGTCCGCCTTTGGCTTCCTGCTGGTGGTCACCTGGCTGCTCTCCAGGGACCAGCCATCGTGGCAGCAGCGTCTGCTGGCTCCACTGGTGTTTGCGGTCGGCTTCGACGCCGTCCTCTACGTGGCGTTCAAAGTCATCCTCGCCATCCCGACGCCCCGCGGCCTGCTGCTGTAGCCGGCCGGCGCGTGTCGAGGCGCGCTCGTGGCCGCCCTGGCGGCGGTATGGCGCCGCCCAAGCCGGCCGCCGGCGCGCCACACACCGCGGCCAGACCCCAGCCCCGGCGACCGGGTTGACAGCGCCCGGTATAGTAGCGATGCTCGGGAGTGATCCAGAGCATAGACAGGGCTGATACCAAGCACATGCTGTTCGGGCAGATCCAGGCGTTCCTGGAGGTGGCGAAGACGGGGAACGTGAGCCGCGCGGCTGAGGCGCTGTATGTGACTCAGCCGGCACTGACGGCGAGGATCCAGGCGCTGGAGAGGGAGCTCGGAGAGACGCTGTTCGTGCGCACCGGGCGGGGCGTGCGCCTGACGGATGCCGGCCGGGTGTTCCTCCCGTGCGCCGAACGGGCCGTGCAGGCGATCGACGACGGGCGCCAGGGTCTGGCCGACCTGCGCTCAGCGAGCGCCGGCCGGTTGGCGCTGGGCGCGGCGCCGGCCGTGAGCACCTACGTCCTGCCGCCGGTGCTCAAGCGGTTCGCCGCCCTGCACCCGCGCGTGGACGTGGCGGTGCGGACCGGGCACTCGGAAGAGATCCTCGCCATGGTGCTCGACGACGAGGTCCAGGTCGGCCTGGTGCGGTCGCTGCGCCACTCGGACATCGAGGCGACGGCGCTGTACGACGACGAGCTCGTGCTGGTGGCCTACCCGCAGCACCGGTTCGCCCGGCGCGGAACGGTGGAGCTGGCCGAGGTGGGCCGCGAGCGGCTGATCATGTTCGACCGCACGTCCAGCTACTTCGAGCTGACGCAGTCGCTCTTCCTGCGCGGCGGCGTGGTGGCGCGCACCGTCATGGAGCTGGACAACATCGAGGCGGCCAAGAAGATGGTGGAAGAAGGGCTCGGTGTGGCGCTGCTGCCGAAGGTGTCGGTGGCGCGCGAGATCGCGAGCGGCCTGCTGTCCGAGGTCGAGATCGCCGACGCGCCGCCGATCACACGCAGCATCGAGGCGATCCGCCGCAAGGACGCCGGCCCGCCAGGTGGCGTGGTTGCCGCGTTCCTCCAGGAGCTGGAGGCCACCCTGCGGGCCCGGGAGCGGCGCGCGGTCCAGATGGTGATCTAGCGGCAGCGACTGCTGGGGAGTCAGCCGCCACCGTCACCCGGCTCGAGACAGGCAGGCTCCCCCTCGTGGCTGCCGGAGGTGCGCGCGGGGGGCGCCTGGCGGTCGAAGATGACGACCCCTTCAGCCAGCGCCGCGCGCCAGCTCGGCGAGATCGCCAACGCGGCCTCCAGCTCCTCACGGGTATAGGGGAAGAGGTCGGCCGCCATTCCGGTGTCGTCGAGCCGGTAGTGGGTAAGCCGCTCCAGGAAGGGGAGGTTGCTTCGTGAAAGGACCACCAGCAGGTCGGCGTCGCTGCCCGGCGCCGCATCACCACGGGCCAGCGAGCCAAAGAGCACGACCCGCTCGATCTCGGGGTGGGCTTCGGCCAGGCGACCCGCAGCCTCCACGACGTTGGCCTTCGCCGCCGCCCTATCGAGCCAGAAGATCTCGACAGAGTCCGAGGAGAATCTCCGCACCACCGGTCGCACGCTCCGCATCGGCGCGCGTGTAGGACTCATACGGTGCTCCTTGCGGGTGCGCATCTGGGTAGCGTGTGGGGATATAGTGGCGGTCTAGCTCGCGGGCCTGATCGACGAGGGCAGGTGTCACCAGCGACCGCGCCGCCTCGGGCAGCACGGGGCCGAGTGCCGCAAGGAGGCCGGCGACGGAGTGCCCCCGTGCCTCCGCACCATGCCGCTGGTAGACGGCCTTGATGGCCTTTTCGGCGGCTTGCTGGCTCGCGAAGCATGCCCACTCGAAGTCGTCCATCTGGAGCGACCGCCGCGCATGGGCAAGGTCTCGCTCCGCTTGGCGGTACCAGGCCTCCGGTCGTGCGGCCATCCCCGGCGCTGTTATACCAGGTCGCCGCACGTGGGCCCACGCTCGGCCAGCGGGCGCGACAGGTGTCAACTGTTGACGTCGAAGCGGACGCCCTGGGCGAGTGGCAGGCCCGTGCCGTAGTTGATCGTGCACGTCTGGCGGCGCATGTACGCCTTCCAGGCGTCAGAGCCGGCCTGGCGGCCGCCACCAGTGGCCTTCTCGCCGCCGAACGCGCCGCCGATCTCGGCGCCAGACGTGCCGACGTTGACGTTGGCGATGCCGCAGTCCGAGCCGACGGTCGAGAGCCACCGCTCGGCTGCGGTGAGGCTGGTCGTGAAGAGCGCGCTCGAGAGCCCCTGCGGCACGTCGTTGTTGGCCGCGATCGCCTCGTCCAGGGTCTCCACCTCGAACACGTGCAGGATCGGCGCGAAGATCTCGTCGCGACAGATCGGCATTGTCGCCGTGGAGCGGACGATGGCGGGCTCCACGAAGAAGCCGGGCCGGTCGTCGAGCACCCTGCCGCCGTAGATCACCTGGCCGCCCTGGCGCTGGATCGCCGCCAGCCCTTCGCGGTGCGCGGCGACGGCTTCGGCCGAGATCAGCGGGCCCATCAGCGTGCCCTCGTCCAGCGGGTCGCCGATGCGCACGCTGGCGTAAGCCCTGGTGAGGCGCTCCAGGAAGACGGGGGCGATGGTACGCTGGAGGATGAGCCGCCGCGTGGTCGTGCAGCGCTGGCCGGCGGTGCCGACCGCGCCAAACAGCACGGCCCGCAGCGCCAGGTCGAGATTGGCGTCGTCGAGCACGACGACGGCGTTGTTGCCGCCCAGCTCCAGGATCACGCGGCCGGCGCGCTTGCCCACCGCCGTCGCCACCCGCTCGCCGAGCTGGCACGAGCCCGTTGCCTGGACGAGTGGGACGCGGGTGTCCGCCAGCAGCGCTTCGCCGACCGTGCTGCCGGGCCCGATGGCCAGGCCGAACACGCCCTCCGCCTCGGTGCCGCGCGTGATGCCGTCGACGATCTGCTGGACGGCGATCGAGATCAGTGGCGTGAGGCTGGAGGGCTTCCAGACGACGGCGTCGCCGCACACCAGGGCCACCGCCCAGCCCCAGCCGTAGACGGCCACCGGGAAGTTGAAGGCGGAGATCACCCCCACCACGCCGAGCGGGTGCCACTGCTCGAGGAGGCGATGGTCGGGCCGCTCCGACTGCATCTCGCGGCCGTAGAGCTGGCGGGAGAGGCCCACGGCGAAGTCGCACATGTCGACGACCTCCTGCACCTCGCCGCGCGCTTCGCTGAGGATCTTGCCGTTCTCCAAGCTGATCAGCCGGGCCAGCTCCTCCTTGCGGGCGCGGAAGGCGTCGCCGAGGGCGCGGACCACCTCGCCACGCTTCGGCGCCGGTACCAGGCGCCAGCGCTTGAAGGCGCCTTCGGCCGACCGGACCACGGCGTCGAAGTCGTCCAGGCTCGCGGTTGCCACGCGCGCCAGCACCTCACCGGTAGTCGGGTTCAACGTCTCCAGCAGGGGTCCGCCGGGTTGCACCTGGAAGCGGCCGCCCAGCGCCACACCGGAGGTCGTGCCGCCACGCGTGAAGCCGAAGGCGCTCAAGATCTCCGGCGCCGCGCTGGATGCCGGCGTGGTGGCGTGGCTGTCGATGGCGACCATGGCAGACACCTCCGCTGGAGCGCCGCTACGCGCTCCGCGCCTCCGTTCCTCGGCGGCCCAGCACGTGGGCCACCGCGGCGCTGAACCCTGCCGAGCTTCGGCCCACGTGCTGGGCCGCGCTCTCCGCGGCCGGGAACGCTACGACCGTCTTCAGGTGCAGGAGCGGGCGCACCCGCAGCCCGGGCTGGCAGTCGGTGTGCCGCAGGTGGCTGTGGATCACGCGGCCGGACGGAAGCCGGATCGCACAGGCGATCTCCTCGCCCCGGTACTGCCGCTCCACGACCTCCAGCTCGCCGCCCGGGTCGGGCACGATCTCGAGGTCGTCCGGCCGGAGCATCAGCTCGGCCAGCGTACCCGAGGGCAAGCCGGGGTTGGGCAGCGTTCCCAGCTCGGTCACCAGCGCCGGCCCGTGGACGCTCGCCGGGAGGAAATCGGCCTCGCCCACGAAGTCGGCCACGAAGCGGGTGGCGGGTCGCTCGTACACCTCTTCCGGCGTCCCGACCTGCTCGATGCGGCCCGCCGCCAGGATGGCGACCCGGTCGGCGAGCACGAACGCCTCCTGCTGGTCGTGCGTGACGAAGACGGCCGTGCTCCCGGTGACGCGCAGGATGCGCGCCAGCTCGCGTCGTGTCTGGTCCCGCAGGTCGGCATCCAGGTTGGAGAGCGGCTCGTCCAGCAGGATGACGGCTGGGGCCGGGGCGAGCGCCCGCGCCAGCGCTACGCGCTGCTGCTGCCCGCCGGAGAGCTGGTGCGGGTAGCGGTGGCCGAATGAAGCCAGCCCCACCAGGGCGAGCACCTGCTCCACCCGGCGCGCTCGCTCCGCCCGCGGCACCCGGTGCAGCCCGAACGCCACATTCTCGGCCACCGTCAGGTGAGGGAAGAGGGCGTAGTCCTGGAAGACCATGCCCACGCCGCGCCGCTCGGGCGGCACGCTGGCGCCCGGTCCCGCGACGGTCCGGTCGCCGATGGCGATCGTGCCCCGGTCCGGACGCTCGAACCCGGCGATCAGCCGCAGCGTGCTGCTCTTGCCGCTACCACTCGGGCCGATGAGCGCGAACACTTCGCCCTCCCGCACGGTGAACGTGACCCCCTGGACGGCGAGCACCGGGCCGAAGCGCTTGGCCACCCCCTCCAGCCGGATGGGCGCACTCACCCGACCACCTCGCCTTGTGGCGAACGGTTCAGCGCAAGCAGCGCCAACCAGAGGCTGCCCGTGACGGTCGTGAGCAAGAGGGCGGTGGCCGCGGCGCGCGGGTCTGGCCCGACGTCCATGGTGTACACCCAGATACGGACGGCGAGCGTATCGGACCCGGCCGGGCGGAGGATGATGGTGGCGGCGAGCTCGCGCATGCTCAGCACGAAGGCCAGCAGCCAGGCGCTCACCAGACCGGGGAGAGTGAGCGGAGCCACGACACGCACGGCGGCGATCACGGGCGAGCGCCCCAGCGCGCGCGCCGCTTCCTCGAGCGAACGGGGCACCTGGGCGAGCGTGGCGGCGAGCACCTGGGCGGTGGGGCCGGCGAAGAGCACGACGTAGGCGCCCACCAGCACGGGCGGGGTGCCGTAGAGGGCCGGGAGGAGCGCCAGCGTCAGCCCCACGAGGCTGAGCCCGAGCACAGTGCCGGGTACCGCATAGCCTGCCTGCAGGACCGCCAGCCCCAGCCACCCACGGCCGCTGCTCCAGCGCAGCCAGGCGAAGATGGCGGCGAACCCTACCGCCACGGTCGCGCCCCCGAGCGCCACGACCAGGGTGTTGGCCAGGAAGCCGAGCTGCTGCCCGAGGAACGCCAGGAGGCCGGCGCTTCCGAGGCGGGCTGCCTGCCACACGAGGCCGCCGAGCGGAATGCCCAGCGCGAGCGCGGCGGCCAGGCAGAGGTAGGCGAAGCCGACCCACCGCCACCGCCCCAGGCGCAGGCGGGCCACGTCGGACTGGGAGCGCCCGGCCACCTGGGTGTAGCGCGCGGCCCCGAGCGCCCGGCGCTGCGCGACCAACAGCCCGCCGACCAGGGCGACGAGGACGAGCGAGAGCGCGGCCGCGGCTGACATGCTGAACCCGGCGAGGAGATAGTTGTACACCGCGGTAGTGAAGGTGCGGACGCGCAGCAGCGAGACGACGCCGAAGTCCACCCAGGCGTACATGAAGATGGCCAGGCTGCCGGCGAGCAGGCTGGGCCGCAGGAGGGGGAGCGTGACGCGGAGCAGCACCTCACGCTGGCTCAGGCCCAGGCTGCGGGCCGCCTCCTCGAGCGACGTGCTCGTGCGCTGGAGGGCAGCGTGGACCGCCAGAAACAGGTGTGGGGCAGTGAAGGTGCCGAGCACGAACGCGGCGCCCCCCGGGCCGTAGATGAGGCTGGGAAACGGCGTGAGCGCGACCGGGAGGCCTCTCCAGGCGGCGAGGGCCTGGTGGAGGGCCCCCCCGGGGGCGAGCAGCACCACGTAGACCAGCGCGCCGACGTAGGGGGGCACGGCGAGCGGCAGGGGTCCGAGCCCGCGGAAGAGATCGCGGCCCGGCACGTCGGTCCGCGCCACGAGCCACGCCCACGGGACGGCCAGCACCCAGGCCCACACCGTCGCGCCCACGGCCACGCTGGCCGCGCCCGCGACGAGCTCGGGCACGTTGGCCCGGCCGAGCGCCTGCACCAGCTCCAGCGGCGCCGCCCGGGCGGCCAGCCAGGCCAGGTAGGCCAGCGGGGCGCCGACCGGCAGGGCCAGCACGGCCCACCAGTCGACACCCCGCCCGGGACCGGCGAACAACCGCGGGCGCGCCAGCTCGGCGAGGGCCATGCCGCGGGCTTACCTGCCTCTCCGTCCACCCGCCAGGCGCCTGCCCCGGGAGCTCGGCCGGGGCGCGCTGGCAGGTACGGCGTTGGGATGGCTCACGCGCTTACCCTCCGAGCTGGGGTGTGAAGAGCTCGACGGCCCGCTTCTCGGCCTGGGCCAGCTGCGTGAAGTCGACCCTGGGCCGCTTGATCTCGTCGATCGGCTTGACCCCCGGCGCGGCGGAATCGCCCAGCCCGACTCCCGGCACGAGGGGGAACTCCTGTTCCTGCGTGGTCAGCGGCTCCTGGCCTTCCGAGCTCAACGAGAAGTCGATGAACGCCTTCGCCTGGTCGAGGTTCCTGGCGCCCTTGACGATCCCGATGGCGAGTGGCATCACGAGCGTGCCGATCTGGTCGGGCCCCTGGTCTGGGTAGACCAGCGCCACGGGCGCCCCTTCTCGTGCCTTCGGCACGTAGTAGTAGTGGTTGATGAGGCCGACGGGGATCTCGCCGCGCGCGACCGCGTTAGCGACCTCGGTGTGGTTGGCCAGCACCTTGATGTTGTTGGCTTTCAGGCCGTCGACATACTGCTTCGTCCACTCCTCGCCCTTCTCGAGCAAGAGCGAGGCGAGCCACAGGCGCACGCCGCCCTCGCGGATGGAGGCCATCGCCAGCTTGTCCTTCCACTTCGGGTCGGTCAGCTCCAGCACGGACTGCGGCGCCTGGGCCGCTGTGAGGAGCTGGGTGTTGATCATGATCACACGGGCGCGCCCAATCACGCCCGTCCACGCGCCATCTGCGGCCTTGAACTCGTCGGGGACTTTCGAGGCACTGGGGGAGCGGTACGGCTCCAGGAGACCTTCCTGGCGCAGCGCTTCGGTGCCGGCCGCATCCGTGGTGAAGAAGACGTCACCGCGTGGGCTGCTCTGCTCCTGCTGGATCAGCAGGACGAGCTCGCCCGGCGCGCCGCTCTTGACCGTGACGTTGACCGCGGGGTAGCGCCGCTTGAACGCGTCCACCAGGGGCTGCATGAGCTCCTCCTTGCGGGCCGAGTAGATCACGAGGTTACCGCTGAGGCTGGCTGGGGCCGCGGCCTGGCCCGCGGCCTGGGGCGCTGGCGACGCGACGGGCGGTGGGGCCGGCGTGCTCGGCGGGGCGGTGGGGACAGCCGTCGGCTGGGTGGTCGCCGCTGGGGCGCAGGCGGCGAGGAGGAGCCCCAGGCCTGCGACAGCCTGCGGGAGGCTGAAGATCGTGCGCATAGGTACCTCGACCTCATGTCGCGATCGCGCCGGCACCGCACTCGGCACGCGGGCGATCGCCAGCTTCACGAGCCGGGGGCCCACCGGCTCGTCCGCAGCGATCTTAGTCAATCCTTATATCCGGGTGCAAGCGGTACACACATCAGTCCTTCGCCGCGGTGAACGATACGTCGGCGCTGGCGCGGCAGTAGTCGGGCACGCCGGGCAAGCGCGACGACTGCCAGGTGGCCATCTCCTGGCACTACGTGGCTCCTGGCGGCGACTATCCCCTGGCGCTGCAGTTGTACCTGCCGGAAAGTTGGACCAGCGCCCCCCGTGCGGCTGGCCGCGCCGGGCCGGACGCCGGGCCGATGCGGACGGTCGCGCTGGCCGACGTGCTCGCTTCAGGGCCGTAGGGGGCTGCTGGCTGCGCCCGCGCGCCTCAACTGGAGCGGGGTTACGGGATGCGCGTCCACCGACCGCACCTCTGGGTCGCACGGCCATCGCGCTTGTCGGGTTGGTTCGTGGCGCCGACGGCCGGCCCGGGCGGACCGCCTACAATGAGGAGCGGCGGCACGTTGCCAGGCTCGCCGCGGCACCGGCACCAGCGGCGGCGCGGCCGCCACACCGACGATCTCAGCGGGAGGATGCGCATGGCGGAAGGTGGGAGCAGCACGGCTACGACGGAAACCTCGTTCGACTACGTGGTGGTGGGCGCCGGCTCGGCCGGCGCGGTGGTGGCGGCGCGCTTGAGCGAGGACCCCGCCACGCGCGTGCTGCTGCTGGAGGCGGGGCCGCTGGACAAGCAGACGGAGATCCACATCCCCGCCGCGTTCTCGAAGCTGTTCAAGACGCCGCTGGACTGGGACTACGCCAGCACGCCTCAGGCGAGCATCGGTGGCCGCTCGCTGTACTCGCCGCGCGGCAAGATGCTCGGCGGCACCTCGTCGATGAACGCCCAGGTGTACCTGCGCGGCCACCGCGAGGACTTCGACGAGTGGGCGCGGAACGGCTGCGTCGGCTGGGGCTACGACGACCTGCTGCGGTACTTCACGCAGGCGGAGGACAACGTCCGCGGCGCCTCGGCGTACCACGGCGTGGGCGGCCCGCTGCGGGTAGAGGAGCTGCGCGACCCGAACCCGCTGGCGCGCGCGTTCGTGGCCGCCTGCGAGCAGGTGGGCCTGCCGCGCCTGGAGGACGCCAACGCGCAGCCCACCCTCACCGAAGGGGCCGGCATCCCGCAGGTCACGCAGAAGCGCGGCAAGCGTTGGAGCACGGCCGACGCCTACCTGCGCCCGGCCATCAAGGCGAAGCGTCCCAACCTGGTGGTGGCGGTGAACGCGCACGCCACCCGCGTGCTGTTCGACGCCAACCGCCGCGCCACCGGAGTCGAGTACCGCCAGGCCGGCATCACGCGCACCGCCACGGCGCGAAAGGAGGTCATCCTGTCCGGTGGCACCTACAACTCTCCCCAGTTCCTGCTGCTGTCCGGCATCGGCCCGGCCGAGCACCTGCGCGCGCACGGCATCGCGGTGGTGGTGGACGCGCCGGAGGTGGGCGCGAACCTGCAAGATCACGCGATTGCCCCGGTGTACGCCGAGACGCGCCAGCCGATCACGTTGCTGGCCGCCGAGAAGCTCCAGCACGTGGTCAACTTCCTGCTGCGCGGGCGGGGCATGCTCACCTCCAATGTGGTGGAGGGCTTCGCCTTCGCCCGCACCGACCCGTCGCTGAGCGCGCCGGACGTGGAGATCCTGTTCGCGCCGGTGCTCTTCCTGGACGAGGGGCTGACCGCGCCGACGGTCCACGGCTTCAGCATGGGGCCAATGGTGCTCAAGCCGCGCAGCCGCGGGACGGTGACGCTGCGCAGCGCCGACCCGCTGGACAAGCCGGTGATCGACCCGCATTTCCTGGAGGACGCCGACGACCTGGAGCGGCTGGCGCGCGGGGTCGAGCTGACGCGCCGCATCCTGCAGGCGCCGGCGTTCGCGCCGTACGTGGCGCGCGAGATGGCGCCTGGCGCCCAGGCGGAGACGCCCGAGGGGGTGGTGGCCTACATCCGCCAGAAGGCGCACAACATCTTCCACCCGGTCGGCACCTGCCGCATGGGTGCGGATGAACGCTCGGTGGTGGACCTGGCGCTGCGGGTGCGCGGCGTGGAGGGGCTGCGGGTGGTGGACGCGTCGGTCATGCCGAGCGTCACCCGCGGCCACACCCACGCGCCGGCGGTGGCGATCGGCGAGAAAGCCGCCGACCTGATCCGCGCCGGCACCTCCGCGGCGGCGCCGTCGAACGCGGGCGCGACGGGCGTGGCGCGGTAGGCGGGCCGCGTGCTCCGTCCATTCCTCGGCGCCACGCTCGCCAGTGTGGGTGCCGCGCTGGTGACCACGACGGCCGTCTAGGCTCGACTTCCGCCGTTATGCGGCGTGGAGCTTGAGGGGGAGTTGGCGCGCCGCGG
>CAYSYM010000026.1:0-47997 GCA_964435115.1 uncultured Chloroflexota bacterium | reverse complement strand
TCCTCGCGCCCCGTCCTCGGGCGCCGCCACCAGGGGGACCAGGACCGCGGGGCTTGCTGCCACGGGCGGCGGCGCGAGCGTGTGCGGGAAGAGGTACGGCGGCGCGCGCTGCTGCAGCAGGTCCACGATCTCCTGCCGCGCCACCACGAAGCCGCCGGATGCGCCTCCCAGCGCCTTGCCCAGCGTGGAGGTCAGCAGGTCGACCTTCTGGACCACCGCGAAGTGCTCGGGCGTCCCCCGCCCGCTCGGGCCGACGAAGCCAGAGGCGTGCGAGTCGTCGACCATCACCATCGCGCTGTACCGCTCGGCCAGAGCGGCGATCGCGTCCAGCCGGGCCAGGTCGCCGTCCATGGAGAACACCCCGTCCGTCGCGATCAGCCGCAGCCGCGCCGACCGGGTGTCCTGGAGGATCCTCTCCAGCTCGTCCATGTCGGCGTGCCCGTAGCGGTAGCGCCGTGCCTTGCACAGCCGTATCCCGTCGATGATCGAGGCGTGGTTCAGCGCGTCCGAGATCACGGCGTCCTCGTCGCCCAGCAGCGCCTCGAAGACCCCTCCGTTCGCGTCGAAGCACGAGCCGAACAGGAGGGCATCGTCGAAGCCGAAGAAGCGGGCCAGCCGCCGCTCCAGCTCGCGGTGCTGGTCCTGGGTGCCGCAGATGAACCGCACGCTGGAGAGCCCGTACCCGCGCCGGTCCAGCGCGTCGCGCGCTGCCTGGAGCACCGCCGGGTGGCTCGCGAGGCCCAGGTAGTTGTTGGCGCAGAAGTTCAGCACCGTCCGCCCGTTCACCAGGATCTCGACGCCCTGGGCCGAGGCGATCAGCCGCTCCTCCTTCCACGTACCGGCGTCGCGGATCTCCTGGAGCTGCGCGCGATAGATCTCTCGGGCCGTCTCGAACATCGTCGCTCCTTTCCGGCCTCGGCGCCCGGACCCGCGCGGTCGCTCCCCCGCGCTGCCGCGGCCTCGCCGGCCGGGGTAGCGCTCAGAACCGCAACAGCACCTTGGGGTGCGTCTTGATCCGCTCTTCGAAGCTCGCGGGCTCGAACGCGCCGAAGCGCACGATGGTGCCCTCCCCCCGGTTGAGGATCACCTGCCACACCAGGTCGTGGATGTTGGGGTCGCGGGATTCGAGCAGGCTCCGGGTGACGTGCCAGGTCTCCCAGATGCGCCGCCCGATCACCGAGTGAAGGCTGACGCCGTCCACGATGACCCGGTCAAAGTGCTCGATCACCGCGTCGCCGCTCTTCAGGCCGAAGAGGATCACGTGGCCGCCGCGGCGCACGGCCGAGATGGCCGTGTTGAGGGCCGCGTTCGAGCCGGACATCTCCAGCGCCACGTCTACGCCCACTCCCTCTGTCAGGTCGTGGATCTCGCGTGTGATCGCCTCGTCATGGACGTACGACACCTCGTCGCGCACCGCTGGTGCCACCACCGCGTCGGCCCCCATCGCCGTCGCCATGCGGATGTGGCTCTCCATCGGCTCCACGCCAATCACCTTGCGAGCGCCGAGCGCCTTGGCCACAGCCACCGCGAACAACCCGATCGTGCCACAGCCGATGATCGCCACGCTCTTCCCGCGCAGGTTGACCTTGGTGCAGGCGTGCACCGCGTTCCCAAACGGCTCCTGCAGCGCCGCCACCTCCGGGCGGATCTTCCGCGTGTCGGTCGCCCAGACCGCCCTCGCGGGCAGCTTCACGTACTCCGCAAAGCAGCCGTCCATGCTTATGCCGATGATGCGGTCCGTGCTGCAGACGTTCGTATCGCCAATCCGGCACTGGTAGCAGCTTCCGCAGATGATGTGGCTCTCGGTCGATACCGTGTCGCCCGCCCGGTACCCGAAGTCGCGGGTTGCCTCCGGACCGGCCTGGACCACCTCGCCCAACAGCTCGTGACCCATCACCAGGACCTCCTTGCGCTGCTGGTCGAGGGTCCGATGGATCATGTCGCCGAACGAGCGGCGGAACCAGATCCCGCGGTCGGAGCCACAGAAGCCGGCGAAGATGGGGCGGACGATCACGGAGACGCTATCCTCGTAGCTCGCCGCGGAATCCAGGCAAGGGCGCGGGACCCGCTCGAGCCGCATCCCCCTGGAGCGCTCCCAGGGATCGCGGGCACGGTCGTAGACGAGCGCCCACATGGTTCCGCTCACGCGGGCTCTCCCATGGGCCGGCCAGCCCAGGCAGCGTCTCGGGCCGCGAGCTGCCGCTGGCCCCCGTCGGGGCGAGTGTTGGCGATCACCGTGCACGTCCCCGCACCCCGGACCGGCTGCGAGAGCGCGGGGGTGGGGCTGAGCGTTGCGCGCGTCCTCATCGAGGAGCCGAGCGTGTCGGCCGCGGTGGCGCCCCGGATCAAGCCCTGGCCACGCGCTCAGCTCGCGCCGGGTCCAGGGGCGCGGCGCAGCCCGTAGTGTGCGTCGTTCTGGACCAGGCGATCAAGCACGTCCAGGGGAAGCAGCAACCACTGGCAGCCACCGCCCGGGCACCATTCCGCCAGTTGGTCCCGCACGTGCGCCAACCGCAGCGGCTGGTTCCCATTGGCGAGGTAGATGCGAAAGATCGCCTCCAGCGTCGGCATGTCGCGGTTGATGTAGTTCCTGGCACGGCCGCAATGCTCGTGAATGACCTTCAACGGATCGCTGCCATACGTGGTCTGACGCAGCTCGTACTTCATCCGCCCCGATGCCTTGTCGAAGACGGGCGCCCGCTCCTCCACCTCGGCCCCTGCCCTGGCGCGGCAGGCGTCGCACATGCGGGCGCGCACGACGTCGTCGAATGAGAGGTTGTTCTCCTCGAACCAGGAGCGATCGATCTGGTAGTACGGCGCCTCCCCCGCGGCGCCTTCGGCTCCTTCGGCCACTTGCCCGGCTGCACGCGATGTCTCGATCACACGGCTCTCCTCTTTCGGACTCACACGTTCACCCGGCCCGGGCGC
This sequence comes from uncultured Chloroflexota bacterium, assembly GCA_964435115.1. Lineage (GTDB taxonomy): Bacteria > Chloroflexota > UBA6077 > UBA6077 > CF-72 > CAYSYM01. Next base: position 45,069 of record CAYSYM010000026.1, on the reverse strand, counting down.
TCCAGGCCGCCCCCACTGGGCTCATGCGCCTGGAGCGCCCGGGCCCCGCGCTCGGTCAGCCCGCCACCTGGGCCAGCACGGCCTCGGACAACTTGACGTTGGTGTACACGCGGCTGACGTCCTCGAGGTCCTCGAGTCGCTCCATCAGCCGCAAGACCTGGACGGCCTGCTCGGGTGGCAGATCGAGCTGCGTCTTCGGGACCATCGACACCTCGGCGCTCGCCACCCTGGCCCCCGCGCCCGTGAGCGCCCGCTGCACGTCTTCCAGACGGGTGGGATCGGTGAGCACTTCGAGCTCCCCATCCTCGACGCTGAAGTCATCCGCGCCCGCGTCGATCGCCTTGAGCGCGAGCTCCTCCGGGTCCTGCCCGGAGCCGGGTGTCACCACGATCACCCCTCGCGACTCGAAGTTCCACGCCACCGACCCGGCCTCGCCGAGCGACCCGCCGCTGCGGCCCAGCGCCGCGCGCACCTCCGCCACCGTCCGGTTACGGTTGTCGGTGGTCGCCTCAATGAGGAGCGCCGCACCACCCGCGCCGTACCCCTCGTACGTCACCTCTTCGAGCTGCGCCCCCTCGCCACCGCCTACACCACGCTGGATCGCCCGCTGGATCGTGTCCATCGGCATGTTCGCTTCGCGCGCGCGGTCGATCGCGAGGCGCAGCCGAGGGTTACCGTCGGGGTTCCCACCCCCCGCGCGCGCGGCCACTGTGATCTCGCGCCCGAGCTTCGTGAAGAGCTGGCCCCGTTTCTGGTCGTTAGCCCCCTTGGCGCGTTTGATCTGGGCCCACTTACTGTGACCGGACACCGGGAACTAACCTCCTCTGCACAGCACGCGGGCAGGCGCATGCCCACTGCTGTTTGCTCGAAGTCTACCATGAGGCTTGGCGCACCCAGCCATGCGACGTGAGAGCCGGGCGGGCCTCTCGCCGCGCCCGGGGGCAGTGCCGGTCGGGATCACGCAACAGCGCCCTCCGTATACTGAAGCAACCTTCGGCAGCGCCGCAGCCGCACAGGGAGCGCCAATGAGAGAGTACCCACCCGCGCAGTTGCGTAACGTCGGCTTGTTCTCGCACGGCGGGGCTGGAAAGACGACGCTCGCGGAGGCGCTCCTGCTGCACGCGGGTGCGATCACGCGGATGGGGAGCGTGGAGGACGGCAATACGACCACCGACTTCGACCCCGAGGAAGTCAGGCGGCGCATGTCGGTCAGCCTCGCGGTCGCCCCGCTCGAGTGGCGCGGGTACAAGATCAACCTGCTCGACGCGCCCGGCTACGCCGATTTCTACGGCGAAGTGGCGCAGGCGATGCGTACGGCCGACAGCGCCCTCGTCCTCGTCGACGGCGTGGCGGGCGCGCAAGTAGGGACCGACGCCGTGTGGAAGCGTGCCGAGGAGGCCCACCTGCCGCGGGCCGTGGTCATCAACAAGCTCGACCGCGAGAACGCGGACTACCAGGGCGTGCTCAGCGCGCTGCGCGAGCGCTACGGCAAGGCGGTCGTGCCCGTCTCCTTCCCCATCGGCACGGCTGACGGGCTCCGCGGCGTCGTCGACCTCCTCTCGAGCCAGGCGTTCCTCGCCGGCGCCAGCGGGCCGCAGGCGGTGCCATCCGAGGAGCAGGCCACGTTCGACCAGCTCCGCGAGATGCTGGTCGAGAGCGCCTGCGAGCTGGACGACGACCTTATCAACAAGTACCTGGAGGGCGAGCCGATCACCCAGGACGAGCTGCAGCGGGCGCTGCGCGCTGGCATCCGCGCAGGCGCGCTGTTCCCCGTCCTGGCAGCCAGTGGCAGCCGGTCCGTCGGTGCGGAGGCGCTCCTGGACACGATGGCCCAGCTCCTGCCCTCGGCGACCGATGTCTCGGTGCGGCTCGCCGATGGCGGAACCGTCCCACCGGACGATCGGCTCGCAGCGCTCGTCTTCAAGACCGTCTCCGACCCCACGATCGGCCACCTCAGCTACGTCCGGGTGTACTCCGGGACGCTCGCGGCCGATAGCCACGTCTGGAACGTCCAGAAGGGCAAGGACGAGCGCGTGGGGCAGGTGTTCCACGTGCGCGGGAAGACCCAGGAGCCCACCCCGAGGCTGGTGACCGGCGACATTGGGGTGATTCCGAAGCTCGCGGAGACGGCGACCGGCGACACGCTGGCGACCAGGGACGCGCCGGTCCAGCTCGCGGGCATCCTTTACCCGGACGCGGCGTACTTCGTCTCGCTCCACCCAAAGAGCCGCAATGACGTGGACAAGCTGGGTGCGGCCATGGCCCGCCTGCTGGAAGAGGACCCCAGCCTGCACCTGAATCGCGAGCCGTCGACCGGCGAGAGCATCCTCGCCGGCCTCGGCGAGACGCACATCGACGTCGCCGTCCAGCGCCTGCAGCGCAAGTTCGGCGTGAACGTCGCCGTGGACGTGCCCAGGGTGGCCTACCGCGAGACGGTCACCGGCAAGGGCGCCGCCGAAGGTCGCCACGTCCGGCAGAGCGGCGGCCACGGGCAGTACGGCGTGGTGAACCTGGAGATCGAGCCGCTGCCGCGCGGGGGAGGCTTCGAGTTCCAGGACAAGATTGTGGGTGGCGTCGTCCCGAAGCAGTACATCCCGGCCGTCGAGAAGGGCGTGCGGGAGACGCTCGAGCAGGGGGTGCTCGCGGGCTACCCGGTGGTGGACGTCCGCTGCGCGCTCGTCTTCGGGAAGTACCACCCGGTGGACTCTAGCGAGGCGGCGTTCAAGACCGCGGCCTCGCTCGGGTTCAAGGCAGCATTCGCGCAGGCGAACCCGGTGCTACTCGAGCCCGTCATGCACGTGGAGATCATAGTGCCCAGCGAGTTCGCCGGTGACATCATGGGCGACCTCAACACGCGCCGCGCGCGCATCAACGGCATGGCGCCGGACGGACCAAACACGGTCATCGAAGCCAGTGTCCCGCAGAGCGAGATGCTTCGCTACGCCACCGACCTCCGCTCACTGACGCAAGGTCGCGGCAGCTACAGCATGCGTTTCTTCCACTACGACCCGGTGCCGGCGCACCTCCAGACGAAGATCGTCGACGAGCGTAAGAAGGAGCACGCGCACGCCGACTAGCGCCGCGCAGGCCGCGCGCTCTCAGGGCGCTGGCTCGAGGCGGATCTTGCGCTTCCCCACGCTCAGCAGCGCCGGGAGCTCGCGCGGGTCGATCGGCCGATCGGCCGGTTCGCGCGCGTCGCCCAGCCGAACGCCGCCGCCCTTGATGAGCCGCTTGGCGTCGCCCTTGGAGGACGCCAGCCCCGCCAGGAGCAGCAGGTCGACGAGGTCCGTCGGGCCCGGCACCGCGACGCTCGGGCCGAGGTCCACCCCCTGTCCGCGGAACCGCGCGTGCGCGGTCGCCTGGGCCTTCCGCGCCTCCTCGTCGCCGTGCGTCAGCCGGGTCGCCTCGTAAGCCAGGACCTCCTTGGCGCGGTTGATCGCCGGGCCAGCCAGCCGCTCGAGCGCACGGATCTCCTCCAGCGGGAGGAAGGTGTACAGGCGCAGGAAGCGGCCCACGTCCGCGTCCTCGGTGTTCCGCCAGTATTGGTGGTAGTCGTACGGCGACGTCTGGTCCGGGTCCAGCCAGACCGCTCCGGCCTCGGTCTTCCCCATCTTCTGGCCGGAGCTCGTGGTGACCAGCGGCGTCGTCAGCGCGAACGCTTCCCTGCCCTCTGCCCGACGGATCAGCTCGGTTCCGGCGAGGATGTTGAACCACTGGTCGCTGCCGCCCACCTGGAGGACGCAGCCGAACGTCCGGTGCAAGTGCAGGAAGTCGTAGGCCTGGACCAGCGCGTAGTTCAGCTCGACGAAGCTCAGGCTGTCACGTTCGAAGCGCTCCCGGTAGGTCTCGTGCTGCATGAGCTGGTTGAGCGTGAAGTGGCGCCCGATATCGCGCAGGAACTCGATGTACTTCAGTCGGAGCAGCCAGTCGGCGTTGTTGAGCATCAGCACCCGGTCCGCGGTGAAGTCCAGGTAGCGGGCGAACTGCCGCTGGATGCGCGCCATGTTGCGCTGGATCTGCTCCACCGTGAGCATCGTCCGCGCGGCCGCCTTGCCGCTCGGGTCGCCCACCATCGTCGTGCCGCCGCCCACGACGACGATCGGCCGGTGGCCGGCCCGCTGCAGGTGAGCGAGCAGCATGATCGAGACGAGGTTTCCGATGTGGAGGCTGGTCGCCGTGACGTCGTAGCCGCAGTACGCCGTGATGGACCCGGCCGCCATGGCGCGCTCCAGCCCGTCCCGGTCCGAGACCTGGGCGACGAACCCACGCTCGTCCAGGGTCTGGATGAGACTCGGCGCGGTGGACCTGGTCAGCATGGGGGGCAGGTCGCGCCTAACTGTACCGCGCGCCCCACGAGCTGGCGCGCCACGGCCGCGTCCTCCGTCGTCGGGCCGGCGGCGCGACCCACCAGCGGACGCAGCCGTTCGATGAAGGCGATCGACGCCCGGGCGCCGGCCGGTGGCGCGGCGCGGTCGAGCGCCCCCAGGCGGAGCAGGTGGGGTTCGCCGGACCCGTTTGAGCCGGGCGAGACCTCGACCGCCACGGGGTCGACCGACTCGGCCACCTGGAGCCGCACCGCATAGACGCCGGCTGCGGGCACCGCCCGGTCGGCCGGGATCCTGGCACAGAGGCGCCCGGCCGCGTCGAGCTCGAGCCGTCCGCACACGGCGTAGGGACGCCCCAGCAGCTCCGAGGCCCGCCGCAGGTCGCCCTCCGCCAGGAAGCCGCGTATCGCCGTGCTGGAGACGACCTCGCCAGCGTAACGGAACGGCGGCACCACGTGCAGCGCCCACCCCTGGCCCGCCCCGATCGCCGCCAGGACGAACGGCGTGCCCGCCCGGTCGCGGCCGAGGGCGAAGTCTGCCCCCACCCACAGCTCGGCGATCGGCTGCCGCTCGGCGACCAGGCGCATGAACTGGTCGGGCTCGAGCTGGGACAGCTCGCGCGTGAAGGGGCAGACCCAGACGTCGTCTACGCCGAGCTGCTGGATGAGCCACACCTTCTCGTCCGGGTCGGTCAGGTAGGCCACGTCGCGCTCCGGGTGCAGCACCAGGTCCGGGTGCGGGAAGAAGCTGACGGCGAAGCTGCGGAGCCCGAGCGCACGCGCCCGGCCCACGGCCTGGCCGATGACGTGCTGGTGGCCGCGGTGGACGCCGTCGAAGTTGCCGATGGTGACGACGGCGGACCTCATGGCGCGCGGTCAGCGGTCCCGCCGAGCGTTTCGGGCTTCGTCTTCCGCGTGCTGTGCAAGTGCGCCACCTCTGCGCCAAGTCCTGCCGTGCCCTGGCCCACGTGCTCAGCCGGGGCATCTGGTGGCACGAACGAGATCCGCGGTCGCAGCCTGCGCCCGTCTGCCTGCCCAACGAACGCCATCCGACCACTCGGATCGTACACGAGCACCGGGTCGGCGTTCAGACCCGTGGCCGGGACAGGCCGGCCGTGCGCCAGGTCGGCCACCGCCCCTGCGTCCACCGTGACCCGTGGGGCGTGCGGCAGCGCCGCGTCCGGCGGCAGCAGGAGCGCCCCCACGCCCCGGGCGGCGATCTCCTCCAGCGTGGCAGCATCCTCGAGCGTGAAGCGACCCACCTCGGTGCGGACGAGCCGCCGCAGGTGGCCGAGCGTGCCGAGCCGCCTGGCCAGGTCACGCGCGAGGGAGCGCACGTAGGTCCCGCGCGAGCAGGCCACGTCGAGCGTCAGCACGCCAGCCTCGATTCCCAACAGCTCCAGGCGCTCGATGCTCACCCGCCTCGACCTGAGGGCGACCTCGCCGCCGCGACGCGCCACGGCGTAGGCGCGCTGGCCCGCGACCTTGACCGCCGAGTAGGCGGGTGGCACCTGCTGGATCTCGCCACGAAAACCCTGGAGGGCCGCTTCCACCTCCGCCGGCGCCAGGCCCGGCAGGGGTGCGCGCTCCACAACCTCGCCCTCGGCGTCATCCGTGGTGGTGGAGGCGCCGAGCTGCACCTCCGCCAGGTAGCGCTTCCGCCCCGCTCCCACGTAGTCGGCCAGCCGGGTTGCCCGGCCGAACAGGACCAGCAGCACTCCTTCGGCCAGCGGGTCCAGCGTCCCGGCGTGGCCCACTCGCCGCTGGCCGCTGAGTCGCCGCAGCTTCGCCACGACGTCGTGCGAGGTCCACCCGGACTCCTTGCGGACGTTCAGGACGCCCACCAGCTCGGGTTGCGCCAGGCGCTCACGATCCGTCAGGGGCGCCCTCCGACGGCTCCGGGTGCGTCTCGATCGAGCGGATCAGTCGCATGATGCGATCGCCCTGAGCCAGCGACCGGTCGAAGATGAACTCGAGCTGCGGGGTGTGCCTCAGGTCCAGGCGCCCCTTGAGGCTGCGGCGCAGGAACCCGGCGGCACGGCCCAGGTGGGCGCGCGCTTCCGCAATCTGCGCGTCGTCACCGTACACGCTGAAGTACACCTTGGCCGTACGGAGGTCCGGCGCCGTTTCGACGTCCGTGATGGAGATCAGGGGCGAGCGCAGCGCCTCGTCCTTCACCTCGCGGGCGAGCAGCTCGGCGATCTCCTCGCGAAGCAGGTGATTGATGCGCGCCAGGCGGCGGTTGGCCATGCGGTGCCGTCCGGAGGTGTGGGCAGAGGGCGGCTCGGCGCCCCGCTACACCCGCTCAGTGGTGTAGGCCTCGAGTGCGTCGCCCACCTCCACGTCGGCCCACCCTTCCAGGATGATTCCGCACTCGTAGCCCTCGCGCACCTCATTCACGTCGTCCTTGAACCGCTTGAGCGACTCGATCGGCCCGTCGAAGAGCCGCCGGCCCGCGCGCGTGAGCCGGGCCCGGTCCCGTCGGTGGACGACGCCGTCCGTCACGTAGCACCCGGCGATGGTCCGCCTGCCCGTCTTGAAGGTCTGCCGCACCTCGGCGTGGCCGTGGACCACCTCGGCGTAGCGCGGCTCGAGCATGCCCGTCAGCACCTGCTCGACCTCTTCGACCAGGGTGTAGATCACGTGGTACTCGCGGATGCTCACACCGTTCAGCTCGGCCACTCGCCTCGCGTCCGGCTCGGTCCGCACGTTGAAAGCGATGATCAGGGCCTTCGATGCCACGGCGAGGTTCACGTCGGTGACGTTCACGTTGCCCAGGCCCGAGTGGATCACCTTGGCGCGCGTCTCGCCCTGGCTGCCCAGCTTCTCGAGCGAGCTGACGATGGGCTCGACGCTGCCCTGGACGTCGGCCTTGACGATCAGGTTCAGCTCCTTCACCGCGCCCGACCGAATCCGCGCGAAGACCGCCTCCAGCGAGAGCTCGCCTTCCTCGCGCTGCCCGGCCGCGGCGCTGGCCTCCGCGAGCGTCCGCGCCACCCGCTCGTCCGCCACTGCCAGGAAGCGGTCGCCGGCGGCGGGCACGCCCGTCAGCCCCAGAGCCTCCACGGGGAAGGAGGGCGGTGCCTCCTTCACGCGCCGGCCGCGATGGTCGTTGAGCGCCTTGACGCGCCCCCAGATGCTGCCAGCCACCACCACGTCCTGGACGCGGAGCGTGCCCTTTTGCACGAGCAGCGTCGCGACCGCCCCGCGCGTCTTGTCCATCTTCGCCTCGATCACCACCCCCTCGGCACGCCGGTTGGGGTTGGCGCGCGGCCGCACCTCGGCGTCCGCCACCAGCAGGATCGTCTCCAACAGGTCGTCCAGCCCCTGGCGGGTCCTGGCCGACACGTTGATCGCCTCGGTCGTGCCGCCGAACTCAGTCACGACCAGGCCCAGGTCCGCCAGCTCCTGCTTCACCCGGTCGGGCTGAGCGTTCGGCCTGTCGACCTTGTTGATCGCCACGACGATTGGGACACCTGCTGCACGCGCATGGTCGATCGCCTCGCGCGTCTGCGGCATGACGCCGTCGTCCGCTGCCACGACGACGACGGCGATGTCCGTGGCCTGGGCGCCGCGCGCTCGCATGGCCGTGAAGGCCTCATGGCCGGGCGTGTCCAGGAACGTGATCTTGCCCCCCTTCACGTCCACCTGGTAGGCGCCAATGTGCTGGGTAATGCCGCCTGCCTCGCCGGCGGCGACGCGCGTCTCGCGGATGGCGTCGAGCAGGCTGGTCTTGCCGTGGTCGACGTGGCCCATGATCGTGACCACCGGCGGACGCGGGCGGAGGAGCGACTCATCCTCGTGCTCCTCGGCGGGCGGCGCTGGCGCCTCCACGGCGCCGTTGCCCCGCACCTCGGGGGTGACGCCTCTGGCCGCGCCGTTGGCTTCCGCCGTCGCCCCCTGCTCGCGCACCTCGAACCCGAGGTCGGTGGCGACGACCGCGGCGGTGTCGAAATCGAGCCGCTGGTTGATCGTCGCCATGATGCCGTTGGTCACCAGGGCCTTGATGATCTGCACCGCGGGAACGGAGAGGAGCGTGGCCAGCTCGCCCACGCTCACGACGGCCGGAATCTCGACCGGCCCGGTACGGGCGGGGGCAACGGCGACCGCCGTTCGCTGCGCCTGACGCTCGAACGCCTCCAGTCGACCGCGTCGGCCCCCGCGGGTCTGGCCGGGACGACTGGCCGGTCGCCCGGGCCGTTGCATGGGTCGTGGCATAGGGAACTCCTTTGGCGTCGCGCGTCCGATGCGGCTGCGCGCCCAACCGGCTGGAGCGCAGGAAGCGAGGAGTCGCTCGCGCCTACGCTGGGGTGGTTGTCAATGCGTCTGCATATGCCTGGAGCGTCCTGAGGTCATCCTCGGGAACCGCTTCGATCTTGAGTGTGCGAGGCAGGACCCCTCGCTTGAACGCCGTGGACCAGCACGCCGGCTCGCCGCACAGGTACGCGCCACGCCCGGATCTCTTGCCGGTCGGATCGATCTGCACCCGTCCGTCGACCGTGCGAACGATCCGCACCAGCTCGCGCTTCGCCCTGCCCCGCCGGCAAGCCACGCAGGTCCGCTGCGGGACGTGCCGCGGGCGCCCCGGTGTGCGGGGGCCGCGCGCCACGCCCGCTACTCCTTCCTTGCTCCGACCGGTTCCGGCCGTTCGGCCGCCGGGGTGGCTCCCTCCGGCGCCTCGCGTTCGGCAGTCGGCCGGTCGCCCGGCGGGGCACCTTCCGCCGCGGCCGCCACCGCCACGTCGCTCTTGATGTCGATGCGCCAGCCCGTCAGCTTGGCAGCCAGGCGGGCGTTCTGCCCCTCCTTGCCGATGGCGAGCGAGAGCTGGCGCTCAGGCACGATGACCTTGGCGGTCCGCGTCCCGTCCTCGATGGTCACGTGGCTCACCTGCGCCGGGCTGAGCGCGTTGGCCACGTACCGCGCCGGGTCTTCGTTCCACTCGACGACGTCGATCTTCTCGCCGCTCAGCTCGTTGACGATGTTCTGGATGCGGACGCCGCGCACGCCGACGCAGGAGCCGACCGGGTCGATGCCTTCCTGGCGGGCGGCCACGGCCACCTTCGAGCGGAAGCCCGCTTCGCGGGCGATCGCCTTGATCTCCACGGCGCCGCTGAAGATCTCGGGCACCTCCTGCTCGAAGAGACGCCGCAGCATGAGCCGGTGGGCCCGCGAGACGATTACCTGCGGTCCGCGCGGCGTGTCCCGCACCTCGGCGACGTAGACCCGGAGCCGCTGCCCCTGGTAGTAGCGCTCCGTCGGCATCTGCTCGCTGCGCGGCATCACCGCCTCGACACGCTCGATCTCCACCACGACCGTCCCTTGCTCGATCCGCTGGACCACCCCGTGGACGATCTCGCCGGCACGCTCGGCAAACTGGTTGAACACCAGGCGGCGCTCGGCGTCCCGCAGCTTCTGCATGACGACCTGCTTGGCCGTCTGCGCCGCGATGCGTCCGAACTGGGGCGGCGTCACATCCTCGTAGATCTGGTCGCCCGGCTTCGCGTCCGGGAAGAGCGGGGTCCCATCCGGTCCCTTCAGCGTCCGCGCCTGCTCCACGATGATCAGGTTCGAATCGTCCTCGACGTCGTCCGGGACCTCGTCGACCACGGTGAGCCAGTGGTAGACACGGGGCTCGCCGGTCTCCTTGTCGATCTCGCCGGTGATGTGGCGCGCGTCCTCCTGGTCGCGCTTGTAGGCCGAGACGAGCGCTGCCTCGATCGCTTCGATCACCATCTCGCGAGGCACACCCTTCTCGGCCGCGAGCTGCGTGATGGCCGTCATGAACTCACTCTTCATGCTGGCGTGCCTCCCGTTCTCTGGGGTGAAAGGAACCGTCGCGACAACAAAAGAAGTGGGGGTTACCCACTTCCGGACCGCATGACCTGGCCTGCGCGTTCGGCGTTAGCTGGACTGAGTATATCACAGCGCCCGGCTCGCTCAATGGGAGTGCGCCCCGGCCGAGCCGTGCCCGGCGCCCGACAGGTCGGGAGGCGGCGGTACCGAGGCGGAGGGCGGGTCGATCCACCTCCCCCGCGCGCGGATCAAGGCGACCAGGCGCTCGTCGGCAATCGCTTCGGGCACGCCCTTCTCGACGACCTCCTTGCCCACGTACAGGTTGACATGGCCGGGCGAGCCGCCGACGTAGCCGAAGTGGGCGTCCGCCATCTCGCCAGGGCCGTTCACCACGCACCCCATGACGGCGATTCGGACGCCCGTGAGGTGGGACGTGCGCGCCCGAATTCGCTCCGTCGTGCTCTGGAGATCGAAGAGCGTGCGTCCGCAGGACGGGCACGAGACGTACTCCGGCTTCGTGATGCGCGCGCCCGATCCCTGCAGCACGGCGAACAGCAGTCGCTCGCGCTCGTCGGCGGGCAGGGGTGCGCTCAGCCCCACGCTGTCGCCGATGCCATCGCACAGGAGCGACCCGAGCACGGTCGCCGTCCGCAGGAGCACCTCCTGCGCCTCCGTCGTCCCGAGCTCGAGGCGCAGGTGCACCGGGCGGCGGTCTCCTGCCCGGGCCAGGCGGGCGACCAGCGCCCGGTAGACACGAACGGCGTCGTACCATGGCACCGGCTCCACCACGGTAGCCAGCCTCCACAGGTCGGGCTGGCGCCCCACGAGGGCGGCTTCTGGGGGCTCCAGCACAGCAACCGGCGCGTCACCACCCACCCGCAGTCCGCCCAGGTCGACCGTCTCGGAGGGGCGACGGATGGAGCTGTACGGGTCGACGGACTCGGAGCGGGCATCTGAGAGCGGGAGCGCGTCGAAGGACCGGGCGCCGGGGAGGCCGCGGTTGTACGGCTCGACGAGCCGCCGCGCCACTGGGATCTCCGCCTCGGGCTCCTCGGTGAGCGAGACGCGCACCGTGTCCCCCAGGCCGTCGTCTAGCAGCGCGCCGATGCCGACCGCCGACTTCACACGACCGTCCTCGCCGAGCCCCGCCTCCGTGACGCCGAGGTGGAGCGGGTAGTCCATCCCCTCCTCGTCCATCCAGGCGACGAGCAGGCGGTAGGCCTGGATCATCACTCTCGGGCTGGACGCCTTCATCGACAGCACGAGGTCGTGGTACGCGTGCTTGCGCGCGATCCGCACGAACTCGAGGGCCGACTCCACCATCCCGGCCGGCGTGTCGCCGTAGCGGTTCATGATGCGGTCCGAGAGGGAGCCGTGGTTCGACCCGATCCGCATGGCGATGCCGCGGGCCTTGCACTTCAGTACCAGGGGGGTGAACCGCTCTTCGATGCGTGCCAGCTCGGCGGCGTAGTCGTCGTCCGTGTACTCGCGCGCCCTGAACAGCTTCTGGTCGGCGAAGTTGCCGGGGTTGATGCGCACCTTCTCCACGTGCTCGGCGGCCTCCAGGGCGGCCGAGGGGCTGAAGTGGATGTCGGCCACCAGCGGCACGTCCACGCCCCTCACGCGCAGGCGCCGTTTCACCTCGCCGATGGCCCGCGCGTCGCTCACCGTCGGCGCGGTGAGCCGCACGATCTCGCAGCCCGCTTCGACCAGGCGGAGCGTCTGGGCGAGCGTCGCGTCCACGTCCTGCGTGCGCGTAGTGGTCATCGACTGGACGCGAATCGGCTGGCTGCCGCCGAGGACGACCGACCCGATGGCGACTTCGCGGGCGCGCCGGCGGCGGTAGGCGTAGCGACTGGGGCAGTACGGCCGGGCAGCGGTCAGCACGACGCCTCACCCCCGCCTCATCGCAGCCCCCAGTTGACGGAGGGGAGCGGCGAGAGGATGTCGTTCAGGGAGATGAGCAGCATCAGCGTCAGCAGCACCACGATCCCCACGAAGTGGTAGGCCGCCTCCCGCTCCGGCGGAATGCGCCGGCCACGGATCCACTCCAGCAGCACGAAGAAGAGCCGGCCGCCGTCCAGCGCCGGGATCGGTAGCATGTTCGCCACCGACAGGCCGGCGCTGAACATCCCCGTGAGCATGAAGAGGGGGTACCACAGGCCGGTGTCCACGGCGTACTCGACCGCCTGGCCCGTGAGCTGCGCCATCCCAGGCACGCCGATCGGGCGCGCCTCGCTCGGCGCAATTGCCCCGTCAACCAAGAGCTTCGGGACCAGGAACGTGATCCCCACCGCACGCAGCGTCTGGTCGGCACCGTTCGCCAGCGCGACGAGCGGGGGGTACTGCCTGATCGTGGTGCTGACCGCCAGGGCCACACCCATCGACCCCTGGCCGGGCGGGGGATTCACGCGCGGCGTGAGCTGCGCGACAACCTGCGCCTCTCCGCGCCGGACCACGATCTCCACGGACTCCCCGAGGTGCTGCTGCGTCAGCTCGCGGAACCGCTGCGCGTTCGCGACCGGCTGGCCGTTGAACGACACCACCACGTCCCCCTCCCGCAGGCCCGCCTGCAACGCGGGACTGTCGGGCGAGACGCCGGCCAGCCGCACCGGGCTCTCTGGGGCGATCGTCGGCACGCCCACCAGGAACGCCAGCGTGAACGCCACGATCGCCAGGAGGAAGTTCATGCCCGATCCAGCGGCCAGGACGATCGCCCTGGTCCCGCGGGGCTTGCTGGCGAAGCTCCCCGGCGCCGAGGGATCCTCCTCGCCGAGCATCTTCACGAACGCCCCGAATGGAATCCAGTTGATCGAGTAGACGACCCCGTTGCGTTTGAAACCCCACAGGCGCGGCGGCAGGCCGATCCCGAACTCCTGGACGGTGATCCCCGCCAGGCGCGCGGTGACGAAGTGCCCGAGCTCGTGCACGATCATCAGGAGACTGAGCACGGGAATGAAAGCCAGGACGTTCATGCAGGCGAGACCCTCGGCGGGATCATAACAACCGGGGGCGGGACGCCCTGGATCAGGAGACGGGCTGCCACGCGCGGGCAAACGCGCGCGCCCACGCGTCGGCCGCCTGCACCTCTTCCAGTCCCGGACTGGCGACCCCGCTGTGCGCGGCGAGCGCGTCCTCGATGGCGCACGGGAGCTGGTCGAACCGCAGGTCGTGTGCCAGGAAGCGGGCGACCGCCTCTTCATTGGCGGCGTTGAGCACTGTCGGGAACGTGCCTCCCTGCCGGCCGGCGGCGTATGCCAGCCCCAGACAACGGTAGCGGCGTTCGTCCACGGCCGAGAAGGTGAGCTGTGCGATCGCTGGAAGGTCCAGTGGCGGGACGGGCGCCTCCAAGCGCTCGGGGTAGGTAAGCGCGTACTGGATCGGCAGGCGCATGTCCGGCAGACCGAGCTGCGCCTTTACCGATCCGTCGACGAACTCGACCAGCGAATGGATCACGCTCTGGTGGTGGATCACCACCCCGATCCGGTCGTACGGCAGGCCGAACAGCCAGTGCGCCTCGATGACCTCCAGCCCTTTATTCATCAGGGTGGCGGAATCGATGGTGATCTTGGGGCCCATGCGCCAGGTGGGATGCCGCAGCGCCTGGGCTGGCGTGACCGCCGCCAGCTCCTCGGCCGGCAGGTGGCGAAGCGCCCCGCCCGAGGCAGTCACGATGAGCCGGCGCACCCGCTGGGCAACGGGCTCCTCCCCGGCCAGGCACTGCCAGATGGCAATGTGCTCGCTGTCGATCGGCAGCAGTCGCGCCCCGCCGCGGCGCGCGGCCTCGGTGACGAGGTGGCCCGCCATGATGAGCGTCTCCTTGTTGGCCAGCGCCACCGGCTTGCCCGCGTCCAGCGCCGCCAGCGTGGGCTCGAAGCCTACCGTGCCGCTGGTCGCCACCAGCAGCAGATCCACGTCGGCCTCGCGGGCGATCGCCGGCAGGTGCGCCGGGCCGGCGAGCACGGCCACGCCGGGCACCGGCGGCGCCACCCCGGGGTCGGCGGCCGTGAGGCAGGCAATCCGCGGCCGGAACTCCCGGACTTGCTGGACGAACAGCTCCGAGGGTCGGCTCGCCACCAGCGCGGTGACCCGGAACTGGTCCGGGTGCCAGCGCACCACCTCGAGCGTCTGCCTGCCGATGGAACCGGTGCTCCCCAGCAGTGCAATCCGTCTCATGCGAGCAGGAGCAGGTACACCACTGCCACGGGGGCGCAGAAGAGCAGGCTATCCATGCGGTCCAGGACGCCTCCGTGGCCGGGCACCAGCACGCCCGAGTCCTTGGCGCCCACCTGGCGCTTCAGCAGCGACTCGGCCAGGTCGCCGAGGATCGTCGCCGCGCCGATCACCGCGCCGTACCCGGCCAGGAGAGGCAGCGGCTTGCCGGAGGCAAGCCCGACGACGACCGCGACCGCCGTGGCCGCGGCAAGCCCGGCTGCCGCGCCCTCCACCGACTTCTTCGGGCTCACCGCTGGCGCGAGCGGCACCCGTCCAAATGCCCGGCCGACGAAGTAAGCCGCCGTGTCGCACGACCAGCTCAGACCCAGCAGCAGCATGACCCAGAAGGCGCCGTCCGCCCTCTGCCGGAGCGGCGCGAAGAATTGCATGAGGCCCCCCAGATAGACCGCGAGCGCTAACGACAGCGCCCACACCACCAGCGCCCCTTCCAGGCGGCGGCGAAGCAGGAGGCCGCTGAGGCTGGCGATGGCCGCGGCCGCAAGGATGAGCATCCCGTGCGGCGCGACGACCCAGCCGGTCTGGCCCTCCTGGCCGAAGAACCACGCGTCCAGCGGGAGCAGGGCCGACACCCCGAGCAGGAGGCTATCCACCGTCATGTGGCCGCTGGCGCGGAGCAGGCGGCGCGCCTCCCACGCCCCAAGTACGGTGGC
Organism: uncultured Chloroflexota bacterium; assembly: GCA_964435115.1. Lineage (GTDB taxonomy): Bacteria > Chloroflexota > UBA6077 > UBA6077 > CF-72 > CAYSYM01. The sequence goes on along the minus strand of CAYSYM010000026.1, from coordinate 30,066 downwards.
GCCAGCCACCGCCAGGCCGTACACGGAGCCGCCCAGGTAGCTGACGCCGAGCAGGAGGGGGACGGCGACGACGCCAGACAGCACGCGGAGCGCCAGCGAGGTGCCGCCCTGGCCCCGCACGACCGGGGCTACCTCCCTCGCGGCCACCGTGGCGCGAGCCTCCGGACGCGGCGTCTCGCCCGGAGGCGCCCTACTGGACCAGACCCCCGAAGCGGCGGACGCGCCGGCCGTACTCTCGGAACGCCTGGAACAGCTCCTCCCGTCCGAAGTCTGGCCAGCATACCGGCGTTGAATAGTACTCGGCGTAGGCGGCCTGCCACAGGAGGAAGTTGCTCAGCCGCATCTCTCCCCCGGTCCGGATGACCAGGTCCGGATCGGGCAGCCCGGTGGTGTCGAGGTAGCGGTCGAGCCCCTCCTCCGTGATCTCCTCGGGGGCAACACCCTCCGCGATCATCCGCCGCACTGCGCGGACGATCTCCGCTCGCCCACCGTAGTTGAACGCCACGTTCAGGACCATGCGCGTGTTGCCGGCCGTCAGCTCTACCGCCCGCCGCACCCGCTCCGCCAGTGGCGGCGCGATCTGCTCCAGCGTCCCGATGTGGCGGATCTGAACGTTGTTCCGGTGCAGCTCGGCCGCCTCGCGGTCGATCCGGTGGGCCAGGAGCGCCATGAGCCCCCGCACCTCCTCGGGCGGCCGCCGCCAGTTCTCCGTCGAGAACGCGTAGATTGTCAGCACCGCCACGCCCACGTCACTGCAGGCTGTCGTGATGCGGCGGACGTTCTCCGTCCCGGCGTGGTGCCCCGCCAGGCGAGGCAGGCCACGGCGCGAGGCCCAGCGTCCGTTCCCGTCCATGATGATGGCCACGTGTCGCGGGATCGCCTGGAGTCCGAGCTCCGCCGCGGCCTGGACGGTGGACGCCGCCCGTGGCGCTGGTGCGACGAGGGCCACGCGCTAGACCTCCATGACCTCGGCTTCCTTCTTCCTGGAGAGGTCGTCGATCTGGCGAATGAACTGGTCGGTGAGCTTCTGCAGCTTCTCTTGCGTCCGGTGGGCTTCCTCCGCCGATACCTGCCCCTCACGGTCGAGCCGCTTGACGTGGTCCACCGCGTCTCGGCGCACGTTGCGCACGGCCACCCGCGCCTCTTCGGCCCGGTGGTGTACCTGCTTCACCAGCTCGCGGCGGCGCTCCTCCGTCGGCTGCGGGATGGCCAGGCGGAGCACCTGGCCGTCGTTCGTCGGGTTGATACCCAGGTCTGACTTCTGGACGGCCTTCTCGATGGCTCCGAGCAGGCTGCGGTCCCAGGGCTGGATCACCACCAGCCTCGGGTCCGGGGCCGAGATGTTCGCCACCGCGTTCACGGGCGTGGGCGTGCCGTAGTAGTCCACCTGCAAGCGATCCAGCAGCGCCGGCGAGGCTCGGCCGGTGCGGATACTCCTCAGCTCCTGGCCGAAGACCTCGACCGCCCGCTTCATCTTGTGCTCGGCGGTCTTCACGATCTCCTCAAGCATCTCCACGCCCCTCGCGTCGCTGTGTGTGGCGCCGCGGGCGCACCGTTCGGGCTGGCTCAGCGGCGCGCCCGTCACGCGGCGTGTGCCAGGGGTTGCACGCTGCCGCGCGCCCGGCCACGCGCCCGGCCACCGCGTCGATGGTGTCCCATGCTCGCGACGCGGCGCAATGCCTCACCGGTATCAGCGCCACGGGTCGCGCGCCAGACGGGCGGCCACTCGGCTCGCGGCCCTCGCCACTCCCCGCCTCCACCACGCCCCTCCTACGCGATCAGCGTGCCCACCGTCCGGTCGCCCTCGACGATGCGGAGCAGGTTGCTCTCGTTCGCCAGGTCGAACACGATGATCGGCAGCTTGTTGTCCATGCACAGCGAGAGGGCCGTGCTGTCCATGACGCCGAGGCCGCGCTCCAGCGCCTGCATGTGCGTCAGGCGCTCGAACTTCCGCGCCCTGGAGTCGACGTTGGGATCGGCGCTGTAGACGCCGTCCACGCGGTTCTTCCCCATCAGCAGGACGTCCGCGCCGATCTCCAGGGCGCGCAGGGCCGCCGCGGTGTCGGTCGTGAAGTACGGGTTGCCAGTCCCGGCCGCGAAGATGACCACCCGCCCTTTCTCCAGGTGCCGGATCGCGCGCCGCCGGATGTACGGCTCGGCCACCTCCATCATCGTCACCGCGCTCTGCACGCGCGTGTGCAGGCCCATGCGCTCCATCACCGCCTGGAGCGCAAGCGCGTTGATGACCGTGGCCAGCATCCCCATGTAGTCGGCCGTGGAGCGGTCCAGGCCACGCGTCGACGCGGGCTCGCCGCGCCAGATGTTCCCGCCGCCGATGACGATCCCGACCTCGATGCCCCGCTGGACCACCCCGGCGACCTGCCGGCCGATGTACTCGACGGTGAGCGGATCGATGCCGAAGGTGCCACTCCCCTGGAGCGCCTCGCCGCTGAGCTTGAGCAGGACGCGCTTGTAGCAGAGACCGTCTTCAGGCATCGACTCGCCACGCACGTGGGCCACGGTGCGGCGCAACCCGAGACGCGTGGAGGAAGCCCCCGTGCTTCGCCCCCGCGCGCGGGGGCGCCAGGCGCCGAGGCGTCCGGGCGGGGGTGGTCACGACTGCGCGCCCAGCTCGAAGCGGGCGAAGCGTCGCACGACGACGTTCTCGCCCAGCCTGGCCATGGCCTCGTTCACCACGTCCCGGACCGTCTTGCTCGGGTCCTTGATGAAAGCCTGGTCCAGCAGGGGTACGTCCCCCTCGGCGCTGTCAGGCGACGGCTCCTCCGCGGTGAGGCGGTGTGGGTTCATCGCCGCGACCTGCATCGCGAGGTCGTGGGCGAGCGTACGGAAGTCCTCCGTCCGGGCGACGAAGTCCGTCTCGCAATTGACCTCCACGAGCGCGCCGACGCGTCCCCCGGCGTGGATGTAGCTCTCCACCAGGCCCTGGCTCGCCACGCGGCCCGCCTTCTTCGCCGCGCGCGCCAGGCCCCACTGTTTGAGCAGCTTCTCCGCCGCCTCCTGGCTGCCACCCGATTCCTCGAGCGCACGCTTGCAGTCCATGATGCCTGCACCAGTACGCTCACGGAGCTCCTTGATCTGGCCGGTGCTGATGGCCACCGTCGTGCACTCCCTCAGGCTTACCGCTCGTCCTCGTCGTCCGCGAGGCCGAACTCTTCCAGCATGAATTCCTCTCCCGTCATGAGCGGCAGATCGGTCGGCATCTCCTCGATCTCCTCCTCCGGGACCTTCCCCTCTGCCACCGGCTCCCCCTCGATAGCGGCGCGCTGCTGGCGCCCTTCGATGACCGCATCCGCGATCTTGCCCGCGATCAGGCGGACCGCCCGAATGGCGTCGTCGTTGGATGGGATCGGCCAGTCGATCGCCTGAGGGTTGCAGTTCGTGTCGACCATCGCCACGATCGGGATGCGCAGCCGGTTCGCCTCGGCCACGGCGATCGCCTCACGATGAGGATCGACGATGAACACCATGTCCGGCGCGCGGTAGGTCTTGCGCAAGCCGCCCAGCATGTGCTGGAGCTTCTCGAGCTCGTCGTTCAGCTTGATGGCTTCCTTCTTCAGGAGCTGGTCGAACTCGCCGGCCTCTTTCCGCCGCTCGAGCTCCTCCATGCGTCGGATGCGGGTGAGGATGGTGGCGAAGTTCGTGAGCGTGCCACCCATCCACCGCTGGTTGACGTACGGCATCCCCGCGCGGGTCGCCTCTTCGGCAATCGTGTCCTGGGCCTGCTTCTTGGTCCCCACGAACAGGATCGTCTTGCCGTCCGCGGCCTGCTGGCGCACGAAGCTCATCGCCTCGTCCAGCCGCCGCACCGTCTGCTGCAGGTCGATGATGTGGATCCCGTTGCGTTCCGTGAAGATGAACGGCCGCATCCGGGGATCCCAGCGGCGGGTCTGGTGGCCGAAGTGGACGCCGGCTTCCAGCAGCGTCTTCATTTGTACCGGGGCTGGCATCGGTCTGGTTCCCTCCGTTACGCATCCTCCGCGGCCATCGTCCCTCCGGGGACCCTGGTCGGGTCACGGGTGACGTGTTTCAGGTGTCAGGGCGTGGGCACACCTTCCTGACGCCTGATACCTGGCACCCGACACCCAAACGAGGGCACGGCCCGGTCAGTCCGACCGCGTGCGAGCTGGGTGTCGCTCCTCGTGCGGCGGCGCACGACTGCCGCCGCGAGCGCCGAGGGAGTATAGCAATCGTGGGCTGGGCCTCAGCGGCCCACTCTCGCCACGTTGGCGTTGTGCTCGTCCAGCGTCCTGGCGAAGAGGTGACTGCCGTCTCCGTTCGCCACGAAGTAGAGGTAGTCCGTCTTCGCCGGCTGCAGGGTCGCGCGGATGGACTCCTCGCCGGGGTTCGAGATCGGCCCGGGCGGCAGCCCGGAGCGGAGGTAGGTGTTGAACGGCGAGTCCACCTGGAGGTCGGGCGCGGTCAGGTCACGCTTCCAGTAGCCGTACGCCGCGGCGGCGCGCCCGTCCCGACTCGCCACGGCGTACTGCACGGTGGGGTCGGCCTGCAGGGGCATGCCGCGCGCCAGCCGGTTCAGGTAGACGCCCGCGATCGTAGACCGCTCGGAGGGGAGCTGGGCCTCGCGCTCGACGATCGACGCGACGATGAGCAGCTCGCGCGGGCCGAGCTGCGCATCCACCCCGCCGAGCCGCAGCGGCTGGTCGACGCGCCGGAGGAACGTGCGGACCATCAGCTCGGCGGCCTGGGTGCCGGGCACACGCTCCTTCACCTCGTACGTCTCGGGGAAGAGGTAGCCTTCGAGTGTCGCGGGCGCGCCCGGCAGCAGCTCGGAGCCCGGCACCGAGGCGGGATCCGCCACCGCCCGCAGGAACTCGTCGCGCGAGCTGAACCCGGTCGCTTCCAGCTTGTCCGCGATCTGTTCCGCCCGCCACCCTTCGGGGATCGTCACCACCAGCCCCCGCTTCACCTGGCCGCGGGCGAGCACCTGGGCGATCTCCCGCGTCGACATCGACCGCGAGAGCTCATAGTCGCCGGCGGCGAGGCTGGCGCCCACGCCCTCTTGCTCGACCACGAACCGGAACGCTAGGGCCGACCGAATCAGACCCCGCCGCTGCAGGTCGTCGCCGATCTGGGCCGCCGAAGCACCCCGCGGGACGGCGAAGAGCTCGGGGGTGGTGTCACTCGGGTCGACCGGTGTGGCGTCGGCCAGCCGCGTGAGGGCGGGCGCGAGCGCCGGGGCCCCGCCACCGAGCAATAGGGCTGCCAGGCCGAGCCCGACGCCGAGGACGAGGAGCGCGAAGAGGACGACGAGGAGGCGCGCCACTCTTAGCTGACAGCCCGGCTGCGGCGGGCGCGTTCGCGATGCTGCGCGTCGAGGTAGTCCTGGAGGATGGCGGCCGCGGCCACGGCGTCGATGGAGCCCCGGCGGCGCGCCGTGCGGGTGGACCGTCCCTGGACGCGGATCGCCGCCTCGGCGGCAACCGTCGTCAGCCGCTCATCCCACAGCTCCACGGGTAGCCGGAGCGCCCGCGCGACGAGCGCGGCGAAGGCGCGGGCGCGCCCGGCCTGGCGCCCCTCGGTGCCGTCCTCGTTGAGTGGCAGCCCCACGACGACCCGAGCGGCGTCTTCACGCCGGGCAACCGCGGCGACCTGCTCGACGAGCGCAGCGCGGCGGCCCGCGCCCTGGACCACGCCGACGGGACGTGCCACCAACCCCAGCTCGTCGCTGACAGCCAGCCCTACGCGCCGCTCGCCGGCGTCGATGCCGAGCACTCGCCCTCGCGTCTGCACGGCGACGGCCTACTTGGGCCCCTGGACCTGCAGCTCGACGCGGAACGCCCGCGGCGCCCAGCCGGGGGACACCTCCACCTGGGGCGCCTGGGCCAGGCCACCCAGGCGCCCCAGGTAGCTCCGCGCTTCCTGGGCGGTCTTCCCCCGCAGCGCCTGCAGCAGCCCGTCGCGGTCAATCTCGCGCACCACCACGCCGGACGCCTGCGTGCGCAGCTTCACCCGCTGCCCGTCGACGCCCTCGACCGTCGGGACGGCGAGGGTGGGCGCACCGCTGAGTCGGGCATCGGCGCCGGCGGACGCGGCGAGCATCCGCCCCACCAGCTCGTTGTAGGCCAGGTTCTGGAAGACCGTCGCGCTCGCCGTAGCCGACAGGCGACCCGTGAGCTGGTCCGCCTCGGTGCCAACCTGCTGGTCGAACTGCTCGCCCTCCACCTGGACCCGCAGCGACCGTTCCGGCAGGGTCCGCTCGGGGCCGGCGCGGGCTCTCAGCAGGGTGAGCGCCTGGTCGCGGGCCTGCGCCGCCATCTGCTCGCGCAGCCGGGCGACGTCCTCCTCGAGCACCACTTTCGCCTGCCGGTCGGTGCCGCCGCTCATCGGCCGTTGGTTCACCACCTCCAGCCCGTCGGCGTTCGGCCCGCCCACGGCGGTGATCGCACCGGCTCGCACGTTCCCACCGCTCCCTGGCTCGACTGCCGTTACCCCCACCCGCACCGGCACGCCCGGGGCGAGGCGGACGTCCTGGTCGGTGGTGAACGTCGGCCCCTCCTCCACCGAGACCTGGGTGCCGCGCGAGAGGAGCCCCGGCTCGCCACGCCGGCTGACCACAATCACCTCCCCGCGCGCCCGGTCCCGCCCGACCACGCGGTCCGGCGGGATCTGCACCGCCCCGGGTACGTCCAGCCGCTGGGAGAGCACCTCGCCCGGCAGCAGCCCACTACTGGGGTCCGCCACCTGCGTCCCAGGGTCCACCGTGACGTCGATCGCCTTGGCCACGGCGGTCGTCTGAGGGACGAGCGTGACGCTCATGACGGGCACGGCCAGCAGCGCTGCCAGCCCCACGAGCGCGAGCGCCGCGAGCGCCCTGAGCAGCGTGGCGAGCCGCGGGACCGGCACCCAGTCTGGCAGCACGAACCGCGGCGGCTCCTCGTCGGGCGCGAGGAGGAGGTGCTTCAGCGTGCGCAAGGACCGCCGGGTGCGAAACCCCTCGTTGCGCGCCAGCCGCCGGCGGCTGCCGTCGTCGCTGACGACGATCGTCTCGGACGAGAGCTCGTTGGCGATGCGCGCCAGGATGCGAAACTCGAGCGGCGTTCGCAGCACCGGCGAACGACGGGGGACGACGAGGTACACCTCCTCGGCCGTGCTGGACTCGAGCTTGGACCGGATGGTGCCCAGGTCGTCGTCGGCGTCGAGGAAGACGAGCTCCTGCGACCGAGGGACCGCGTGCGCGCGGCCAAACACGGCCCGCCCTCCTACGCCCTTCGCGCTTCCGTGTCTCGCCGGCCCAGCCCGTGGCCCCCGCACGGCGTCGACGCCGAACGCGCACGCCGAGTGCGGAGCCGGGTGGGGGACGGGCAGGCAGCCAGGCGACTGCCCTCTGGCTCAGCCAGCACCGTTCGGCTCCAGCGCGGCCTTCACCGCGGTATAGGCGTAGTCGAGCGCCGCCCCCAGCCGATCCGGGTCCCCGCCGCCACCCGTGGCGAAGTCAGGCCGCCCGCCTCCGCCACCGCCGGCCACGCGGGCAACCTCGTTCAGTAGCCGGCCGGCGTGCAGGCGCGCCGGCGCGAGGTCCCGCGTGATCCCCACCACGAAGCGTGGCTTGCCAGCCTGCGACGTGGCGAGCACGACGACGCCCGAGCGGAGATCCTCCCGCACGGCGTCCACGAGTCGCTTCAAGGCCTCCTCGTCTGCCCGGTCGATCGAGCGCGCGACCACCTTGATCCCGCCGACATCGCGCGCGCCCGCCGCAAGCTGCCCGGCCTCCTCGTGCGCTCGCTCGTGGCGCAGCTTGTCCAGGTCGCGGCGGAGCGTCTCCAGCTCGGCGAGCACGCTTTCCAGGCGTGGGAGGACCTCGTCCACACTGGCGGCCCCGGTGCGCTCTGCCAGGCGCTCCAGGGTGCGCAGCCGCTGCTCGTAGTAGCCCAGCGCTGCCTCGCCGGCGTAGGCCACGATCCGCCGCTTCCCACTGCCGATCCCGGACTCGCCGGCGATGACGGCCAGCCCCAGCTCCCCAGCGTGGTGCGTGTGGGTGCCACCGCACAGCTCCCTGGAGTACTCGCCAATCGAGACCACTCGCACCTGCTCGCCGTACTTCTCGCCGAACATCATCACCGCGCCTGCCCGGCGGGCCTGCTCGAGCGGCATGATCTCCCAGTGCACGGGCAGATCCTGCATCGTCCGTTCGTTGACGAGGCGCGAGACAGCCTGGAGCTGCTCGCGGCTGAGGGGCCGCGGGTAGTTGAAGTCGAAGCGCGCCACCTCCGGACTGACGAGCGAGCCCTGCTGGCTCGTCCCCTCGCCCAGCACGTCCTTGAGGGCGCGGTGCAAGAGGTGGGTGGCGGTGTGGTGCCGCATGGCGCGGGAGCGCCGGCCCTCGTCCACCTCGGCTCGCCCCAGCTCGCCCACCTGGACCACGCCCTGCTCGACCCGTCCAACGTGGACCACGTGCCCGGCGCCGTCGAACTGCGTGTCCTCCACCACGAACACACCGCTCGGCGTGACGATCCGCCCGGTGTCACCCACCTGGCCGCCACCTTCGGGGTAGAATGGCGAGGCCTCCAGGACCAGCCGCGCGCGTGCGCCCGCGTGCGCTTCAGACGGGTGCGCGCCATCGGAACGCAACCCGACGATACGTGCCTCGCCCCGGGTGCTCGTCCAGGCCAGGAACACCGTCTCCGGAGCCGCCGGGAACTCGTTCTCGCCCACGTGCTGGGCGTGGCGGAAGGCCGTCCGGGCGCGCGCGCGCTCCTGCTCCTCCTCGAGCGCCGCCCGGTACTCCGGCCAGTCGAAGCCGAGGCCCTGTTCGCGCAGGAGCTCCTCGGTCAGCTCGGGCGGGAAGCCGAACGTCTGGTAGAGGTCGAAGACGCGCGCCCCGGCGATCCGCGCCTCGCCCCGCTCCCTGGCCTCGTCGACGACGCGCTCGAGCTGCGCCGTCCCTGCCCGCAGGGTGCGGCTGAACAGCTCCTCCTCGTTCTCGACCACCTGCCGGACGCGGGCGTGCCCGGGCAGCAACTCCGGGTAGTGCGGGCTCATCCGCGCGACCACGGCGTCCACGATGCGCCCGAGGAAGGGCTCGTCGATACCAAGCTGGCGCCCGTAGCGGATAGCCCGCCGCATGATCCGCCGCAGCACGTACTCGCGGCCACCCGCGCCGGGCACCACTCCGTCCGCTACCAGGAAGGTGATGCCACGGCCGTGGTCCGCCAGCACGCGCAAGCCATAGTCCACGCCTTGATCCGCGCCATAGCGAACGCCGGCGATGGCGGCGGCAGTCTCGATGATGGGCATGAACAGGTCCGTCTCGTACACCGACGGCAGCGCGTTCAGCACGGCGGTCGCCCGCTCCAGCCCCATCCCCGTGTCCACGTTCCGCCGCGGCAGCGGCCTGCGCATGCCGTGCTCATCCTGGAAGTACTGCATGAACACGAGGTTCCACACTTCCAGCCGCCCGCAGTCGCAGCCGGGCGGATCCTCCGGGAAGCCGCAGCCGTGCCCCGGGCCCTGCTGGACGTAGATCTCCGAATCAGGGCCGCACGGGCCGCTGGTGCCTGGCGGACCCCACCAGTTGTAGGCGTCGCCCAGGCGCGCGATGCGCTCCTTCGGAATCCCGGCCTGGATCCAGAGCCGCTCGGCCTCGTCGTCCGTCTCGTGGACGGTGATCCACAGGCGGTCCCGCGCCACCCCGAACCGCTCCGTCAGCAGCTCGAGCGCCCACGGGATGACCTCGGCCTTGAAGTAGTCACCAATCGAGAAGTTCCCCAGCATCTCGAAGAACGTCAGGTGGCTGGGATCGCCCACTTCGTCGATGTCGACGGTACGGAAGCACTTCTGGGCCGAGACGTAGCGTGGGTGCGGCGCTGGCTGCTGGCCAAGGAAGTAGGGCACGAACTGCTGCATGCCGGCGGTGGTCAGCAGCACTGTGGGATCGTTGTGGGGAATCAGGCTGGACGACGGGACGAGCTGCGAGCCGCGCTCCTGCCAGAAGCGGATGAAGGCGGCCCGGACCTCGTCACTCGAAACGGGCGGCATCGTGGTGGGGAGGATAGCAAGCGGTCGGCAACCAGGCCGCACCGCTCAGAGCAGCGTGAGCTGCTGGAAGGTGTGCGCGCTATTCCAGTACAGGCTGGGCCGGCGGTGGCGCGTGGCCTGCACCGTGGCGTGGCTGAGCCCGCGGCGTCCCAGGATGCCGCTCACGGTCTCGACGGCGTGGCGGGGGGTGTTGTTGTGCTCGCTGATGTGCGCCAGCCACACCGCCCGGGGCGCCCGGTCGCCGCAGGCGGCGACGCTCGCACCCGCGTCCGAGTTAGAGAGGTGGCCGTGCGGCCCGGCCACCCGCCGTTTCAGGAACGCGGGGTAGCGGCCGTTCTCCAGCAGCAAGGGGTCGTAGTTCGCCTCCAGCACCAGCAGGTCCAGGTCGAGGAAGCTCGCCCGGACCGACTCGGGTACCCAGCCGAGGTCAGTCGCGATGCAGACTGAGCCGGTGTGGGCCTCGAACCTGAACCCGAGTGGCTCGCAACAGTCATGCGGCACCGCGAAGGGCCGCACCTCGACCTCGCCGACCAGGGTGGGTCGTCCGGCCTGGACCGGCCTGCCCAGCGCTGAGTCGCGGAGCGACTCGCACCCGAGCGTGCCGGCCGAGGCGTACACGGGCACGCGGTATGCTTCTGAGAGCTCCCGGGCGGACCTGCTGTGGTCGCCGTGCGCGTGCGTCAGCAGGATGCCGTCGAGGTCGCCCGGATCGAGTCCGCACCGGGCCAGGTTCCGCACGACCTCGCGAAAGGGCCGGCCCGCCTCCACCAGGAGGCGCGTCCCCTCGCTCTCGAGCAGGTAGCAGTTCCCGCTGCTCCCGCTCGCCAGCGCCCAGAGCTGCATCAGCTCACACGGCTGCTACTGCTCAAAGTAGTCCCGCAGGCGGCGCGAGCGGGTGGGGTGGCGCAGCTTCCGCAACGCCTTGGCCTCGATCTGGCGGATCCGCTCGCGCGTGACGCCAAACTCCCGCCCCACCTCCTCGAGCGTCCGCTGCCGCCCGTCCTCCAGGCCAAAGCGGAGCTGGAGCACCCGCCGCTCCCGCCCCGTGAGCGAGTGCAGCACGTCCTCCATCTGCTCCTTCAGCATCTGGCGGGTCGCGCTGTCGGATGGGCTCAGCGAGGACTCGTCCGGGACGAAGTCGCCCAAGTGGCTGTCTTCCTCCGAGCCCACCGGGATCTCCAGCGACACCGGCTCTTGCGCCGACTTCTTGATGTCGCGCACGCGCTCGACCGGCAGCTCCAGCTCGAGCGCCAGCTCTTCGTCCAGCGGCTCGCGGCCGATGTCCTGCTCGAGCCTCCGGGACAGGCGGGAGAGCTTGTTGATCGTCTCTACCATGTGGACCGGGATGCGGATCGTGCGGGCCTGGTCGGCGATGGCGCGGGTGATCGCCTGGCGGATCCACCACGTGGCGTACGTGCTGAACTTGTAGCCCTTGCGGAACTCGAACTTCTCGACCGCGCGCATCAGGCCGATGTTGCCCTCCTGGATGAGGTCCAGCAACGACATCCCGCGGCCCACGTACTTCTTGGCCACCGACACCACCAGGCGCAGGTTCGCCTCCACGAGGTCGGTCCGGGCGCGGATGGCGCGGTGCTCCAGGTCTTCCAGGTGTTGCTCCAGGTCTGGCGCGAGCTCATGGAAGAACGTCCCTCGCAGGCCGTCCGGGGGTGCCTCGCCGGCGTTCTTGGCGAGCAGCTCGCCACATGCCTGGCGCAGCCGATCGGGCAGGACATAGCACAGGATGGAAGCTTCGACCAGCCCGCGCTCCGCTTCCGCGTCCGAGACCCCGGCGCGCTCCGCGATAGCTCTCACCTGCTCGGGGTCGACCTCGGCCAGCTCGGCCATGCGGCTGAGCGACTCGGCGTACGCGGCGGCGGCGGCGTCCGGCGCCGGGGGGAACACAGCCAGGGCGAAGCGGCAGACGTCGGCGAACCGGCGGGCGCACTCCTCCAACACGTCGGTGGCTCGGACGGGCCCGCTGGTCCGCTGCGCGGCGCCGCGGACGAGGCGGTGCAGGTAGCTGCCGGCCTCCATCGCCCGTGCCAGGCGCTTCTCCCCCTCCCAGGTCAAGAGCGGGACCGTGCCGATCTCGCGCAGGTACATGCGGACGTGGTCTTCGAAGCTCTCCCCCTCGGTCCGCGCGACGAGCGCTCCGGACGCTTCGGCGTCCTCGGCCGGCTCCAGCGCCTCATCGGGTGGTTCGGTCCACCCAGCCCGGTGAGAGCCACGGGCAGTCGGCACGGGGCCTCCCGCGGGGAGCCCGGCGCCGCCCACTCCGGGACGGTCGCTATGGGCCGGGAGGTGTCGCATGCCGTTCACCGCGCCCCCGCCGGCGCCGCCTGACGCTCGGTCTCCGCCAGCCGTTCCTCAGTCGCGCTCAACTCACGCGCCAGCTCGGAGAGCTGCTGCTCCCAGCGCTGCTGCTCGCCCTGGGCGTCCGCCTCGCGCAGCAGCACGTGGATCTGACCCTTGCGCGCCAGCAGGGCGCGCACGTGCATGCGCAGGGCCACCCGCTCCAGCTCCTGCAGCGCGTCGCGGGGCGCCAGCCGATCCACGTCTGGCCGGAAGCGCTCGACCCGATCCAGGTGGGCGAGGAGCGGATCCGAGAGCTGTGCCCGGAGGTCCTCGGCATCGCGCGCCTCGGGATGCGCGGCGAGCACCCGGAACAGGGCGCGGCTCTGCGCGAGCGCGAACTCCTCGGCGCGCGGCAGGGCCGCGGCGCCCGTCTCTTGCACGCCATCGCGACGAACCCGGAGCAGCAATGCGAGCGCGTATTGGTCCACCCGGTCCTCCTCCGCTTCGGGCGCCGGCTCGCCACCTTCGCCCGCTCCCCCGGCCGCCGGGACGACACGCTCCCGGCGGAGGCTCCGCCGCCTGCCCCGCAGCGCTCGACGGACCGCCTGCTCCTCCACGTGCAGGAGCTGCGCCACCCGCTGCACATAGTGCGCCTGCTCGATCGGGTTGGCGACGCCGGCCACCAGCTCGGCTACGTCGTCCGCCGCCTCCGCTTTCCCCCGCGCGCTCGAGAGATCGTGCCGATCCCCGAGCCGGGCGAGGACGAAGTCTATAACTGGCTGGGCACCCTGGACCAGGCTCGCCCAGGCGGACGGGTCCGCCCGGATGAGCTCGTCCGGGTCCTTGGCGGTCGGCAGCGTGAGCACCTTCAGCTCCGCGCCTCGGTCGGCCACGAGCTGCCGCTGGCGGCGGTTGGGCCCCACCACGGGGGTCAGCCCCGAGCGCAGGCCCTGCTCCGCCACCTGCAGCGCCCGCCAGGTGGCCGCCTGCCCCGCCTCGTCGCTGTCCAACGCCAGCACGATCTCGTCCGCAACCCGCCGGAGCTGCGCCAGGTGCCGCTCGGTCACCGCCGTCCCCAGGGTCGCCACCACGTTGTGGTACCCGTGCTGGTGCGCCATCAGCGCGTCCATGTACCCCTCGACGATTACCGCGCGCCGCTCCTGGGCGATGGCCCGCCGCGCGAGGTCCAGCCCGAACAGGGTGTCCTGCTTGTGGAACAGCAGCGTATCGCGTGAGTTGAGGTACTTCGGCGTGGTCCCCGCGTCGAGCGCGCGGCCGCCGAAGGCGATCGTCCGTCCCTGCGCGTCACGGATGGGGAAGAGCACCCGTTCGCGGAAGAAGTCGAAGTGGCGGCCGTCGGCGGCGATCGAGAGCAGCCCGGCGGCTACCAGCTCCGCGTCGGAGAACCCCGCGTCCCTGAGGTAGCGCAGGAGACTGCTGCCGCCAGGCGCGTACCCCAGGCCGAACTGCGCCATGGTGGCCTCGGCCACGCCGCGGCCTGCCAGGTAGCGTCGGGCCGCAGCCCCGGCGGCGCCGTGCAGGAGCCCCTGGTAGAAGAGCTGCGCCTGAGCGAGCGCCTGGTACAGCCGCTGGGCCGTTTCGTCCTGCGCGGGGTCCCGGCGCGTCGGCAGCTCGACGCCCGTCACCTGCGCCAGGGTGCGCAGCGCCTCGCCGAACTCGAGGTGCTCCCGCTCCATCAGCCAGTCGAAGGCGGTGCCCTTCTTGCCACAGCCGAAGCACACGAACGTGTGGCTGTGCGGAAAGACGTGGAACGAGGGCGTCTTCTCCTGGTGGAACGGGCACAGCCCTTTGAAGCTCGACCCGGACTTGCGCAGCCCCACCGACCGGCCGATCAGCTCGACCAGGTCGATGCGCGCCTTGATCTCGTCGGTAACGCTGCTCATCCGGGTACCTGAACGTTAGGAGGCTTGCAGTGCGGGCACAAGAGGCACCCGGATCCCACCGGTCAGCTGAGGACAGCCCACTGCTGGGGTACGTACAGCCGCTGGAAGACCTGCACCGCGTACCGGTCGGTCATGCCCGCGATGTAGTCGGCTACCCGCCGTTCAATGGGCTCGTCGCGCGGGTTCGCCGCCCACTCCGCGGGCATCTGGTCGGCATGCCGGGTGAAGTAGTCGAACAGGCAGTGGATGACGAAGTGGGTCTTGGGGTCGTCTTCCTTGGCCGCCGAGTCCGTGTACACGCGGTCAAACATGAACGCCCGCAGCTCGTCGACCACGGCGAGGACGTCCGGACTCATGGCGATCGCCGTGCCGTTCCCCACGGCGTCGCGCCAGCTCGCGCCCTGCCCCACGGCGACCCGCCAGTTGTAGTCCACCACGTCCGTCACGAAGGCCGTGATGCGTGAGCCAGAGGTCGTCCCGAACACCTCGTTGGCCGCCGGCGGGAGGTCGTCGATGGCGATGATGCCCGCCCGGATCGCGTCGTCGATGTCGTGGTTCAAGTACGCCAGACTGTCCGCGACCTTGACGATCTGGCCCTCGAGCGTCTCGGCGATTCCCCAGCCCTCAGCAGCAATGCTCTCCCGCAGCTTGGAGTGCTTCAGAATGCCGTCGCGCACCTCTCGGGTCAGGTTCAGCCCGCGTCCCTCCTTCTCGATCACTTCCACGACGCGCACGCTCTGCTCGTTGTGGCGGAAGCCCCACGGTAGCACCTGGGCGAGGCCGGTTTCGCCCGCGTGGCCGAACGGCGTGTGCCCCAGGTCGTGGCCCAGGGAGATCGCCTCGGCCAGGTCTTCGTTGAGGTTCAGCGCCCGTGCGATCGAGCGGGCCACCTGCATCACCTCCATGGTGTGAGTGAGCCGCGTGCGGTAGTGGTCGCCGAGCGGGGCAATGAAAACCTGCGTCTTGTGCTTCAACCGGCGGAACGCCTTGGAGTGGACGATCCGGTCGCGATCTACCTGGAACGCCGTGCGCATCGGATCGTCGGCCTCGGGCTGGTCGCGCCCGGCTCTGGTTGGCGAGCGGGCGGCGAACTTGGAGAGTTGGAGTTCGCGCTGCTCCAGTCGCGCGCGTACCTCGGGGTGCGAGCGGGCCGCCCAGTCGAAGGAGCTGGAAGCCGTGGATCGCGGGTCGTGGGTCACGGCACGGATGGGGGCGTGCGCCCCGAGACAGCGTACTGCAATCCTAGGGGCAGCACCCCCAGGGGCTTCCCGTGCTGAGCTGCCCCCTCAGTCCTTCGTTCTCCGTGCGGGTCTGGGCGTGTCGGCCCCGAGAGAAGCAACGTCGCTCCCCCGCCTCGGGGAGTGGGCTCGGGGTGGGGGAACACCGCATGGCCCTGCCGCACCCCGCCACGGAGTCGGGCCCGGGCGCTCCCCTGCCCGCGGGGCGTGCGTGGCGCCTAGCGATCCTCCGGGCTGTAGCCGAGCGCCGCGTGGGCGCCCGCCAGTCTCGCCACAGGCACGCGCCCCGGGGCGCAGCTCACGTAGTCGAGGCCGAGCTCGGCGCAGAAGTGGACCGAGGCGGGGTCCCCGCCGTGCTCGCCACAGATGCCGACCTCCAGATCCGGCCGCTGGCGGCGGCCGAGCCGCAGGCCGGTCCGCATCAGCTCGCCCACGCCCTCGCGGTCGATCGACTCGAAGGGGTTGAACGGCAGGATCTTCTGCTCGAGGTAGAAGCCAAGGAACTTGCCCTCGGCATCGTCGCGGGAGTACCCGTACGTCGTCTGCGTCAGGTCATTAGTCCCGAAGCTGAAGAATTCGGCCGTCTCGGCAAGCTGATCGGCTACGAGGCATGCACGCGGCACCTCGACCATCGTGCCGATCTTGTACGCCACGTCCACGCCAGCTCTGTCGAAGACCTCCTTGACCACCGCCTCCAGCCGCTCACGCTCGAGCGCCATCTCCTGGCGCGTGCCCACCAGCGGAATCATGATCTCCGGGATGGGGTTGTTCCCCGCCTTCTTCAGCCTGGCCGCCGCCTCCGCGATCGCGCGGACCTGCATCTGGACGATCTCCGGGAAGAGGATCCCCAGGCGGCAGCCCCGCAGGCCCAGCATCGGGTTCTGCTCGTGGAGCTGCTCGACAGCGTGGAGGAGGCGCTCCTTCTCGGCTACCTCGGGCCCGGCCTCGCCCTGCGCCTTCGCCTCCGTGACCTCGACCAGCAGCCGGTCATGCTTGGGGAGGAACTCGTGGAGCGGCGGGTCGATGAGACGGATGATGACCGGCAGGCCATCCATCGCCTCGAGGATCCCGGAGAAGTCGCCGGTCTGGAACTCGCCCAGCGTGGCGAGCGCCGCCTCGTACTCGCGTCGGGCATCGGCGTTGCCACGCTTCGCCTCGGGCGCCGCCAGGATCATTGCCTGCACGTAGGGCGGCCGGCCTTCCTCGCGGAACATGTGCTCGGTGCGGCAGAGACCGATGCCTTCCGCGCCGAGGTCGCGGGCGCGCCTCGCTTCCTCGGGCGTATCGGCGTTCGCCTTCACGCCAATCTCGCGCACCTCGTCAGCCCAGGCCAACAGCGTCGCCAGCTCCTGGTCGCGGTGGATGTCCGGCGCGACCGTCGGGATCCGGCCGCCGTAGACCTCGCCCAGCGTCGCGTCGAGCGACACCCAGTCGCCCTCGACCAGGGTGGTCCCGTTCGCGGAGAGCTTCCGCGCCGCGACGTCGATCTCGATCTCCTCGGCGCCCGCGACGCACGGCTTGCCCATCTGCCGTGCCACCACGGCCGCGTGGCTGGTCATGCCGCCACGCGAAGTGAGGATCCCCACCGCACGCGCCATCCCGTGGAAGTCCTCGGGCGATGTCTCCCGACGCGCCAGGATGACGGGTTCGCCGCCGTTCGCCAGCTGCTCCGCCCGGTCGGGGTCGAACACGAGCTTGCCGACCGCTGCGCCCGGCGAGGCCGCCAGGCCGCGCCCGAGCAGGGAGCTCGCCTTCGAGCGTGCCTCCGGGTCGAACTGCGGCACGAGGAGCTGCTGCACCTGGCTCGGCTCCACTCGCTTGAGCGCCTCCTCCTTCGTAATCAGCCCTTCCTGGACCATCTGCACCGCCATCACCACCGCCGCCCTGGCCGTGCGCTTGGCGTTGCGCGTCTGCAGCATGTACAGCCGGCCGCGCTCGACGGTGAACTCTAGGTCCTGGGCATCCCGGTAGGTGCGTTCGAGGCGGTCCGCGATCTCCTGGAACTCGGCGTACACCTCCGGCCAGACGTCGCGCATGCGGGCGATGTCCAGCGGGGTGCGGATGCCCGCGACCACGTCCTCGCCCTGGGCGTTCGGGAGGAATTCGCCGAAGAGCGCCTTCTCGCCCGTGGACGGGTTGCGCGTGAACGCGACGCCGGTTCCCGAGTCCTCACCCATGTTCCCGAACACCATCGCCACCACGTTCACCGCCGTGCCCAGGTCGTGTGGGATCTTGAACTCGTTGCGATAGTCGACCGCGCGCTTACCCATCCAGGACCTGAACACGGCCACGATGGCGAGACGGAGCTGCTCGTAGACGTCGGTCGGGAACGGCCGGCCCGTCTCGCGCTGCACGAGCTCCTTCAGCTCGCTGGTGACCGCGCGAAGCTGCTCGGCACCGAGGTCGGTGTCCTGCCTGGCGCCCGCGCGCCGCTTGGCTGCCTCGAAGACGTGGTCCAGCTGCTCGCCCGAGACGCCCAGCACGATGTGCCCGAACATCTGGACGAAGCGGCGGTAGGCGTCCCAGGCGAAGCGTTCGTTCCTGGTCTGGCGCGCCAGGCCCTGAACCGTCGAGTCGTTCAGCCCGAGGTTGAGCACGGTATCCATCATGCCCGGCATGGAGAACTTCGCGCCGGAGCGCACCGAGACCAGCAGCGGGTTGGCCGGGTCGCCCAGCTTCTTGCCAGTCTTCTCCTCGATGCTCCGTAGCGCCGCCAGCGTCTCCTCCCACAGGCCGGGCGGGAACTCCCCGCTCGCCTGGAATGCGTTGCAGGCCGCCGTGGTGATGGTGAACGCCGGCGGGACCGGGAGGCCGGCCTGCGTCATGGCGGCGAGCCCTGCCCCCTTGCCACCCAGGAGATCCTTGTTCGCGGCTGGCGCCACCTCCGCGAGATACACCCACTGCGCGGCCGCGCCGCTCGCCCGGGCCGATGAAGGCGTGCTCGTTACGTCTAGTGCCATGA
The DNA here is from genome assembly GCA_964435115.1 of uncultured Chloroflexota bacterium. Lineage (GTDB taxonomy): Bacteria > Chloroflexota > UBA6077 > UBA6077 > CF-72 > CAYSYM01. The sequence continues at coordinate 11,653 of CAYSYM010000026.1, read as the reverse complement.
GGCGCGTCTCCTTTGCGCGTGCGCCAGGGCCCTCGCCCCAGCCATTACTCTAGTTTATCGCGTTCGGTGGTGATCCTTATGGCTCCAGGTGATCCGCGAGCCAGTGGCGCAGGTCGGCGATCGGGACCCGGACCTGCTCCATGCTGTCGCGGTCTCGGATCGTCGCTGCACGGTCCTCGAGGCTCTGGAAGTCCACGGTCACGCAGTAGGGGGTGCCGATCTCGTCCTGCCGCCGGTAGGCCTTCCCGATGCCACTCGCGGTGTCGTAGACGACCATCCAGCGCCGACGCAGCTCCTGGTAGACCTCCTGCGCGACGCGGGCCAGCTCGGGCTTCCTGGAGAGCGGCAGTACGGCCACCTTGTACGGCGCGAGCGTCGGGTGGAGGTGGAGCACAGTCCGGACGTCGTTCCTGGCCGGATCCAGCACCTGTTCGTCGTAGGCGTCGAGCAGAAAGACGAGCGCGGCGCGGTCCACGCCGAGGGCCGGCTCGACGACGTACGGCCGCACGTGGGTGCGCGTCTCCTCGTCGAAGACCGCCAGCGTCTCGCCGCTGAAGGTCTCGTGCTGGGCCAGGTCGTAGTCGCCACGGTTGGCGATGCCCTCCAACTCTTCCCAGCCCTTGCCGAACGGGAAGTGGTACTGGAGGTCGACCGTGCGCTTGGAGTAGTGGGCCAGCTCCTCCCTCGGCGTCTCGTAGCGGCGCAGGTGCTCCCGGCGCAGCCCGAGGTCCAGGAACCACCGCTCGCGCTGGTCGACCCAATGCTCGAACCACGCCTCGTCCGTGCCCGGCTTCACGAAGTACTCCAGCTCCATCTGCTCGAACTCGCGCGTGCGGAAGATGAAGTTGCCAGGCGTGATCTCGTTCCGGAACGACTTCCCCACCTGTGCGATGCCGAACGGGAGCTTGCGGCGCATGGAGATGGCGACGTTCTTGAAGTTGACGAACATGCCCTGCGCTGTCTCGGGCCGCAGGTAGGCCAGCCCCGCCTCGTCTTCGACCGGCCCAACGTACGTCTTGAACATCAGGTTGAACGGGCGTGCCTCCGATAGCGGCCCGTGACACGTCGGGCAGCGGTCGCCCTCGATTTGGTCCGCTCGGTAGCGCCGCTTGCACTCGCCGAGACAATCCACCAGCGGGTCGGCGAAGGTGTCGACGTGGCCGGACGCCTTCCACACCTGGGGCGCCGTGATGATCGCCGCCTGCACCAGCTCCACGTCGTCGCGGAGCTGCACGTTGGCGCGGATCCAGGCCAGCTTGACGTTCAGCTTCAGTAGAGCGCCGAGCGGCCCGTAGTCCCAGGCGTTGGCGAACCCGCCGTAAATCTCGGCGCTCGGGTACACGAACCCACGCCGCTTGGCGAGGGCGACGATCTTCTGCAGGTCGTGGACCTGCGGGTGGGTGGTGGTGGGCGCGCGGTCCGCGATGGCATCGGCGGTCATCGTGACGTTGAGGGTAGCACGAGGTAGCGGGAGGAACGGCAGCCGCCCTCCCGGTGGGCGTCGCCGAAGGGTCTGGCGCGCCAGGCGAGCGGGGCCTCGGCCACTGGGGGCCGAACAGCGCACCACGCCGCGGGTGTACCCCTTACGGTGGCGTGATGCGCTCCTGCCTGCCCATGTAGGGGCGCAGGACCTCGGGAATCACCACCGACCCGTCGCCCTGCTGGTTGTTTTCAAGCACGGCGATCAGCGTGCGTGGCAGCCCGACGCCAGACCCATTCAGGGTGTGCGGGTACTCGGTCTTGCCACCCGCCTCGCGGCGAAAGCGGACGTTCGCGCGCCGCGCCTGGTAGTCGTTGGCGTTCGAGCATGAGGAGCACTCCAGCCACTCCTGGCTGCCCGCGGCCCAGACGTTGATGTCGAACGTCTTGGCCATGGCGAAGCCGAGGTCGCCCGTGCACAGCATGGCGACCTGGTACGGCAGCTCGAGGAGCTGGAACACCCGCTCCGCGTCGGCCACCAGCTCGTCCAGGTGGCGCATCGAGTCGTCCGGCTCCACGATGCGCACCATCTCGACCTTATTGAATTGCTTCACGCGCTTGATCCCGCGGATGTCTTTGCCGGCCGCTACCTTCTCGCGGCGGAAGCAGGCGCTAGCGGCGGTGAGTCTGAGCGGCAGCGTGGCGGGCGGGATGATCTCGCCGTAGTAGTAGTTGACCAGCGGCACCTCGGAGGTGGGGATCAGCCAGAGGTCCTCCTCGGCGTCGTGGTAGAGGTTGTCGGCGAACTTGGGGAGCTGCCCGGAGCCCAGCATGATCTCCTCGCGCACCAGGTAGGGCACCTCGATCTCGGTATAGCCCTGCTCGCGCACGTGCAGGTCGAGCATGAAGCTGATCAGCGCGCGCTCGAGCCCGGCTCCGGCGCCGCGGAGGACGTAGAAGCGCGCGCCCGCCAGTCGCGCCCCCGCTTCGAGGTCGAGGATCGCCAGGCGCTTCCCCAGCTCCCAGTGCGGCAGCGGCTCGAAGTCGAAGGCGCGGGGCTGGCCCCACGTCCGCACCACGACGTTCTCGCTCTCGTCCGTGCCGAAGGGCACGGACGGGTCCGGCAGGTTCGGGACCGCCTTGAGCGCCTGGTCGCGCTCCCCTTCGACTGCCTGGAGCTGCTGCTCGACCTCGGCCAGACGAGTGCGCAGGCGGCGCATCTCCGTGAGCTGCTGGGGGGACGGTTGGCTGCGAATCTGGCTGCTGCGCTGGTTCCGCTCCGCCCGCAGCTCGTCGACCTCGCCGGTCAAGGCACGCCAGCGGCTGTCTGCCACCACCGCCGCGTCGAAGGCGCGCACGGCGTCCTCGCCACGCCGGGCGAGCGCAGCGCGGGTCTTCTCAGGGTCGCGGCGGAGCAGGTCGGGGTTCAGCATGGGGGTTGGCCGACAGTGACCTGGATGCCGAAGCGGTGGCAGTCGGCGGTTGGCGCCACACGATGCTACACGGCCAACTGCCGCGGGGGGTCGCGGCGTATACTGGGCTCCCGCCACGGACGGGTTCCGGGATCGCTCGCGTTGGCTGACGCCTGGAGGAGACGTGGGGTGCGGAGCGCGCGCCGAGGCCGAGGGCGTGCTGCTCGTCTCCGCCGACGAGCTGTTCGAGCCACTGGAGGGAAGCCGTGACTGACGTGCTCGTGCGCGCGGCTGAGCCGGGCGATGCCGAGGCGATAGCGGCGATCTTCGCGTGTCCACGCGTGATCCGCGAGACGCTGCAGCTCCCATGGCGATCGGTCGAGGAACGACGCGAGCGCCTCGCGCAGCGCACGGCGGACCTCCACCGCCTGGTGGCCGAGGTGGACGGGCGGGTGGTGGGCTCGGTCGGCCTGCATGTGGAGCCACCTCCGCGCCGAAGGCACGTGGGCAGGATCGGCATAGCCGTGCACGATGCCTACCAGGGCCGGGGGATCGGCACGGCGCTCCTGGAGGCAGCGCTTCACCTCGCGTTCAAGTGGCTGAACCTGGCGCGCCTGGAGCTGGACGTCTACGCCGACAACGCGCCGGCGGTCCATCTCTACGAGAAGCTCGGGTTCGAGGTGGAGGGCACCGCCCGTGCTTTCGCCTACCGGGACGGCCAGTTCGTCGACGCCTACCGGATGGCGCGGGTGAGAGCCGACCTGACCGCTCGCTAGCCCAACGCGGCGGATACCGCGCCGCCCCGCCGGAGGAGACGGATTGATCGGTGGGGGCCTCAAGCCGCCACCGCTCACCGCACGTCCGCCCGCGCGTCCTGGCCGTGGATGGTCGATGGCCGATAGGTGCGGGTAGGCGCGGGTCGGCGCGAAGGCCCCCTCGCCCTCAAACCTGAGACCTGAAATCCGCGATCTGAAATCCAACTCCCAACACTCAACCCCCGCACCTCACCCCGCTTCTCGCGGCCGCATCTGCGGGAAGAGAATCACGTCGCGAATGGCGTGTCGGTCGGTCAGCAGCATCGCCAGCCGGTCGACGCCCACGCCCAGCCCGCCGGTTGGGGGCATCCCGTGCTCCAGCGCCACCAGGAAGTCGGCATCGTACGGCTGGGCCTCCTGGTCGCCCTCCAGACGGGCTCGCACCTGCTCCTCAAACCGCTGGCGCTGCACTCGCGGATCGTTCAGCTCCGAGAACGCGTTGGCGATCTCCATCCCGCCGGCGAAGGCCTCGAAACGCTCCACCTCCTCGGGCTGGCCTGGCTTTCCCTTCGCCAGCGTGGACCCGGGGAACTCGGTCGGGTAGTCCACCAGGAAGGTCGGCTGCAGGAGCTTCGGCTCGACGAACGCCGTCAGCAGCTCGTCGATCACCTTGCCGCGACCCCAGTGTGGGTCGGGCGCGAGCCCTGCTCGCGCGGCGGCCTCGCGGAGCGACACGGCATCCGGGAGCGTCGCGTAGTCCACACCCGCGTACTCGGCGATCGCCTCTCGGAGTGGGATACGCGCCCATGGCGGAGTGAGATCGAGCGTGGCGTCGCCCCACGGGACGACCGTCGTGCCCACCGCCGCCCGGGCAGCGTCGGCGACGAGCTGCTCGGTGAGGGCCATGATGTCCTGGTAATCCGCGTACGCCTGGTACACCTCCAGCATCGTGAACTCCGGGTTATGCTTGAACGACACGCCTTCATTGCGGAAGTTCTTGCCCAGCTCGTACACGCGCTCGATGCCACCCACGATGCACCGTTTGAGGTACAGCTCAAGCGCGACGCGGAGGTACATGGTGGTGTCGAGCGCGTTCGACGCCGTGGCGAATGGCCGCGCTGCGCCGCCGCCCGGGATGGGCTGGAGCACGGGCGTCTCAACTTCCACGAATCCGCGTGCATCCAGGTAGCGCCGAATGGCCGAGATGATGCGGCTGCGCGTGAGGAAGACCTGGCGGCTCTCGTCGTTTGATATGAGGTCCAGGTACCGCTGCCGGTAGCGCGTCTCGACGTCGGTGAGGCCGTGCCACTTCTCCGGCGGGTTGCGCAGGGACTTGGCCAGGAGCGTGAGCTCCTCGACCTCCACGCTCACCTCCCCGGTCCTCGTCTGCATCACCCGACCGCAGGCGCCGACGAAATCGCCGGGATCGAGCGCTGCGTACACGAGCCGGGCGCGCTGTGGCAGGTCGCGCGGGTGGAGCACGAGCTGGACCTGCCCGGAGGCATCCTGGACGAAGACGAAGGCGAGTTTCTCGCCAAACGTCTTGAACACGCCGAGGCGGCCGGCGACGCACACGCGCTGGCCCTGCAGCTGCTCGAACTGGCTCACTACCTCGCGCGCCGCGTGCGAGCGCTCGAACCGCGTCGGGTAGCCGGGGACCCCAGCTGACTCGAGCCGCTCGAGCTTCTGGCTCCGCGCGCGCCGGATACGGTCGAGCGGCTCGCCCGCCGGCGGCAGCGCGTCGTCGTCACTCATCGAGCCCTATTCAACAGCACGCGGCGACCGGCGCGGCAAGTGGACCAACGCGGCCATGCATCGCCGCGGGCGCGGCCGCGAGTGTATCCCCTACGTGGCCGCGGCCGGTCCCAGTCGTCGCTCCCCTGGAGGGGGTACCGCGGCGGCCCGCCCCTCCTCTCGCCACCCCGGCTCCGGGGCAGGCCGCCAGAGCGGGTTACCTGATGGCCACGACCTGCAGGTCGAAGCTCCCGGCCGGTGCGACCACCGTCACTTCGTCCCCCACGCGTTTGCCCATGATCGCCCGGCCGATCGGCGACTCGTTGGAGATCGCCCCCTTCCGCGGATCAGCCTCGTGCGAGCCCACGAGGTGGTACGTCTCTTCGCCGTCGCTCGTCCGCACGGTCACGTACGAGCCCAGTCGCACGAAGTCGCCCCGCTGCGGTGGCTCCTCGATGATCTTGGCGCTGGCCAGGAGCCGCTCGAGCTCCTGGATGCGTCCCTCGAGGAACGCCTGCTCGTTCTTCGCCTCGTCGTACTCGGCGTTGTCGACCGTGTCGCTGAACTCCTTCGCACGACGAATCCGTTCCTCGACCTCGTGGCGACGGTGGGTCAGCAGCTCGGTCAGCTCGTCCTGGAAGCGCTTCTGCCCCTCAGGGGTCAGGTAGACGACCTTGCCTTGCATACCATGCCTCTCTTGGCGGCGGGAGTATAGGTGTCTCCAGGGAGACTGTAAAACGGGGCGGCGGTGGCGGGGCAGCATCACAGTGGGGTTACGGCGTGTCACAGGGCGGGGCACGCCACGTTGTCAGGCTAGGGTCGCGCGCCCACGGCGGACTATGCTGCGCGGCGCGCTCACCCAACCGCCTCCTGGAGGACCCCTTTGCTTCCATGGCTCCCCTCGCCGCTCGGTAGGGGCGGCATCGTGCGCGCTCTCCTGCGCGCTCCGCGCTCCCTCCTGCGAAGGCTGAGCACGTGGGTCCCAACTGCGTCGGCTCGTGCCATACGCTGGCCCGCGTGCCTGGCCGCGGCGTTCGTGGTCGGTCTCGCCCTGGGCAGCGCGTCCTTCCCACCCACCTCCCGGGCAGAGGCCCAGGCGCAGGCCGCGGATCCTCGCTTCTTCGCCGAGACGGGCTTCCGCGTCGACCGCGACAGCTTCTGGGACTACTTCCAGAAGCGCGGCGGCCTCCGGACGTTCGGCTACCCCGTCTCCCGCGACTTCCTCTTCCGCGGCTGCACCACTCAGTTCTTCCAGCGCCTGGCGCTCCAGCAGTGCGGTAGCAACGGCGTCGGCCTCCTCAACCTGCTGGACGCGGGTCTCCTCCCCTACACCCGCATCAACGGCTCCACCTTCCCGGCCGGCGACCCCGGCCTGGCAAGCCAGGCCCCCTTGCCGGGCGATCCTGACTACACCGCGAAGGCGCTCGCCTTCGTCGAGACGAACGTGCCAGACACGTTCGCGGGCGAGCCGGTCAACTTCCTGAGCACATTCCAGGGGACAGTCTCCGCCGCCGAGGCCTTCCCGGACGGGGAGGGGAACCCAGGCTTGCTGTTCCTGGTCAACCTGGAGCTGTGGGGCCTCCCCACGAGCGCCCCTCAGCGCGACCCCAGCAACTTCAACTTCATCTACCAGCGCTTCCAGCGCGGCATCATGCACTACGACAAGACGACCGGGCTGACGCAGGGGCTGCTGCTGGCCGACTACCTGAAGGCTGTCGTGACCGGTAAGGACCTGCCCCCGGACCTGGAGGCTCAGGCCCGCGGGAGCGCGCTGTACCGCTCCGCCCTGGACGGCTCGCTCCCCACCGGCACCGTCTACGGCAACGCCTTCGACCCTTCGGGCTCGACCATCGCCGGCACCCCCGCCTCCCAACCGGTCTCCCGACCGGTGCAGTCCGCCGCGGCGAGCACGCCGGTGCCCGCGCAATCGACAAGCACCCCAGCTCCAAGCCCCGACTACGGGCTGAGCATGTTCCTGTGGAGCAATCCCGCCACCACCGACCGTGACCTCAAGCTCGCTACCAGCGCGGGGTTCCGCTGGCAGAAGACCCTCTTCCAATGGCGCATGATCGAGGGCGAGGGGAAGGGCAGATTCAACTGGGCGGAGGCGGACCGCATCGTCAAGGCCAGCGGCGCCGCCGGCGTGAAGGTCCTCGCCCGGCTCGACTTCCAGCCGCAGTGGGCCCGCCGTGACGGCGCGAACAACGGCCCGCCGGACAACTACCAGGACTACTGGGACTTCGTCTCGGCCTTCGTCTCACGCTACAGGGCAGGCTCGCCCTTCGGCCAGGTCCAGGCGATCGAGGTGTGGAACGAGGTGAACCTCGACCGCGAGTGGGGCAACCAGGCAATCAACCAGCAGCAGGCGGCCGACTACGTGCGGTTCCTCAGTGGCGCGTACCGCGCGGCCAAGGCGGCCGACCCGAGCGTTACGGTGATCACCGCGGGCCTGTCGCCCACGGGCGTCACCAACGGGAAGTCCGCCGACGACCTCACCTACCTGCAGTGGCTGTACGGCGCCGGCCTGAAGGGCGGCGTGAACTACGACGTGCTCGGCGCCCACGGCAACACCCAGGCGCCCGAGGTAGACGTGCCGCTCAATTCGCTGCCTGCCTTCGGCCACCCCAGCTTCTACTTCCGCCGCATCGAGCAGCTCCGTGACGTGATGGTGAAGGCCGGCGACGCGGATCGCCAGATCTGGCTGCTGGAGTTCGGCTGGACCAGCGACCAGGTGCACCCTGCCTACTCCTGGTTTGCCATCAGTGAGGAGAAGAAGGCGCAGAACATCGTGAAGGCGTTCCAGTACGCGCGGCAGAACTGGAGCCCGTGGATCGGCGTCATGACCCTCTGGACGTTCGTCGACCCCGCGTGGACTCCGGAGCGCGAGGAGTACTGGTGGGCGATCAACAACCCGGACGGCTCCGCTCGGCCGGCCTACAACGCCGTGAAGGCCGGCCGCCAGAACGGCTCGCTCCCGTAAGCGGGCGGCGACGCCGATCAGGCAGGCCTGGCCGCCGCGCTCGGGAGACGCGAGCCCGCGTCTCCCGAAGAGCCAGGAAGCCGGTCGCTATACTCCGGCGGGACGCCGGCGCACCACGGACGGCCGCGGCGGATGCCCCGTTCGTCGTCTCCGGCAGACGACTCTGCCGTTTCTTCAGAGGCACTCCTGCTGTCCCGATTCTCCGTTCCACTCGCGCTGGCGGCGTTCCTAGTCGTCAGCGCCTGCTCGCCCTCCCCGACGGCTAGCCCAGCGCAGCCACCCGTACCCGCCGCGCCATCGCCGGCGGCGTCGCCAACCAGCCGCGCTCCGGGTTCGCCCACGGGCGCCCCGGCCTCCCAGGCGGGCGGGATCCCCACGGCCGACCCCGCCGTCCACGTGTTCCTGTGGGGGAATCCCGGCACCACGGCGCGCGATCTCGACCTGGCCCGGGCGGCGGGGTTCACCTGGGTGAAGCAGCGCTTCGAGTGGCGCTACGTCGAGAAGAACGGCAAGGGCCAGTTCGAGTGGGATGAGCCAGACCGGGTCGTCAAGGCGATCAACGACAGCGGCTTGAAGCTCATCGCGCGGGTCGACAACCAGCCCAGGTGGGCGTCCTCCCGGATCGTGTTCCCCGCCTCAGGCCCGCCGGACAACCTGAAGGACTGGACCGACTACCTGACCGCGCTCGCCACGCGCTACAGGGGACGGATCCAGGCCTACCAGATCTGGAATGAGCCCAACCTGGACCGGGAGTGGGGCGGCCGGACGCCAGACCCGGCCGAGTACACGACCATGCTCAAGGCCAGCTACCAGGCGATCAAGGCCGCCGACCCGCAGGCGTTCGTCGTCACGGCCGGTATGTCGCCCACGACCGAGTCCAGCGCCCGAGTGATGCGTGACCTGGACTTCTACCGCGGCATGTACGCGGCTGGCGCCAGGGGTAGTTTCGATATCCTCGGCGTGCACGCGGCCGGGTTCAAGGCCGAACCGTGTGTCGATCCCGGCCAGGTCGCCCTGGACCCCGCGCTGACGAACGGCGACCCCAGCCCGCCTGATGCCAGGCGGGTGTACGCCTTCCGCCACGTGGAGGACGTGCGCCAGGTCATGCTGGACAATGGCGACGCCGACAAACAGATGGGGGTGCTCGAGATGGGCTGGACGACAGACCTGCGGCCCAACTCCCCCTACCGGTGGTCGGCCGTGTCGGAGCAGCAGCAAGCCCAGAACCTGGTGGCCGCGTTCGCCTGCGCACGCCAGCAGTGGGCGCCGTGGATGAGCTTCCTGACCGTCATCTACCTGCCCGATCCACAGTGGACGCCCCAGCAGGAGCAGTACTGGTGGAGCATCACGAACCCCGACGGCTCGCCACGGCCGGCTTTCACGGCGCTCAAGGCGGCGCTGGCACGGTGATGGTCCGCGACGACGTGCTGCTCCGCGACCGGCTGGTCGACCTCGTGCGACGCGCGGTGAGCCAGGCCCAGGCCGGCGGGGAGCTTCCCAGCGTCGCGATGCCCGAGGTGGGCATCGAGCGCCCGCCCAAGCCGGAGCTTGGCGACTTCGCCAGCAGCTTCCCGCTGCGCGCCAGGCGCGCGGTCGGCCCTCTGGGGCCCAACCCCATGGAGATCGCCAGCGCCATCGCTACCCGGATCTCCCTGGAGCTGCCACCGTACCTGGCCACCGTGGAGGTGGCGCCGCCGGGGTTCCTGAACTTCGTCCTGAACGCGCGCTGGCTGCGCGAGCAGGTCAACACCATCCTGGCCGTCGGATCTGGCTTCGGACGAGTCAATCTCGGCCACGCGCGGCGGGTGCAGGTGGAGTTCGTCAGCGGCAACCCGACCGGCCCGCTCCACATCGGCCACGGACGCAACGCCGCGCTCGGCGACAGCCTGGCACGTGTGCTGGCGCACGCAGGGTGGCAGGTCCAGCGCGAGTACTACTACAACGACGCCGGTACCCAGGTGGAGAACCTGCACCACAGCGTCTGGGTTCGCTACCAGCAGCTCCTCGGCCGCGATGTCGCGCTGGCCGAGACCGACTACCGCGGCGAGTACGTGGTGGACCTGGCGAAGGAGATCCAGGCCGAGCACGGGGACCGTTTTTCCAGTCTGCCGGAGGAGCGCGCGGACGAGATCGGCCGCCTGGCGACTGCCCGCATCATGCAGTGGATCGCCGTCGAGCTGGACCGGATGCGCATCCACTTCGACCACTGGTTCTCAGAGACCAGCCTGATCCGCGACGGCGGCTTCGACGCGACCCTGGACCTGCTGCGGTCGCGCGACCTCGTGTACGAGCGCGAGGGCGCGGTGTGGCTGCGGTCGACCACGCTGGGCGACGAGCGCGACCGGGTGCTCATCCGCGCCGACGGCCGCCCGACCTACACGGCGACCGACATCGCCTACCACTACGACAAGTTCCTGGTGCGCGGCTTCGACCGGGTGATCGACGTCTGGGGGGCCGACCACCAGGGCCAGGTGCCCTCCATGAAGGCCGTCGTGCGGGCGCTGGGCGTCGAGCCGGAGCAGTTCGACGTGGTGATCTACCAGATGGTGAACGTGCTGCGGCACGGCCAGCCGGTACGCATGGGGAAGCGCGCAGGCACCTTCATCACCATGGGCGAGGTGCTGGACGAGGTGGGCGTGGACGCGATGCGCTGGTTCCTCATCGGCCGCAGCGCCGACGCGATGATGGAGTTCGACCTGGACCTGGCCAAGCGCCAGTCCAGCGACAACCCGGTCTACTACGTCCAGTACGGGCACGCTCGTCTGGCGAGCGTCCTGCGCAATGCGCCACCAGATGCCGACTGGCGGTCGGGCGACGTCTCGCTGCTGGAGCATCCGGCCGAGCTGGCGCTGATCCGGCGGATGCTCCAGCTCCCGGAGGTGGTGGAGCTGGCGGCGCGGCAGCTCGCGCCGCACCACGTGCCGCACTACGCCTACGAGCTGGCGCGCGCCATCCAGACGTGGTACGAGGCCGGTAACGACGACCCAGCGCTCAGGGTGCTCGGCGTCGACCCGGCCGTCCAGGCCGCGCGACTGAAGCTGGCGGAGGCGGCGCGCCTGGCGCTGGCCAACGCGCTTGACCTGATCGGCGTCAGCGCCCCGGCCTCGATGTAGGCGCCCGGGGCACGGCTGGGGTGCAGACCCACCGACTTGGTACACTTCGGCCGGAAGGGTCGCCTAGAGGCCTAGGGCGGTCGTCTCGAAAACGACTAGGGTATTGAAAGCCCTCGTGGGTTCGAATCCCACCCCTTCCGCCGCCATCCGCGGTCAGCCGTGCATTGGGGAAGACGTACCGCTGGCTGACGGCCGAGGGCTGATAGCCGAACTGGAGAGGTCGCCTAGTCTGGCTTAGGG
>CAYSYM010000025.1:0-48844 GCA_964435115.1 uncultured Chloroflexota bacterium | reverse complement strand
GCACGAGTCTGGCCGTCCTCGGCGCCGGCCTGGGCACGTCGCTGCTCGCGGCGTGCCAGGCCGCTGCGCCGGCCGCCGCCCCGGCCACGGCGAAGCCGGCCCCGGCAGTCGCCGCCACGCAGCAGGCGGCGCCCGCGGCTGCAGGCGCGAAGAAGGTCTCAGTCCGGTTCAACTGGACCGTCAAGGGCGAGTTCACGCCTTTCTTCGTCGCCCGCGAGCAGGGTTTCTACAGAGAAGCGGGACTCGAGGTCGACCTGCTGGAAGGCAAGAGCGGCACCCAGGCCGCCCAGGTCGTCTCGACGGGCAATGACCACTTCGGGTACATCCCGTCGATCCAGGTGATCCAGGGCATCAACCAGGGCATGCCACTTCAGACGATCGCGACGCTCGGCCGCAACACCGGCATGGTCTGGGCGTCCTGGCCGGACGTGCCGCTGACAGGTCCGAAGTCGCTCGAAGGTCGCAAGGTATCCATCTCGAGCTCCTCGACGTTCTTCCAGGTGTGGGACGCGTTCGCCCGGAAGTTCAACGTGGACAAGAGCAAGGTCGAAGTGGTCTCGTCGGACCCATCGGCACGTGTCGGTCTCTTTCTAGCCCGCCAGCTCGACATCATGGCCGACATCTTCTTCGCCAACGACTACGTGATCTTGCAGACCCGGACCAAGGACAAGCTGAACCTGCTAAAGCTGGCGGACCTCGACTTCGACCCCATTGGCTACCTCCTCGTAGCTAACAAGTCGGTGATGCAGAGCGATAAAGGGTTGGTGAAGGCCTTCACGCAGGCAACCCTGCGCGGCTTCCAGGCCACGCTCGACCGCCCCGACCAGGCTACCCAGATCATGACCAGGCTGTACGGCGAGCAGCTCGGCGCCGCCGTGATCGATGGGCAGGTGAAGAACCTGCTCCTGCTGGTCAACCGGGAGCCGGCGCTCGGGAGGAGCGAGCAGGCACCCTGGAACCGGTCGCTCGACCTCCTGCAGGAGTCCGGGGTGATCGACAAGAAGCTCGCGCTCGACCAGTACTTTACGAATGAGCTCGTCGCTGCCTGACGGGGCGCGTGAGGCTGAGGGCATCGAACGGCGGCGCTCCATTGCCGGCCTGCCGGAGCCGACGGGCCCTTTCGCCTGGTCGGCGGCGTGGGGAAGCCTGGTGTTCCTCTCCGGACTGCGCGGCATCGACCCGGCCACGGGCCAGCCGGCCGAGTCCGACGAGGAGCGGGTGCGCCTCATCTTCCAGCACCTCGAGCGCGCGCTCGAGGAGAACGGCTCCTCCGTGCAGCGCGTCCTGTCGACGCGCGTCTACGTGACCGACATGGAAAGGCAGCGCCCCATCGTGAATGAGGCGTTCGAGCGCGTCTTTGGAGCCGAATTGCCGACACGCACCATCCTGGAGGTCGGAGCCTTGAACCAGGCGGACAGCATCGAGCTCGAAGCCATCGCCGTCCGCCTGCAGGCGCCGGCGTCCCGAGTTGAGACGTGAGGAGGGACCAGTGACATTGGCGATCGACGCGACAACGGCCCGTCCGGGCGCGCTCCCGCGCACCATGCGGGCGGCAGTGCTGTTTGGCCAGAACGACTTCCGCGTGGTGGAGAAGCCGGTACCGACGCCCGGACCGGGCGAGGTGCTGGTGAAGGTGGCGATGTGCGGCACCTGCGGCACGGACCTGAAGATCCAGACACACCCGTTCCCGAGCCAGCCGCCCTTCGGCCAGTTCACGCCCGGGCATGAGTGGACGGGCACGGTGGTCGCCCTTGGCCCCACGGTGGACGAGCTCGCGGTGGACGACCGGGTGGCCATCGAGGCCCACAAAGGGTGCGGTCGCTGCGAGAACTGCGTGCTCGGCATGTACACCGCGTGCCTCAACTACGGCAATCTCGCTAAAGGCCACCGCACCTCGGGCCTGTCGACGGATGGCGGCTTCGCCGAGTACGTCGTCCACCACGTGAACGCCCTGTACCGGATCCCTGACGGCGTGACCTGGGAGGACGCCGTGCTGGTCACGACAGCGGGCACAGGTCTGTACGGGCTGGACACCGCGGGCGGGTTCATCGCCGGCGAGACGATCGTCGTCATCGGCCCGGGTCCGGTCGGCCTGATGACGGTGCAACTGTGCAAGGCACTGGGGGCCGACCGGGTGATCCTGGTCGGCACGCGCGCCAGCCGGCTGGAGCTGGGAGCGCGCCTGGGCGCCGACGCCGTCGTGAACGCTCGTGAAGAGACGCCGACGGGCATTGTCAGGGAGCTGACGAAGGGCCGGGGCGCTGACCTGGTGGTCGAGGCCTCGGGCGCCCCTGGCGCACCGCAGCAGTGCGTGGAGATGGTCAAGCGTGGCGGCAAGATCCTGTTCCTGGCCTTCTACAAGCAGCCCGTCACCTTCGACCTCACCTCGGCTATCCGCGACGACGTGACGCTCTACACGACGCGCGGCGAAGGCGGCGGCAACGTGCGCCGGGCGCTCTCGCTTGCGGCGCAGGGCAGGATCCGCGGCCGTGACCTGGTGACGCACCGCTTCCCGCTCGCCGACATCCAGGAAGGCTTCCGAGTCGTGCGCGAACGGGAAGGAGACCCGATCAAGGTGGTGTTCGTGCCATGACGGCGACGCGCACGCAGGTCGCCCCGGCGAGCATCGCCGCGCTGAAGGCAGAGATCGTTCGCGTCTGCCACAAGACGTTCGACCGCGGGCTGGTGGCCGCGGCGGGGGGGAACATCAGCGTGCGCATCCCCGGCACCGACGAAGCGCTGATCACCCGCACCAACGTGTCGCTGGCCGATGCGACGCCGCGCGACATCGTTCGCGTGGACTTCGAGGGGACCATGCTGGAGGGGGCGGAAGGGTTCCGCCCCTCGAAGGAGACGCCGTTCCACCTCTGGGCGTACAAGCTGCGCCCGGACGTCCACGCGGTCATCCACCTCCACCCGCCGTACACGGTGGTGCAGTCGCTGCGCGTCCGGCCGCTGCCGCTGGTCACCGTCTCGGCGAAGCTCGGGCTCAAGCACGTGCCGTGCGTGCCCGTCGCCTATTCGGGCACGCCGACGCTCCACGGCTACGTGCGGGACGCGATCCTGGCGAACCCGGGCGTGAGTGTGATCATACTGGCGGCCCACGGCCTGACTGCCATGGGCGCCGAGCTCGCCGCTGCCTTCAACGCGGCCGACCTGTGCGAGATGACCGCCAAGCAGGCGTGCATCGCGGAGAGCCTCGGCATCCGGGTGGAGCTCCCGGAACCGGACGCGGCCTGACGCGGCCGGCCGCGATCAGACCTCCGCCAGGAGGCCCGCGACGAGCGCGGCGCGGCGCGGCAGGCTCTCGACCAGGACGTGCTCATGGGCGGCGTGCGCCCCCTCGCCTTCGGGCCCGAGCCCATCTAGCGTCGGGATGCCCATGGCAGCGGTGAAGTTGCCGTCGCTGCCGCCGCCGGTCGCACCTTCCTGGAGGTCCGGGACGCCCAGGCCCGCGGCGATGGCGCGCGCCCGCTCGAAGAGGCGGCCCATGGCGGCGGAACGCTCCATCGGCGGCCGGTTCAGCCCGCCCTCGACCGTGAGCCTGGCGCCGGGCAGGCATGGCCGCAGGCCGCGGATCGCCGCGTCCAGCCGAGCCGCTTCGGATGGCATTGCCACGCGCACGTCGATCTGCGCCCGGGCGGACGCCGCCACCACGTTCGGGCGCGTCCCGCCCTGGACCACGCCGACGTTGACCGTGGTGCCGCGCTGGATGTCGTTGAGCGCGTGCAGCACCAGGACCTGGTGCGCCAGCTCCTGGATGGCGCTGATGCCCTTCTCTGGCTCCACGCCGGCGTGGGCGGCGCGTCCCTCGATGACCAGTGCGTAGTCGCCCGTTCCCTTGCGCGCCGTCTTCAGCGTCCCGCCCGGCAGGGGTGACTCCAGCACGTAGACCACCGCGGCGTCGCGGGCGGTGCGCTCGATCAGCGCCCGCGAGGTGGGGCTGCCGACCTCCTCGTCGGCGGTGAAGAGGACGCGCAGCGGCCGGCGCGGTCCCGAGCCGCGGGCTCTCAGAGCGCGCAGCGCGTAGGCGAGGAGGACGATGCCGCCCTTCATGTCGAAGCAGCCCGGCCCGCGGGCCTTCCCCTGGTCGTCCACGTGGAAGGGCAGCGCCTGGAGCGTGCCCACCGGCCAGACGGTGTCGTAGTGGCACAGGGCGACCGCCGGCGGCAGGGCGGAGCGGCCATCAACCCGGAGCGAGAGGTGCGTGCCGCGCGCCGGGTCGGCCGGGAGGTGGCGCTCGATCGGGCCGAGCTCGCCAAACAGGCGCTCCAGGGCGTCTGCCATGTGGTCCAGGCTCGGCCTGTCGTCGCTCGGGGATTCGACGTTGACGAGGTGGCCGAGCAGGTGGACCATCTCGTCGCGCCGCGGCTCCAGGTGGGCGCGAACCTCGGCAGCGATCCGCGGGCCGACCGGCTCCCAGGGCGCGGCGTCGAAGTCTGCGGAGCGCTTTGCGCTCACCTTTGAGGGGGCGAAGCCCGAGGGCCGTACCTGCTCCGATCCGAGCGACACGTTGGCCCTTGAGCTTCGCTGGGGTGCATCGGACATGGTGGCTCTCAGGCTACTGGAACGCTCGGCCGGTCTTCCGCCAGGTGCAGCGTGCGCCGGGTCCGCATCTGGATCCGCTCCAGGTTCGGCTGGAAGCCCAGGCCCGGCCGCTCCCACGGGACGGCGATGGCGCCGTGCGCGGCGCGGATAGGCGGGTCCACCACGTCGTCCGCGTAGTACTTGTCTGAGCCGGACACGTCGCCCGGCAAGGTGAAACCGGGCAGGCTGGAGATGGCCACATTCGCCGCGCGGCCGATGCCGAACTCGTGCATGCCACCGCACCACACCGGCGCTCCCCGCGCCTGGCAGACGTCGTGCGTGCGTTTCGCCTCGCTCAGTCCGCCCAGGCGGCTGACCTTGACGTTCACGATGCGGCAGCTCCCCAGGTCGAGCGCCTTGCGCGCGTCCGCGGCCGAGTGGATGCTCTCGTCCAGACAGATGGGCGTCTGGAGCCGCTCCTGCAGCCGCGCGTGGTCCACGATGTCGTCGTGCGCCAGCGGCTGCTCGATCATCATCAGCCCCAGCTCGTCCATCGCCTCCAGCGCGGCGACGTGGGCGGGGTTATCCAGCGAGTAGGCCGAGTTCGCGTCGGCCATGAGCGGCAGGGCGGGCCAGCGCTGCCGCACGGCGGAGAGGTACGGGAGGTCGCGGCCCGGCCCGATCTTCACCTTCACCCGCCGGTAGCCCTCCGCCGCGAACCGTTCCACCTGGGCGAGCAGGCCCTCGACGGTGGGCTCGATGCCGAGGCTCACGCCGGAGAGGATCTCCGGGCGCGTGCCGCCGAGGGCTCGGGCCAGCGGCTCACCCCGCGCCCGGCAGAAGAGGTCCCAGCAGGCCATCTCCAGGCCCGCCTTTGCGAACCGGTTGCCGCGCACCCCGGCCCAGATGGCCGCGGCCCGCTCGGGGTGCTCCCACGGCTGGCCGAGCAGGCCGGGCACGAGGAAGTCGCGCAGAATGTGCCAGGAGGTCGCGGTGGTCTCCGCGCAGTAGTACGGGTCGGAGGGGCTGGCGCACTCGCCCCACCCCGCGGCGCCGTCGCGGTCATGGGCACGGATCAGGATGTGGTCCAGGTGGTCTTTGGTGTGGCTGGCGGTCGTGAACGGCCGGAGGAGGGGCAGCCGGACCAGGAAGAGGTCGACCGACCCGACGGTGTGGCTGCTCACGGGGTGCGCTCCAAGAGGTAGCGGGGGCGCTCGGCGCGGGCGAAGCCGACGGCCACGTGGCCGTCGGCGAAGGCGGCCTGGAGGGCGCGGCGGACGGCGAGCTGCCAGGCGCGGGCGAGCGTGAGGTCGACTCGCTTCACCGCCGTGATATCGGCGGGGATCTCGACGGCGACGCGCGGGGCGTCCTGGGCGTCGCGGACCCCGGTTGGGTGGCGCAGGCCGTGCGGCAGTGCCTCACTCTCGACGAGGTCCAGCCCGTCGGGCCAGGGCTCGGCTCGCCCGCGCGGCTCGCCCGTGGTGGGCCACTCGGCCAGCAGGCGGTCGGTCGCCAGGCCCAGGTTCAGGGCGTCGGTGCGCGGGCCGTAGAGGTCGACCTCGTAGGTGCGGCTGGTGGCGCCGAGGACCGCCAGGTTGAACGAAGCGTTCGTGGCCTGGAGCGGATCGAAGGTCCAGGCGACCGCGGGCAGCCCCATGGCGCGCGCCCGCCGCCGCTGCTCGGCCTTCAGGCGGCGGCCGATGCCGCTACCCTGGCGGTCCGGGTCGACCGCCGTGAGCTGGGAGTAGAGCACCGTCTGGCCGCGCACGCGGCCGAGGAACGCGAACGAGAACCCTGCCAGCCGGCCCTCGACGAATGCGCCGAGCACGAGGCCGCCGACCTTCTGCGCCGCTGCCATGGTCGCCACCGGGAGCACGTACCCGTCTTCAGTGATGCCCCAGGCGTGCCGCTGGAGCGCCTGGCAGGCACGGAGCTCCTCGGCGTCACGGACGTCCCGAATCTCCAGGGTCGGCTGAGTAGGCGAGCGCTTCAAGCGGCGAGGAGCTTCTGGAAGCGCGCTTCGGACTTGTAGGGGCCGACCACGGCGAGGCGGAAGCCCTCCGGGTGGAGGAGGGTGCGTGCGACCCGCTGCAGCTCCTCGCTGGTGACCCCGTTGACGAGGTCCAGCACCTCGTCCACCGAGAGGATCTCTCGGCGCAGCAGCTCCTGCCCGCCCAGCCACGAGGCCACGGCGCGCGTGTCCTCCATGCGCAACTGCAGCCGTCCCTTGATGAACTCCTTGGCCTTGAGCAGCTCCTTCTCAGGCACGCGATCGTCCATCTTGGCCAGCTCGGCGACAGTTGCCCGCAGCGCTTTGTCGATGTTGCGAGGGTCGACGCCGGCGTTCACCACAGTCGAGCCCGTGTCCAGGTAGTGGTTGACATACGAGTGGACGTCGTAGCACAGGCTGCGATGCTCGCGGATCTCCAGGAAGAGGCGGCTGCTCATGCCTTCGCCGAGGACGGCGTTCAGGACGTCGAGCGCGTAGCGGTCGGGGTGCGCCGCCGACAGCCCAGGCGTGGCGAGGCAGAAGTGCGCCTGCTCGCTCCGCTTCGCGCGCAGCCGCATGCGCGGCGTGTCGTCCCGCTCCCGCGCTGGGATCCAGGTCCCCGCTGGCTGCCCCTCCCAGTCGCCCAGGTACTCGGCGCTGCGGTCCACGACCTCCTGGTGGCTCACGTTGCCCGCCACGGCCACCACCGTGTTCTCGGGCACGTAGAGCTGCTCCTTGTAGCGCACCACGTCCGCGCGCGTGATGCTCCGGACACTCTCGGGCGACCCGCCGACGTCACGCCCGAGGGGCTGCTCCGGCCAGACGACCTCGTCGATGAGGAGGTTCACCAGGTCGCCGGGGCTGTCCTCGGTCATGGCCAGCTCCTCCAGGATGACCGCCCGCTCCTTCTCGAGCTCGTACGGATCGAGCAGCGAGTTGCGCAAGCTGTCGGCGAGGATGTCCATGGTGTGGGCGAAGCGGTGGTCGCCCACCTTGGCCCAGAAGACGGTCAGCTCCTTGTCCGTCCCGGCGTTCATCACGCCGCCGATCCCCTCGATCTCCTCGGAGATCTCGCGCGCGCTGGGTCGCCGCCGCGTGCCTTTGAAGAGCATGTGCTCCAGGAAGTGGGAGACACCGCCGAGCTCGTCCGTTTCGTAGCGGGAGCCGGCGCCGATGAAGATGCTGATGCTGACCGAGCGCGTGTGCGGCAGCGTGCTGCTGACGACGCGCAGGCCGTTCGGGAGGACGGTCTTGTCGTACATGCGGGCCAGCGGAAGTGTACGGGAGCCGGCGCGTGGATTGGCTGAGCCGCCCGCGCGGGCGGCTCGGAAGCGCGAGGGTGTACCCGAGGTGCGTCCCGGCGAGGCCTGCGGCCGTGGCCGCCCCCTCACCCGGCCGGCGGCCTCACCCGGCCCGCGGGCCGGGTGAGGCCGCCGGAACCCGCTCCCTCGGCCCGGCAAGGGGAGCGGGCGGGGACCAAGCCTGGCCGGGAGCCGCGAGGCGTTCAGCCGCCGGTCGAGCGGTTGTACCTTTCGATGGAGGTGGTGATCTCCTGGGTGGCGGCGTTCAACGCGGCTTCGCTGGTGGCCTGGCCCAGCAGCACCGACTCGATCGCCTTCTGGACGCGCTGGCGCGCCTCCGGGAAGACGCCGATCACGGCGCCCTGGGTAATGCGGTTCTGGGGCGCCTGGCGGATCTGCTGGAGCGCCGTGGTGAACTGCGGGAACCGGCCCGTCCACTCCTTGGCCACGGCCTCGTTCTCCGATGACTTGCGGATGGCGTAGTAGCCGGTGTCAGCCTGCCACTGCGCCTGGACGGCGGGCGAGGTGACGTACTTGATGAACTGCCAGGCGGCTTCCTGCTCGGCAGCCGGACGGCTCTTGAGGATGTACAGGCTGGCACCACCGATGATGTTGCCGCCGTCTGCTGGCGCGTTCGCCGGGCGTGGGTAGAACCCGGTGCCCACCTCGAACTTGCCCTGGGTGGCGTTGATGTGGCCACGCAGGCGAGCTGTGCTCTCCACGTACATGGCCGTCTTGCCAGCGTTGAAGGCGTTCGCGGCACCGTCGTTGTCGATGCCGGGGTTGAAGAAGATGCCCTCGGAGACGCCCGCCTTCCACCAGTCGAGGATGGCCTTCCCCTTGGCGTCGTTGAAGACGACCTTGGTGGCGCGCGCGTCGCGGCCGTTGCCATTGTCGGCGTAGTAGCCGCCGGACACGGCGATCCACTGCTCGAACAGCCAGCCGTAGATCGAGGGGCCGAAGCCGTAGCGCACCGTCTCGCTGCCCTGCTTCTTCGTCAGCTTCCTGGCGGCCTCGGTGACCTCTTCGAAGGTCCGCGGCGGCTTCTCCGGGTCCAGCCCGACTTCCTTGAAGGCGTCCTTGTTGTAGTAGAGGATCGACGAGGACGAGTTGAAGGGCATGGAATACAGCTTGTCGGGCACGCGGTAGTAGTTGAGGACGGCTGGCTCGAAGTCGCTCAGGTCGAACTTGTCGCGGTCGATGAAGTCCTGGACCGCCACGATCTCACCCGAGTCGATCATGAAGCGCTGGCCGATGTCGTAGACCTGGATCAGCGCGGGCGCACCACCCGAGGGGAGGGCGGTCTTCAGCTTGGCGAGCGCCTCGTCATAGGTGCCCTGGAAGACGGCTTCCACCTGGATCTTGCTCTGGCTCTTGTTGAAGCCGTCGACCATCTTGTTGACCGCCTCGGCGTTGACGCCGGTCATGGCGTGCCAGAACTGGATTTTGCTGGCCGGTTCCACCGCGGCCGGGGCCTTGGCGGCTGGTTGGGCGGTTCCGGCGCCACTGGCTCCACCGCCTGCGGCCGGGGCACACGCCGCGGCCAGGAAACTCGCGGCGACGAAGAGCAACGCGACTCTGCGCATACTCGTGACTCCTTGCACGTGTTAGCCCTTGACTGCGCCCGCGGTGAGCCCGCGGATGAGCTGGCGCTGCCCAAGGACGAGGAGCGCCAGGGTCGGCAAGACGACCATCGTGACCCCGGCCATCAGGTACCCCCAGCGGAGGGTCTCTTCGAATCGCATCTGGGCGATGCCCACCTGGGTCGTTCGCATGAGCGGCTGGTTGGTGATGAGCAGCGGCCAGAAGTACTGGTTCCAGGTGGCCAGGAAGCTGTACACGGCCAGCGTGGCGAGCGCGGGCCGGCTGAGGGGGAGCACGATCCACCAGAGGAAGCGAAACTTGCTGGCGCCGTCCACGACCGCCGCGTCGAAGAGGTCGCGCGGGAGCTGCAGGAAACCCTGGCGGAGCAGGAAGGTGCCGAACGCCGTCGCCATGAAGGGGACGGAGAGTCCCTGGTAGGTGTCGAGCCAGCCCAGCGCGCGCACCGTCATGTAGTTGGGAACGATGGTGGCCTCCCAGGGGATCATCATGGTGCTGAGGAACAGCAGGAACAGCAGGTTCCGGCCGCGGAAGGCCAGGAAGGCGAAGGCGTACGCCGCGAGGCTGGCGGTGATGAGCTGGCCGAGGACGACCAGGGTGGAGGCCACGAAGCTGTTGAGCAGGTAGCGGAAGATGGGCAGCGAGGTGATGACCCGCTGGTAGTTGTCCAGGGTCAGGCGCCGCGGGAGGACGGGTGGCGGATAGCTGGCGATCTGCGCCTCGGTCATGAAGCTGTAGCTGGCCGCCATCAGCAGGGGGAAGGTGACGACGAGCGAGACCAGCGCGAGCAACCCGTACCGGGCGCCCAGACGCCAGGCCGAGCCGGCGCCAGCGCGCACACGGAGCCCGGCCCGCGTCTGCGGGTGGGTGGTTTCGACCTGAGCCATGGTCGACGTCACTGGTAGTGGACCCGGCGCTCGAGGACGCGGAACTGGACGAGGGTCATGGCCAGGATCAGGACGAACAGCACCATCGCCTGGGCGCTGGCGTAGCCGAACTGGAAGTTGACGAAGGCGTCCAGGTAGATGCTGTAGACGAGGGTGCGGGTGGTATCTACCGGCCCGCCGCGGGTGAGGAGGTGAATCTGGGGGAAGGCCTGGAAGACGGTGATCGTGTCGACCACCAGCAGGAAGAAGAGGGACGGGGAGAGCAGCGGCACGGTGATGTGGCGGAAGGTGTTGAAGGCGACCGCGCCGTCGATCTTCGCGCTCTCGTACAGCTCCTCGGGGATGCTCTGGAGGCCGGCGAGGAGGACGATGACGTTGAAGCCGAGGATCAGCCACAGGGAGGTGAGAGACACCGAGAGGATGGCCACGTTGGGGTCGGTGAGCCAGCTCACGCCGGGCAGGCGGAGCAGCGAGAGGACGTAGTTGAGCAGGCCGAGGCTGGGGTTGAACAGGAGCAGCCAGATTAGCGAGCCGACCGTGGCGGAGACGGCGATGGTGCTGGCCAGCATGGTGCGGAAGAGGTTGATGGCGCGCAGACGCTGGTTGGCAAGCACGGCCAGCAGGAGGGCCACCAGGATGCTGAGCGGGACCGTGTACAGGGCGAAGAGCAGCGTGGCCACGAAGCCCGTGCGGAAGGTGGCGGACTGGAGCAGCTCCCAATACTGGTCGAGCCCGGCGAAGGTGGTCGGATTGCCGATGGGGTTGGTGTAGAAGAGGCTGAGGTAGACGCTGCGCGCCATCGGCACGAAGACGAAGACGGCGAACAGGACCAGCGACGGCGCCAGGTAGAGCAGGGCTTCGCCGACGTCGCGCAGGTCGCGCCGGACCCAGCGGGTACGAGGCGGACGCGCGATCACGGCAGCCATGGAGGTTGCTGTCCGGATGGCGCCCGGTTATGGGCGCACACGCGGCGTCGGGCTGGGCGCCCGTCCACGGCGGGCGGTCGGTGGGCGGATGGGGCGAGGTGGCGCCGGCTCACCGGGTGGCGGGACCACGATTGGCCCCAGTCTACGCGCCGCAAAACGGTTTGGGCAACCGGGGCGTGCCCGAGAGTTGTTGACGCTCGTTCGACAGCCGCGCGTCCAGACTGCAGCATCAACGGGGAGGTCAACAAACGTCGGGTGCGGCCGGGCAACCGGGCCGCGGCCGCGAGCGGGTTGGATGGCTCCCGGGTCCCGGCCGGAGGATGGGGATTTCTCCCAATCTTCGGCTGGATGGGGAATTCTCCCAATGTGCGCGCACGACGAGGTCTCTAGCGTGGCCGCCGGGCTCGGCCCAGATACCGCCTGCCCCGCAGGCTCCGTCGCGGGGGGCACGAAAGTGGGGACTACTGCCATGCAGCGCGCGGTTGCTGTTCGACTCTCCGTGATCGTTCTTGCCGCCGGGGCTACGCTCGCAGCCTGCGCGCCGGCCGCAGGCCCGGCGGCGCCGACTGCGGCCCCGGCCGCTCCGACGGCGAAGCCTGCCGAGGTACCTAAGCCGGCGGCCACCACCGCCCCGGCTGCTCAGCCAGCCGGGGCGGTGGTGGCCGCCTCCGCCAAAGCCGCCGGGAAGATCGCGCTGCTCCTACCAGAGACGAAGACTGCGCGCTACGAGTCGGCAGACCGGCCGTACTTCGAGGCGAGGCTGAGGGCGCTCTGCCCTGACTGCCAGGTGATCTACAGCAATGCGAACCAGGACGCTGCGGCGCAGCAGCAGCAGGCCGAAGCAGCACTCACTAACGGCGCGCGCGTGCTGGTGCTCGACCCCGTTGACTCGGCGGCGGCCGCCGCGATCGCCGAGAAGGCGAAGGCGCAGGGCATCCCTGTGATCGCCTACGACCGGCTGATCCTCAACTCCGACGGCGTCAAGTACTACATCTCATTCGACAACGAGAAGGTCGGGCAGCTCCAGGCGCAGAGCTTGGTGGAGAAGCTGGCGGGCATCCCGAAACCGGAGATCGTGCTGATCAACGGGTCGCCCAGCGATAACAACGCGGGGCTCTTCAAGAAGGGGGCACACGCTGTGTTCGACCCGCTGGTGGAGGACGGCAAGCTGGTCCTGGCGAAGGAGTACGACACGCCGGATTGGAGCCCGGACAAGGCGCAGAACGAGATGCAACAGGCGCTGACCGCCCTGGGTAACAAGGTCGACGGGGTCTACGCGGCGAATGACGGTACGGCGAGCGGCGCGATTGCGGCGATGAAGGCCGCCCAGATCAGCCCGCTCCCACCGGTGACGGGGCAGGATGCGGAATTGGCCGCGATCCAGCGCATCCTGGCCGGCGAGCAGTACATGACCGTCTACAAGGCGATCAAGCCCGAGGCGGAGGCGGCAGCTGAGCTCGCCTACAGCCTGCTGACGAACGTGCCTGTCCCCGCCAGCGTCACCGCCGGCAAGACGGTCAACAACGGGAAGATCGACGTGCCCTCGGTGCTGCTGACGCCCGTGGCAGTCGCCCGGGCCAACGTGAAGGGGACCGTCGTCCAGGATGGGTTCTGGACGGCAGAGCAGATCTGCACCGGGCCGTACGTGGCAGCCTGTAAGGACGCCGGGTTGTAGAGGGCCATCGCGCGAGCTCGAACAGGGAGGCTGGACGCAAGGCGCGGACGCAAGGCGCGGGTAGGCGCCTACCCGCGCCTCGTACCCTGGAGGAGGAATGGCGGCACGCAAGCCAACCCCCGTGCTCGAGCTGCGCGGGGTGAGCAAGCACTTTGGAGCCGTGCGGGCGCTAGACGACGTTGACTTCGACGTCTACCCCGGCGAGGTGGTGTGCCTGGTCGGAGACAACGGAGCCGGTAAGTCCACCCTCATCAAGGTGCTCGCTGGGGCCTACCGGCCCGACTCCGGCCGCCTCTTCTTCGAGGGGGACGAAGTGGCAGTCCACCGGCCGCGGGACGCGACGGCGCTGGGGATTGAGACCGTCTATCAGGACCTGGCGCTCTGCGACAACCTGGATGTTGTGGGGAACCTGTTCCTTGGCCGCGAGCGGGTGACGGAGGTGGCGCCTGGCATCCGTCCGCTGGACGAAGTGAGCATGGAGCGTCATGCCGTGGAGGTGTTGCGTGCGCTGGGCGTGCAGCTCGCATCGGTGCGGCGGCCGGTAGCGATGCTCTCTGGCGGCCAGCGTCAGTCCGTGGCTATCGCCCGCGCGGCGATGTGGAACTCCAAGGTAGTCGTGCTGGATGAACCCACGGCGGCGCTGGGGGTTGCCCAGACCCGGCTGGTCCTGAACCTCATCAAGCGGCTGCGCGAGCGGGGCCTGGGTGTGGTGCTCATCAGCCACAACCTGGCCAACGTGTTCGAGGTGGCCGACCGGATCGTGGTGCTGCGGCTCGGGCGGCGGGTAGCGACGTTCGCGGCGCGGACGACCACACCGGAGGAGGTGGTGCGGGCGATTACCGGCGCCACCCCGGATACGTGGGACGGTCCTGTCGACGGGGCTGACCCAGGCATAGGGCCCGCAGGGGGCAGGGGGTGAGCCAGGCGACTCTCCCTCGGGCGTTCTGGAGCGCGGCGCCCACGCGGCTGCGCCAGGGCGTGCTCGGGCCGCTCGGCCGGGCAGCGCAGGGCGACGCGGGGCCGGGCGCGGTGTTCCTGGGGCTCCTGGCGATCTGGGGCATCTTCCAGGCCGCCAACTCCAACTTCCTCACTCCGCTGAACCTGACCAACCTGCTGGTCCAGATCGCCGCGACAGGGACTGTCTCCGTCGGCGTGGTGCTGGTGCTGCTCATCGGCGAGATCGATCTCTCGGTGGGGTGGGTGAGCGGCTTGAGCGCCGCGGTGACAGCCGTGCTCGCGACCAAGTTCGGGGTCCCGGGGCCCGCGGCGATTCTGGGTGGGCTGGCCACCGGGGCCGCAATCGGGCTGCTGCAGGGCGCCTGGATCACAAAGCTGCGGGTACCGTCCTTCATCGTCACACTGGCCGGCCTGCTCGCCTGGCAGGGCGCCCTGATCCAGGTGCTCGGGGAGACCGGCACGGTCAACCTCACCGATCCGGTTCTGACCGGGATTGCCAACCAGCGGATCCCCGGGCTCATGGGGATCGCGCTGGGGATCGTGGCGGTGGGGACCTACGCCGTTGCCACGCTGTGGGGACGAGCGCGGCGGGCGCGAGCCGGGATGCTGGCCCCGTCGACGGCGCGGGTGACCGTGCGCGTCATCCTGGTGGCGGCGGCCGTCTTCGGCGCCGTAACGCTGATGAGCGTCAACCGCAGTCCCAACCCGGCCCAGCCGGTCGAAGGGATCCCATCCGGCGTGCTGGCGTTCCTCGGCTTCGTCGTCCTGTTCGACCTGCTTACGCGGCGCACCCGGTTTGGCCGCTACGTCTACGCGGTTGGTGGGAACGCCGAAGCGGCGCGGCGGACCGGGATCGACGTGGACCGCGTCCGTATCGCTGTGTTCGTCCTCTCGTCCACTCTGGCTGCCAGCGGTGGCATCCTGGCCGCCTCGCGTCTGTACGCCGTGAACCAGTCTTCGGGTGGCGGTGACGTCCTGCTGGCGGCCATTGCCGCACCCGTCATCGCGGGGACGAGCCTGTTCGGCGGTCGGGGGAACGTGTGGTCCGTGGTGCTCGGCGCCCTGGTGATCGGGTCGATCTCCAACGGCATGGATCTCCTGGCGCTGGCGTCATCGATCAAGTTTATGATCACGGGTGCGGTGCTCCTGGTAGCTGTGACGGTGGACGCGCTGGCGCGCGCCAGCCGTGAGGCGGCCGGGCGGATGCCAGACCGGCCGAGTGCTGCGGCGCATCCGGCGAGCGACCGGGCGCTAGCGCTCCTCACGCCCCGGGAACGGGAGGTTGCGGCGCTCATCGCGCGGGGGCGGACCAACCGACAGATTGCCGACGAGCTGGTGATCACCGAGCGGACCGCTGGCGCCCACGTGGAGCACATCCTGACGAAGCTCGGCTTCCAGTCGCGCGCCCAGGTAGCCGCCTGGGTGGTTGAGCACCAGCTCGGCGGGGCCGAGGAGCGGAGCACGGGCGGGGGCAGCCGGCTCAGAGCCTGAACGGATGCGGGAGGAGGTCGGCGACGCGGAAGGTCCCCACCCCGTCCACGGCGACCGGCGCCTCCGTCGCCAGGTGCTCGGCGATCACCTGGCGGCAGCCGCCGCAGGGCATCCGGGCATCCACTCCGATCAGCTCGTCAGCGTCCAGGCACGCCACCGCCAGCGCGGCGAAGGGGCGGGTGGCACCCGCCGCGATGGCGCTGGAGATGGCGGCGCGCTCGGCGCAGAGCGTGAGGCCGTAGCTGGCAGACTCCACATTGCAGCCCACGAACACCCGGCCACGCGCGTCCTGGACCGCGGCACCGACGCGGAAGTGCGAGTACGGGGTGTAGGCGCGGCGTGCGGCTGCGCGGGCGCGACGCAGGAGCGCGGGCGGGCCCGGCTCGTGCGACACCGGCTACCTGACGGTCTTCCGGCCGGCAGGCGTTTCGAGGTTGATCGCCGCCAGGTTGGCCGGCAGTGTGGCGCGCGACGCCTCGAACACCAGCCACGACGCCTCTCCGCCACGCACGAGCCAGGTGCCGTCGCCGCGGTACTCGGCCGACCACGTGTCGGTGACCTGCCGCAGCGTGGTGAAGGGGACGCCGTTCGCGGGGCGGGAGGCGATGAGGTCGATCGCCTGGGCTTCGGTGAGCGTCGCCGGCTGGAACGTGGGGACTGGCGTCGGGCCGCTCGGCGTGGGTGCGGGTGTGGCCGGCACGATGGTGGGGAGCGCGGCGCGGCCGCCCGCCACGGGCGCCACGGTGGCCCGCCGGGGGGTGCTGCCGCTGAGGAACGGCCACGCGAACAACAGCGCCCCGGCGAGCCCGAGCACGACCAGGCCGCCGATCTCGAACCGGTAGCGCGCCAGCACGCCGGGACGCCCGTGGCGGGCGGCCGCGGCGCGTTTCCCCTTCTGGGAGCTCGGCGCGTGGGCGGCATCGGTGCCGATGCGACCCGGCGCCTGGCTCACGTGCCTCGCCCTGTCGGCCCGAGCCTTGCCCATCTCGGTGCTGACTATACCAGCCGCCAGGAGCCGACCCGGTCCGCGGGCCAGCGCCGCTCGGTTCCGCCTTCTGCTGGCTGACTGATCTCGCCCCGCCGGAGCCGCGCAGCTAATCTCACGGCGGAGCCCGCAATCGCTCCAGACCACCTCACGAGCAGACCCTGGACGTGAGTTGCGTCGCACGCTCCGGAGTGGCGAGCCCAGCCCCTCCGTGCTGAGCCTGGCGCGCCGGACCACGGTGGCCGCAGACCACCTCGCCGGCGTGGCCATTGCAGCCCCTTCTGGCCCAACCAGGCCTGGGGCGGCCGAGTCGCCGCTCCGCGCCTACCCGAGGATGGCAGACACGTCCACCGAGAAACCCGGCAGGGCGGATGGGGCGACCACTCCGCCCCGATACAGGGTGCTGATGGCGCGGTAACCCTCTGGAGACGGATCGCGGTGGAGGAGGAGCTGCTCCCCTCCCAGGTTCACGACCCAGACCTCCACGACCCCTGCGCCGGCGTAGAGCGGCACTTTCACCCCTAGGTCATACCCCAGCGTGGTGTCCGCGACCTCGACGACGAGCAAGATGTCCGTGGCGGTTGGTCGTGCAGAACCGTATCGGTCCGGGCGGAGCCGCAGCAGCGCGATATCCGGGTACGGCTCGTTATGCGGCCCGAGCGCTACCGAGTTCTGGACGGCGAGCCGCGCTGCGCCACGCACTACCAGCGGTGCGAATAGTTCGACAAGCGTCTCGACGCAAGCCTGGTGCCGAACTCCGATTGGGTTCATGCGGACGATCTCCCCCTCGATGAGCTCGACCCGATCGTCCTCGGCGAGCACGCCGGCCTCGGCCATCCGCTCGAACTCTTGGGCGGAGAAGCGTTTGCGCACGACCTCGAGCATCGTCAAGACCCCCACTCATTGTAGAAGTCCCACCGCCGGACGCTGCGGGGCAACTGCTCGATCACCCGCGCCGGGCCGAGCTGCACCTCTAGCAGGGTGTTGAAATGGGCATGGGTGCTCACCTGCTGCCGCCAGCGGCGCCGCACACCTGGAACACGCTTCGACCGCATGGGGGGCTGTTCCCCCGTGCGGAAGCCCGCCCTTCCTCTGGCCTACCTACCAGCGTGGGCAATACCGCCCCGACGCTGCGCCCCGCACCAGAGTCCTGCCCCCGGTCTCTGCACGAGTCGTGGCAGGCGCGCCCGCTGCTACCTGTCAGCGTCGCTCCACGCCTCCCCCGGCCGTGAGCCGCGGGTCGAGCGCGTCGCGCAGGCCGGAAAGGGCTACGCCGAGAGCCACACGTCGCTGAGTGGTGAGCCGTAGAGAGCATCGGGCCCAAGGCGATAGTCGTTCACCTTCGCGGACATGGCCTGCACGCGCGACTGCCCCATAACGGACAACTGCACGAGCTGATCCATCACGGCCCGCTGCACCGCTTCGTAGGTCGCTTGGCGTTCGGGCCCCGGGGGCTGCTGTGAGCCCCGGTCGAGCAGCGCGTCGAGCTTAGGATCAGACAAGCCCGCGTAGTTCGACTGGCCGATGTTCTTCGAGTGGTAGAACGGGCTGAAGAGCTGGCCCACGTCCAGATTCACGCCCTGGGTCTCGGCCAGGTTGTGCTGCAGCGTGCGCGTGAACTCCAGGTAGGGACCTCGCTGCATCCGCTGTACGACGAGCTCGATCCCAACGGTGCGGAACTGCGCCTGGAGTGCTTCGGCGATCTGGTCCCAGGGGCTGCGGTAGGTGGCGAGCAGGAGCGAAAGCTTCTGCCCATCCTTCTCCCGAATGCCAGACGCGCCGACTTTCCAGCCAGCGCTCTCGAGCGCCTGCTGCGCCCGTGGCGGGTCGAATGTGTAGCGTGCCTCCAGCTCGGCGGCCCGTCCCGGGACCCCTTCGGCGAGCGGGCCCACCGCGACGGTGCCGACACCGAAGAAGAGCTTGTCCACGATCGCCTGCCGATCCACCGCGAACTGGAGTGCCTCGCGGACGGATCTGTCGTCGGTGGGCGGCTTCCGCGCGTTTAGGAAGAAGCCAACCGCGTTTCCAGGACGAGGCGCCACGAGGAAACGGAACCTGGCATCTCCCTTGAGTCGTGCGTAATCGGCCGCGGGAAGCTCGTCCACGAGGAGGTTCTCGCCAGACTCCAGGGTGACAGCTCGCGTGGCTGCCTCCGCGATGGCACGGAACTTCACCGATTGCAGATAGGACGCCTTCGTGTTCTTGGCCGACGACGGCCCCCAGGCGTAGTCGGCGAACCGCTCGAGCGTGACCACTCCATCCGGAGAGCGCCCGACGTACTTGAAGGGCCCCGAGCCCACAGGCGTGGTGATCTTCTCACCGGCTTTCAGCGCGGCGAGGGCTTTCGGCGAGGTGACAGAAAAGCTGTACCGCCAGGCCTGCAGGAGGAAGGACGGGTTCGGCTGCTTGAATAGCGCGACAACCGTTCTCGGATCCGGTGCGTGGATCCGATCGACCGGTCCATAGAGGAAGGCAGCGGGCGACTTGGTCGCCGGGTCGAGCACACGCCCCCAGGATGCCGTAACAGCCGCCGCGTCGAGCGTCGCCCCGTCGTGGAACTTCACGTCGTCCCGCAGCGTGAACGTGTACCTCTTCCCGTCGTCCTCCATCGTCCAGCGCGTGGCGAGCCGCGGGTAGACGTTCTGATTGGCATCGATCGCCACGAGCGTGTCGTAGATCTGGCTCTGGATCTCCTGGGCCGGGAAGCCGCCGCCCAGGGCGTAGTCCATCTCGTCGTTGGGGCCGGATTGCGCCCAGGTCAGGATGCCACCGGCGCGCGGCGCTGGCGTCGCAGCCTCGGCGGCCACGGGTGGAGTGGTGGCCACCTGGGGCTGAGTGGCAGGAGCGGGCGCCTGACAACCGGCGGCGAGACTGAGCGCTGTAAGCCCCAACGCACCGGTGATGAAAGCTCGGCGCGACAGCCCGGATCCTGGCCTCACCGAGCCATCCTTACCGGAAGCCGTCCCTTGCCTGGTCATCCCTTCCTCCCACTTCCATCTACCGGCGAGTACGGGTAGTTGCGCGCCCCTCTGGTGGCGCGTACCATGCAGCTGACATGGTAGACTCCACGTTACTACGCGGGCGTCGGGCGCGCAAGCTCCGTCGCCGAGCCGGGTGTACCCGGAAGTTGTGCGGGCTACCGGGGCGGGCGGCAGGGGAGGTAGGGTGGGGCGAACCACGAAGAAGCCCGCCGCTGCTTCTCTCAGCGGCGGGCGGAGGAAGGTCCCCGATGCTTGACGACCTGCCCGAGGAGATCGTACCCGCCGTACAGGCGTTCGCTCAGCGGTTGAGGGAGCACGTCCGCACACAGCGCGACGCCAGCCTCGAGACGCATGAGCAGGGAGTGCTGGACGCCTGGCGGGCGAGCGCCCCGGCGGTGCTGGAGGGGACGCTGCGGGCGAGTACCCCTGGGCTGCGGCAGACAGGGCGGCCGGTGCGGGCGCGCTGTCCGTCCTGTGGGGAGGCGCGCCCGTTCCTGGATGAGCGGCCGCGCACGCAGCAGACGCGGCTGGGGCCGATCGGCTGGGTGCGGCCATGGTACCACTGTCGGGCGTGTCGCGGCGGCTGGAGCCCGACGGACCAGACGCTGGGGATCGGCGCAGGCGAGCGGACCAGCGCGGGGGTGCGCCGCTGGGCGGCGGAGCTGGGGGCGGGGCACACGTTCGCGGAGGCGCAGGCGCTGCTGGCGGACCTGACCGGGGTCGAGGTGGGGGAGGAGACGCTGCGCACCCACGCCCAGCAGGTGGGCCAGCAGCTGGAGGCGGGGCAGCAGGCGGCGATCAGCCATGTGCAAGCCGCGCAGGAGCCGCGGCCGGGCACGGCGGAGCCGATCCCCGCCGACCAGGAGGTGGTGGTGCAGACCGATGGCGTCTTCGTGCGCTACCGCCGCGTGGGCTTCCAGGAGGTGAAGCTGGGACTCGTCGCGGGCTGTCAGCGGGGCAACGGCCGCCCGGTACGCGATCCGGCGCATCGGCCCCCCGAGCTGGTCGCGCCCAGCTACGTGGCGGCGCGCGAGAGCGCTGAGCGGTTCGGACCGCGGCTGCTGGCCGAAGCGGCGCGGCGGGGGGCGCTGGACATCGTCGGCTGGGCGCAACCGCCCGGCGTGGACCCGCGTCTGGCCGGGGTGTGTGGGCCGCACCTGGCCGTGCTGCGGCGGGTGCAGCTGCTCGGGGATGGCGCGGTGTGGATCTGGCACCTGGCGGAGGTGCACTTCGGCGCGCGGCGCGAGGTGGTCGAGTGGTACTACGCCAGCCAGCACCTGTGGACGCTCGCCAAGGCGCTGCACGGCGAGAGCCCCGCTGCCACGGCCTGGGCGGCGGACGCGACGCATCGGCTGTGGCGCCACGGACCCACCCCCCTGCTGGCGCACCTGCGGCAGACCCTGCCCACCACGTCGGAGGCCGCCGACGTCCTGCGGGTCGAGCGTGGCTACTTCACCACCAACGCTGTGCGCATGGACTACCCGACCTTCCGCGCGCAGGGGCTGCCGATCGGCTCCGGCGCCGTCGAGAGTGGCGCCAAGCACCTCGTCCAGCACCGCTTCTGCCGCGCCGGCAGGCGCTGGAGCGAGCCCGGCGCAGCGGCCATCCTCGCGCTCCGCACGCACCGTCTCAGCGGTCGACCCCTCCCCACGCCGGCTGCCCGTCCGCCGCGCCCAGCTCACTCGACGCACTCCGCTCGCTCGACGCGTTCGACGCACTCCGCTCGCTCCGCCCGCCCCGCCACCCGTGCCGCCTAACCCCCACAATCGTCGGGTTCACCCGCCGAGCCTCGACGCGCGGTGTGAGCCGATGAGTCTCGACATCAACCTGCCCCCCCTGGCCCCGGTCGCTGCGGCCGCTACCCGGCCAAGCCTGGCGGTGGTCGACCTTTCGGGCGACGGGCGTGAGGCGGGGTGTGCCTATGGAGAGGCGTGTCGAGAGCTGATTCGCCAGCACCTGGAGCGCGCGCTGGCCACCTTGGCCCGGCGGCGGGGCGTAGGCCGTAACGAAGCGTTCGAGCGTGCCCTGCTGTACCGCAGTGCGACGATCCGTCGGGAACCGGTGCTCGGGGCGGAGGTCGATGGGCTGGCGGAAGGGGCGAGCCTACCCGTGCCGGCAGCGTGGGTCCTGCAGCTACGGGCGGAGCTGGCGCGTCCAGCGGAGCGGGCCACCATGCACGAATGCACGTCGTTCGCGGTAGTGGGCGAGGCGAGCGCCGACGGCGGAACCATCGCCGGCCAGAACGCCGACCTGCCGGCCTTCTACGCCGAGCTCCTCGTGCTTGTCCGCCACCGTCCGGCTGGGCGCCCCCACCTGGCGATGCTGACGCCCGCCGGGCAGATCGGCTATCACGGCATGAACGCCGCTGGCGTAGCCATCTTCGCCAACTTTCTGCACTGTGACGGCTGGCACCTTGGCGTCCCGCGCTACCTCCTCGCGCGTGTGGGCCTCGCCCAGCCTACTCGTGAGGCGGCGCTGATGGCCGTGGAGCGCGCACGGCGCGCCTCACCTCGAAATCTGCTCATCGCCGATGAGAGCGGTGCGACGGACCTGGAGACCACACCCTCCGAGACGGCGCGCATTGAGCCTGAGGGCGGACTGCTGGCGCATAGCAACCACTACACCGCACCCGAATTACGCGCCCTGGAGCGGGCCGAGGGGCCGTACCTGCGCAATTCCCAGCGGCGCCTCCAGAGGATCAAGGAGCTGCTGACGCAGCGACGCGGGGCATTGAACGTGCCGGCCATGGCCGAGATCCTGCGTGACCGCGAGGGCGCGCCCCACGCGTTGTCTCGGGCGCTGGGGGAATGGACGGACGATGTGATGACGATCTGCAGCACGATTGCGGACGTTCGTGCGCGGCGCCTCTGGATTGCGATCGGACCACCGCACGAGACGGCCTACTTCCCCTACGCAGTGTAGGGGTGTCAAACAGCAGCCTTGCTACAGCAGCTTCTCGATGAGCGCCCTGGCGTTCTCCTGCAGGTGCCGGCGCATGCGTGTTTCGGCCTCCAGGGCATTGCCGGCCGCGATGGCTTCAAGGATCCCCTCGTGTGTGTCTGAGGGGGTATGGCGAACAGTCGTATGCTCGACAAGTCGGCTGGCCCACTGAACGCGGCTTCTGCCCTGCTCGAACACCTCTTGGAGGTAGCGGTTCCTCGCCGCGTCCACCACCAGGGCGTGGAACGCAGCACCCACCTCGTAGTCGTCCGGCTCGGATCCGGACTGGGCCAGCGTCTCTGCCATGCGCGCCAGCTCCGCCGCCGTGCGGCGCCCCGCCGCGAGCCGGGCACATGCCGCTTCTACCGCTTCCCGGAACTCAAAGCTCTCCCTGACGTCGCGCGCGGAGAGCCGCGCCACGAATGTCCCACGCCTGGGCACGATCTCGACCAGACCTTCCGCCGCCAGCAGCTGCAGCGCTTCCCGTACTGGGCTGCGAGAGATGCGAAGCAGCTCGGCGCGCTCAGCTTCGGAGATGGCAGCACCCGGGAGGAGACGGCCCGAGAGGATCTGCTCCTTGATTGCTCGGTAGGCGTACTCGCGAAGACTGCCGAACGCCTGCTCTGGAGCGGCAGGTGGGCTCATCCGGGCCAGCATAGCAGGCTCCCTACGCGAGCACTCACGGCCCGCACCCGGTGCAGCTTCGCCACGGGCGCTGGATGAGGTCGGAGCAGCACGGCTATGTCCGCTTCATTTCTACTTCCAGCTGCGGGTCCAGGGCGTCGCGCAGGCCATCGCCGAGCAGGTTAATGGCTAGGACGGTCGCCATGATCGCCAGACCCGGGAAGACCCCAAGCCACCAGGCCACACGCACGTACCTGCGCCCATCGGCCAGCATCAGGCCCCACTCCGCAGTTGGTGGCTGGGCGCCAAGCCCGAGGAAAGACAGCGAGGCTGCAGCCAGGACGGCCGTGCCGAGCCCCATCGTGGCGAGAGTGATGAGGGGTCCGACAGCGTGCGGGACGATGTGGGCGAGCATGATCCGCCTGTCAGAAGCGCCCAGGCTCCGCGCAGCCTCGACAAAGAGGGCGTGCTTGATCGACAGCACCGAGCCGCGCACGACTCGTGCGTAGGGGGGCAGCGTGCCAATTCCGACGGCGATCATCGCCTTGTCCAGCCCTGTCCCCAGCAGGGTCACGATGACCAGGGCAGCCAGAATCCCTGGGAAGGCCAGCTGCACGTCAACCAGACGCATGAGTAGCGTGTCGAGCCGTCCGCCGAAGTAGCCTGCCGACAGGCCCACGAGACTGCCGAGCCCAACCGCCATCGCTACAGCCACTGTCCCAACAGTGAGCGAGATGCGGGTGCCGTCGATCAGTCGCAGCAGTACGTCCCGCCCGAGGTGATCGGTGCCGAGCGGGTGGCCTTGCGTGCCGGGCGGCAACAGGGCCTCACGGAGGCTCTGTTCGTAGGGGTCGATGGGGACCACGAGGGGCACGCCGAAGCCAATCGCGGCCAGGAGGGCGAGGATGATCGCCCCAGCCGTGGCGGTGCGCCTGGCCCGTAAACGCCGCCAGGCACGCCTCCATGGACCGGCCGACGGCTTGGCCGCTGCGCCGTACCGCCCGAGAGGGCTGTGAGGGGCCGCGTGGGGGGCGACGCGCTCAGCTTGTCGCGCGGAGCTGGGGATCAAGGTAGCCATAGGAAAGGTCCACGAGCAGATTGGTCACCACGTAGATGGAGGCCGCGAAGAGGATGGTGCCCTGGACCAGCGGGAAGTCTTTGGTCAGGATCGCCTGGATCGCCAGTTGCCCAATGCCCTGGCGGGCAAACACGGTCTCCACGATGACGCTGCCGGCGACCAACCTCCCTACCTGCAGGCCGAGAATCGTCACGATCGGGATCAGTGCGTTCCGGAGGGCATGGCGCAGCACGATCGTCCGTTGGGGGAGTCCTTTTGCAGCGGCGGTGGTGATGTACTGGCGGCTGAGGACTTCGAGCAGGGATGAGCGGGTGAGGCGTGCGATGAGTGCGGCGCCTTCATAGCCGAGCGCCAGCGCGGGTAGCAGCAGGCGGTCGAGGCCCCCGGACCCCGTGGCAGGCAGCCAGCCGAGGAACACCGAGAAGACGAGGATCAGTAGGATGGCGAACCAGAAGCTGGGCATGGATACCCCACCCAGAGAGACGAGCATGACCACGCCATCGAGCGAGGAGTTCCGCTTCAGCGCCGCGAGTGACCCTAACGTGAGGCCCAGGGCCGCACTGACCACCATGCCGGCCGCGGCCAGCTCGAGCGTGCTTGGGAACCGCTCCAGGATCAGCTCGGCTACCGGCTGCCCGCGCACGTAGGATCGACCAAGGTCTCCGCGGATGGCATTGCCGAGCCAGCGTGCGTACTGGACAGGCAGCGGATCATTCAGTCCCAGCTCCTGGCGGACACGGTCGACCAGCTCCTGGCGGCCGCTTCCGAGCTCCTGGTCCGCGCTCCCCAGCATCGTGTCGACCGGGTCGCCGGGGACGAGGTAGAGCATGCTGAATACGACGACGGAGGCCAGCAGCAGCACTGGGAGCGTCTGGACGAGCCGACGGGCGACGAAGCGCAGCATGTCATGAGCTCCTGTCTTGGCGCTGGTTCGCACGGGCGCAGAGGCGGGGGACCATGTTGTACGTCATTCCCGAAGTTCCCACGAGCCTGGGTAACCGACGACGTGCCGCCGTCAGCTGGGGTCCGGCCGCCCGGCCTGTTTACGGTTGCAGGACCAGGGTGATCCCCTCCACGTCGATGCGCGTCGAGCCAGGCACCTGCGCGGTCGCCTACCATACTACTGGCATGGTAGCAGTGCAAGCGCGGGTCGGCCTTGCCAGCCGGAGTTGAAGACCTGCGCGCCTGCGTAGGCACCAGCACGCGCGGGCGTGACGTAACCGGCTGCTGGCAAGTCCCACATGTGTGGCGGGCCGAGGTAAACAAGGCCCTCGGAGTTCAGTATGCAGTCGGAGTTCAGTACTTGGAGATTGGACAAACGCCGGACCCAGGTGCAGGGCCTTTCGGTTCTCGGTTGCTGCGCGGCGTTCCACTCGTTCGAGGGCTTGGGGCGTCAGCCCCCCAGAGGAGACACACCTCCCCCTCCCTGGGGAGGGGGCAGGGGGTGGGGAAGACCGAAAGACCCTGACCCAGGTGTCGTAGGACTTCCGGCGAGGCGGGAAAGGTGCCACGCTGGGGGGATGCTGCCCCCCACGATGCTGGCGCCGCTCCGCGCCTTCCGCCAGGAGCTGTACGACGACCTGGGCTCACGCCAGGATAGCCTCTGCGACCTGCTCGACGCGGTGCTGAGCGCCCCCGGCCCGCTGCCGCTCGTCCACCTGAGCCTGTGCCCGGCCTTCCGCCGCCGCTGGACCTGGCTGCTGGCGCTGGCCGTCTGGCCGCGCTGGCTGGCCCGCCCGCTGGTGGCCCACCCGCACCTGCCCTGGCAGCGGCCGTGCACGGCTGCGCGGTTGACGCCGGGGCGGGTGCGGCGCGCCCTGGGCGGCTTTCTGCCCACCGTGGGCTCCCCGGCGCGGGCCCCCCTCGTGCGCGGAAAAGCGCCGGGCTGCCAGCTCGGCCAGCGCCCCGGACCCGCGCGCCGCTACGCCGTCGGACGCCGCACCCACCCCGCCGCCGCGTAGCGTCACAACCACTTGTCCAAACTCAGGAGTCAGTATGCAGTCGGAGAGAACGCGCAGCATCGCTATCCGGACACCCGTCCCCGGTCCACGCTCGCGCGCACTGCTGGCACGCCGCCAGGCTGCCGTCCCCCTGGGCCTCTCCTGCGCTCATCCCATCGCCGTCGCGAGCGCTCGCGGAGCCTGTGTGACCGATGTGGACGGGAACACGTACATCGACTTTGTTGGGGGGATTGGAGCGCTCAACGCCGGCCACTGTCCGCCGGAGGTGGTAGCCGCGATCGAGGAGCAAGCGACCAAGTTCCTCCACCTCTCGGCACTGGTGGGCCTGGACGAGCCCTATATCCAGCTCTGCGAAGCGCTCAACGCGCGCGTGCCGATTACCGGCCCCTGCAAGACGCTCCTTGCCACGAGTGGAGCCGAGGCCGTGGAGAACGCCGTCAAGATCGCCCGTGCCGCGACTGGGCGGCAGGCCGTCATCGCGTTCGAAGGTGCCTACCATGGCCGCACTTTGTTGACCCTCAGCCTTACGAGCAAGTACAGCCTCAAGCGGACCTTCGGGCCCTTTGCGCCAGAGGTGTACCGAGCGCCCTTTCCGTACGCCTACCGCATGGGTGTCGATCCGGCCACGGCCGTCGAGCAGTGCTGGGAAGCCTTCGAGCGCCTGCTGATCGCGCATGTGGCGCCGCAGGCAGTGGCGGCGGTGATCATCGAGCCGGTGCAGGGCGAAGGTGGCTTCATCCCCACGCCGCCGGAGTTCATACGGCGCCTCCGCGGAGTGTGCTCCCGCCACGGCATCGTGCTCGTCGCCGACGAGGTGCAGTGTGGGTTCGGACGCACTGGCACGATGTTCGCGATGGAACAGATGGGCGTCGAGCCAGACCTGCTCGTGAGCGCAAAGTCGATCGCTGCCGGCCTGCCCCTTGCGGCCGTAACTGGCCGAGCTGACCTCATGGATCGTGCTCATGTCGGTGGACTCGGCGGGACGTACGGCGGGAGTCCGCTCGCCTGCGTGGCGGCGCTCGAGGTGCTGAAGCTCATCGAGTGCGGCCGGCTCCTCGACCGTGCCAGGGCGATTGGCGAGGCGGTGCGGTCACGCGGTGCGGCGTGGCAGCGCGACATTCCGCTGGTGGGTGACATCCGCGGTCTGGGTGCCATGCTGGCGATCGAGCTGGTGCGCGATCGCCGGAGCCGGGAACCGGCCGCGGACGAGACGCAGGCGGTGATCAAGCGCTCTGCCGAGCACGGCGTGCTCACTATGCGCGCTGGCCTCTACGCTAACTGCATCCGTCTGCTCGTACCCCTCGTCGCCTCTGATGAACAGCTCGCCGAGGGTCTGGATGTCGTGGACGATGCCCTGCGGAGGGTGGATGCGGTGGGGTAGGCGTGCGAGCCCACCGGGTGACGGGCGGGCGGCGAGGGGCGGTGTTCCCGCCCACGGCGTACCGGCTCCCGGCGTCGCCGGCAGCCCGCTCGCGGCACCTTGGTTCGGGCCGGCCGGCCGCCGCATCACAGCCAGGTGTAGGCGTCGTCCAGCGAGCGCCCCCGGGGCTGGGCGCTGAGCAGCGCGTGCAGCGCGTTGACCCAGCGCCCCAGCGCTCGCTTGCTGCGTGGGTACCGACTGCTCGGAGCGAGGACCAGGCCTGCGTGGTGCCGACCGCTGGCGAGGAGCGCCGCGTGCAGGGGGAGGAAATCGCGCAGGTTGTCGGTGACCAGGGCGCGGCCGGCTCGATACGCCACGTCGGCCAGCAGCACGTCGTCCGGGGTGCCCCACCACTCCGGCCGCTCCTGGACGGCGACCACGTCATGGCCGAGCTGGCGGAGCTGGACCGCGATCTCGCGGTCCAGCATCTCGTCCAGCAGGAGCTTCACCGTCCCAGGAGGGCTCGCGCGCGCGCTGCCACTTCGACCGCGCGCTCCGCTTCCTCACGGTTCGCTCGGATCAGCGCCTCGATCTCGTCCGGGTAGTCGGCGGCATAGGCGAGGGCGACGCGTACCTGGTCCGGGCGCAGCGCGAGGTAGTCCGCGGCCTCCTCCACGCTGCCATCCGAGGCACGCAGGGTCTCGATCACCTGCCAGACGTCGAGCCGGCGACCCGGGATACCCGCGCGCCGGCCGCCGGCTCGATCCCGGAAGACGATCCCAGGGTAGCGATCCAGGCGCAGCCCTTCCTCGACGTACATGCGGGCGAGTGCGGTGGGCGGCGCATTGCGCCGTGTGGCCGCCTCCGTGAGCTCCTTCAGGAGGCGAGCCGGGATTCGCACCGTCAGGTGCTCCGAGACCGGCTCGTTCCGCATGTGTTCCATGGTAACACAACAGGAGACACGGTTGCACCGGCCCCTCCTGGGCGGGGTGCGCGGCGTACTCTTACGTGGCAACTCAATCACCTCCCTGCCCACGCGGGAGCACGCTGCGCCTGGGATGCTGCGCAGCCCCACCAAGCAGCGCACGCAAGACGGAGCCGCCCACCCTCCTGGACGGAAGTGCTCAGACGGAGGCGCGGAAGAGCCCCGGCGAGGGGGCGAGGCTCAACCGGTGGGAGGCCGCCCCGGGCCGGCACCCCGGCCCGGGGCGGCGAGCCCCGTCCCCACGCACGGGCGTGAGGAGCTACACCTGGGCTTGTGGGCTTGCGCCGCCCGGCAGCCTCGGGCCGCCGGCGCCTGCGGGGGCCAGCCCTCGGCTCGCCGGGCGCCAGCAGTCAGCGTCGCTCCACGCCTCCCCCGGCCGTGAGCCGCGGGTCGAGCGCGTCGCGCAGGCCGTCGGCGAGGAGGAAGACGGACAGCACCGTGAGGAAGATCATCGCACCCGGCGGGTAGACAAGCCATGGGGCGCTGCGGAAGAGGTCCTGCGAGCCGCTCAGCATGTTGCCCCAGCTCGAGAGCGGCACCGGCACGCCGAACCCGAGGAAGCTCAGCCCGGATTCCGCCAGGATGGCGGCGGCCATGTCCAGCCCGGCCACGACCATCATGATGGACGCCACGTTAGGCAGGATGTGCCGCACCATGATCCTGGCGTCGCTGGCGCCGAGCACGCGGGCAGCGTCCACGTAGTCGCGGCTCTTCACGGAGAGCACTACGCTCCGCACCTGTCGCGCAGTCTGTGGCCAGAAGAAGAAGCCGAAGATCACGGCGAGCTGCCAGAC
This sequence comes from uncultured Chloroflexota bacterium, assembly GCA_964435115.1. GTDB lineage: Bacteria > Chloroflexota > UBA6077 > UBA6077 > CF-72 > CAYSYM01. The sequence goes on along the minus strand of CAYSYM010000025.1, from coordinate 19,780 downwards.
GTTGGGCGTGAAGACGATCGAGAGGACGATCAGCACGAACAGGTACGGCAGGTTGAGGACCACCTGGATCAGGGCGTTCACCAGGTCATCCACCCAGCCGCCGTAGTAGGCGGCGACGAGGCCGAGCGGGGCGCCAAGGGCCAGCGACACGACCGCAACCAGGCCGCCCACCAGGAGCGAGACGCGCCCCGCGTACAGCAGGCGCGTCAGCACGTCGCGACCAACGTCGTCAGTGCCGAGGAGGTAGCCTGGGGCGGGCGGCTGGAGCTTGGCGATGCGCCCCTCGGCGGTGCGGACGAAACGGTCAGGGTCGGTGCGCAGGACGTTCTCGGCGAGCCAGGGAGCAGCCAGGCTGACGGCGACGACGACCGCCAGGAGGACGAGCGCGACCATGCTCACGCGGTCGTGGCGGAAGCGGTGCCAGGCGGACGCCCAGAACCCGCGCGACCCGCCGGCACTCCGCTCTGGCGGGTGCGAGCGCGGTGCAGCCGGCGCTGGGGCGCAGGGCGCCTCACGCTCGCCCAGCGTTTCGCGCTCGTCGGTCCACGGTGCCGCGCCAGTGGGCCGCACCGGCGCCAATCCAGGCCTCACGCTGGCTAACTGGCTGAGCCGTTGTCCTGCCTGTCGGTGCACGTGCAGCCGCCCTCAGCGATACCGCACGCGCGGGTCGACCACGCCGTAGCCGAGGTCGGCCAGCAGCGTGCCCAGGATGGTGGCGAAGGTGCCCAGGCTCAGGATGGCCATCAGCACCGGGTAGTCGCGGGCCGAGGCCGACTCGATGAACAGGCGGCCGATGCCGGGCCACGCGAAGATGGTCTCGGTGAGCACAGCGCCCCCGAGGACCGCGGGCAGCAGGTAGCCCAGCAGCGTGACCACCGGCAGCAAGGCATTGCGGAGGACATGGCGCCAGGTCACGGATTCATGGGGCAGGCCCTTGGCCCGCGCGGTCCGCACGTAGTCCTGGCCAAGCACCTCCAGCACCTCCGACCGTACGTAGCGCGAGAACGTGATGACGGAGGCCAGCCCGAGCACGATGGCGGGCAGGATGATGTACTTGAACCATTCCAGTGGGCTGCCGCGTCCCTGCCCGTTCGGGAACCAGCCGACGGTGTTGCTCAGGATGACGATGGCCATGAGGCCGAACCACCAGGCCGGCAGCGAGTGGCCGATCGTGGTGAACACCCGCACCGCCATGTCGCCCGCCCGGCCGCGGCGCACGGCGGCGTAGACGCCCAGGGGGACGCCCAGCAGACCGATCAGGTAGCTCAGCAGGCCGAGCTGAACGGTCGGGCCCAGCCGCTCGCCGACGATCTCGGTGGCCGGGCGCGCGTAGGTGTACGAGCGCCCGAAATCCAGGCGGGCTACGTTACCCAGCCACTTCCCGTACTGGACCGGGAGGGGCTCGTTGAGGCCGAAGCGTTCGCGGATGCGCGCCAGCTCCTCGGCGCCAACGCGCGGGTTCTCGGCGAACGCTGCCTCTGGCCCGCCAGGCGTCAGGCGCAGCAGGAAGAAGAGCGCCGACGTGACGGCGAGAAGCAGTAGCGCGGACTGGACGAGGCGGCGGACGAGGAAGCGACCCACGGAGCGTGCTGGGTGCCTGGCGCGAGCGGGGGCGGCGCTGCGCCGCCCCCGCTTTCAGCGCACGCCGGCTACTGGGCCACCGTCCAGGCCATGGTGGCGTCGTTGTAGTAGAGCCGGTCGCCCTTGGTGGGCTGCATGCCCTGGACCTTCGCGGACGCGGCGCTGGGGCTCTGGAAGGTGTACAGGTAGAAGGACGGCAGATCGTCGGCGACGAGTCGCTGCAGCTCGTCGTAGATCTGCTTCCGCTTCGCCGCGTCCATCTCGTTCTGGCCCTGCCTGAACAGCTCGTCGACCCGCGGATTCGAGTAGCCCTGGCGGTTCTGCTGGCCGTCGGTAATGAGCTGGGCCTTACTCGCCAGATCGGGGTCAAGATCGCCGCCGCCGTACGAGCCAAAGGCGATGTCGAAGTCCTGGCGCTTGCTGACCTGGTCGGTGTAGGCGTTGAAGTCGAGCCCCTTCACCTCCAGCTCGATGCCCAGCTCCTTGTACTGCTGCTGCATGTACGTGGCGGCCTTGGCGCGTGGCTGGCTGGTGGTGGGGTAGACCACCTGGATCCTGACCGGCTGGCCGTCCTTGCCAAGCAGCTTGCCGCCCTGCGTCCTGTAGCCAGCCTGCTCGAGGAGCTCCTTCGCCCGCGCCATGTCGAAGTCGTACTTCTCGACGTTCGGGTTGACCCACTTCGTGTTGGCCGGGCCAATGAAGCTGTACTGCGCATCGCCGAGGCCGTCCTCGGCCAGGTCGATCATGTCGGCGCGATTGAGGGCGCGGGCGAGCGCCTCGCGGAACGCCCTGTCCTGGAAGATCGGGCGCTTCAGGTTGAACTGCAGCAGCCGGTAGCCACTGTTCGCGGCGGTCCAGTTGAAGGTGGTCAGGCTCGGGTCAGTCTTCGCCTCCTTGAAGAGAGCGGGCGGCAGGCTGGGCACCCAGTTGGCGCGGCCGGATCGTAGCATCTCGAAGGTGACCGTAGGCTGGCCAGCGGGAACGAGCTCGATGCGCGGAATCTTCGGCTTGCCCCAGAAGTAGGTGTCGATGGCCGTCAGGACTGCGCGCTCGGCGATCTTGAACTCCTGGATCTTGTAGGGCCCCAGCACGACGCTCGGGTTCAGGATCTCGGGGTTCGCGGTGGGGTCGTTCCACGGCTTGCCCTGCCAGACCTTCTTCGGGACAGGCGTGATGACGTTGGCGATGCCGAGGCCAACATCGCCGGGCTTGGGCTGCCTCAGGGTGACCTCGATGGTGCTCCTGTCGAGCGCCCGGTACGACTCGACCTCCTCAAGCAGGTCGAGCTGGACGTAGGCGTTCTCCTTCTGGCTGGCGTTCTCCCAGGCGAAGAGGAAGTCGTCGACCGTGACCGGTGAGCCGTCGCTCCACCTGATGTCGTCGCGCAGCGTGAAGGAGTAGGTGCGGCCGCTGTTGGAGACCCGGGGCATCGCTCGGGCCAGGCCGGGCACGTACTCGAGCTTGTCCCAGTCGAACATGATGAGCGAGCCGTGGCCGAAGCCGCCCGGGCCGCCACCCCAGATGAGCGCGGCGACGTCCGCCCAGGAGGAGGTGTAGGACGAGTCGTCCGGGTACGGGTGGAGGGTCTTGGCCAGCGACCCCAGCTCGGCGCGGACGAGCGCGCCGCTGGTCGTGGCGCCAGCCGCGGGCTGAGGCGCCTCAGCCGGCGGAGCGGTGGGCGACGCCGCGGCGGGCTTAGGAGCCTCGGTGGGCCTGGCGGGCGCCGCGGTGGGGCTGGGCGTGGCCGCCTGGCCGCAGGCGGCCAGGAAGATGCTCGCGACGGCTAGCAGGCCCACCGCTCGACGGGGGGTCGACAGCGACATGGTCTCGCTCCTTGGGCAGCGTCGGTCCACCACGGGCGATACGAGAAGCCTGCCCGACCGGTCGGGTCCCACCGGGCCTGTGGTCTCACGTGCATCAGCACGGGCGCGAAACGGCTGCCGAATCGCGGTGGACGCCGCTCGCACTGTGCCAGCGCGGGCACGCCCATGCAACGACCGGTGGTCCCGGCCGTGGGAGCCATCGGGCCCTCTCCAGCCAGCCCGGCCGGCCCGGCGCTCGACCCCTGCACCCCTGGCGCAAGTCTCGCGGCGCGCTTCGCGTTCGCTCCTGATGGGGCTACGCGCGTGGGCGATACGAACGCCCATCTGCACGCTGCCTGGGCCCGCGTGCTCAGCGCCCGGCTGCGGGCCGAGCGAGCCGCTGGCGGTGAGGTCGGCACGGTTCCTGCAGCCTCGCCCGTGCCTGGTCCGCTCCCGGGTCATGGCCAGGATCACTGCGTAGAAAGCGAGGCGACTCCATGCGCATCCTCCCCTGGCGCGACGGTACGGGGTGGCGGGTGGCAACGGTGGCGTTCGCGCTCGGCCTGCTGGCCGCCGCCTGCGCCCCGGCCGCTCAGCCTGCGCCTACCACGCCCCCCGCTCCCACGGCGCCCAAACCGGCCGCCAGCCCCGCGGTCAGCCCCGTGCCCAGCCCGGCCGCCAAGCCCGGGGCATCGCCGGTCGCCAGCCCCAGCCCGGCGGCCGGCGGCGTGACGATCGGCAAGCCACTGGAGCCAATGGAGAAGCCGACCGGTCCCGTCAAGGACACTATCGTCATCTCCATGGGCCAGGCCCCGGACACGCTGCACCCGATGATCGGCTCGATGATGGCGCGCACCGAGGTGCTCGGCGCCCTGTTCACCGACGCCGTCACGACCGACAACCGCGGCGAGTGGGTGGCGCTGGGTGTGGAGCAGGTGCCGACGGTCGACAATGGCGGCGCCCGGTTCGTCGGCCAGGGCGACGACCGCTACCTGGAGGTCACCTTCAGGATCAGGCAGGGCATGAAGTGGCAGGACGGCCAGCCGGTCACCTCCAGGGACATGGCCTTCGCCTGGAACCTGTACATGGACCCGAAGTTCCCGGCAACGGAGCGCGAGTCAGCCTCGAAGGTGTTCGGCATCGACACGCCGGACGACCGGACGGCCGTGGTCAAGTACATGTCGGCCAGACAGGCACGTGACGCGGCTGCCAACGGCTACAAGGGCCTTGAGAAGGAGCTCTGGGCGGCATACGCCAACCAGACCGAGCCGCTGACCGACCCGCTCTACTTCGCCCCGGCGGGCCTGCCCATAGCGTGGCTGCCCGACCACATCCTGAGCCAGGTCCCGCCCGACCAGCAGCAAGCCTCAGACTGGGCCAGCCGGCCGATCGGCAACGGTGCCTACCGGCTGGTCGACGTGGTGCCCGAGCAGTCCATCCGGCTCGAGGCGGTACCGGACTTCTTCCTGGGCACGCCGCCAACCAGGAACCTGGTGTTCCGCATCATTACCGATACCAACGCGCAGCTCGCGGCGCTGCAGGCCGGTGAGCTCGACGTGGCCACACAGGTGCAGGGGCCGGACGTGGACAAGTCGCCGGAGCTGGACCGGCTCCAGGGATACAAGACATCCTACATCCCCGGGACACCCTGGGAGCACATCGACCTCAACCTGGCGGATCCGGTGCTCCAGGACAGGAACGTCCGCAAAGCGCTGATCATGTCGATCAACCGCCAGGAGATCGTCGACCGGCTGCTGTTCGGCAAGACCCGCGTCGCGACCTCGTGGGTGCAGCCGGGCATCCCCGCCTGGGCCTACGACGAGAGCTGCCTGACGCAGTACCGCTACGATCCGCAGGCGGCCGCGCAGCTGCTGGCCCAGGCCGGCTACACGCGAGGTGGAGATGGCCTGTTCAGCAAGGGGGGCCAGCCGTTGCGGCTGCGGCTGCAGACGACGGACGCAGCGCTGCGGCGGAACGTGTCGCAGGTGATCCAGGCCAACCTGCAGCAGGCCGGGATCGGGCTGGACCTGGAGTTCATCCCGGGGCGCGGCCTGTTCGCGCGCGAGGGACCGTTGATCCAGGGAACGTACCAGCTGGGCCTGTACACCTGGCTCTCCGCGCCGGATCCGGATGTCAGCTCCCTCTACTCGAGCTCGGCCATCCCGACCCAGCAGAACGGCTTCACCGGCCAGAACTACCCGCGCTACAGCAACCCGCGCTTCGACGAGCTGCTGAAGCGAGGCGCGAACGACCTCGTCACTCAGAACCGCAAGGCCGCCTACTGCGAGGCGCAGCGCGTCTGGACGGACGACGTGCCGGTGATCCCGCTCTTCCAGCGGCTGGTGGTGACCACGGCGCGGGCGAACATGGCCAACTACCGCCCCACGCCGACCAACGCCCCTGAGACCTGGAACGCCTGGGCCTGGTTCATCCCGGCCCAGTAGGTGACGCCCAGGGGGACGCCGGGCGTGGGGCGCCCGCGGGCGCCCCACGCCTTCTTGCTGGGCCCCGAACGGATCCCACAGACTCTTGGACCCCACCCGCTTCGGAACGCCCGCCGGCGCGGGACCGGCCCGTGACCAAGTACCTGATCCGCCGAACGCTGCAGATGTTCCTCCTGCTGCTGCTCATCAGCATGCTGGTGTTCGGGATCCTGCAGCTAGTCCCCGGCGGCCCGTTCGACGCGCTGCTGGCGAACCCGAAGGTGACGCAGCTCGATATCGAGCGGCTGAACCGCCTGATCGGGCTGGACAAGCCGCTCCCGCAGCGCTACGTGGAGTGGCTGGGACGCGCCGTGCGGCTGGACTGGGGCGAGTCGTGGCAGGTGGCGTTCGGCCAGCCAGTCGGCCGGGTCATCAACGAGCGCCTCCCCAACACGCTGGTGCTGATGGGGCTCTCGACCCTGCTCTCGATCCTGGTGGCGATCCCGATCGGGATCTACTCGGCGATCCGCCGCTACTCGGCGGCCGATTACGTGGTCACGACGGTGTCGTTCTTTGGCATCTCGATGCCCGTGTTCTGGTTCGGGCTTCTGCTCATGATCGTCTTCGCCGTGAACCTGCGCTGGCTGCCAACCAGCGGCGTGTCCACGCCAGGGCTGGAGAATGACCCGGTCGACCGCCTGAAGCACCTGGTCATGCCGGTAACGGTGCTCAGCCTGGTGAACATCGCCCAGTGGAGCCGCTTCATGCGCTCCAGCATGCTCGAAGTGCTGAGCCAGGACTACCTGCGCACGGCGCGGGCCAAGGGACTGAAAGAGGCGGCCGTCCTGCTGCGACACGGCGTGCGCAACGCGCTGATCCCGGTGATCACCATCCTGGGGCTGGACATCCCGGTACTCTTCTCCGGCGCCGTCATCACCGAGACGCTCTTCTCGTGGCCGGGCATGGGTCGCCTGCTGCGCGACGCCGTGTTCGCCAGCGATTGGCCCGTCGTGACGGCCGTGATCATGATCACGGCCTTCCTGGTGATCCTAGGCAACCTGGTGGCCGACGTGCTGTACGCCGTGGTCGACCCGCGGATCCGGTACTCGTAGGTGGCGCAGCAGCGGGGACCGGCGCTCGAGCTGCCGGCTGACGAGGAGCAGGCCCGTCGGGCGGCGGTGGCCGCCGCGCCCGCCGTACCGCGGCCGGAGCCAGCTGGCCCCTCCCACCTCGTGCTCCGGCGGCCGCAGCGGACGCTGTGGCAGGACGCCGCTCGCCGCTTCGCGCACCACCGGCTGGCGCTGCTGGGGCTGGCGATTCTCCTGCTGTTCGCCGCCCTGGCGCTGCTGGCGCCGGTGATCGCCCCGTACCCTCAGGAGGCGCAGGACCTCAGCAACCAGTTCGCCGGCCCCTCGGCCCGCCACTGGCTGGGGACGGACGAGCTGGGGCGCGACGTCTACTCCCGCCTCCTGTTCGCCGCCCGCGTGACCTTCACGGTGACGGTCATCTCGACCGTCCTGGCGACGCTCATCGGCGTGCTGGTCGGCGCGGTGGCCGGCTTCTTCGGCGGCTGGGTCGAAGCGGTGCTGATGCGCCTGACCGACGTGATGCTGGCGCTCCCGGTGCTGGCGTTGCTACTGGTGATCTCGAAGATGCTGCGCGAGATGACGTTCCTGCGCCAGACGTTCGGCACCAACAACGTGAGCATCGCCGTCATCATCATCATCCTCACCCTGTTCGGCTGGATGAACCTGGCGCGGCTGGTGCACGGCTCGGTGCTCAGCCTGAAGCAGCGCGAGTTCGTGGAGGCGGCACGGGCGCTCGGCGCGCGGCCGTGGCGCATCATCGGGCAGCACCTGCTCCCCAACTCGATGGCGCCGATGATCGTGCAGACCACCCTCCGCTTCGGCACGGCGGTCATCCTGGAGGGGACGCTCTCGTTCCTCGGCCTGGGCATCACGCCCCCGAACGCCAGCCTGGGGAACATGCTGACGGAGGCGCAGGGCTACATCTTCCGCAACCCATGGTTAGCGGTCTACCCCGGCCTGGTGATCTTCTTCGTCGTGCTGGCGATCAACTTCGTCGGCGACGCGCTGCGCGACGCCCTCGATCCGCGCATGGCGCTGTAGGCAGTGCATCCACGGCGCGGGGCGTAGCTCCGGATGGCACCGGGGAGGAGGTTGCCGACCTGGTTGGCATGACGGTGCGCCCCGCACTCGCACCAAACGGCCGCTACCACGGGGTACGCCTGGCACCAATGACAGGAAGCCCGTGGGCCGCGGCGGCAATGGCCAGCGCCCCATCATGCGTGGCCATCGTCAAGGGCTCGCGGGTCATCTCTTTCCAGAGGAGCGCCGTAGCCAAGTGAATAGCGTCGAGTGTCCCGAGCTCGGTGGGCATCGGCTGGGCCGCGCGGTCCAGGACGCCGGAATCGAGATCGACAAGTTCGAGCGAGGCAGTCAACTGCAGGATCGTTGCCCGACGCTCTGCCACCTCAGGGTCGGAGAGCTTCACACGCAGCCGGAGGCGGTCCAGCGTGCGCAAACTCTCCGTCGTTACGAGAGCACTCGCCACACCTCGGTCGATCGTCGACCACTCGGGCAGCGCATCTGGCTGCCCGAGCGCTACTCGAAGCAGCACGGACGCATCCACGTACGCAATCACCGACGTCCCTGACGTTCCTCGAGGAGAAGCTCGACGATGTCGACGTTCAGGTTCGCCGGCTGCGGCAGGCGCACGCGATTGGGAGGTGGGGCACTCGGCGCGGGCTTTCGGACCCGCAGCGCCGGTCGCTCGCGAATTGGGACGATCTGGGCGACCGGCGTGTCTCGGTCCAGCACCGCAATCGTCTCACCGCGACGCACCGCCCGGAGGTATTCGCTCAGTCGGGCTTTGAGCGCAGCGATCCGGACCTGCCGCATGCCGACAGTATGACCAGAAGTGGTCATCGCGGCAAGTCTCACGCCCGGGCCGGGTCCGTTCGTCCTCGACCGGGCCCTCACCCCACCCGCTCTCGCCGGAGGCGGGCTGAAAGGTCCTGCGAGCCTGGAGAGGTAGCTCCTGTGTCCGGCGACCGCGGCGCTCGGGGCGACTCCGGTGCCGAGCGCTGGCCCCGTCTCGTCCTCGCGCGGTGTGCGCCCCGCGCTCTCGGCCCCACGCGGCTCAGCCGCGGGGCGTTTCTTCCGCCTCCCCTTCCTCGTGCTCGTGCTCGGTGTCGGAGTAGACGCCCACTTCCCGACCCCGGTAGACGGTGATCAGGAGATCTTCGCGTGGGGAGTCGGCCGTCCAGACCAGGTCTTCGTCCAGACGCTCCACCAGGTCGCGCGTGTCGTCCTCCGAGAGGTCCCGCTCCACGACCAGCAGCGCGTGCACGACGCTGGCGCCAAAGTGGAGGTCCAGGCGCCCCAGTGGCTCCTCGCCCTCGCTCAGGAGGTAGGCCTCCGAGTAGGGCGTGCGGCAGACGCGGTCGTAGCGCAGGAGCGGGAACGGCAGCTCGTTTGCCTGGTCGCTCATCGATCCTTTGCCCTTCCTCCGGCAGCGGTGCGAGAATCGCCGGCTGGTCTCGCATGTGGCAAGCGGTCCTCGGCTCGGCCCTGAGCCCTTCGCGCCTCCGTCTCGCCATGGGGCCAAGCGCCCGGGCCAACCTCTGGCGCCACCCGGCGCAGGTGGGGCCCACGGGCTCAGCCGCGCTTGTACCACGTGGCGCCCGGCCGCGTCGACGTCTGCTGGCGCCGGCGTGAGCGGCAGGCCGCGCGCCCCAGGGCGGCGGGCCGGGCTGCCGGACCCGCTGGTGCTCGGGCTGGTCCTGCTGATCGCGGCCGTGTTCCGCCTGAACGGGTTCGACTGGGACAGCGGGACGCACCAGCACCCGGACGAGCGGTTCCTGACTGACGTGGCGAGCCGCGTGCGGCTCCCAGCGTCGCTGGCCGAGTACTTCGCCACGGCGCGCTCGCCGCTGAACCCGTACGCGCAGGGGCAGGATCGCTATGCGTACGGGCAGCTCCCGCTCACCCTCACCCGCGCCGCGGCCGAGCGGGTGGGGATGACCGGCTTCGACTCGGTGTACCTGGTCGGCCGCGCCCTCTCGGCCCTGGCCTCGCTGGGCACCATCGGCGTGACCTGGCTGCTCGCCCGGCGCATCCTGGGGCGCCGCCACGCGCACCTGGCCGCCTTGCTGCTGGCTGTCACCGTGCTGGACATCCAGCTCGCGCACTTCCTCACCGTGGACACGTTCGTCGCCTTCTTCGCGGCGGCCGGCGTGTACTTCGGCCAGCGGGCCTGGCAGCGGGAGTCGCTCGTGGACGCCGCCCTGGCCGGCGCGATGGCGGGGCTGGCGGCGGCGTCCAAGATCAGCGCGCTGACCCTGCTGCCGGCGCTGTTCGCCGCGTTCCTCTGGCCACGCAGTAGCCGCTGGTCACGCGACCAGCTCCTGGACGGGCTCACCCTGTTCGGCGTGGCCGTCCTGGCGGCGTTCGCGGCGTTCCGGGTGGCCGAGCCGTACGCCTTCCTCGGCCCGGGGGCGTGGAACGTCCGCCTGAACCTCCAGTGGGTGGCCGATAAGGCCTACTGGGCCGAGGTCAGCTCGGGCGCGGTGGACGTGCCGTACATGATTCAGTGGGCGGGGACACCGGCGTACCTCTTCTCCATCCAGGCGCTGGTGCAGTGGGGTATGGGCCCCGCGCTCGGCGTGGCCGCGCTCGCCGGGCTAGGGCTGGCCTCCTGGCGTCTCGTCCGCGGCTCGGCCGGCGAGCGCGAGCTGCTGCTGGTGGTGGCGTGGACCGCGCTCAACCTGGCGTACTTCGGCGGCCAGTTCGCCAAGTTCCTGCGCTACCTCCTGCCCATCTACTTCGCGCTGGCGATCCTGGCGGCGTACGCGCTGCTGCAGCTCGTCGACTGGGCCCGAGCCCGGCCTGCCCTGACGGCTGGCAGCGTGCACCGCGGGGCTGGTTGGCGCGGCCCCGCCCGGGGGTTCGCGCTGGGGCTGCCGCTGGCCGTTGTGGCAGCCACGGCCGGGTGGGCGCTCGCCTTCAGCCAGGTCTACGCCCAGCCCCACTCGCGCATCCAGGCCTCGCGCTGGATCTACACCAACGTGCCGGCCGGCAGCACGCTGGCGGTCGAGCACTGGGACGACCGCCTGCCGCTGAGCCTGCCGGAGGGCGATGGCCGCCAGTACCGCTACGTCGAGCTGGCGCTGTACGACCCGGAGTCGCGAGCCAAGCGGGAGAGCCTGCTCGCGGCGCTCGACCAGGCCGACTACGTCGTGCTGGCGAGCCGCCGCCTGGCGGACTCGATCCCACGGCTGCCCGAGCGATACCCGCTGGCGACCGCCTACTACCGCCTCCTGGAATCGGGGCAGCTCGGCTTCCAGCGGGCGCTGCGAGTGCGGGTGCTCCCCTCGCTCGGGCCGCTCACCATCGACGACAGCCGCGCCCAGGAGGACTTCACCGTCTACGACCACCCGACGGTGGAGGTGTGGGCGAAGACGCCCGACTACTCCTCGGACCGGGCGCGCCGGCTCCTGGAGGCGATTCCCGTGGAGAGCGCCGTGCCAGTGCGGCCGGCCGACGGCGGGAAGGGCGCGCTGCTGCTGACGGCGCAGGAACGGCAAGCGGTCGAGGCCGGAAGCGCGTGGAGCGCGCTGTTCGACCCCACCAGCCTCGCCAACCGCCCGCTGGTGCGAGTGCTGGTGTGGCTGCTGGCCATGGAGGGGCTGGCGGTCGCCGCCGTCCCCCTACTGTGGCGGACGCTGCGGCACCTGCCCGACCGCGGCTACGGCGCGAGCAAGATCCTGGGTCTCGCGCTGGTGAGCTACGCGGTCTGGCTGGCAGCCAGCCTGCGGGTCGCTCCCTTCGGGCGGAGCGCCATCCTCGCCGCCGCCCTCGGCCTGGCCGGGCTCTCGGTCGGCGCGGTCTGGCGCGAGCGCCGCGCGTACCTCACCTGGCTGCGCGCCGAGTGGCGGCTGGTGGCCGCCATCGAGAGCGTCTACCTGGCCGGGTTCGGCCTGTTCCTGTTCATCCGCGCGGCGAACCCGGACCTGTGGCATCCGGTCTTCGGCGGCGAGAAGCCGATGAACTTCGCCTTCCTCAACGCGGTCATCCGCAGCGACTACTTCCCGCCCTACGACCCGTGGTTCGCGGGCGGGATCATCAACTACTACTACTTCGGCCAGGTGCTGGTGGCCGTGCCCACCAAGCTGACTGGCATTCTGCCCGAGGTGGCGTTCAACCTCGCGCAGCCCAGCCTTTATGGGGCGGTGGGCGCGGGGGTGTTCGGGACGGCGTTCAGCCTGGCGCTCCCGCGCGCCGGGCGGGCCGCGCGACGGGTAGGCTACCTGGCCGGCGTCTCGGCCGTCGTGCTGGTGGCGCTGTTCGGGAACCTGGACGGCGGACTTCAGGTCCTGGACCAGCTCTGGCGCCTCGGCGGGCAGAGCAGCCCTGACGCTGGGGGGCTCGCCCGGCTGGGCGCGGGTGTCCTGGCGGTGGCCCAGGGCCAGCGCTTCCCGCCCCTCGATTTCTGGCGGAGCACGCGGCTGATTCAGCCCGAGGACCCGGTGCCGATCACCGAGTTCCCGTACTTCACGTTCCTCTACGGCGACCTGCACGCCCAGCAGATCGCCCTGCCGCTGGCCGCGGCCAGCGTCGCCGTCGCGTTGAACGCGCTGCGCGCGGCTCGCCGCGCGCCCGACCGGGTGCCCTGGCCATCGGTCGCGTGGGCGGCGCTGCTGGTAGGCATGCTGCGTGTAACCAACACGTGGGACATGCCCACCTATGGTGGCCTGGCCGCGGTGGCGCTGGGCCTGGGGTTCCTGCCCGGCCTGGTGCGGCTGCGGCGAGGCTCGCTCCAGGCGCTGGCCGCCAGTCTCGTCGTGCTGGCGGCGGGCAGCCAGGCCCTCTTCTGGCCGTACGCGCAGCGCTACCAGCTCTTCTACACCGGCGTGGAGCCGATCGAGGCGAAGACGGCTCTCTCGCAGTACCTCACCATCTACGGTCTGCCGCTGTTCCTGGCCGGCTCGCTCCTGGCGTGGTACGGCGTGCGCGCCTGGCGGCGCCGGGCGGCCGTGGAACGCAGGCGGACGCTCGTCGAGGCGCCCGGCGGCGTCGGTGTGCGGAGCGTTTCGGGCGTTCGCGTGCGGGGGCCAGGCGCGTGGGCCCTGCCTGGGTCGGATTGCGCCGGCGCCCAGCCCGCGGGCTTTGCCGGGCCCCCGGGTGGCCGGGCAGCGCCGCTGGTCACGCCCGCCGGCGTCGTGGCTCTCCTGGGCGGCGCGGTAGCCCTCGGACTGCTGGTCCTTGGCTACCCCACCTCGAGTCTGATCGTGCTGGGGGGCGCGGCGGCCGGCGCCGCCAGCCTGGGCCTCTGGCGGCGGGCGAGCCGATCCTTCCAGGCGGCGCTGGTAGCTGTGGCACTGCTGGTGACGCTGGTGCCGGAGTTCGTGGCCCTTGAGGGCGACATCGGACGGATGAACACGGTCTTCAAGCTCTCCTACCAGGCCTGGTTGCTGCTCGGCCTCGCCGCGGCGGTTGCGTTCGCCTGGCTGGTGGCTGGCCTAGAAGTTCGGCCGAAAAGGCCGAACTTCCTGCGACAGACGCGGCCGCGGGCGCTGCGCGCGGCGTGGCTGGCGGGCGCAGCGCTGCTCGCGGCGGCGGCCCTCAGCTACCCGCTCTTCGCCACCGAAGGCAAGCTGAGCCAGCGGTTCGCCGATCTCCCCCTCACGCTGGACGGCATGGCCTACATGGACGTGGCGCGCTACCTGGACCGCGGGCAGGACCTGGATCTGCCGGCCGACGCAGCGGCGATCCGCTGGCTGCGCGCGAACGTGCAGGGCTCGCCGACGATCCTCGAGGGCCGGGCGCCCATCTATCGGTGGGGCTCGCGGGTGGCCATCTACACCGGGCTGCCGACCGTGCTTGGCTGGGACTGGCACGAGCAGCAGCAGCGCGCTGGCTACGTGGCGATGATCCAGGAGCGGGCCGCCGACGTGCAGCGCGCCTACGACTCCCCCGACCCGGCCGTGGTGCTGGGCGTGCTGCGCAAGTATGGCGTGCGCTGGGTCTACGTGGGCGGCCTGGAACGCGCATACTATTCGGCGGCCGGCCTGAGCAAGTTCCAGGGGATGGCCGAGTTGCGCCTGGCGTACGACGTCGGCGGCGTTCAGATCTACGAGGTATTGACATAAGGCGACTGCTGCAACTGGTCGTGGGGGTCGGGGTCAGCCTCCTCGCGATCTACCTGCTCCTCCAGCAGGTCCCGCTCGAGCGGCTGGGCGAGGTGCTCGGGCGCGCCCAGCCGGTGCCGTTGCTGCTGCTGGTGCTGACGGCGCTGGCCGGGCTGTACGCACGGGCGGCGCGGTGGCGCGTGTACTTCCTGCCAGAGCGGGACGTGGCCTTCTCGCCGCTGCTGGGCACGCTCTCCATCAGCTACATGGCCAGCACCTTCCTGCCGTTCCGGGCCGGCGAGGTGGTGCGCGCCGTGTTCCTGGGCGAGCGCGAGGCGCTGGCCATCTCGCGGGTCGTCGGCACGATCCTGCTGGAGAAGCTCTTCGACTTTCTGGCCATCGGCGTCCTGCTGGTGCCACTGCTGCTCACCACGCCACTGCCAGGGGTGGCCTTCGTGGTGGGGAGCGCGATCGCCGCCGTTATCCTGCTGGGCTTCGGGTTCGTGGTGGCGCTGGCCGTGTGGCGCGAGCCGACGCTGCGGCTGGCAGGCGCGGCCGAGCGCCGCGTCCCGCTCGGCCTGGGCAAGCGGGTAGGCCTGGCGCGGGCGATCGCCCAGTTCGCCGGCGGGACCGACTCGCTCCGCGTGCCGGCGCTGTGGGGGCCCATGCTCGGCTGGACGGCGGCGGCCTGGGCGCTGGCATTGGCTGGCACCTGGGCCGGAGCAGTCGCCGTCGACCTTCCGCTGGGGCTGGCGCCGCTCGCCTTCGTGGTCGTGGTCACCTCGACCGGCCAGGCAGTCCCATCCAGCCCGGGCTACGTGGGCGTGTACGAGGCAGCGACCGTGCTCGCGCTCGCCGCGTTCGACGTCGACCCGGCGACGGCGCTTGGAGCGGCGGTCCTGACCCGCGCGTTCACGTACGGCACGCTCGTGGTGGCGGGCCTGGTGGCGCTGTGGCTGGGCGGGTACGGGCTGCGCGAGGTCGTGCGGACAGGGGTCGGGCGCCGGGGGTCGGCTTCGGGGTACCCGCCCGAGCGAGCGCCGCCCGGCGAACCGGCGCCCGAGCCTTCCGCGGCGGCGCCCGCGCGGCGTGCTTGACGCGCTCGCCTGGTACCTGAGTCTCCAGGCGGCGGCGCTCGCGGTCTGGCCGCTTGTGGCCCGGGCGCTCGCGCCGCTCGACGACCGGGGCTGGTCGGTGGCCAAGGTCGCCGGGCCGCTCCTCCTCGCCTGGCTCGTGTGGCTGGCGGGCATGCTGACACCGCTGCCCTACACCCGCGCCACCATCGCCGTGGCGCTGGCAGGCGTGGCTGCCGGCGCCTGGCTCTGGCCGAGACGGGAGGCACGCGCCGGCCTGAGCGCAACGTGGCCGGCGCTCGGGAGCGCGACGCGCGCGGGCGATGGCGAGAGGCGTGCAGGTGAGTGGCGGCCCGCCAGCCTGGCCGGCTGGCTGGGCGGCCGCGCCCGGCTCGTGGCCGTCTGGGAGGCGGTCTTCCTGGGCGCGTTCAGCCTGTTCGCCGTGCTGCGCGCCTACGAGCCGGCGATCGCCGGGACCGAGAAGCCCATGGACATGGCGTTCCTCAACGGCTTCATCGCCGCCCAGCGGCTGCCAACCGAGGACACGTGGCTGGCCGGGTACGGCGTGCCGTACTACTACTTCGGCTACGTGCTCTTCGCCACCCTGGCCAAGCTGAGTGGGGTGGCGCCGGGCGTGGCCTACAACCTCGCCGCGGCCACCGTGCCAGCGCTGGCCGCCACCGCCCTGGCCGGGCTGGCCTGGAACGTCGTGCGCGCGGCGCGCCGGGCGGCCTGGCTGGCGGCCCTGAGCGCAGCGCTGGCGCCCACGCTGGCCATCTTCGCCGGCAACCTGAGCGCGCCGCTCGAGCTGCTGATCGCACGCGGGCTGCTGGCGCCCGACCTCGGCCGCGCCCTCCAGGTGAAGCAGCTAGGCGAGGGTGTGGTCCCGGGCATCTGGCCGCCAGCCGGCGCCTGGTGGTGGCGAGCGTCGCGGGTCATCCCGAACATCCAGCCGGACGGGATCAACGAGTTCCCCTTCTTCAGCGCCTACCTGAGCGACCTCCACCCGCACTTCCTCGCGCTGCCGCTCGAGGTGCTGGCGCTCGCGGTCGTCGCGACCCACATAGTGAGCGGCGGGGCGAGCCTGCGCGCGCCGTGGACGCAGGCGCTGGTGGCGCTGGCGCTTGGGAGCCTGCTCACCAGCAATACCTGGGACGTGGCGCCGTTCTGGCTGCTCTACGTGGGGCTGAGCGCTGCGTGCCTCCTTCCCCGCTCACACGCCACGCCGGCCCCGTGTGCGGAGCAGCCGGCCGAACCTCCACCGGCGTCCTCGGCCTGGGGCAAGGTGGGACCGGCGGCGTCGTGGGAGAAGGTGGGGCTGGTGGCAGCGGGACCGGTGGGTGGAGCGCTCATCTTCGCCCCCTACTTCGTGGGCTACGGCGGGCCGCCGCTGGGCCTCGGGGTCGTGCTCGAGCGGACGCCGCTCGGCGCCCTGCTGGTGCTCTTCGGCCCGCAGATGGCGCTGCTGGCGGCGCTGGGCCTCTGGATCCGCTGGCGCGTTGCCGACCGTCGCGGGTGGGCGGTCGCGGCGGCGGGGGCGGCGCTCGGTCTGCTGCTGGGCGTGGCCGGCGAATGCACCCTGGGGCTGCTGGTGGCGCTCATGGCGCTGCTCCTCCCGTGGCCCGGGGTGTTCCCGCGGCTCTCAAGCGCTGAGGGGTTCGCTGCCAGCCTGGCTGCGTTCGCAGGGGCGATCCTGCTCGGTGTGGAGCTGCTCTTCCTGCGCGACACGTTCGGGACGCGGATGAACACCGTCTTCAAGCTCCACTACAACGCCTGGCTACTGGCCGGGGTGGGGTTGAGCATCGGCGTGGGGCTAGTGCTGGGGGCTCGGCAAGGGGACGCGGCGTCGGCCGGACCGGGCGAGACCCGGGCCTCCTTGCCGAGCCCTCTCCACACGAAGCGCGAACCGCTTGGGTACTGGGCCAGGTGGGCCATGGCGGCCGTGGCGGCTGCGGCCGTGGTGGCCGGCCTGGTCTACCCCGTGTCGGCCATCCAGACCCGCCTTGCGTCAGCGCCGCCGGGTGGCCCGACGCTGGACGGTACGGCCTTCCTGGCGCCGGACGACGCGGCGGGTGTGGCCTGGCTGCGGGCGCAGCTTGGCGGCCAGCGGCCAAGGATCGTCGAGGCCGTGCTCGGGCAGTACTCGCCGGGCGCCCGGATGGCGACCTACTCGGGCGCTGCCACCGTACTCGGCTGGGCGGGACACGAGCTGCAGTGGCGCGGCCCGCTGCCCGAGCTCAGCCGACGGGAGGCTGACGTGGAGCGGCTGTACCGCGGCGGGGACGCGGCGGCGATCCGCGAGGTACTGGACCGGTACGGAGTGGCCTACGTGGTCGTGGGCGACCTGGAGCGCCAGCAGTACGGCCAAGCTGTCGACGCGCGGTTCGAGGGGCTGCTCCCGGTGGCGTTCCGCAGCGGCGGGCTCACGATCTACCGGGCGCGGTAGGCACGTGGGTGTTGGGGGTCGGGTGTTGGGTGTTGGGGGAAGCGACCCCCGTCGTCAGACCGGGTGTCTGCAATCTCAGATCTGAGATCTGGAATCCCCGATCGCACGCCTGGTACCTGGCACCCAACACCTGACGGCGGTGCGCTTATGCGGGTGTGCGGGGGAGGAGGAGCATGATGGCGAGAGCCACGAGGCCCAGCACGAACGTGGCGGTGGCCCAGGTGCGTGCGGATACGGCGCCCTCGGGGGATCCGCGTTCGACGCCCCGGCGCAGGGCCGGGCGGAGGGCGCCGTCCCCCAGACCCATCATCAGCACGGCCAGGACGATACCGACGATCACCGACACGCCCCACTGGGTGCTCAGGCTGCCGAAGCCCCGAGTAACAGGGATCAGGGCGACGCCGGCGAGGATAGTCAGCAGGCCGGCGCCGGAGAGCAGGCGGGCGGTGCGCAGCGCCACCGCCGAGACGGGCTGGGCCGGGGCGGACGCAGCAGCGGGCAGAATGGCGAAGGTGAGGACGGCGTAACCGCCTACCCACACCACAGCGCCGGCCACGTGCAGGTAGCGCACCAGTAGGCCCACGAAGTCGTCCATAGGTCTCCTCGCTGTTTCCTTCGCGGTCGCCGGTGTCCTGCCCCGGCACTCGTAGGCGTGCCTTGGCGGCACGGCCGAGGATACCTCGGTGCCGGTCTCGCGTGCTCACACTTCCGCGTGTGTGGCGGTCTCCGAAAGCGGGGGCGACTGTACCCGCCCGGCCTGGCAGTCGACGCCCGGCCCTGAAGGGTCTCGCCCCCACCCGCGCCTTGTCAACCAGACCTGCCGGAACGCAGCCAGGGGCCCTCCAGGTTTCGGGAACTGCTCGTTCCTGGTCCTGGCGAGGGCACCGGGGGCCTCGGCCCCCAGAAGCACCGGCGCCCCCCCTCGGGGCGAGGGCACGGAGTAGGGAGAACCGAAACACCCTGGCCCACCAGTGGGGGGGCGCTTGACAGTCGGGCTGAGCGTGCTATGGTGTAGGTGTCCCACCGGTGGGGCAGGACGACGAGAACGGAGCGGAAGGAGGTTCACCCCTTGGTCCAGCTCCTCTACGGAGTTCGACAAATCGATAGGTAGGCGTTCCGCACGCCGGTGTGTTCGGGTGCGGGACGCGAAGCGACCCCGAGCCGCGCCCTCGCTGCATGCGCACGAGACGACATGAGCGCCGTGCCCTGAGGTGCACGGGCTCGAGTGAGAGCGGGCCGAATTCGGCCCGAGGGCACCGACTCGGTTCTTCACCACAGCAACCACGCAGGGGCCCCGGAGAGCACGTTCTCCGGGGTCTTTGTGTGCCGGCCACACCCGCGGGCTGATGCCAGGGTGGACTGGATCCAGCGCAGCCCCGCTCCCGACCGCCCCCGGGGCAGGCGGCGCAGAACGGCTACCCTAATGATCGATGTCCCTCGAGGCCATCCTGCACCGGCTGCGGCCACCGCGTCGCGAAGAGCTTGAGGCCCTGAGGGTCTACCGCGGGCAGCTGCGCAACGTGCTGGCCCGCGCGCGCGGCATCCACGCGGAGTGGCTCGCGCTGGCTGAGGTGGCCACCGACGAGCTCCGCCTCGCCAACGTCGCCTCGGTGAACCGCTGGGAGCTCCTACGGCTCGGCGAGCAGGTCGACGCGCTCACCCCGCCTCGACGCGCCGAGGCAGCCCACCGCGCCATCCAGCGCGCGATCGGCGAGGCGGCTCGCGCCTACCAGCTCCTCGCCACGGGCCAGCGCTTCCACAAGTCAGAGGCGGTGTGCGACGGCCAGGCGCTCCTGCTGGACTCACTCGACGTCGCGGCCGGTGCCGAGCGCGCGATCGACGTGCTGCTGGCGCAAGCCCGCGGGTAGCCGCTCGGCCCGGCGCCGCTTCCCCTCCCGCTCCGCGACGGGCGAAGGACGCACGGCACGCCTCGGCGCGGCGGCGTGCCGCGCCATCGGCGCCACGGCCTCCGGGTTCTCCAGCACGGGCTGGCGCACGCGCCCCCGCTCGGCGGACCGAGCCTACCAGCGACCTAGCCGTGGTGGCCTGCCACCCGCCTGCTTCCGCCGCTCGTAGGCCACGCTCGCCCGCCACAGCACCAGCCAGACCGCGAACACGAGCAGCGCCGGCCAGGCGAGGTCGTCCAGCCGGTCCGCGACGTCGCCGGCAGCGAAGAGCAGACGGATGGGGAGCAAGACGAGGTAGGCTACGCCAGCGGTCGCGAGGGCGAGCTTGATGCGACGCCGCACGGCGTACACGGCCAGCCCCGCGGCTGCGGCGACCAGGAGCGTGGAGAGGAGCTT
>CAYSYM010000024.1:0-52267 GCA_964435115.1 uncultured Chloroflexota bacterium | reverse complement strand
GCGCTAGAGCGCGCGGGCGACGTGTGTGTGGTGACGTCGGAGAGCGCCTCTGCCGCTGCCCTCCCCCAGAGCAGCCTCGACCAGATCGTCCAGACGGTGCACCAGGCCGAGGCTGGCGGCCCGCCGCAGGTGGCCCAGCAGGCGATGCAGCAGCTCGACGACCTCGCCAGGCTCCTCCTGGCGAGCGTCGCCCCGGGGGCGGTGGTCGTGGCGTCGGCCCCGTTCCAGGAGCCGGTCCCAACACCCGCGCCGCCGGCGGCGACGACCGCACTGCCCACCTTCACGCCCGCACCCACACCACCACCGACCCGCACGCCGCGTCCCACCCGCACCCCCACGCCGAGCCCGACAGCCACGCCGACCCGCTCCCCGACCCCGACCAGGACGCCGACCCCCACGCCAACCCCGACCCCGACCAGGACCCCGACCCCCACGCCGCCCCAACCCCTCATCAGGTGGGCGCAGCCGTTCGACCCACCCAGCGCTACCGGGACGGACCTCTACGCCGACGCGAACGCGGCCTCGTGCGGCGAGAGCGTGCGCCTCTTCGGGTCGAGCTTCGGTGCGCGGGCCGACACCTACGGAGGGAGCGTCGTCTTCGGCGGTCGCGTGGCCACGGTGAGCGAGTGGACGGACACGACCATCACGTTCGTCGTGCCGGCTGGCCTGGCCGACAACGTGAGGTATGAGGTCTGGGTGCGGACCAGCGGCGGGGCGGACGGCGGGACCGAGCACGCTCGGTACCAGCTCCGGCCCGAGCGCGGCTTGAGACCGGGGACGTGCAGTAGCGGGCGGTGAGCGGGCACCGCTGCGGGGTGGGCGCCCGGATCCGTGGTGGGCTCGTTGCCGGCCCGGTGGATGCGCCGGTATAAAGGCGCCAGGAGCCCAGCCGCCATGCGGAACCCCGAGGTCCGGCGCTGGAGGCGCCGGCTGCGCCGCGTGCGCGCTCGGCTGGCGCGCACGGTCGGCGCGTTGCGCGCGCGTCTCAGACAGCAGAGCGCGTGGGGCGCCCTGAGCGCGTCGCGCTGGCTCTCGATGGGACAACGCACGCGGGTCGAAGGTCGGCCCGGATCAGCGCCGGTGCAGCCCGGGTGCGTCGCGCGGAGGTCTGCCACACGTCCGGCTCTGGGTCTGGCCGCTGCCCTGGCCGTCGCCCTGCTCGTCGGCAGCGCGCTCGGTCGCTGGTCCCCGGCCACGGCGCAACCGGCCACTCCCGACGCTGACCCGCGCGTCTTCACGGCTACCGGGTACGCCATCTGGAACGACGTGTTCTGGGAGTACTTCCAGCGCCGCGGCGGCGTGCGGACTTTCGGCTACCCCGTCTCCAACGAGTTCCAGCTCCTCGGCAAGCGCGTCCAGCTCTTCCAGCGCCAGGTGCTGGCGCTCGAGGCGGATGGATCCGCCAGACCGCTCAACCTCCTCGACGACCTCCTCCCCATCACCCGCGTCAACGGGTCGACCTTCCCGGAGGCCGATCCCGAGCTGACGGCCTTCCTCCCCCCGCCCGGCGCCGAGGGCTACCTGGACCAGGTGCTCGACTACGTGGCTCGAACGGCCCCGGACCGGTGGAACGGGCTCCCGGTCAACTTCGGCGCAACGTTCCGGGGCACCGTCTCGTGCGAGGAGGCCTTCGGTACGGGGGCGTGCCCGGAACGGGTTCTGGCCGCGCTGGCCCTGGAAGTCTGGGGGCTGCCGACCAGCCGCCCGGCATTCGACCCGACCAACGGCGACGTCGTCTACCAGCGGTTCCAGCGGGGCGTCATGGAGTTCCGCCGCGGGACCGGTGCGACCGGGGGCCTCCTCCTCGGCGACTGGTTCAAGCAGGTCCTGCTCGGAACGGACCTCCCACCGGACCTGGCGCTCCAGGTCGCCGGGTCGACGTTCCTGGCCCAGTACGCGCCATTCGACCCGCTCGGGCTCGCTCGTCCGAGTGACCTCCCCGGCAGCGTCCTGGCCGGGGCGTTCGGCGCCGAGGCGCTCGGGCTCGTGCGCCAGGGCAGCGCTCAGCCGGCGGCCACGGCGACGCCTGCGTCGCTCCCCACGTCGACGCCCACGCCCGGCCCCGCGAGCACCCCGACGCTCGGCGCCGATGTCTCGACCGCCGGCTGTGCCGGGGACGAGCAGATGTTCTTCGTCCCCAGGAGGCCGCTGGTCGGCACGGACGTGGTCGTCGCGGTCACGTCCGCCCGGCGCCACGACGTGCGCTGGGTCAGGCTGACCGGGCCGGTCAAGACCGGCACGCCGACCGAGCGGCCCATCCCCGGCGGCTGGGCCTGGGAGTGGACGCTCGCGCCGGCCGCCGAGGGCTGGTACGAGCTCACCTTCTACGCCGACGGCCTGACCCCGTGCATCGTCTCCGGCTTCAACGCCCAGCCGCCGCTCGGCGCCACGCCGACGCCGACGGCGACACCTGAGCTGACGGAGACTCCGACTCCGACCAGCACAGCATTCCCCCGCCCGGCGATCTCCGGCATCGCGCCTACCAGCGGGGCGTGCGGCCAGTTTGCCCGCGTGACCGGCAGCAATTTCGGGACAACGGGCCAGGTGTACTTCATCGGTGGCGGCGCGACGTGGCTGGCCACCGTGGTGAGCTGGACGGATACCGAGGTCACCATCACGACGCCTAACACCCTCAGCCCCCCGACCACGCCGACACCCGGTCCGACGTCCACCCCCGGCGCTACGCCCACGCCGACGGCGACACCCACGGCAGGGCCCACCATCACGAGCTACGACGTCGTCGTGGCGACGGCTGGCGGCTCGTCCGGCGCCGTCGCTTACACTGTGGCGGCGGGCAGCGGCTGCTTCTAGCCTCGACTTCCGCACACGGCCAGCCTGGCGCGGCCTGGAACCCGCCGCGCGCCCCGTTGTCGCCCCTGCCCGGAGCCGAGCAGCCCAGGGCGGAGCGGTAGGAGGAGGCCTGGCCAAGCACGCAGTGGAGCAGCCCACGCGCGGCAAGTCCGGCAAAGATGGCCGGCGTGGGCAGCGTGTGGCAGGATTCCGCGCGGGCGTGTCGCGCCGGGCCACCGGGAAGGGCAAGCGCGAGGAGCTAGCAGTAGCGCATGTGGCTCACCAGCATCGCGATCAGGCGGCCGCTGTTCATCCTCATGGTGATCGGCGGGCTGCTGGTGCTCGGGCTCGTCGCGTGGACCAAGCTCGGGGTCGACCTCTTCCCGGCGCTCGACACCCCGATCGTCACGGTGACGACGATCTACCCGGGCGCCGGCCCGGAGGCGGTCGACGCGCTCGTCACCAAGAAGGTCGAAGACGCCGTTGCTGGGATGAACGACGTCGACTACGTGCAGTCCTCCTCGTACGAAGGCGTCTCGAGCGTCGTCATCGTCTTCACCGAGAAGGCCGGCAAGGACACCGCGGTCGAGGTCGAGCGCCGCGTCAACGCCGTCCGCAGCCAGCTCCCCGCCGACATCAAACCGCCGACGATCGGCAAGTACGACCCCCTGGCGCAGCCAGTCATGCTGCTGTCCCTCAGCGGCAACCGCGACCTCGGCCAGCTTCAGCGGCTGGCCGAAGACCGGGTCCAGAAGCAGCTCGAGGCGACGAGCGGCGTCGGCCAGGTCACCCTCATCGGCGGCCTGGAGCGGGAGATCCAGGTGCGGGTCGACCAGCAGAAGCTGCAGGCACGTGGCCTGAGCATCCTGCAGGTCAACCAGGCGCTGGCCGGCGACAACCTGAATGTCCCCGCCGGCACGATCACGCAGGGCGGCCAGGAGTGGAGCGTCCGCCTGAGCAACCAGGCGCAGACGCCGGCCGAGCTGAACGGCGTCCTGGTGGCCGCCACCGCTGGCGGCCCGGTTTACCTGCGCGACGTGGCGACCGTGGTGGATACCTACAAGGAGATCAGCCGCATCCAGCGCACCGACGGGCAGGCGGCGCTCGGCATCACCCTGGTCAAGCAGGCCAGCGCCAACACCATCGAGACCGCCGACGCCATCAGGCGGACCATCCAGCGGCTCGAGCCAGAGCTGCCGCCCGACGTCAAGGTCGACGTCGTCGCCGACTCGTCCATCTTCATTCGCCAGAGCGTCGAGGACGTCCAGCGCGAGTTGATGCAGGCGGTGGTGCTGACCGGCCTGGTGCTCCTGCTGTTCCTGCACACGTTCCGCAGCACGCTGATCGTGCTGCTCGCCATCCCCACCAGCCTGGTCGCGACGCTCGGCGTCATGTACTTCATGGGCTTCAGCCTGAACCTGATGAGCCTGATGGGCCTCACCCTCACGGTCGGCATCCTGGTGGACGACTCGATCGTGGTCCTGGAGAACATCTTCCGGCACCTGCAGCTCGGCGAAGCGCCCGGCGACGCGGCCGTGAACGGCCGGTCGGAGATCGGCTTCGCGGCCATCGCCATCACGCTGGTGGATATCGTCGTCTTCACGCCCATCGCGTTCATGGGCGGCATGGTCGGCCAGTACTTCCGCCAGTTCGGCCTGGTGGTCGCCACGGCCACGCTCTTCTCGCTGTTCGTGTCGTTCACGCTCACGCCCATGCTGGCCAGTCGGTGGTACCGGCGGGGCCAGAGCGGGGAGATCGAGGACGCCGGCGCGTCCCGCAACCCCATGGTGGGCTTTGCCCGCCTGTGGAACGCTGGCTACGCCGGGCTGGAGCGCGGCTACGCCCGCCTGCTTCGGTGGGCCCTCCGCCTGCGCTGGGCGGTGGTCGGCGTCGGCGCCGCGTCATTCGTCGGCGGCATCCTCCTGGTGACCACCGGCATCCTCTCGACCGAGTTCATGCCAGAGGCCGACATCGGCCAGCTCGTGGTGAACGTCGAGATGCCCGCCGGCACGAGCCTGGCGGTGACCGATGCCGCGGCCCGCGCGATCGAGGGGCGCATCCTGGCGTGGCCGGAGGTGGAGAAGGTCTCGACCTCGGTCGGCGTGGGTGGGAGCGCGGGCTTCGCCAGCAGCCAGGCCCGGTACGCCCGCATCCAGGTGGAGCTGAAGAACAAGCGGGCGCGCACCCGCACGCCGGCCCAGCTCACCGCCGAAGCGCGCACCTACGCCGCCGACATCCCGGGCGCGGTGGTCAAGGCGAGCGTGCCAAGCCTTGTCAACATCGGCAGTGCCCCCATCACCGTCCGCATCCAGGGCGACGACCAGCAGATCCTCGCCGCGCTCGCCAGGCAGGTCGCCGCGATCGTCAGGCGGACGCCCGGCACGACCGACGTGAGCGACGGCGGCGTCACCGGCCAGCCGGAGCTGACCGTGAGTATCGACCGCGAGCGCGCGGCGGACCTGGGGCTCACCCCGGGCCAGGTGGCCAGCGTCCTCCGCACCGGCCTGGCGGGCAGCACGGTCAGCACGTTCCGGCCTGAGGGCACCCGGGGCTGGGACGTGACGGTCATCCTCGATCCCGCCGAGCGGGCGCGCGTCGAGCAGGTCGCACAGATCCCGATTGTGACGCCGCGGGGCGCGACGATCCGCCTGGGACAGGTGGCCCGGGTGGCCAGCACCACCGGCCCAACCCAGGTCGACCGCCGCGATCGGCAGCGCACCGTCTCCGTCACGGCCGGCGTGAGCGGGCGGGCCGTGGGCGACGTGAGCCGCGAGATCCAAGCCGCCCTCGACACGCTCGACGTGCCCGCCGGCTACAAGATCGGCCAGGGTGGCGCGGCGGAGGCCCAGGAGGAGTCGTTCACCCAGATCTTCCAGGCCCTGGCACTCTCGGTGGTACTTATGTACATGCTCATGGTGGCGCTCTTCGAGAGCCTGCTCTACCCGCTCATCATCATGCTCAGCCTGCCGCTGGCCGTGGTCGGCGCCTTCGGCCTGCTGGTGCTGACCGGCAACACGCTGAACATGCTGAGCCTCATCGGGCTCATCCTGCTGACCGGCCTCGTCGGCAAGAATGCCATCCTGCTGGTGGACTACACGAACACCCTGCGCCGGCACGGGCTGGCGCGCAACCAGGCGCTGCTCCAGGCGGGCCCCACCCGGCTGCGGCCGATCCTGATGACCACCGCCGCGCTGATCCTGGCCATGCTGCCGCTCGCCCTGCGTCTCGGCCAGGGCAGCGAGTGGCGCGCGCCGATGGCGGTAACCGTGATTGGCGGCCTGGCCACCAGCACGCTCCTCACGCTGGTCCTCGTGCCCGCCGTCTACACGCTCCTGGACGACCTGCAGGGCGTGATGACCCGGCTCCCGGCCCGGGACCGTGGGGCGCGGCGGCCGGCGGCGAAGAAGGCCGCGCCGGAGCCCACGCCCGCGTCGAGCGACGAGGGGCGCAGCCCAGCGCCGGCCCCCGTCCCGCTCGGCGGCGGCTCGAAGTAGGGCGGCGCGCCCGCCCGCGGTGGCAGACGTAGCATGGGGCCGATGGCTGGCGTGCGACGGATTGCGCTCGACGCGATGGGGGGCGACCAGGCGCCGGCCGCGCCGGTGGAGGGGGCCGTGCGCGCCGCCCGCGCCTGGGGGTACGAGGTCCAGCTCGTCGGGCGCGAAGAGGCGGTGCGGGCCGAGCTGGCCAGGCACGACCTGGCCGGGATCGAGCACCTCCTGCCCGTCGTCCACGCCCCGGGGGTCATCACAATGGGCGAGCATCCGGCAGCAGCCGTCCGCACCATGCGCGACTCCTCCATGGCGGTCGGCCTGGCGCGGGTCAAGAGCGGCCACGCGGACGGGTTCGTCTCCGCGGGCAACACGGGCGGCGTGCTCGCCACCGCCCTGCTGACGCTCCGCCGGATCGAGGGCATCACGAGCGAGCGCCCCGCCCTGGCCGCCCTGATCCCTACCCTCGAGGCCGCCTGCGTCTTCCTGGACGTCGGCGCCAACGTCGACTGCAAGCCGGAGTGGCTGGCGCAGTTCGCGCTGATGGGCAGCACCTACGCCGAGCTGGCGCTGGGCAAGCCGCAGCCGAGCGTAGCCACCCTCTCGAATGGCGCGGAGGAGGGCAAGGGCAACGCGCTCCTCGCCGAAGCCGTGCCGCTCATTCGCGCCCTCCCGATCCGCTACGTCGGGCACGTGGAGGGGAACGACGTCACCGCGGGCAGAGCCGACGTGGTGGTCGTCGACGGGTTCGCGGGCAACATCTTCGTCAAGGGAGCCGAAGGTGTCGTCGCCACTGTCAGCGAGATCCTGCGGCGCGAGCTGACGGCCTCGCCCCTGCGCGCGCTCCTGGCCGCCGGACTGCGGCCCGCCTTCCGTGCAATCCGGCAGCGGCTGAGCTACGAGGAGTACGGCGGGGTGCCGCTCCTGGGGGTGAACGGCGTCTGCGTCGTCGCCCACGGGCGGTCAACGCCGTACGCCATCCAGAACGCCGTCCGGGCCGCGGTACGCTGCGTCGAGCAGCAGCTCGTGGGTCGCATCCGGGAGCGGATGGCCGCCCTACCGCCGAGTCGATGACGGGGGTCGAGTATCAGGGGTCAGGTGTCATGTGTTGGGGGGTTAGGGGTGGGCCCGGGCCTCTGCCCGCGGCTTACCGCCGCCCACCTTTCCGGGCGGGTGGCGCGGGGAAGCCCCCTGCGGGGGTCAGCAGTACACGGCGAGCACGCACAGCTCGGCCACGGCCTGCTGCCACGCCTCCGCATCACTAGCAGCCGCGGCCTGCAGCAGCCGGCGGCCAGCCGCCCGAACCAGCTCCGCCTCCGGCGACCCTTCGACGAGATTCCGAATCACCTGGTTGGCCGCGCTGGCAGTGCGACGGCTCGGCGCCTGGCCGGCCACGATCGCGAACGCCGCCCGCGCCGTGCCTTCCGCGTTCGGCCGTGAGGTGGGGCCGAGGGCCAGGTCTGTCGCGGGCGGACGGACCGGTCGCGCGGCCACCTGCGCGGCGTCGACGACGTAGACGAGCAGGCCAAGCAGCAGCGGCAACGCCAGCGCGAGCAGCATCAGCGTCGGCCGATCCAGGCCGGGTCCGCCACCGCGGCTTGCGCCCACCGCCCGCGGCGCGTGGCCCGACGGGCGATCGGCGCGTGGCGCCGCGGGCGGTGGGCTGGCGTGGCTGGGGGCAGCCGCGCCCTGCGGCACGCTCCCGTAGCGGACCCACCGCGCCGCGTCGTAGGCCGCCCGCGTCTCAGGGTGGAGGAGGATCGCTTTGGCAACGTTCAGACGCGCCATGCGCGCGGCCGCCCGGGCAGAGCCGGCGTTCAGGTCGGGGTGGAAGGTCTTGGCCTGCCGCCGGTAGGCCGCGCGGATCTCACTCGCCGAGGCGTGCGGCGCGACGCCCAGGAGCGTGTAGTAATCCACCGATGAGTCGAAGGGCGCGCGGGGCATGGGGGCCTCGGACTGCCCCTATTGAAGCACGTCGCCGGGCCACCCCTCCCGGGTTCGCGGGCACCCGGTACCTGTTTCGACCGTGTAACGAACCGGGCCGGCGGCTCTTGCATTTTGGGGAGGCGACCGCGATACTAGGCGCTGGAGCGCGAGGTACACGACTGCTGGCCGCCTCCAACCGGCAGCCGTGTCGCGCTCCCTCCTTTTCTCCGGCCCGCGGCGTCGCCCACGCCACTGTCCGCGCGCCCGCCTCACCAGCCCCAGGGAGCGCTACCATGTGCCGGGGCCGGCCGCAGCGCGGCCACCCACACCCTGTTCGTCTGACACGCCGGGAGCGCCGACCATGGCACAGACGCCGCTTCGCCCGGGCCGCACCGCAGACTCGGAGGCCGCCACCCCCGACCAGCTCGAGGTCTGTTGGTGGCCCACGCCCGAGTACGTCGACCGCAGTAACCTCAAGCGCTTCATGGACCGCCACGGGCTGGCTTCGTTCGACGAGCTGCTCCGCTGGTCGGTGGCGGATGTCGCTCGCTTCTGGGACGCGGTGTCGCAAGACCTGGAGCTGGACTGGTACGAGCCGTACCGGCAGGTCGTGGACACCAGCCGGGGGATCGAGTGGGCGACGTGGTGGCTCGGCGGCCGGTTCAACTACGTCCACAACGCGCTCGATCGGCACGCCCGCGGTCCGAGCCGCGACCGCGTCGCCCTGGTGTGGGAGGGCGAGGAAGGCGCCACGCGGTGCCTGACGTACGGCGAGCTGTACGCAGAGACCAACCGCTGCGCCAACGCCCTGCGCGCGCTGGGCGTTCGGCAGGGGGACCGAGTGGGCCTCTACCTGCCGATGATCCCGGAGGTCGTCGTCGCGCAGCTTGCGATCGGCAAGATCGGCGCTATCTACACGCCCATCTTCTCCGGCTTCGGCGCCGAGGCCGTGGCGGCGCGCCTCCAGGACTGCGCGGCCACGCTGCTCATCACCTGTGACGGCATCTACCGCCGGGGCAAGCTCGTCGCCACCAAGGAGTACGCCGACGAGGCGGCCCGTGCTTCCCCCAGCGTCCAGCACCTGCTCGTGGTCGACCGCGCCGGTCGCCAGGACACGCCGTGGACCGAGGGACGGGACGTCTGGTGGCACGACCTCGTCCCCGCCCAGTCGGCCGAGGCCGAGACCGAGCGGACCGCGCCCGAAGACCCGTACATGATCATCTATACCTCGGGTACAACCGGCAAGCCGAAGGGCGTGCTGCACGTCCACGGTGGGTTTCCGATCAAGGGCGCCCAGGACATGGCGCACCTGTTCGACGTGAAGCCCGCGGACACCTTCTTCTGGTTCACCGACATGGGCTGGATGATGGGGCCCTGGCTCGTCAGTGGCTGCTTGATCCTGGGCGCGACGGTCTTCCTGTACGATGGCACGCCCGACTACCCGCACCCGGACCGGGTGTGGGACATGGTGGAGCGTCACCGCATCACCGTCCTGGGGATTGCGCCGACGGTGGTACGCGCGCTGATGCGCGCGGGCGACGACTGGGTGACCCGCCACGATCGCTCCAGCCTGCGCATCCTCGGCTCGTCCGGCGAGCCGTGGAACCCGGGCCCCTGGCGCTGGTACCAGGAGCTGGTGGGCGGGGGACGCTGCCCGCTCATCAACTACTCGGGCGGCACCGAGGTCAGCGGCGGCATCCTGAGCAGCACGGTCCTCACCCCGCAGAAGCCCACCTCGTTCTCGGGCCCCGTGCCGGGGATGGATGCCGACGTGGTGGACGACACCGGCCGGCCGGTGCGTGGCGCGGTGGGCGAGCTCGTGCTCCGCCAGCCGTGGCCGGGCATGACCCGTGGCTTCTGGGGCGAGCCGGAGCGCTACCTCGAAGCCTACTGGGCGCGCCTCCCCGGCGTCTGGGTCCACGGCGACTGGGCCCTGGTCGACAGGGACGGCTTCTGGTACATCCTTGGCCGCTCCGACGACACGATCAAGGTCGCTGGCAAGCGACTGGGCCCCGCCGAGGTCGAGTCGGCCGCCGTCTCCCACCCGGCCGTGGCCGAGGCGGCCGCGATCGGCGTGCCGGACGAGCTGAAGGGTGAGGCGGTCGTCGTCTTCTGCGTGCCGCAGCCGGGCCAGGCCGAGACCGACGCGCTCCGCGAGGAGGTCGCCGCGGCGATCGTGAAGTCGCTCGGCAAGGCGCTCAAGCCCGACCGGGTGCTCTTCGTGCGCGAGCTGCCCAAGACGCGCAGTGGCAAGGTGATGCGCCGCGTCATTCGCGGGGTCCACCTGGCCCGGGACACCGGCGACCTCAGCTCGCTCGAGAACCCCGCCGGGTTGGAGGAGATCCGGGCCGCGCGCTAGGACAGCGCGGCCCGGATCTCCGGCAGGAGGTGTCCCTCGGCCGCGCCTCGGGCTAGCCCGGCCTCTCGGTCACACCGCCAGCTCTTCCCGGTGCTGCTCGACCACCGCGCGGCCCAGGCGGGCCGCGCCATACTCGGCGCCGAGGTGGTGATGGTAGGGCACACCCGAGAACAGGTGGTGGCTGCGCGTCGGGTACTCCGTGCCATCGGCGTACTCCTGGCGCTGGAGCTCCACGTACCCCTCGATCCCCCGGGCCTGCATCGCTTCGAGCAGCCGGCTGAACCCTAGCCCGTTGGCGTGCACGGCCGCCAGGGTGACGAAGATGAACCTGAAGCCGAGCGCGCCCAGCTCAGGCCACGTCAGGGGGTTCGCTTCTCGGTGCCACTTGAAGGACGACGACCAGTTGAAGGCCAGCTTCGCCTCCGGAAAACGCTTGCGAACCTCGGCGGCGAAGGCCTCGGTTGGCCCCCGGTCCGGGTTCGGGAACTCGCACCACACCAGGTCTGGCAAGCCGGTGTCCAGGTAGCGTAGTGCCCGCTCGATCGCCAGGGGCAGGCCGCGCTTCGTCTCGGGCGCGTCGACCGCCGAGACGCCGTCGGTCCGGGCAATGATCACGAAGTCGGGGTTGCCCAGGTCGTCGGCCACGGCACGGATCATGCGCAGCTTGCCGATCATCTCGGCCGCGTCGATGAGCGCCTTGCCCGCGATGTGGCCGCAGCGCTTGGGCAGCACCTGGTCCTCGATGTGCGCGCCGGCCACGCCGGCGCCGGCGTAGAGCTCGGTCGTGCGCTGGACGTTGAAGACGTTACCGTAACCCCCGTCCATGTCCACGACCACCGGCGGGACCTCCAGGTGCTTCGGCGGCACCCCGCCGTCCGGGTCGCCCACCGCCATGGTGAGCTGGAACTTCCTCAGCGCGCTCACCGCCCGGCGGGCCGCGTCGGCGATCTCGACGCCGGCGTACAGGTCCATGTCGGTCGAGCCGACGTGGCCCATGGCGAACGAGTAGCCGCTGAAGTAGACGGCCTTGTAGCCGTGGTACATCACCTGCTGCGCCGTCAGCGGGTCGTACACGCCGGGCGCGAACACGTATGGCTCGTCCGCCAGCAGCGTGCGCAGGCGGGTGCTCAGATGGGTCCAGCGCGAGGCCGGCACCTTGAAGCCCTCGGGCAGGAGCGGCGTAGGCCGCAGGTCGAGCCCGGTGCCGCTGCCCGTCGTCGACGCGGGCGACACGCGGCCGTTGGTCGAGGTCACGATCTCCTCCTTGTCACTCACTCGTTCTCGTGGTCGCGCGGGCACAGGTCCGGGCACTCGCACTCAGCGGTGGCCCAGGCCCGCAAGCGCCTGGCCTCAAACGGCGCGCTCGTGGAGTCGGCGGCGTGGTCGGAGGAGACGTGTCGCGGGTAGAGCCTGAACGGACCGGTCGAGTTGCCCTGAGTCTGCACGGGTGTCATGCTGAGTCCCTCCCTGGTGTGTCTCCACTGTGAGCCAGCGGAATGGATAAGGGGAAGCGCATCCACCAGATTGCAGCCATCAGTCGTGCTTATGGCTGTATCGCTGTTGGCGCCTCCACCTCCCCATCGGGCTGACGCGTAGCCGGCGCGACACACTGGCAGGAGCAAGGGGCGCGGCATGGTAGCCGGGGCGAAGAGGGCCACGTTGAGCGGCGCGGCTATCCTTGGACCACTCGCGGCCCATGCCAGCTTCCACGCACCCGACGCGGCCCCGCCCGGGCGGCTGGGTCGTTGCCGAGGCGCCCGGGCGGGTCAACCTGATCGGCGAGCACACCGACTACAACGCTGGTTTCGTGCTCCCCACGGCGATCCCGCTGCGCACGCGCGTCGCGCTGGCGGGTCGACCGGATGAGACGGTCCGCGCCTCCAGCGCAACGGTGAACGCCGGGAGGTGGCACGCCTACGCGCTCGGCGCGGAGGCGCCCGGCCGCAGCTGGCTGGACTACGTGCAAGGCATCACCTGGGCACTGCGCGCGGATGGGCACGCGCTTCGCGGCTTCGACGTCCGCATCCGCTCCGACGTGCCCATGGGCAGCGGTCTCTCCTCGAGCGCGGCGCTCGAGGTGAGCCTGCTGCGCGCCCTGCGCCAGGCCTTCGGTCTCCAACTGGACGACGTGCAGCTCGCGCGCATTGGCCAGCGGGCCGAGAACGAGTTCGTCGGCGCCCGCGTGGGCATCATGGACCAGATGGCCGCCAGCCTGGCCGACGAGCAGACCGCGTTGTTCCTTGACACGCGCAGCCTCACGTACGAGCGCATCCCCCTGCCGCCGGGGGCCGACCTCGTGGTCGTCCACTCTGGCGTGGCGCACCGCCACGCGGCGGGCGACTACAACACTCGCCGCGCCGAGTGCGAGCGTGCCTGCGCGCTGCTGGGCATCGCACACCTGCGCGACCTCGGCCCGGGCGACCTGCCACGGGTGGCACTGCTGCCCCCACCGCTGGACCGCCGCGCGCGGCACGTGGTCACGGAGAACCAGCGCGTCCTGGACGCCGTCCAGGCCCTGCGCGGCGGTGACCTCCCACGGCTGGGCGCGCTGTTCTCCGCTTCGCACGCCTCCCTGCGTGACGACTACCAGGTGTCGCTACCTGAGATCGACCTGCTGGTGGAGGTCGCCGGCACACAGCCCGACGTGTACGGGGCGCGGCTGACCGGCGGCGGGTTTGGGGGGGCGGTGGTGATCCTCGCCCGCGCCAGGACCGGGGCGCGCGTCGGCGAGGGCATCGCCCGGGCCTACGCTGCGCGGTCCGGCCGAGCCCCGACCGTGCTCGTGCCGACGCCGCCCGCAGCGGCGAGCCCGAGGAGGCGCGGGGGATGACCTTCCGCCCACGCGGGTGGGCGCGGGCTGAGTCCCGGGGCTCAGGCAGCCCGGAGGGCGCGTCGCCGGCGCTGGCGCCGGCCTGCGGGGGCGGCCGGCATCGGCCGAGGAAGAGCCCCGACGGCTGCCGGTGGCCGCGGGCGAGGCGACCCGGACGGCATGCCTTCGCGAGAGCCGTGGGGCCAGGCCCGACGAGGGAGTCGGCGGCCGAGCGCCTTCTCGATCTGTGTCCACTTTGCGCCGTCCTCCGGCGTGAGGAATGTAATCGCCTCACCCTTGCGGCCCATGCGACCCGTGCGGCCGACCCGGTGGGTGAACCATTCAGCCGACTCCGGCAGCTCGTAGTTGATCACCCGCCCCACGCCGTGGACATCGAGCCCACGCGCGGCCACGTTGGTGGCCAGCAGGATCGGGAGCCGGCCGGCGCGGAAGTCGGCCATCACCCGCTCGCGGGCATTCTGGCTCAAGTTTCCCTGCAGCGCCGCCGTCGAGTAGCCCAGGTCGACAAGACGGCGAGCGAGCTTCTTGACGCCGTGCTTCGTGCGCCCGAACACGATCACTGGCGCCTCGCCCCGCTCGTCCAGGAGCGTGCGCAGCGCGTCGAGCTTGGCCTCGGGCTGGACGTCGTAGATCACGTGCTCGACGTCCGGCGTGGGGGCAGCACCGGCATCCACCGCGACCGTGGTGGGCTGGCGCAGGTGCTTCTGCGCGGTCGCGGCCACCCAATCCGGCATGGTGGCAGAGAAGAGGGCGGTCTGTCGCGCGCTGGGGGTGTGGGTGAGGATGCGCTCCACGTCCCGCGCGAACCCGCGATCCAGCATCTCATCGGCCTCATCCAGCACGACGACGCGCGCGCCCCCGAGCGAAAGCGTCTCCCGCCGGAGATGGTCGAGCGTGCGGCCGGGCGTGCCCACCACGATCTGGGCAGTCCGCAGCCCCTGCCGCTCGGGACCATACGCCCGACCGCCATAGAGCAAGGCCAGGCGCAGCCGGTGTGCGGCGGCCAGCGTCCCGATCACCTCGCTCACCTGGAGCGCCAGCTCGCGGGTGGGGACGAGCACGAGTGCCTGGACACCCTGCGACGCAGCGTCGCAGCGCTCGACGAGGGGCAGCGCGAACGCGAGCGTCTTGCCGGACCCGGTACGGGCCTGGCCGACGACGTCGCTGCCGGCGAGGAGGAGGGGAATGGCGCGCTCCTGGATGGGCGTGGGGGTGGAGATGCCCATTGCGGCGAGCACCCGCCGGGAAGCGGGGCGCAGCTCAAGGGCGGCGAAAGGCGTGGTCTGGGAAAGCATCGTGCGCTGACTCCATCGGCCAGCACGCTGGCTGGCAAGCAAGATCACTGGTCGAGACGGTCAGCGCGACGCGGCGCGGGCAGGGGAGCAGGTGCTCGTTCGGGGGACCCTGCGTCGGACCCAGAGGAATGACGGGCCGCCGATTCGTCCTAGCGGCAGCACCATACCAGATCCGGGCCAGATCCGGCCGCCGTGCCGGAAGAATGCAGGCGTCTGGCCGGAAGTGTCGCCCCCGAACGCGGCGGACACACGTGCTGGGCCTCGCGGCTCCTGTGGCGTGGCCCTGGCTCGCCAGTGTCGCCCATATGCAGCCCTACCAGCCGGGGGTCGGGTAGGCTTGATCCATGGAGCACGAGCACCGTGGCCCTCCCCGTCTCGGGCTCGTCCTGGGCGCTGGCGGTGCCCGCGGCCTGGCCCACATCGGCGTCCTGAAGGTCCTCGGCCGTCACGGCGTGCGCTTCGACCTCGTGGTGGGCGCGAGCATGGGCAGCCTGATCGGAGCGGCCTATGCCGCCGGCCTGTCCATGGAGCGGGTCGAGCACCTGGTCCTGCACACCCCGCTCCGGCTCCTGCTGCGGCTGCGGCCCGGTGGGACCGGGCTGCTGGACCCGGCGGGCCTGGAGGCGGTGCTGCGCGCCACGCTCGGGGGCCGCAGCTTCGCCGACCTGGCTGTCCCCCTCGCCGTCGTCGCGACCGACCTGGCCAGCGGCAGGCTGGTGCTGCTGCGCGAGGGGCCCCTGGTGCCCGCGCTCCTGGCCGCGGTCGCCGTCCCATTCGCCTTCCCGCCCGTGCGTCTGGGCGGCACCTGGCTTGCGGACGGCGGGCTGATCGACGGCCTGCCCATCACGGTTGCCCGCCTGCTGGGCGCCGAGCGCGTGGTCGCCGTCGACGCCGACGTCCATGGCGTGCAGCCGCTTCGCGGCCGCTGGATCGCGCCCCTCGCGGCACGCCTGCGCGACCAGTTGTTGCACGCTGGAGCCGACCCGCCAACACACGGCCGGGTCCTCGGGCGCCTGGTGGGGTGCGTCCTGGAGCGCCGGCCGAGTGACCAGCCCGACGTCCTGGTCCAGCCCGCCTTTGGCTGGATGACAGCCCACGACTTCCATCGTCGAGCCCGCAGCATCGCGCTCGGCGAGGCCGCCGCTCAGCAGGCCCTGCCCCAGATCCTGGCCCTGCGGGCGCCGGAGCCGCTGTGCGGAGCGTCTGACGGGTATGCTTCCAGTGTGCCAACCGCCAGTGTGCCAACCGTGGCCGCGACCCCGGCGGGGTGCCACCCTCGATGACCGTGGGCCACGTCCAGAGCCGGCGGCGATCCCGCGCGGACCCGACCACGCACCGGCCCGCGAAGCACGCCGAGTGACCGAGTTGGAGGTTCGGGGTGAGCGCCAGCGAGCCCACGTTCGTCCGGACACGGCCGGGCTGGCTGCAGCGCCTCTTCTTGCGCGCCCCGGTGCTGCTGTACCGCGGCTGGCTCGCCGAGCTGCTGCGCGGGCGCTGCGTCCTGCTCCTCACCACCACCGGCCGCGCGACCGGCCTCCCGCGCACGACCGGCGTCAGCTTCCTGGCGCTGGACGACCACTACGTCGTCTTCTCCGGCTGGGGCGTGCGCTCCAACTGGTATCGGAATCTGCGCGCGCACCCCGAGGTGGTCATCCAGGTCGGCCGGCGCCGGCTGCGCGCGACCGCCCGGTTGGTCGACGACCCTGCCCGGCGACGCGAGTTGATGCGCCTGATGCGCGACCGCTCGGCCCGCTGCGGCCCTCCACGCTTCGTCCGCCCGCTGCTGCGCCTCACGCGCCTCTTCGACTACGACCAGGAGATCGCGCTGGCGGTCGAGCAGGGCGAGGCGCTGCCGGTCGTCGAGCTCTGGCCCACGGCGCCTGCCACGCGTTGACGCACAGGAGCCAGCCGCGGTGCCGCCCCTGACCGTGCTCGTCGTCGAAGACGAGCCCTCACTCCAGGCCACGATCGCCTACAACCTGCGCCGCGAAGGCCATGCCGTCCTGACGGCCAGTGACGGGGAAGCCGCCGTTGCCCTGGCGGAGCGACGTCCCGACCTGGTTGTGCTCGACGTCATGCTGCCCAAGCTGGACGGGCTGGAGGTCTGCCGGCGCCTGCGCCAGCGCAGCGCCGTACCTATCCTCATGCTCACGGCGAAGGACAGCGAGGTGGACCGGGTGGTCGGGCTGGAGGTGGGGGCCGACGACTACCTCACCAAGCCGTTCAGCATGCGCGAGCTGCTCGCGCGCGTGAAGGCGCTGCTGCGTCGCCGCGAGCTGCTCGCCGCCGAGCTGCGCCAGGAGGGCGCCACGGCGGCCGGCCAGCGGCTGGAGGCAGGTGACCTCGAGATCGACGTGGCCCGGCACCGGGTGTCCAGGGCGGGTGCGCCGGTCAACCTTACGCCCAGGGAGTTCGACCTGCTCGCCTTCCTGGTCCGGCACCCCGGCCACGTCTTCTCGGCCGAGCGGCTGCTGGAAACGGTTTGGGGCTACGAGCGAGCGGTGGACGCCCGCACGGTGCCGGTCCACATCCGCAGTCTGCGCGAGAAGCTGGAAGAGCAGCCGTCGCAGCCCCGCCGCATCGAGACGGTCCGGGGGGTTGGCTACCGCTTCGTGGGCTGAGGCGACGATGTTCGGCCGCCTCCAGTGGCGCATCGCGGCCAGCTACGCGGCTCTCATCGGCCTGGTGCTCCTCGCGCTGGGCCTCTACCTGGTGGACTTCCTGCGCGCCCAGCAGCTCGCCGCCCTCGAGGCCCAGCTCGGGCGGCAGGCACGTCTCGTCGCGGACGATGTCGAGGTCCGCCTCGCCACGCAGGGCGCCGCAGACCTCGATCCGCTGGCGAAACGGCTCGGGCAAGCGATCGGCGCGCGCCTCACGCTCATCGCGGCTGACGGCACGGTTCTGGGCGACTCAGACGGCGACCCCGCCAGCATGGAGAACCACGCTACCCGGCCAGAAGTGGTGCAAGCGCTGCGGGATGGCAGTGGCGAGAGCCAGCGACGCAGCGCCACGTTGGACAAGGAGCTGCTGTACGTAGCCGTGCCCATGGCACGCGACGGGGCGGTGATCGGGGTGGTGCGGGTGGCCCTGCCAGTTCGGGAGATCGAGGAGGCGTCCAGTCGCGTCGGCGCCGCGGTAGCGGGTGCCCTGGTGGTCGCGGCCCTGCTCTCGACCGCGCTCGCCATCCTGCTGGCCCGCGTCACGACCGACCGCGTCCAGGCTCTCACGCGCGCAGCCCAGCGCCTCGCCGCGGGCGAGCTGGACCAACCCATCCCGACCGGCGGCCGGGACGAGGTGGGCATCCTGGCCCGGGCGTTCGACGACATGGCGCAGCGCCTCCGCCGGCACGTGCGCGCGATTGACGACCAGCGCGGGCGCCTCGCGGCCGTGCTCAGCCACATGGCCGATGGCGTCGTCATCGCCGACCGCGACGGGGTAGTGCGGCTGGCGAACCCCGCCGCGGCCCGGCTGCTACGCATCGCGCCGGCACGGGCGGAGGGGCGGTCCCTGATGACGGTGGTGCGCGATCACGAGGTGGCGGAGGTGGTCCGCCGCGCGCTGGACGGGTCGGCGCCGGCCGACGAGGGGCTGCTGGTCGAGCTCGGCCCGCCGGGCCGGAGCCGGGCGGTTCGGGCGCTGGCATCCCGCATCCCCGCCGCGGCTGGGACCGACGAGCAGGTACTCCTGGTGCTCCAGGACGTGACGGACCTGCGGCGCACCGAGGCGGTGCGCCGGGAGTTTGTCGCCAACGTCTCGCATGAGCTCCGCACCCCCGTGGCTAGCCTGAAGGCGCTCGTCGAGACGCTCGAGGACGGCGCGCGTGACGAGCGCGACGCGGCCCGCGAGTTCCTCGGCCGCATGCACGTCGAGGTCGACGGCCTGGCGCAGCTCGTCGAGGAGCTGCTGGAGCTCTCGCGCATCGAGGCCGGACGAGTCGGGCTGGCGCTGCGGGCGGTCGATCTCGGCCCGGTGGTGGGGGCGGCCGCGGAGCGCCTGCGGCCGCAAGCCGAGCGCCAGGGGCTCGCGCTCAGCCTCGAGCTGCGGCCCGGCCTCCCGCTCGTGCGGGCGGACCCGGAGCGCCTCCAGCAGGTGGTCGTGAACCTGGTCCACAACGCCGTGAAGTTCACCCCGCCCGGCGGCCGGGTCGTGGTGAGCACCGAACCTCGCGCTGGCGAAGTGGCAGTCGTGGTGGCGGATACGGGCGTCGGCATCGCGCCGGACGCCCTGCCGCGCCTGTTCGAGCGGTTCTACAAGGCCGATCGGGCCCGTGCGACCGGTGGGACTGGCCTGGGCCTGGCGATCGCCAAGCACCTCGTCCAGGCGCACGGTGGGCGCATCTGGGCGGACTCCGCCGGGGAAGGTCGGGGCGCGCGGTTCACCTTCTGCCTACCGGTCGCGCCCGCGTCATCGAACGCTTAGGCATTCTTTAGCGGCCCCTCAACGTCCGTTCACACGCCGTTCAACCTGGCCGGGGACGTTGGTGGCGAAAGGAACGAGATGAAGAAGATCACTCCCAGGCGCGGCCTCCTCATGCCGTGGACACGACCTCTCGCAGGCACGCTCGGCGCGCTCCTCCTTGGCCTGCCGCTGCTGCTGTCGGCCTGCGGTGGCACCCCCCAGCCCGTCCAGCCGCCACAGGCCGGCGCGCCGGTCAAGCCGGGCCAGGCAGTCACGCTCACCGGTGCCGGCGCCACCTTCCCGTACCCGCTCTACTCCAAGTGGTTCGACGTCTACCAGCAGGCGGCCGGCACCCGGATCAACTACCAGTCCATCGGGTCAGGCGGGGGCATCCAGCAGATCACCCAGCGCACGGTGGACTTCGGCGCCTCAGACGCGCCGATGACCGACGAGCAGCTCGCCGCCGCGCCGGGCCAGCTCCTCCACATCCCCACCGTCATCGGCGCCGTCGTCGTCACCTACAATCTGCCCGGCATCGACAAGCCGTTGAAGCTCGCCCCGGACGTCCTGGCCGACATCTTCCTGGGCACAATCACCAGGTGGAACGATCCCCGCCTCGTCCAGGCCAACCCCGACCTCGCGCTTCCCGAGACGTCCATCGTCGTCGTGCGCCGCTCCGATGGCTCCGGCACCACCAACATCTTCACCGACTACCTCTCGGCGGTCAGCCCGGCCTGGAAGCAGCGCGTCGGCAAGGGCACGAGCGTCAACTGGCCGGTGGGCCTGGGCGGGAAGGGGAACGAAGGGGTGACCGGCCAGGTGAAGCAGACGCCTGGCGCCATCGCCTACGTCGAGCTGGCCTACGCGGCCCAGAACAAGCTCCCCTACGCCGCCATCCGGAACCAGGCCGGCCAGCTCGTCGAGCCCACGATCGAGAGCACGACGGCCGCGGCGGCGGGAGCTGCGGGGAGCATGCCGGAAGACCTGCGCGTCTCTATTGTGAACCCGCCAGGCGAGAAGAGCTACCCGATCGCCGGCTTCACCTACCTGCTCGTCTACCAGGAGCAGAGCGACCAGGCCAAGGGCAGGGCGCTGGTGGACTTCCTGGCGTGGGCGCTGCGCGACGGGCAGCCGTACGCCAGGGACCTGCTCTACGCGCCCGTGCCAGCCGAAGTGGTCCAGAAGGCCGAGGCGAAGGTGAACGGGATCACCTTCCAGGGCCAGCCACTGCGGAAGGGCTGAGAAGGGCCGAAGCGGAGCGAGGCGTGGCGACCCAGGTCACCCCCA
This sequence comes from uncultured Chloroflexota bacterium, assembly GCA_964435115.1. GTDB lineage: Bacteria > Chloroflexota > UBA6077 > UBA6077 > CF-72 > CAYSYM01. The sequence goes on along the minus strand of CAYSYM010000024.1, from coordinate 31,894 downwards.
CCCAACGACCGGCCTGGCGGCAGGCCCGCGGCACGGGTCGCATCGCCGACCCGGCGTTCGCCTGGCTGGCGCAGCTCCTGGGGATCGCAATCCTCGCCCTGGTGGTGCTGATCGCCGTGGAGATGGGGAGTGGCGCGGGGCTCGCCCTCGCCCGGTTCGGCCCCGGCTTCCTGGTCGGCACCACCTGGGACCCGGTTCAGGGGCAGTTCGGCGCGCTGCCCTTCATCTATGGGACGCTGGTCACCTCGGCGCTCGCCCTCCTGCTGGGTGGCCCAATTGCGCTTGGCGCCGCGATCTTCCTTGCCGAGCTGGCTCCTGGCTGGCTGCGCGGACCGGCGTCCTACCTCGTGGAGCTGCTGGCCGCGATCCCGAGTGTGGTCTACGGCCTGTGGGGCATCTTCGTCCTGGCGCCGCTCCTGCGCACGGCCGTCGAGCCGTTCCTGGCGGCGACGCTCGGCTTCCTGCCCCTCTTCCAGGGGCCGTTCTACGGGGTCGGATTCCTGGCCGGTGGCGTCATCCTGGCCATCATGGTCGTGCCCACCATCGCGGCGGTCTCGCGCGACGTAATCCGGGCCGTCCCGAACGACCAGCGCGAGGCGATGCTGGCGCTGGGCGCGACCCGCTGGGAGACGATCCGGCACGGGGTCCTGCCCGTCGCCCGGCCGGGCATCCTGGGCGCCGTGATCCTGGGTCTTGGCCGGGCGCTGGGCGAGACGATGGCGGTGACGATGGTCATCGGCAACCGCCCGGAGATCGCCGCCTCGCTCTTCGCGCCGGGCTACACGATGGCCGCGATCATTGCCAACGAGTTCACGGAAGCGACCTACGACCTGTACCTGGCCGCCCTGCTGGAGATCGGCCTGGTCCTGTTCCTGGTCACGCTGCTGGTCAACGCGGTGGCGCGCCTGCTCGTCTGGCGCATCGCGTGGGGGCCGCAGGGAGGCGCGTGAGCGAGTGCCGAGCGCCCGAGCCAGCGGGGTGGGCGTGAGGCCGCTGGGGCTGCGGGGCAGCTACCGCCGCCGCAAGGCGGCCAGCCTCGCCATACTCGGCCTGATGGGGGCCGCGACGCTGGTGGCGGTCGGCTTCCTGCTGGCGGTGCTCGGCTACGTGCTGGCCCAGGGGGGCTCCGCCCTGAACCTGGCGTTCCTCACGCAGACGCCCCGGCCGGTCGGCGAGCCGGGGGGCGGCATGGCGCACGCGATCGTGGGGACGTTGATCCTGCTGGCGCTGGCCAGCCTGCTCGGGCTGCCGGTGGGCGTCGGCGCGGGGATCTACCTGGCCGAGTACGGCCGAACCAGCCGCCTGGCCACGCTCATTCGCTTCACCACGGACGTGCTGACCGGGATCCCTTCCATTACGATCGGGCTGTTCGCCTACACGCTCCTCGTCCTGCCGATGCGCAGCTTCTCGGCCCTCGCGGGCGGGGTGGCCCTGGCGATCATTATGCTGCCCACGGTCACGCGGACGACGGAGGAGATGCTGCGGCTCGTCCCCGACAGCCTGCGTGAGGCCGGCCTGGCGCTCGGCGTCCCCCGCTGGAAGACGGTGCTCCAGGTCGCCGTCCCTGCGGCGACGGGCGGTATCCTGACCGGCGCGATGCTGGCCATTGCCCGCGTGGCCGGCGAGACGGCGCCGCTGCTGTTCACCGCCTTCGGCAATCGCTACTGGAACCTTGATCCGACTCAGCCCATCGCCGCCCTTCCGCTACAGATCTTCACCTATGCCATTGCCCCGTACGATGACTGGCACCGCCAGGCGTGGGCGGGGGCCCTGGTGCTGGTGGGCCTGGTGCTGGCGCTCTCGGCCGCGGCGCGCTTCTTCGGCGCCCGCTCGGGCCTGACACGTTGATGGAGGAGAGCGGGCCATGATCCCGGTCGCCGAACGCGAAACCACCACACAGGCGGCGCCAGCTCGCGCGCCCGCGACGATGGTCGTCGACCGGCTCTCGGCCTGGTATGGCGCGCGGCAAGCGCTGCGCGCGGTGAGCCTGGCGGTCGCCGCCGGGCAGGTGACGGCGATCATCGGCCCCTCGGGCTGCGGCAAGTCCACCCTGGTCCGCTGCCTGAACCGCCTGCACGAGGTGGTGCCGGGCGCGCGCGTGGAGGGGCGCGTCCTGCTCGACGACGAAGACATCTACGCGTCGGGGACCGACCCGGTGCTGGTGCGGCGCCGGGTCGGCATGGTCTTCCAGCGCCCCAACCCGTTTCCGAGCATGTCGATCTTCGACAACGTGGCCGCCGGGCTGCGCCTCAACGGCCTGGCACGCGGTGTCGAGCTGGAGCGCATCGTGGTCGAGAGCCTCCAGGCCGCGGCCCTGTGGGACGAAGTCAAGGACAAGTTGCGCCAGGCAGGTACGGCGCTCTCGGGCGGCCAGCAGCAGCGGCTGTGCATCGCGCGCGCGCTCGCCGTCCAGCCGGAGGTGCTGCTGCTGGACGAGCCGACGGGGGCGCTCGATCCGGTGGCGACGCTCAAAATCGAGGAGCTGCTGCGCCAGCTCAAGGACCGCTACACGATCGTCATCGTGACCCACAACATGCAGCAGGCGGCCCGCGTCTCGGATACGACGGCCTTCATGCTGGCGGCTGAGGACGGCGTCGGCGCGCTGGTGGAGGTGGGCCCGACCCGCCAGGTCTTCACCAACCCGCGCGACCCGCGCACGGAGGCGTACATCACCGGGCGGTTCGGCTAGAACGGGTTGGGCAGGAGGGAGGCGAGGCGACAATGCAGGCGGCGTGGACTGGCCGACCGGGGTTCGAGCGCGAGCTGCGGGGCTTGCAGGACGAGGTGCTGGAGCTGGGCAGCATGGTGGACAAGGCCGTCGAACGGTCCATCGAGGCCCTCAAGCGGCTCGACCAGCCCGCCGCCCACGCGATCATCCAGGACGACCTCACCGTCAACGCGAAGCGCTTCGCGATCGAGGACCTGGCGATCGAGCTAATCGCCACTCAGCAGCCGATGGCGCGCGACCTCCGGACCATCGTGGCGGTGCTTAGCATCATCGTCGAACTGGAGCGGATTGGCGACTACGCCAAGGGGATCGCCGAGATCGTGCTCCGGCACCAGGACCAGCCACTGCTCAAGCCGCTGATCGACGTGCCGCGCATGGCGGCGAAGGCCCGCGACATGCTGCGCCGCAGTCTGGATGCGTTCGTCGAGCGCGACGCCGAGGCGGCCAAGCGGATCGCCGCCGAGGACGATGAGGTGGACGCGCTGTACGACCAGGTCTACCGCGAGCTACTCACCTACATGCTGCAGGACCCCCGGACCATCGACCGCGCGACCTGGCTGCTGTGGACCGCCCACAACCTGGAGCGCATCGCCGACCGGGTGACGAACATCTGCGAGCGGGTCGTGTACGAGGTCACCGGCCGCATGGAGGAGATGAACGTCTCCACGTACTAGCGTGCGTGTGCCCCGCGGGCCGGCCGCCCCGGCCGGATCGGGCTGCCCTCGCACCTGGCCGTTCAGGGCGGCGCCCGGTCGCGCAGCGGCGGCGGCGGGTAGCGCCTATGGGCTGGTGGCAGCCGGGCGCGGGGCGCCGCCGCCACCCGTCTGCGCGTCCGCCTCTTGCAGGGCGCCGTGGCTGACCAGGAGCTGCTGGGCCTCGAGGATGCCCGCCGCGGTGTAGCGCCCCTCCACGACCACGTCCTGGTAGTAGCCGTCCTTCGCGTAGCCGAACAGGTCGGGGATGACGCCGCGGTACACCACCGGCAGGCTCGCGGACCCGTCGCGGTCGCGGATGGCGAAGCGGAGCGTGAGCGTCCGGTCGTCCCGCTCGATCGAGCCGTCGACGACCCGGCCCCCAACGCGCACCAGTCGATTGGAGACGCTCGCCGCCTGCGCCTCCAGCTCACCCGGCTTGACGTAGTAGACGGACGCCGACTGGAAGCCAACCACGACGAGGTACACCAGCGATAGGGCGACCACCGCCGCGCTGATCGTGAGCTTCGGGTTTGGCACGCGCCTGCGGCCGCCTGGTGGCCGTGGCGCGGCGACCGGCGGCGGGGCGAGCGCGGGCTGCCGCTCAGGCATCCCGTTCCCTCCGCGTGGAATGGGCTAGCGTCCGGTACGCCGAGCTGGCGGAGCGACGCGCGCCATCCAGCTCGCCAGCGTCGGCCGCCAACACCTGGGGCGTCGCCGCCGTGGCGCGCAGCACGGCGAGCAGCTCCGCCTTGGCCTCCACCCGGCGGGTGTGGTAGGTCTCCTCAGGCAGCCGGCCAGCGGCGTAGGCGTCGTCCAGCGCGGCCAGGGCTTCGACCAGCGCCTGCCGCCGCTCGGCCGTGGTGCTGCCTGGGGGTGGCGCCTCGCCGCGGGCGCGCAGGGCGTAGCCCGCGGCGAGGAGGGCGCCGACAGTTACGCCGAGCGCTCCCCAAACCGGCACGGGGACATCGTCCAGCGGCAGGTTGAACGGCCAGCGGCCGGGCAGGCTGCCAAGGGTGAGCTCGACCTGCGCGCCGGCCGCGAGGTCGCGGGCGATGTACACTCGGTAGGTCTGGCCGCTCAACTGCAGCGGCTCGCCGGCCTGGAAGTCCGGGCTCTCCAGCGTCGGGCCGGCTGGAGGCAGGAGCAGCCGGAGCTCGTCCGTGGGGTACGGCACGGACCGCGTCAGGACCAGCCGACCCGGCCGGTACGGGAAGCGGTAGCTGAACAACACCTCGCGCGTCCCCGGCGAAACCGGCAGGCTCGTGGCGAAGCCGCGGTCGACCTGCGCGATCTCCGCCTCGTCGAGGCCGGGCCCCGGCCGCAGGTCGCCCGCCTGCGGCGGCAGCGGGAACCGCAGCAGGCCCATGGGGCCGGCCGGACCCGTCGCGGACGGCAGGTAGGTGCGATCGCCCGGGTTCTCGAGCGTGGCCAGCTCGACCGCCTGGATCGTCCGGGTGGCGCTGTCGGGCGCCGCCAGGAGGACCGTCGCCCGGCGGACGCGCAGGCCGGGATCCTGGTCAGTCGTCTCGAAGACGGCCACCTCCACCCGCTGCTCCGTCTCGCCCGGGGCGAACCGCAGCAGGTCGGAGGCGTACGCGGTGCCGGCGAACCCGGCCGTCACCTGGTAGGCGTAGTCGCCGCCCGTCTCGAGGCCGTCGAAGGCGAAAGCGCCCTCAGCACTCGCCTGCGACGGCCGGTCCTGGGTATGCGCCTGGGCGCGGAAGACGTGCAGCACGACCTCTGCGCCCGCCGGGCTGGCGCCGCCCGGCGTCCGCTGGACGACGCGGCCGGTGATGCGACCTGCGTCCGCGGCGAGCGCCGGCGCCGTGGCGAGCAGCAGCCACGCCGCCCCGAGTGGCAGGGCGAGCCAGCGGAGCGCGCGGGGCGTCACGGCGCCCTCCCGGGCCACGTCAGCCCACGGTCCTGGCTGCGGAACAGCCGCCCCTGGATGTCGACGGCCAGCAGCACGCGCGAGTCCGCCGGGCTGGCGGCCACTGCCGCCACCGCGGCCTCCAGCGGCAGCCGCACCCAGGTCGTCCCGCCATCCGTGGTCTTGAAGAGGCCGCGGTCCGTGCCGGCGTACAGCGCGCCGCGGAACGTCATGCCGGCCGGTCCCTCGAACCGGTCGCCGCTGTTCGGGTCGTACGCCAGCGACAGCACCCGGCGCGTCGGCAGCGCGCCGTTGACGAAGCCGTTGGCGTTGTCCCAGCCCGCTCCACCGTCCATGCTCGCCAGGACGCCTTCCTGAGGGCTGGCGAGGAAGAGCATAGCCGGATGGCCTGGCGCTGCTGGGACTGCCACGAGCGCCGTCACGTCCGGCGCGGGCAGCGGTCCGGCCGTCGCCCACGTGGCTCCGGCATCGGCCGTGCGCAGCAGCCCGGCGCCCACCACGGCGGCGTACAGCACCGCTGCGTCTGAGGGGTCGCCCGCGAGCGCGCGCACCTCGCCTGCTGGGAGCCGGTCCAGCAGCGACTGCCAGGTCCGGCCACCGTCGCCGCTGCGACTGAACAGGCCCGGGCCGGCCACGTACAGGCTACCCGGGCGCGCGCCCGGCGTGGCGAGCGCCGTGACGTCACCCGCCACGTCGAGCGGCTGCCAGGTGCGCCCGCCGTCCGTGCTCGCCAGAGCGCCGACGCTGGCGCCGGCGAAGAGACGGGCGGGCTCGCCCGGGTCGACGGCGAGCGCCCGCACGGCGGGCGCGGGGAGGGTGGCCAGGGGCTGCTGCCCCTGGGTCGCGCGGCCCGGCGCGTTGAGCGCCAGCCAGCCGACGCCACCCAGGAAGGCGACTATCAGGAGGCCGCCCGCCGCCAGCCAGCGGCCCGCACCACGGGCACGCGTGGCGCGGACGGCGCGCGCATCTGAGGCTGATCCTGGCGGACGGCGGCCCGCGTGCGTGGCCGCCGGCCGCGGTGCGAGGGTGGACCCGCAGCGACTGCAGAAGCGGTCGTCGGGCCCGCGTGGCCGCCCGCAGGCGGGGCAGGCCGGTGGCACCCCCGGCCCCGGGCGTGGGGCGGCCGCCGCCCGGCCGCGCCGGGCCGCGACCTCCTCTTCCACCAGGGCGTCGAGCGTGCGCTCCAGCTCAGCCTCAGCCTTGAGGGCGAGGACGGCGCTCCCGGCCAGCTCGGCACGCAGAGCGCGGTAGTCCGCCTCCTCGAGGCTGCCGACACGGTAGTCGCGCTCGAGCTCTTCGAGGGCTGAAAGCGCCACCTCCTTCCGCTCACTGAGCGCGCCGTCGCGGCTGGCGAAGGGGTCGCCGGGTGGCACGGTGCGCCGCCACAGCGGGCGGGCGGCGAACCAGGCACTCCCCAGCCCGACGGCGGCGAAGCTGAGGAGCAGGACAAGCGCCTCGCTCAAGACGCCTGCCTCCCCTCGCGCCGAGCCAGCTCGGCCTCGATCCGCGGCCCGTACGTCGCCCAGTCGTCCGCCGTCGGCGCCGGGGCCGCGGCGGCCGGGCGTGCGCGGAGCCAGCCTGCCAGGAGCAGACCGAGCGCCACCCCGCCGGCGACCACGACCAGCACCGGCACCCACCAGACGAGCAGGCTGAAGCCCTGCTTCGGCGGGTCGAACAGGATGCTCTCGCCGTACCGGTCGACGAAGAACTGGACGATCTGGTCGCGCGATTCGCCCGCCTCCAGCTTCTGCAGGATCGTCTCACGCATCTGGCCGGCGAGCTGCGACGGCGAGTCCGCGACCGAGAGGCCCTGGCAGACCGGGCAGGCCAGGTCGCGCGCGATCTGCCGCATCTCCGCCTCGTGGCGCGGATCGGCCAGCGCGCGGCCGGGCACGGCGGCGGCAACGGCTGAGGCGAGCAATGCCAGGGCGACCACGACCGCGCTACGTCTCACTGCCCACTGCCTCCCGCGGCCACACGGCCGCCGGTGCTGGCACCACCGCTGCCGGCCGCGGCCGCGTCGCCGGCCAGGCGGCGATGAGGGTGCCGAAGAGGAAGATGGCGGCGCCAACCCAGATGAGCGATACCAGCGGGTTCACGAAGACGCGGATGGTGGCCGACCCATCCGGCTGCCAGCCGACGAGCAGGACGTACAGGTCCTCCAGCCACGGCCACGTCGTGCGGATCGCCACGCCCGTCGTCGGCTGCGTCTCCCAGCCCTCGTGGATGCGCCGCTCCGGCGCCACCTGCCCGGCGTCCCGGCTGCCCTCGCGCACGTCCACCCGCGCCAGGACCGTCTGCACGCCCGGCTCCTGGCGCTCGAACAGCCCCCGGTAGGTGAGCGTGTAGCGCCCCACGGCCAGCGATTCCCCCCGCTGCAGGGTCGCCGCGCTCTCCAGGCGGAAGAACGACGAGCCGATGATGGCGACGGCCATGAAGACCATGGCCAGGTGGACCAGGTAGCCGCCGTAGCGTCGTCGGTCGCGGGCGACCAGCGTGAGGAGCGCGACGAGCCACCCCTCCCGCGTGTTTCGCCGCCGACTGCGCGTGCCGCGGACGAACTCGAGCACGATCGTCCCCACCACGAACGCGGTCGCGCCGAACGCGAGCACCGCCAGGCCGTCCCGCAGGCCAAGGCCGACCAGGAGCAGGCTGGTCGCCGCCCAGCCGGCCAGCGGGACGCGCAGGCTGCGCCACAGGCTGCCGGGCGAGGTGCGGCGCCAGGCGAGCAGCGGCCCGACGCCCATGAGCACCAGGAGCGCGAGCAGGAGCGGCCCGTTGACCTGCTGGTAGAACGGCGGGCCGACGGCCACGCGCACGCCCCGTAGGGTCTCGGAGACCAGAGGGAAGATGGTGCCCCAGAAGGTGGCGGCGGCCACCGCCGCCAGCAGGAAGTTGTTCAGCAGGAACCCCGCCTCGCGCGAGGCGAAGGTGTCGATCTCCGCCTCGCCACGCAGGCGCGGCAGCCGGAAGAAGAAGAGTCCTAGCGTGGCGATCAGGACGACGCCGAGCAGCCCAAAGAAGTACGGCCCTACCGCGGAGAGCGCGAACGAATGCACCGAGGCAATGACGCCGCTCCGCACCAGGAAGGTGCCGAAGATGGCGAGGGCGAACGTGGCGATGACCAGCGCCAGGTTCCACACCTTGAGCATGCCGCGCCGCTCCTGCACCTGGATGGAGTGGAGGAAGGCCGTCGCCGTCAACCACGGCAGCAGCGCGGCGTTCTCCACTGGGTCCCACCCCCAGTAGCCACCCCAGCCCAGCACGTGGTACGCCCACCAGGCGCCAGCCAGGAGCCCGGCGCCCTGGACGCCCCACGCCAGCAGCATCCACCGACGCGCGGTGCCGAGCCAGGCCCGGTCGAGCCGCCCGGTCAGCAGGGCCGCCACCGCGAGGGCGAAGGGGATGGAGAAGCTCATGTAGCCCCACAAGAGGAGCGGGGGGTGGAGGCGCATCCCGTCGTCCCACAGCAGCGGGTTCAGGCCGCGCCCGTCGGCCGCGGGCACGGGCAGGCGTTGGAAGGGCGAGCTGACCAGGGCGAGCAGGAAGAGGAAGAACAGCTGGAGCCCGGCGAGGGTCAGGTTGACGTACGGCGCCAGGTCCGGGTCGCTGCGGTAGCTCCGCCACACCACGATCGCCGAGAGCAGCGCCAGCCCCCACGACCAGAAGAGGAGCGAGCCGGGCTGGCCGCCCCAGAAGGAGGAGAGGCGGACGTTCAGGGGCGCCGCACGACTCGACACCTCCCAGACGTAGCGCAGTGAGAAGTCGCTGCTGACGAGCGCGTAGAGCAGCGTGAGGCTGGCGAGCGTGAGCAGGGCGGCCACGCCGACGTTGGCATTGCGCGCCGAGGCCAGGAGCTGAGGAACGCGCCACCGCAGGCCCGCCAGGGTCGCCGCCAGTCCATACGCTGCCAGGGCGAGGGCCAGAACTACCCCGCCCTGGCCCACGTCAGCCGGGCTCACGCGCCGCCTCCTCCCGTGCGGTGCACGCTCACCCCGTCGCCGCCAGCAGCTCGTCGAGGAGCGCGCGCAGGCTCTCCTCGGTGAACGGGCCGATCCATTTGCGGACGACCTGCCCGTCCCGGTCGATGAAGTACGTCTCGGGGATGCCGGTCAGCCCGTAGTCGAGGGCGACGGCGCCTGGGTCGGGGCCGTTGGGGTAGGTGATGGCGAAGTCGCGCAGGAAGCGGCGGGCATCCGCGTCGCTATCCCAGATGTCGACGCCGACGAAGGTGACGCCGCGGGCGCGGTACGCGCGCCAGGTGCGCTCCAGCAGCGGCGCCTCCTGCCGGCACGGCGGGCACCAGGACGCCCAGAAGTTGACGACGACCGGTGTGCCACGGAGGTCGGCCAGGCGGAGTGACTCGCCGGAGAAGAGGGTGAGGGCGAAGTCGGGCGCCTGGCGGAAGGCGGTCTGGACGAGCTGGCCGTTGAAGTTGACCCCTGGGGCGCCCGCAACCCTGGGGCCGGCACCTCCCTGGAGCCAGCCAGCATTGGCAGCCATTTTCAGCCCGAACATCCCGAGCAGGGCCAGCACGGCGACGAAGGCAGCTCCCACCGCAACGCGACCCCAGTCGTGTCGGGCAGGCTGAGCAGACAGGTCATCCGTGGGAGCGACCGGTTGGTCGGAGATCACACCCTGGCGCATGGTCAGGAGCGCTTCGCGCGCATTCGTCTGGCGTCTGGCGTGCGGAGCCCGCGGGCGGCCGTGGGAGCCCGACTGGCGCGCCTGCTGTGCTGGCTGGAGACAACTGTAGACGAAAGCCGCGCCCGGCGGCGTCTTTCGAGGGCCGCGGGACGGGGCAGGCGGGGCGCCACACCGGCTTACCACCGGTCCGATAGCCCCTCGTGCGCGGGCGGGCCGAGTTTCGTGAACGCGGCACGTGGCGGGTTGTCGGCCAGGTAGTTAGCCCGGCAGCGTGCCGCTGGCCAGCCAGTAGTTGACGACGAAGAGGCCGGCGCCGAGCAGGAACGCCGCCGACAGGCGGTGCACGTACGGGAGCAGGCCGTGGACCGAGCGGGTGACCGTCCCTTCGAAGAAGGCCGCGCCGAGGACGACCACCGTCAGCACGGCCCCCATGCCGAGCGCGTAGCTGACGAACTGCCCCACCGCGGCCACGGGGCCTCGCATCGCCAGGGCCGAGCCGGCGACGACGAGGAAGACTGGCAGGGTGCACGCCAGCGAGGTCAGCGCGTAGCCCACCCCGAACAAGAACAGCGACCGCAGGTCACGCCCGAGCCGCACGCGGTCCAGGGCGCGGCTCGCGGCGAGGAGGCCGAACTCGCGTCCCGAGAAGGCGAGCCAGGCGCCGAGGCCGACGAGCGCCACGCCGACCAGGAGGCCGGCCACGGGAAATGCCGCCGCGACCGCGTAGCCCCCGGCGCCAATGACGAGCCCGACGGCCGCGAAGAGGGCGACGAAGCCGAGCGTCGCCATGGCGCCAAACAGCAGCGCCCGCCCGGCACGCTGCAGCCCCGAGCTCGGCGCGGATGCGCCGCGTGTGAGCGCGTAGGCCACGAGCGAGGGCAGCAGGAGCACCCCGCACGGGTTCACGGCCGCGACCATCCCCGCCCCGAACGCGTAGCCAAGCGGCAGGATCGCCGCCAGGGTCGCCATGCTCCCCTGGGCCGCGTAGACGCTCTTGCCGGCGCCAATCAGGAGCGCGCCGAGGGCTAGGCCGAGCGTGACGAAGAGCGGGCCCTGCCAGGACACCTGGGTCCGGCGGGCGATCCGGGCTGTGGCCTGCACTGGCTGGCGTACCGTCCTCTGCCGCCCCTTGCGCGTCCCTGGCGCGGCATCGTAGTGTGGACCCACAGATTCTGGCCCAGGCAGCGCCTCGGCTGCCAGTGCGTCGCCGAGGAGCCGGGCGCCCGCACGTGGCGACTCAAGGGGAGCGCCCACGAAGCGAGTGAGCCAGGGCCCACCATGGGGGGCTGCCTGCGCCAGGCCCTGCTACACGTGTGCCCGCGTGCTGAGCCGACGCGAACGGGGCGAGCGAGGGGCGCGGGTCTGAGAGAAAGGGGATGCGCATGTCATCCGTGAGAGTGGGGAACTCCACGCCGCTCGCGGTCGTCCTGGGGACGGCCGTCCTCCTGGTGGCGGGCGCCTGCGCCGGGCCGACGGCGCAGGCGCCCGCCGCGACGTCGGCGCCGGCCCCGGCGGCGACGGCTCCCGCGGCCAAGCCCGCCGAGCAGAAGCCGGCCGCGCAGCCCGCGCGGCCGAACGCGCTGCGCGTCAACATCGAGCTCGATCCAGACAGCATGGACCCGGCCCTCATCGCCAGCCGCTACCCGGGCGAGATCGCCAACACGCTCTTCGAAGGCCTGGTGCGACTGGACGAGAAGGGCGAGCCCAAGCCGGGTATCGCCGAGAGCTGGGCGGTCAGCCCGGACGGCCTGACGTACACCTTCACCCTGCGCAAGAACGCCAGGTGGACTGACGGGCACCCCGTCACCGCCCAGGACTTCGTCTACTCCTGGGAGCGCGAGCTGCAGCCCGAGACGGCGGCTCCCCTCGTCTCGAACCTGTTCTACATCAAGGGGGCGACGGCCTATAACAAGGGCGAGCTGAAGGACCGCTCACAGCTCGGGCTGACGGCGAAGGACGACTACACGCTGGAGACGGTGATGGAAGCCCCGACCCCGTTCTGGGTCAAGCTCACCGCCTTCTTCAACATGCTCCCCGTCCACCGGGAGAGCGTCGAGGCCGCGCCCAAGGAGTGGACCCGCAAGCCCGAGACGTACATCTCCAACGGCCCGTTCAAGCTGGAGAAGTGGACGCCAGACCAGGAGCTCTCGGTCGTCAAGAACCCGGACTACTGGGCCAAGGACGAGGTCAAGCTGGACCGCATCGTCTTCCGCATGGTGAACGACCGGAACACGGCCTACCAGATGGTGCAGGCCGGCGAGTTGGACGTGATGGAGCCCGCACCGGCCGCTGCCGCCCAGCTCCTGAAGGACGGCAAGGCCGTCTCGACCCCGGTTTCCCGCCTCTACTTCGTCCGCCTCAACAACAGCACGCCGCCGTTCAGCAACGCCAACGTGCGCAAGGCGTTCGCGCTGGCGCTCGAACGCGCGCCCCTGGTGGACCAGGTGCTCCAGGGTGGCCAGAAGCCGGGCTTCGGCGTGATCCCGGCTGGCCTGTCCAGCGGCGCCGGCGAGTTCCGCGCCCTGGCGGGCGACCTCTTCAAGGAGGACCCCGCCCAGGCCAAGGAGCTGCTGGCGACGGGCCTGCGGGAGCTGGGGCTGTCGAGCCTGCCGGACTTCACGTTCGACTACTTCACCAACGACGTCAACAAGAAGGTCGCCGAAGTGCTCCAGGCGCAGTGGAAGAAGAACCTGGGCGTGGAGCTGCGCCTGAATGCGATTGAGCGCAAGAGCTTCATCGAGTCCATGCGTAAGGGCGACTACACGGCAGCGCTCTACAGCACCAGCGCCGACTTCGACGACGCCATCAACCTGTTGACGCAGTTCGTGACTGGCGACGGGTACAACTACGGCAAGTACAGCAACCCGGAGTACGACCGGCTGATCAACCAGGTGCTGAAGGAGGCAGACGCCAAGAAGCGCGCTGACCAGATGGTGCAGGCCGAGAAGGTGCTGCTTGGCGACATGGGCCTGGCGCCCCTCTTCTACGACGCCCAGATTCGCGTGGTGCAGCCCTACGTCAAGGGGATTCGCTGGTTCCCCGCGGCGACGAACGACTACAGCCGCGCCAGCGTCAACTGAGCGAGCAGGCACGGTTCGGATGGCTCAGCACGGGGGCCAGGCGCTGGCACGGCTCGGCGCAGATGCAGCCTCCGTGCGGGGCCGCCGGGTCGCAGGGAGGTAGGTGCAGGGCGTGGCCGGTTTCGTCGCGCGCCGGGCGGTGACGATGCTGGTCACGCTCTGGTTCATCGTCACCGCCACGTTCCTGCTCATGCACGCCATCCCGGGCGACCCGTTCCGGAGCGAGGCGCGGCTGCCGGAGCAGGTGCTCCAGAACTTGCGGGCGTACTATGGGACCGACCGCCCGCTGGGCGAGCAGTACGTCCGCTACCTGGGTAACCTCGTGCGCGGTGACCTGGGACCGTCGTTCAAGTCGACGAGCGAGGGCGTCAACGAGCTGATCGCCCAGGGGATCCCGGTCTCCGGGCTGCTCGGGCTGCAGGCGCTGGCCATCGCCGTCGTCTTCGGGGTCGTCCTCGGCATCGTCGCCGCTGTCCGGCCGGGCGGCCTGGCGGATGGCACCGCCATGCTGGTCGGCACGCTCGGGGTCTCCGTGCCCAGCTTCGTCCTGGCGCCCGTACTGATCCAGGCGCTGGCCGTCCAGGCCGGGTGGTTCCCCGTCGCCACGTGGGGGACCTGGCGCCACACGGTGCTCCCTTCGCTGGCGCTCTCCTTCCTGCCGATGGCGTACATCGCACGCCTGGTGCGGGCCAGCCTCCTGGAGGCGCTCAGCCAGGACTACGTGCGGACGGCCCGTGCCAAGGGGGCGGACCCGACCCGGGTGGTCGTCGGCCACGCCCTGCGCAACGCGCTGATCCCGCTGGTCACCGTGCTGGGCCCGATCGCCGCGACCATCCTGACGGGCAGCTTCGTGGTGGAGGAGATCTTCGGCATTCCGGGCACCGGGAAGCTGCTGGTGCGGGCCATCTTCGAGCGCAACTACCCGGTCATCCTGGGGAGTGCGATCTACTACAGCGCCGTGCTGCTCATCCTCAACCTCCTCGTCGACCTGGCATACGGGTTCATCGACCCGCGGATCCGGGTCGCCAGGGCCAATCGCTAATGGGCACGCTGCTGCGCGGCGCCCGCTCCTCCGCGTCACGCTCGGCTGACGCCAGGCCCGCTCCGGACGCCCCAACGCTCGTCCCGACCCCGGCGGCCGGTGCTGTGCGGTCGGCGCCGCGGGGGTTCTGGCGGGATGCCCTGCGCCGCCTGCTGCGCCGCCCCATGCCCACCGCGGGCCTCGTGCTGCTGGTGGCGCTGCTCCTCATGGCGGCTGTGGGCCCGAGCGCGCGGCCGTTCAGCTACGACGAGCAGAACCTGTTTGCTGCCAACCAGCCGCCCTCAGCCGAGCACTGGTTCGGCACCGACGACCTCGGCCGGGACGTGTTCGTCCGGGCGTGGGTGGGCGCGCGCATCTCGCTCTTCATTGGCGTCACGGCGGCGCTCCTGTATTTCGGCACCGGGGTCATCTACGGGGGCATCTCCGGGTACTACGGCGGCAAGCTAGACGAGCTGATGATGCGGGTGGTGGACCTGCTGTACGGCGTCCCGCACCTGCTGGTGACCATTCTCCTGGCGGTCGTCTTCCAGCCCGGCCTCTTCTCGATCATCCTGGCTATGGCCGCCACGGGCTGGATCGCCGCCGCGCGGCTCGTGCGCGGCCAGGTGCTGCAACTCCGCGAGATGGAGTACGTCCTGGCCTCCCAGGCGCTTGGCGCGAGCTTCCCGCGCCTGCTGTTCCGCCACCTGCTGCCCAACGCCATGGGGCCGCTCATCGTGGCGATCACGCTCTCGGTCCCCTCGGCCATCTTCACCGAGGCCACCCTCAGCTTCCTGGGGCTGGGGGTTCCGGCGCCCCTCTCGTCCTGGGGAACGATGGTCTCGGACGGCGTGGTCACGATGTTCACCGGGCAGGTCTGGCGGCTGGTCGTGCCGGCCGTGCTCATCTCGCTGACCATGTTCGCGTTCAACGCGCTCGGCGACGGACTGCGCGACGCGCTGGACCCGCGCACCCGGCGCTGACGGCGCGGCGCGCGGTGCGTCCGCTGCAAGGCGGGCGGCGGCCTACCCCGGCGCGGCCGCGGCGCGGACGGCGTGGAGCACCGCGGGCGGCGTGGCGCGGTCGATCGAACAGCCCGGGGCCAACAGCAGCCAGCGGCCGCCCATCTCCTGGATCGCCGCCCGCGTGCGCGCGGCCGCCTGCTCGGGCGTGAGCGCTTTCAGCTCGGGGCCGGTGGGCAGGCCGCCCATGGCCGTGCGCCCGGTCCGCTGCTGGAGCTCGGCGAGGGTGGGGTTGCCCGGACCGAGCGCCCAGCTAAACGCGGCGACCGGGTAGTCCAGGAGCTCGTCGAACAGCGCGTCCTGCCCGCAGACGTGCAGCACGTTGAAGGGGGCCTGGCGCGCGGCCTCCAGCACCGGCAGATCGAAGGGCCGCTGGAAGCGGCGGCACTCCTCTGGCGTGAGCAGGGCGCGCGTGGCCAGGTTCGTCGCGTAGAAGAGCCCGTCGGCGCCGCTGGCCAGGCAGGCCCGGGCGTAGCCGACCAGCGTCTCCGTGATGGCCTCCAGCCCTCGCTCCAGCGCTGCCGGGGTGGAGCGGACGAGCGCCAGGAGCTGCGCTGCCCCGTCCGGCAGCAGGTACCGCGCCACCATCAGCGGCGAGAAGACGGTCCAGATAATGGGTACGTCGGGGCCGATGGCGGCCCGAATCAGCCGCAACGCCTCGAGCTGCTCACCCAGCGCCCCGGTGGTCGGGTCGGCCGGCTGGAGGGTGGCGAAGTCCTCCGGTGCGTGGACCGGGAAGCGCGTCACCGTGTACCGCTCGTTCGGCGTGGGTGCGGGCGTGTACGTCAGCCCCCACATTTCGGCAAAGGACTGGGCGCGCGACTGGGGCTTCAGGTAGTCCCACTCGAACAGGCGGGCCTGCCGCAGCGTCTCTTCGGCCAGGCCCGCGGCCGTGTTCTCCGCGACGTAGTGGTGGCCCCAGAAGCTGACCGGCACCCGGTCCACCGGCGCGCCGCGCAGGGCCGCCAGCACGCGCCCGCGCCTGCTCAGCTCACCTGCCGCCATCCGCCGTCCTCCACGTGGCCCGGCCCGGCCGCGAGTGTGCCACGGTGCTCGGGCCGCACCACCGTCGCGTCCTCCCGCCCGCGAACAATCTACCACACGCCCGCCCGCGGGCCGAGCCGGGCCGGACGCGACGGGTGGGCCGCTGGCTCAAGGGGCGCCTACGCGAGGATGAACCCCTCGCCGGGGAGGTAGGCGAGGTCGGTCGGCGTCAGCCCCAGCCGGCGACGGACGGACGCCAGCCGCCGCCGCAGCGCGCCCTCGTCGCGGACGTCCGCCCCCCAGCAGCGGGCGATGTCGGCGAGGCAGGCCGCCGGGACGGGACGTCCGGCGTTGATGGCGAGCATGTACAGCGCCCGCGTCTCCCACGGCTGCAGGCGCGGCGCCCGGGCCGCCGCCGCGGCGCCGGTCCGCAGGTTGATCGTCAAGCGGCCCACGGCCAGCGTGTCGCCCAGTTGCCGCGGCCGGGCGCCAGCGGCCACGCGTTGCTGCACCACCATCCAGAACCCGAGGACTACGCCGAGCTGCTCCGGGCTGAGCGGCTTCGGCACGTACCCGTCCACCCCAGCGGCGAGGCCGCGTCTCAGGACGTCCGGGGTGATCGGGCCGGTGAAGAGCACGGCCGGCGCCGTGGAGTGCGTCCGCATCTGGCGGCAGACGTCGAAGCCGTCGATCCGCAACAGGTCTGCATCGAGCAGAGCGAGGGAGGGGTTGCCTTCGGCCCAGCGGCAGAGCGCCTCGGGTCCGTCCGACGCTTGCAGCACGTTGCAGCCGTGGTAGCGCAGGACGAACGTCGCCGCGTCGAGGAGGTCGCGGTCGCTGGTGGCTAGGAGCGTCTTCACGGGAGGGGTCGGCCTTGGTGCGAGCACCGCACTATGGCGCACCGTGCGCGGCCCCCCCAGGCCTCCGTGTACCACCCGGACGGTCCGGAAGTACCCGGGCCCGGACTCCCCTGCGCCTTCAGGGGCGTCCACTGCCGGTCGATACTGGCAGGAGAACCGGAGTGGATGGGAGGCGCAGCGTGGCGTGCGAGCAGACATAGCGCAGCCCTTCCTGCTGGCCGCCAGAGGGGTGCTGGAGCAGGAGCTGGGCGGCGACGTTGGGCGGGGGCCGGTCCGCCTGGAGAAAGGGGACTTCGCCGCGGGCGAGGTAACCGCGGTGGTCGGCGTGACGGGCGTGCTGTCGGGCGCGGTGATGTACCGCATGTCCGAGGCGACGGCGCTGGCGATCGTCGGCAAGATGATGGGGCAGCAGTTCAAGGAGCTGGACGCCCTGGCGCGCAGCGGCGTGGGCGAGCTGGGCAACGTGATCACCGGCCGGGCCGGGGTCCTGCTCGAACGAGGCGGCATCGCGGCGGACATCGCGCCGCCGATGCTGATCGTGGGCCGAGGCGGCGTGCTCTCCAGCCTGGACATCCCCCGGCTCGTCGTCCCGCTCGAGACCCCGGCCGGAGGGATCGACCTCCAGATCGCGCTCAAGAGCCGCTAACTGCTTCCAGCGGGCCTGTTGCCGAACCCCTGCTGGGATACAGTGTGGTACCGCGAACTGCTCGATACTGGTGAAAATGAGCAGGTGGGTGGAGCCGTGGGGCCTGGACGGTGCCCGAAATTGGGCAAGTCACGACTTCGGCAACAGGCCCCAGCGAAATCATGCGCGATGCCTCGGCGGGGCACGCCCTCACCCCGACCCTCTCCCAAGGGGGAGAGGGAGGCCAGCTGGATGCCGCACCAATGAGCGGGAAGCATTTCGGGGCCTCGTCCGTCGGTTCCCGCACCGCAGCACGTCGGGCGGCGTTCGGCCTGCATAGGCACGGGTGCCAGGCGCCTGGGGGAAATGCCTGGCAGGACGTGGGCCGGAGCGCCCCAGGACCTCAGGCACCGGAAACGGACGGCTGGGACGCGTAGGACCAAAGTACCGTGGGCGACGGTTGGGCGGCGGGGAGGCCGCTGCTAGACTCGGCCCGGGCGAGCGGGGCGCCTGCAGCTCCACGTGTGACGAGCCGAAGACGACTTCCTGGACGGCAGACGCGGGACCACCCTGGCCAGGCCCTGGTGGAGTTCGCGCTCGTCCTGCCAGTCACGCTGATCATGCTGCTCGGAATGATCGACCTCGGGCGGGCCTTCGTCTTCGGGGTGGCCGTCCAGCAGGGCGCGCGTGAAGCGGCGCGGCTGGCCGCGAGGGCCGGGCTGGACGTCACCGTCTCCGACCAGCAGATCCTCCAGCGACTGATCGACGCGTCGGAGCCCGCGCTGGCGGGCTGCAACCCCGTGCTGACGGCGAATCAGGCGTGCGGCGGTGGCTCCTGGACGTTCAGCGTCACCTTCACACCCGGGCGGACGAGCGGCGCGCAGGTCGGCGTCACGGCCCGAGGCGACGTCTCGCTCCTGGTCGGCTTCCTCAGCGGCGCGTTCGGCCTGGGCCTCGGGCAGGTGAGTGTGCAGGGCAACGCGACCATGGCGGTGCTCTGATGCGCGCGAGCCGCCGGGCGCCGGCGACGCAGGGCGGCCAGGCGCTGGTCGAGTTCGCCCTGGTGCTCCCCCTGTTCGTGCTGCTGGTCGTGGCGCTCATCGACTTCTCGCGCCTGCTGTTCACCTACGCCTCCCTCGTGAACGGGGCGCGCGAGCTAGCGCGGACGGCCTCCGTCGTGTCGAGCACGAACGCGCAGATCGTGGCCGCCTTCAACAACCTCACCTTCATCCTCGGGCCGACCCAGGCGGGCATCGACACGGTCGAGATCGACGTGGTGGACCAGGTGGGGGCAGCGCGCGGGACGGCCACCTGCAACCTGCCGCTCGACCCGCTCACCTGCACACCGCCGAGCCGCACGTCGGCGAGCGGTGGCTACGTTGAGGTGGAGGCGAGCTACCGCTTCCAGTTCACCCCGCTCTTCGAGTCAGTCCTGGCGGGCGTGCGGTACGCGGGCTTCTCGCTGCCGTACGTGGACCTAACGACCGAGGCGAAGGCCTACCTGGAATGACCCCGCGCCTCCGCCACCCCCCGCGTCGCGCGCCGGCTCAGATCATGGTGCTCTTTGGCCTCTCCATCGTCGCGTTCGTCGGCCTGGTGGCGCTCGTCCTGGATGGCGGCACCATCTACGTGCAGCGGCGCACCGCGCAGGCGGCGGCCGACGCCGCGGCGCTGGCGGGCACGCGCGAGCTGCGGAACGCGACCTCACCCGCCGCGGCCGGCGCCATCACGACCGCGATTACCACCTACGCGACCGCCAACGCCTTCGGCATCCCGCCCGCGGTCACTTGCGCCTACTTCGTGGGAACCGACGGCACCACGGACGTCGGCGCTGTCGTGGCGGGGAGCGGCTGCGCCGGGCCGCCGGTGGGCGCCATCCCCGAGAGCGCCAGCGGCGTGCACGTGGAGGTCCGGATCCCCTTCCGCACCTACCTGGCCGGCATCCTCGGCGTCTACGACCTCGACGCAGACGCTCACGCGACGGGCCAGGTGGGCACGCTCACCGGGTTCGACGTCCGCAACGCGCCGCTGATCGTGTGCGGGGGCGGCGCAGGCTTCAACGGGCTGAAGCTGGCTACGCAGACGCCCGTGGTCCGCACGGCCACCCCGGGCGTGCTGGCGGCGACGCCGACCGCCCTGCCGATCGTGGGGAACAACCCGGACCTGCTCGCCGACATCCTCCTCGTCACGCCCGCCGCGGGCGTGACGCCACCGTCCCTGGTCGCCAACCCGGCCAAGGACGGGACGATCTACTACATCAAGGGGCAGAAGGTGAGCAACAGCAACGGCAGCTCGTGTGGCGCGGGGGGGTTCAAAGGGGGGGCCGCGACCGAGCAGCCCACGCCCAACCTGCAGGACATCGCGTCCGGCACCCCGGCGGTCGTCGTCGGGCAGACGGGAAACCGCGTGCCCGAGATCAGCCAGCGCGTCAGCACCTCCGGCGCGTGCACGGCCGGCACGGACCCCTCGAACGACTGGTCGGAGGGGCAGCCTGGCTGCGTCATGATCCTGCCGATCGTCGATAGCAGCTCCGGCCTCACCTTCAATGTCCAGGCGTGGGGAGCCTTCTACGTCTGGTGTATCCGGACGGTGGGCAGTGCCGGCTGCCAGGAGTTCGCCGGCCAGTACCTGGCCAACTGGCCCATCGCCGGGGGCCCGGCGGCGAGCACCTGGACGTTCGGGCAACGCGGCGGAACCACCGTCGTCCGGCTGACGAGCTGACGTGAGCCACCCGTTCGGTGCCGTCCGGTCGACGCTCGTGAGCCTCCGTGGAACGGGGCTGCTGGTGGCCGTGCTCGCCCTGCTCGTCTTCGCCAACCTCTCGCAGGCCGACGGCGACGCGCGCGACCTGTTCAGGGCGACGGCCATCACCGAGGCCGACGACTTCGACGGGCGGTTGGCCGGGAGATGGCGGGAGGTGGCGGGCTACGCGGTGGCCGAGTACACCGTGCTGGTCGTGGCCGGCCTCGGCGGCGTCGTGGCGCTCGCCGGGCCGCGCGCGGTTCGGCTCCTGGAGCGTGGCGCTCAAACGAAGCACGCGCACAGCCGGTAGCCATCAGGCATCCGTCGGCAGCCGTCGTCGCGAAGGTCCCCGACCCCCACCTGCCACCTCACACCGGCGATCCGAAATCGGCCCGCACCACCCAGTACCCAACACCTGACACCTGGCAAAGCGCGCGCCGAGCGCTTAGAGTGCTTGCTGGGGAATCACCGTCTCCTCGTCGCGCCGTGCGCAGCCTGTTTCGGAAAGAGCCACCCTACATCGCCATCCCTGCTCAGCCGGGGCCCACCCGTAGCGAGAAGGCGCGGGGCGATGGCCTATGGGTGCGGTGCGAGAACGAGCGGTGCGGCGAGCTCCTCTACGTGCGCGAGTTCGAGAAGAACCTGAACGTCTGCCACAAGTGCGAGCACCACGCCCGGCTCCCCGCGCGCGAGCGGATCCAGCAGCTCGTGGACGCCGGGTCGTTCCGCGAGCACGATCGTGAGCTCGGCCCAGCCGACCCGCTCAGCTTCGCCGCGGCCGGGCAGACCTACGTGGCGAAGCTCCGCGAGGCCCAGGAGAAGACCGGGCTGCGTGAGGCCGCGGTCGCCGGCAGCGCCGAGATCGAGGCCAGCCCGGTCGAGCTGGTGGTGCTGGACTTCGCGTTCATGGGCGCCAGCATGGGCAGCGTGGTGGGCGAGAAGGTCGTCCGGGCCGCCGGGCGCGCCGGGCGCCGCCGCTGCCCCCTGGTCACGGTGAGTGCCTCGGGTGGCGCCCGGATGCACGAGGGCATCCTCTCGCTGATGCAGATGGCCAAGACGGTGACGGCGCTGGCGCAGCTTGCCGCGGCCGGGGTGCCGCACATCGCCGTGCTGACCGACCCAACCCTGGGCGGCGTCACCGCCAGCTACGCGGGTATCGGCGATGTCGTGGTGGTCGAGAGCGGAGCGCTGGTCGGCTTTGCCGGCCCGCGCGTCATCGAACAGATCACCAAGCAGAAGCTGCCGCCGGATGCCCAGCGCGCGGCCTTCCTGGTGGAGCACGGCATGGCGGACATGCAGGTCGCGCGCCGCGAGCTGCGGCCGACCCTGGGGCGCCTCTTGCGCCTCTACGCCGCCGCGGGTGGCGCCTGGCCGGCCGCGCCCTCCACGAATGGCGTGGTGCGGCGTGGCGCGTGAGGCGCTCGTGGCCCTGAAGCCGGAGGACGCGCCGCGGCCAGAGGCGCCGACGCCGCGCGGCGCCGGCGATGCCTGGGAGCGGGTGCAGCTCGCCCGACACCCGCAGCGCCCCTACACCCTCGACTACGTGCCCCGCCTGTTCGCCGACTTCGTCGAGCTGCGCGGGGACCGGCTGTTCGGCGACGACCAGGCGATCGTGGGGGGTCTCGCCGCCCTGGACGGGCAGACGGTCATGCTGATCGGCCACCAGAAGGGGCGCGACACTCGGGAGAACGTGCGGCGGCGGTTTGGCATGGCGCGCCCGGAGGGCTACCGCAAGGCGCTCCGCCTCATGCGCCACGCCGAGCGGTTCCGGCTCCCGGTAGTCACGCTGATCGACATCCCGGGCGCCGATCCGTCCCTGGCCGCGGAGGAGCGGGGGCAAGCCTTCGCCATCGCCGAGAACCTGCTGGCGATGAGCCGCCTGCGGGTGCCGATCGTGAGCGTGGTCATCGGCGAAGGCGGGTCGGGCGGCGCTCTGGCGCTTGGCCTGGCGGACCGCGTGCTGATGCTGGAGAACGCCATCTACTCGGTCGCGTCCCCGGAAGCGGCGGCCAGCATTCTCTGGCGGGACGGCGCGCGCGGCGCGGAAGCGGCGGCGGCGATGCAGATCACCGCGCCCGACTTGCTCCGCCTGGGCGTCGTGGACCGCGTCGTGCCCGAGCCGCCGGGCGGGGCGCATCTCGACTACGCGACCGGGGCGCAGCTCGTGAAGGCCGCCATCCTGGCCGAGCTGGCGGCGCTGGCGCACCTCCCCGTGGAGGAGCTGCTCGCCCGCCGGACCGCGCGCTATCGCGGCATCGGTGCGTACGTGGAGTAGCGCGCGGGAGCGGCCAGGCGTCGCTGGCCTGGCCTCCGGTGCGGGTGTGACGTGGCCGGGGCCGGGCGGTGCGGCCCGGCCGGCGCCCGCGGCGCCAGCATGGGCTCAGCACCGAGGGATGGGGAGCGTGGCTGACGAGGTAGCGCCCGGCATCACGTTCGAGGACTTCCTGCGGGTCGACGTACGCGTCGGCCGCATCGTCGACGCACGGCCATTCCCGGAGGCGCGCAAGCCGGCCTACCGGCTGCGGATCGACTTCGGACCCGCCGTCGGCGAGCGGACCTCGAGCGCCCAGCTCACCCGCCACTACACGCCCGAGTCGCTCGTCGGGCGGCAGGTGCTGGCGGTCGTCAACTTCCCGCCGCGGCAGATCGCCACGTTCCAGTCGCAGGTGCTGGTGCTCGGCGTCCCGGACCCACAGGGGGAGGTGGTGTTGGTCCGGCCCGACGAGGAAGTGCCCCTCGGCGGCCGGCTCTTCTAGCAGGCAGCGGGCTGGTGTCTGCGCGCGCCGCCTGGCTGGACCCGGCCGAGGACGAGCACGCCGAGCGCCTCGCCATCGAGGTCGCCCGCGAGGCCGGCGGGCGGGCCCTCCAGGCGTTCCAGACGGCGCCGAGACTCGAGTTCAAGGGGCGCCAGCAGGACGACCCGGTAACGGCCGCGGACCGTGAGCTCGAAACCTTCCTGCGTGCCGAGCTGCGGGCGCGCTTCCCCGCGCACGGCATCATCGGCGAGGAGCACGCGGACGACCTGGCTCCCTCGGCCAGCAGCGTCTGGGTCCTCGACCCGCTGGACGGCACCGCCAACTTTGCCGCGGGCCTCCCGCTCTGGGGGGTGTCGCTCGCACTCCTGCGGGACGGCCGGCCGGTGGTCGGCTGCGTGTGGGTCCCGGTTGGGCCGAGCCTGCGCCCCGGTGTCTTCCACGCGCGGGCCGGGGGTGGCGCCTGGTTCGACGAGCAGCCGCTCCGGGTTCCCAGCGGCGAGGACCCACGCGGTCGGCTGATCACCCTACCCGGCCAGCACTGGCGCGCCTTCCGCTTCCGGCGCCCGCCCCGTGGCACGCCGCCACACCACCGCGGCGGAGCGGAGCCGCGGGCGCTGGGCAGCATCACTGCCGAGCTGGCGCTCGTCGCCAGTGGCGTGCTGCGGCTCGCCATCTTCGTGCAACCGCGGGTGTGGGACGTCGCGGCCGGCGCGCTCCTCGTCCAGGAGGCCGGCGGGTGCGCGCTCGCCTGGAGCGACCGCCGGTGGCAGCCGCTCGAGCGCTTTGAGCCCGTGCCTCCCGAAGGCGGCCGGCAGCCGTCGGCGCTGCGCCACTGGTCGCAACCGGTCATCGCCGGGCCGGCCGGGTTCGCCTGGCAGGCGGCTGGCCGCCTGGCCTGGCAGCCGCGGCTGCCCCGGCAGCTCCGGCGGCTGCTGGGGCTGGCCGACTGACGGAGCGTCTCGGCGCGACGCCGCGTCAGACGCCCAGGAGCGTCGGTGCGAGGGCGCGCACCAGGTTGCCCGGCTCGGGCGAAGGGGCGAGCACGTCTACGAGGCCCACCGTCCGCCGCGCCAGCGCGGCCCGCAGCGCGCTCCGGTCGGCCTCGTTCGCCACGCGCACGAAGTCCGCGAGCGCTGCCTGGTTCCTGAGCAGGACACCTGCCTGGTACAGCGCCCCGTGCCGCCGCCGCACCTGGGCGAGCCCGACGAGCTTCGTCCCGCTCACGGCGACCTCGTGGGGCGAGAGCGTCCCGTAGCACGTGGCCCGGAGGAGTGGCGCTAGGGGCCCGTCCCAGGCCGCCACGGCCGCGCCGTCAGCCCGGGCGGCTGCGACGTCGACTCGTCTCGCCCCCGCCACGCCGAGCGCACGTAGGCCTGCCGCCAGCCGCTCGCCCAGC
The DNA here is from genome assembly GCA_964435115.1 of uncultured Chloroflexota bacterium. Lineage (GTDB taxonomy): Bacteria > Chloroflexota > UBA6077 > UBA6077 > CF-72 > CAYSYM01. Next base: position 7,447 of record CAYSYM010000024.1, on the reverse strand, counting down.
CAGCGGTAGGACTCCGTCACGTCAGCCGGGACGAGGGGGTGCGGCAGCGGGAGCGCGAGGCTGAGGCAGAGCATGCCCGCGTCGAGAAGGACCAGGCCTCCGCCCGCGCGGCGCTCCAGCACCGCTACGCCGGCCCGGTCGGCGCGTTCGGCGTCGATCACCGCGGCCGCGCGCAGGCGTTGCGCGAAGCCCAGGACCAGCGCCGGTCGGTCGACCACGTACCAGCGGACCAGGCCGGGGCCACCCGGCTTCACCGCGTCCAGCAGCGCCTCGTCGGCGGCGAGCTGTGGGCCGGGCGGGCCGCTCTCAAGAGGGCTGACGTCCCGGACGAGCGCGGACCGGTCACGGCGCATGGTCAGGCGGAAGGGTACGGCATGCGCCCGCGGGCGGCGGCGAGGCGCTGGACGGGACGCGCCGCCGCGAACCTTACTACCATCGAGGGCGTGCCCTGGCGCGGCCACCGCGTGTCCGTGGTGTTCCCCACCTACAACGAGCGCGATTCGATTCGGACGGCGATCCTGGACTTCGCCGCCACCGGCGTGGTCGACGAGGTGGTGGTCGTGAACAACAACGCCGCCCCCGGCACCTCGGAGGAGGTGGCCGCGGCAGCGCGCCAGGTGCCCGACGGCGTGGTGCGCGAGGTCCACGAGCCTCAGCAGGGCTACGGGTTCGCCATTCGGCGCGGCCTGCGCGAGGCCACGGGCGACTACGTCGTCGTCTCGGAGCCAGACGGCACCTTCCTGGGGCGCGACACGCTGAAGCTGCTGGCGTACGCGGATGACTTCGATGTGGTCTACGGGAGTCGGACCGCGCGCACGTTCATCTGGCACGGAGCCAATATGGGCGCCTTCTTGCGCTGGGGCAACTGGGCGGTCGCGAAGCTCATGGAGCTTCTCTTCAACAGCACCAACCTGACCGACGTGGGCTGCACGATGCGCCTGCTGCGGCGGGACGCGGCGGCGCGCCTCGACCCCCACTTCACGATTGGCGGCAGCGCCTTCGGGCCCGAGATGATGCTGCTGAGCCTGCTCCAGGGCCTGCGCGTGATCCAGGTGCCGGTGAACTACCTGCCGCGCGTTGGCCAATCCAGCGTGACCGGCGACCCGCGCAAGGCGCTCGCGCTCGGCCTGTGGATGATCGGCCTGGTCCTGCGCTACCGGCTGAAGTCGTGGCTGCCGCGCCCGAACGGGTCGTGAGAGGCTGCATCGCTACCAGGCGCGGGGCGTCGCTCAGCGCAGGAGGTAGAGCGGGTTGGCGAGCGCGAGCATCTCCCCACGCTCGTCCAACACCTGGGCGCGTACGTAACCCGGAGTGTCGGCAGGCAGCCGAAACGCCCGCGACCACTCGTCGCCCTCCACGACTGCCGCCGCCTCGGCGCCGCGGGCCGACACGAGCATCAGCGTGCCGCCGCCTGCCCCGAGCACGCGTACCTCGACCTCCGCGTCGGGCGCGATCGCGCTCCCGGGGAGCGCCGCGCCGCTCCGCAGGTAGAGCTGAGGGCCTGATGGGTCGCGCGAGACGAAGACGCGCCCGGCGCGGAGCGCCGTCAGGACGCCGGCGGCGGAGCGATCCTCGCCCACGCAGGCCCAGGTGGTCGGGCAGCCGAGGCGTGGCGCGTGGCGGGGGCCAGCGTGCGAGTCTTTGAGCCGGTGGGTATCGCTCCCGCCCAGCGCGACGACCCGGCGTCCTGCCCGCAGGAGCTGCTCCCACCAGCCGAGCGAGATCGTATTGAGCCGCGTCCACTCGCCGTTCCAGACCTCGACAGCGTGGAAGCCGCGGGCGTCCGGGTACTCCCAAGGCGGGCCGAAGGGTTTGGGATGGTTGACGGAGACGAGCGCGCCACTGGCAGCGGCGGCCTGCATGGCACGGCTGACGGCCGCGGTCTCGGGCTCGCGGAACTCCCACCACCGGTCGGTGCCCCACACGTTCCAGTGGCCGCCGTAGGTTGTGACCTCGTCGCCGAAGAGGATGACGGGCAGGTAGGCCCCGCTCACCCGGGCGTACTCCACCTGGTGGCCGACCTGGTTGTGGTCGGTCACGCCGAGGAACTCCAGCCCGGTCTCCACAGCGCGGGCAAGCATCTCGGCCGGCCACGAGTCGCCGTCGGAGTAGAGCGTGTGGCAGTGCAGGTCGCCGCGCAGCCAGCCCGGCTCGGCGGCGGGCAGGCTCGGCGGACGAGCAATGGCCTCCGTCGGCCGCAGTTCCGGGATGCCGGGATCGTCGCCGAAGCGAATCTCGACGTGGTAGGCGCAGCCGTGCGGGCCGACCTTGTACGGCCCGAGCAGCACGTGCCAGACGCCGGGCAGGATCGGGCCTGCGAGGTAGGGCGGCGTGGCCCAGGTCTCGGTGAGGCGGAAAGCGGGCTTCTCGCTGCCGCTCCAGCCGCGGAACCCGGGCTGGAGCGGCTCGATACCGCGCGCGTCGAACAGCCCGATATCCAGGGTGCTGCCACCGCTGAGGAGCGGGTCCGAGGGGATGCGATCGGAGTACTCGTAGCGCACCTCCAGGGATCGCACGCCGGGCGGCACCTCGAACGGTAGGTGGACGTACCGCCGCTCGTGCGACGCATCGAAGGAGCCCTCGAGGACGACGTCGGGTCGTGGCTCGCTCCGCTCTCGGAGCTGAGGGATGGGCGATGCGTCATGAGTCATGGGGGGCTTCCGTGACCCGTGGCCCACGACCTCCCCACCTGCTCAGGCGGCGAGGTCGCCCGTCTCGCGGTAGAAGAGCGCACGCTCGAGGTCCACGGCGAGCCACGCGCGCTCCTTGAGCTGGGGTAGATCGTCCACGTCCTCGAAGATCCGGACGGTCACCAGGGCCTGGCCGGCCTCTGTCGCGGCTCCCCGGTCGACCCGCATGGTGACCAGGCTCTCCGCCCCGAGCGGCTGGACGGCGTAGACCTCGGCCGGCAGGTGGCTCGGTCCAGGGCCGCCCGCCAGGGCCAGGTGCTCAGGCCGGATGCCCAGCCACAGCGCCTCTCCGTCGCGGAACACGCCGTGCAGGGCGTCGCCTCGCGCTGACGCGTCCAGGCGGAAGGTGTCGCTCTGGAGCGTCGGGCCGGCAGCCCGGAAGTGGCAGCGAACCAGGTTCATCGCCGGGCTGCCGAGAAAGGTGGCGACGAACGTATTGACGGGGCGGCGGTAGACCTGGAGTGGAGTTCCGACCTGCAGGAGCCGGCCCTCACGCATCACGCCCACGCGGTCGGCCAGCGCCATCGCCTCGGCCTGGTCGTGGGTGACGTAGATGGTGGTGATTCCCAGCGACTTCTGCAGGTGCTTGAGGAAGCTGCGCGCATCCAGGCGCAGCTTGGCGTCGAGGTTGCTCAGCGGCTCGTCGAACAGGTAGGCCTGGGCGCGGTACACGAGCGTCCGTGCCACCGCCGCCCGCTGCTGCTGGCCGCCCGAGAGTTGGCCAGGCCGCCGGTCGAGCAGATGGGCGATCTGCAGCGACTCCGCCACCTCCTCCACCTGCTGCCGCGCTTTCTCCTTCGGGTAGCCGCGCACCTTCAGCGGGTAGCCGACGTTCTCGGCGATCGTCATGTGGGGGTAGAGCGCGTAGTCCTGGAAGACCATCGCCACGTCTCGCGTCCGAGGCGGCAGGCTCGTCACGTCCCGGTCGCCGATGACGATCCTCCCGTGGGTCGGCGCTTCGAGTCCGGCGACCAGGCGCATGGTGGTGGTCTTGCCGCACCCCGAAGGGCCGAGCAGGGCGAAGAACTCGCCGTCCTCGATCGCCAGCGTCAGCTCTGCCACGGCGGTCACGCTGCCGAAGCGCTTGGTCAACTGGCTGAGCTGGATCTGGGCCATGTCAACCGTCTCGCAGGCGGGGCCCCGAGTGATGGGTCATGAGTGCCCACACGCTCATCGCTTGATGCCTCCGAAGAAGCGGAAGCCGTAGCGCGCGTTCACGAACAGGTAGAGCACCAGGACAGGGATGGCATACAGCAGGGCGTACGCGGCCGTCAGGGTCAGGATCGGCGTGCCGGCTTCCGTGTAGAAGGAGAAGGTGGCGATGGCGGCCGGCATCGTCTCGGGCGAGCGCAGCAGCACGAAGGGAATGAGGAAAGCGCCCCAGACGTTCACGAAGGCCCAGATGGCGACCACCATCATCCCGGGGCGCAGCAGTGGCGCCACCACGTCCCAGAACATCTGCCACGGAGTCGCGCCACTCACCATGGCCGACTCCTCGTAGGACCGGGGGAAGCCAGCCACGAAGTCGCGCAGGATGAAGATCGCCGTGGGCAGCAGACCCCCGGTGAAGGCCAGGATCACGCCGACCTGGGTGTCCACCAGACCCAGGCTGTTGGCGAGTAGGAAGATGGGGACCATGGCGGCTGTCCCGGTAACCACCGACGAGAAGAGGATGAGCCCGTAGGTCAGCAGGTCGTAGTGAGGCACTTCGGCGCGCGAGAGGGCGTACGCCGCCAGGACGGCGGTCAGCGTCACGGCCAGCATGCTGCCGCCAGCCAGGATGGCGCTGTTCAGCAGGGCACGCACGGCGAAGTCGTTGGCGAAGACGCTCTGGAAGTGGGCCAGCGTGGGGCTGGCGGGGATCTCCAGCCCCAGCGTCCCGCGCGGGTTGAACGGGGCGAGCAGCAACCACAGCATGGGGACGGCGAAGAACGCGCCAAGCAGGGACGAGAAGCCGTAGAAGGCCACACGGCCGAGGACCTGCCGCAGCAGGGCCGGCCAGGGAGCGGCCGCCGCCACCGGAGCCGGGACCGAGAGGGGGGCGCTCACGCGGTCTTCAGGTCCCGGCGCGCCGTCGCCAGGTAGACGAGCGCCAGGGTGAGGTTGATCAGCATCATGACCACCGCCACGGCCGCGCCACGGCCGAACTCGAAGTACTGAAAGGCGACGCGGAACGTGTAGATCGAGACCACCTCCGAGCGGAAAGCAGGGCCGCCGCCGGTCAGCAGGAACGGCGTAAACGTGTTGAAGGTCCACAGGGTGACCAGGATGAAAGCGGTGACCACATGGCTGCGGATCAGGGGCAGGAATACGTCGCGCAGCGTCTGCCACGCGGAGGCGCCGGCCACCGCGGCCGCCTCGAGGTACGACGGTGGGAGGCTGGCCAGAGCAGACGAGAACAGGAGCATCGAGAACGCCGTCCCGCGCCAGATGTTGAACAGGATGATCGAGAACAGCGGCAGCTCGATGAGCCAGTCAGGCTTGCCCAGGCCAAGGCGTAAGAGGAGCGCGTTGAGCGTGCCGAAGTCGCGGTCCAAGAACGCGATCCACAGGAACGCGACGACGACGTCGGGGATGATCCAGGCCAGGATGACCAGGGTGTAGAACGTCTCGCGCCAGACGCCCCGCCGCCGGTAGAACGCCCAGGCAATGGCCAGGCCAAGGACCACCTGGCCGACGAGCCCGGAGCCGACCACGAAGATGAGGGAGTTGCGCAGCGCGCTGCCGAACTGGCCTCGGGTCATCCACCGCTCCGGGTCGAAGAGGGCCCGGAAGTTCTCCAGCCCCACGAATTCTGGCCGGGCCGCTCCGGCGCCGGTCAGCGCCTCGTTAGTCAGGCTGATCCACAGCACCCACACGGAGGGGAACAGCAGGAAGACGGCGATGAAGAACAGGGCGGGGACGAGGAACAGCGCTCCCGCCCATGGCGATAGGATGGGACGGCTCTTCTCCACGGCGATTCGTTCCGGCCTCTCTTGCTCTGGAGCGGGGGGCGAGGGCCGGCAGCCCAGCCCTCACCTCCTACGCCCCCTCAGCGGGAGAGGGGGCTGGCTTACTGCACGGTGATCACGTTCTCCGCCCCCGCCAGGTCGGCGACCTCTCTCGCATAGGCGTCCATGGCTTGCTGGGGCGTCATCTCTCCCGTCACGACCCGCTCGGTCGCCTGCTGGGCGGCCTGGGACACCTTGGGGTAGACGGGCAGCATCGGTCGGACGACAGTCAGCGGCAGCAGCCTGGCCAGCTCCGTCATCACCGGGTCACCCGTCACCGGCACGTCGTCTCGGGCGCGAATGCGCGGCTCGATCCTCTGGAACTCGAGCAGCATGTCCCGGCTGAACATGAAGGAGAGCAGCGCCCAGGCCTCCTTAGGGTTCTTGGTGTTCGGGTTCAGGATGAAGCCCGTCCCGCCCGAGACGTTGACGAAGTCCTGGCCCCGGTAGCCCTTGCCAGGCTGCCCGGCCGGGATCTTCGCGAAGCTGACCACGTCGTCTCGGTTGGGGAGCGCCCACTCCGAGCCCGGCGCCAGGACCGAGCGCCAGAAGAAGTCGCCTTCCAGCAGCACGGCGATCTTCCCGTCCCGGAACTGGGCAAACGACCGGTTGCGGCCGTCTTTGAGGAGCTGCAGCCGCTCGTCGCCCAGTTTCTCGTCGACGTAGATCGTCTTGTAGAGCGTGAGCGCGTCGAGCATGGCCGGGCTGCGCCCCACCCACTTCTGCTTCTCTTCGTCGTAGATCCAGGAACCGGCGGCGGCCAGCAGCGGGTAGAAGCCCTGCATGGTCGTCGCCTCGCCCATCGCCGTGCCCGCGTTGATCTGGAGCGGGATCACATCGGGCAGGGTCTTCTTGATCTGGCGCGCGGCCGCCAGCAGCTCATCCCAGCTCCGGGGCTGCCAGGTCTCGGGCAGCCCCGCCTGCCTGAAGACGTCCTTGCGGTACCAGAGGACACGCGAGTCGGTGCCCGTGGGGATGCCGAAGCGCTTGCCCTCGAACATGAGCAGCGCCTGGATGGTTGGTGGGATACGGGGCCAGCCGTCCCAGTTGTTGGCCTCCGCGCCGGCCACCGCATCCAGTGGCTTGATCAGATTGCCGGCGACGAACTCCGCCGTCCAGAAGCCGTCAAAGGCCATCACGTCGTTGCCCTTGCCCGCCTTGAGGTCGAGCGCGTACTGGGCCTTGAGCTCCTCATCGCTGCCGCCGAACTCGACCAGCTTGGGCGTGACCTGCTTCCCCTGGGCAGCCATCTGCTCCTTGAACTTCGGAAAGACGGTGTCGTTCAGCCACTTGACGGTGTTAGCATTGACGCCCCCCGAGACGCACCGGCAAACCACGGCCACCTCCACCGCCGCACCGCTGCCAGCCGGCTGTGCCGGTGTCGTGGCGGGCTTGGGGGCGGCGGTTGGGGCGGCAGTCGTCGGCGCGGGGGCGCTGGTGGCCTTGGGCGCCGCCGTCGGCTGCGCCGGTCCGGCGGCAGGGGTGCAACTGGCTGCAAGAAAGAGGGCCAGAACGCCAACGCCCACGACGATTGCGCGGAACTTCGTTGTTGTCAGCACGCGCTGTCTCCCTGTAGTCGCGATACGGTGCCTTCAATGCGCGTGTCACACATCGCTTCCCCTGATACCCAGGGCCTTCCAGTTCTCCACCTGTTGCCTGGCACGCCATCCTCCGGGGTGCCTGCGGAACGAGCGGGGGGCCCGGGGGGCGCAGCCCATAGGAGTGGGCAGTCGAACGGCCCCCTACCGGGAGAGCCGGGGCCGGGAG
>CAYSYM010000023.1:0-54421 GCA_964435115.1 uncultured Chloroflexota bacterium | reverse complement strand
TCTGTCTTATCGGATTGTACTTGTTCTTGCTGCTCTAGTTGTCTGTTCGGAGTTGTACTTATTGTTGTGTATGTGTCTTTTTTTTTTTTCTCAGGCAGAGGCGGGCATCCGTGTTGCCAGGGGCTCTGGGGGGCGGGGAGTGGTTTTAACGACGCGGCCCCCCGGGCGCCCCCCCCCCCCGGCCCGCCAGCGCCGGCAGACGCCGTCCGTGTCGCCGCCCCGGACCCAGCGGGCGCCCAGGGCGCCCGGGGCTCTGGCCCCGTCCCGGCCGCCGCTGGGGTGGTGGCGGCACCTCCGGCACTGCCGCCCACCGCCGCCGAGCTGGCCGCCGACACACCCGCTCCCGCGAGCGGCCAGGTGCCGCCCGCCACCACGGCGACAGCCGGGGCGCCCCGTCCCCCCGACCCGCAGCCGCCGGAGCCGAGCGCCGCGGTCCTGGCCGGCCCAGACCTCTCGGGTCGCTCGCAGCAGCGGCCGGACGCGCGGCTGGGCGGCGAGCGTGACGCTCGGGCCGCGGCCGGCGCGCCGGCCGGCCCGTCCGAGGCGGGCGCACCGGACGTCGCGACCGCGGCGCAGGGGGTGAGCGCACCGGCTCTCGCGCGGCCCGAGCCCGCCCCGCCAGCCGACGTCGTCGCCCAGGTGGCCCGCCAGGCCGACCTGTACCGCCTGCCCGGCGGGCAGGGGGTGCGGATCCAGCTCCAGCCCGAGGGCCTCGGCAGCGTCGACGTGACCGTGCGCTACGGCCCGGGCCGCACGGTCGAACTGCACCTGGCTGTCGAGAGCACGGCGACAGGGGCGCTCCTGCAGGCCGGCTGGGGCGACCTCCGCGACGCGCTCCTCGCCCAGGGATTCTCGACCGACCGCCTCGTTCTCAGCGTCGTCGCCCCCAGCCCGGCCGACGCATCAGGCACCCAGGGCGGGCAGACCGGGGCGCGCGCAGACCCGGGCGCCACGGGGTTCGGCCAGCAGCCGGGGGGTCGCCAGGGAGGCGGCGAGCGCCCGGCCCACACCACGCCGGGCGCACCGACCGAGCCACCAGGTCCAACCGCCGAAGAGCCACACCCCGGCGCAGGCCCGACCGCGCGCATCGACTACCGCGTCTGAAAAGGAGGGTCCAGCCCGTTATGTCAGACATCTCCAGTGGGTATGGAGCGACCCAGGTCGCCACGCCATCGACGACGCCGTCAGCCACCGCCCAGCGTGCCTGGAGTGGCTCGAACCTGGGCAAGCAGGACTTCTTGAAGCTCCTGATCGCCCAGCTTCGCAACCAGGACCCGCTCAAGCCGGCCGAGGACCGTGAGGTCATCTCGCAGATGGCCCAGTTCAGCGCGCTCGAGGCGACCCAGTCCTTGAGCAGCGCCGTGGAGCGGAGCGCCAACCTCCAGCTCGTCAGCCAGGCGGGCGCACTGGTCGGGAAGTGGGTCGAGGCCGCCAGGCCGGACGCAGGAGAAGGCGCGACCGTGGCGGGCACCGTGACCGGCGTCACATTCCAGTCACAGGATGGGATCGTCTCGGCCACGCTGCGCGTGGCGGGCGAGGAGGTGGATCTCGCCAACCTGCGCGGCATCAGCACCCCGCCGAACGGCACCCCCTAGCCCATCGCTCACACCTGGGCCACCATCACGGCCCGTCCCACCACACCCCTGCCAGGAGGACCCCGCGCATGATGCGCTCGCTCTTCGCCGCCATCTCGGGCCTGCGGAACCAGCAGACGATGATGGATGTCGTCGGCAACAACATCGCCAACGTCAACACCACCGGCTTCAAGCAGAGCCGGGTCACCTTCCAGGACATCCTCAGCCAGACGATCCGCGGCGCCAGCAGCCCGCAAGGCGGGCGGGGCGGGGTGAACCCGGCCCAGGTGGGCTTGGGCATGGTGCTGAGCGGGATCGACACCCTCCAGACCCAGGGCACCCTGCAGTCCACTGGCAAGCTGACGGACATGGCCATCCAGGGCGACGGCTACTTCATCCTCAGCGACGGGACCAACCAGTTCTACTCGCGCGACGGCAGCTTCGACCTCGCCACCGACGGCACGCTGGTCAACCCGGCCAGCGGCCTGAAGGTGATGGGCTGGCAGGCCGACAAGAACGGGAGCGTGGATACCGCGACCGGCGTCGGCGCCGTCACCATCCAGCTCGGACAGGGCATGGAGGGCCAGGTCAGCAAGACCGCCACCGTCACCGGCAACCTGAAGGAGAACGTCGACCCGAGCGCCTGGGCTGCCTCCAACCCTGCCGGCGGCAAGCTCACCCTCTCCGGCACGCCGACCGACCCGACCGCCGCCGTCGAGATCACCGTCACCGCCGTCACCGCCGGCGCGGTGACCGGCCTCAGCTACCGGGTCTGGAACCCCACCACGGCGAGCTGGAGCGCCGCCACGACCGTCGCGGCGAACACCTTCACCGCCAACGGCCAGACCTTCACCATCGCCTCGACGAGCGCGACCCCCGGCAACACCGCGGGCGACCTGTACTACACGAACGCCCAGGCGGTGACGAGCACGCTCTTCGACACGCTCGGCCAGCCATACAGCGTCCGGACCATCTTCCAGAAGACGCCCAGCGCCACCGCCCCGAGCACGTGGGCCTACGCCAGCGCGCTCTACCCGGCCGCGGGCACCCGGCTCGCCGTCGCCACCGGCACGCTCGCCTTCGACACGGCGGGCAAGGTCAGCTCCGGCGGCACCGGTACGATCGCCATCACCGCCAGCAGCACCCCGCCGGGCATCACCAACGGTGCCGCGGACATGAGCGTCACTCTGGACCTCTCGGGCGTGACCCAGCTCGCCGGCAACGGCGACCTCACCGCTACCACCGACGGCGCCGCGGCCGGGACGCTGAGCACCTTCTCTATCGGCCAGGGCGGCGAGATCACGGGCATCTACTCCAACGGGCTCAAGCGCAGCCTGGGCCAGCTCGCGGTCGCCAGCTTCGCCAACCCGAGCGGCCTGCTCAAGAACGGTGGCAACCTCTTCGCCGCCTCGGCCAACTCCGGCGTGGCGCGCATCGGCCCGCCCGACACCAACGGGCGCGGCCAGGTGGCGACCGGCTTCCTGGAGGCGTCGAACGTCGACCTCGCCCAGCAGTTCACCAGCCTGATCATGGCCCAGCGCGGCTTCCAGGCCAACTCGCGCGTGATCACCGCCTCCGACCAGCTCCTGCAGGACCTGGTGAACCTCGGGCGGTAGGCCCGCCCGGGTCACGGAGGGAGCACAGGTGCCGGCGTGGTGGCGGCTCTCGCCTCCCGCGTCGGTCGCCGCCCTTCCGTGGTCCCGGCGGATCCAGTATGACTGCCGCCAAGCCGTGCGCCTGTGACCGCCTCCAGCCGTTCACCCTCCCCCGTGGCACCCCAGCCCGGCACCAGCCTCGCCTGCCCGCCGGTCGAGCCGGTGGCGCTGCTGCGGGAGCTATCCCATCGCCTGCGCACCCCCCTCGCCACCATCCACGGCTACGCCAGCCTGCTGGAGGCCCATGCCGACGAGGCGCTCGACCCCGCCAAGCTGGCGGGGTGGGCCGGCCGGATCCAGGGCGAGATCGACCGGGCGACGCAGCTCCTGGCCGACCTCTCGCGCCTGCGCATCGTCCTCAGCGCGGGCATCCGCCCCGGCCCCCTGGACCTGCGTGCGATCGCGCTGGACGCGGTGGCTGAGCTGGCACACGACCTGGAGCGCTCGCTCCTCCTCGAGCATGGCCCGCCGGTGCCGTATGTGGGCGACCCGCTCCTCCTGCGGCGTGCGGTCTACCACCTCGGAGCCCTCGCCCTGCAGTGCGGCCCCGACGTGACCCTGCGCCTCGCCGCGCAGCCCCCTGAGGCTCGGGTGGAGGTGGCGTGGGCGGCGGGCACGGCCGACGCGCCCGCGCACGACCCGTGGCTGCTCTTCTGCCGCGTCGTCGCCCGGGCGCACGCCGGCGACCTCCTGGCGCGCCCCCAGCGGCTCACCCTGCTCCTCGCGGCCGTGGACGGGCCGGGCCTGTGAGCGGACGGCTCGCCGCCGGCGGCGTCGGGCCGGCGGAGTCCCCGCGCGATCCCCCGAGCGCCCGGGGGGGCCTGGTGCTGGTCGTCGACGACGACGCGCGGCTGCGGCGCTTCGTCGGCGACACGCTCGATCTGGCCGGCTTCGACGTCTGCCTCGCCGGCGATGGCGAGGCCGTCGCCGGGCTCGTCGCCGAGCGCCGCCCCGACCTCGTCGTCCTCGACCTGGTGCTCCCTGGCCTGTCCGGCCTCGAGGTGCTGCGCCGCCTGCGCGCCACCCGGCGCACCCTGCCCGTCATCATGCTCACCGCGCGTGACGACGAGGACGACAAGGTGCAGGCGCTCCAGGACGGCGCGGACGACTACCTGGTCAAGCCCTTCAGCGCCCGCGAGCTCGTGGCGCGGGCGCACGCCGTGCTGCGCCGGAGCCAGGGGACGCTCCTCGAGGACGGCGAGACGCAGGTGCTGCGCGTCGGCCCCTTGCAGCTCGAACCGGGCAGCCGCACGGCGCGCCTCGGCGAGCGCCGGATCGACCTCACCCGCACCGAGTACACCCTGCTGCTGACGCTGCTCCGCGGCGCCGGGCGCGTCTTCACGCCCGCCGACCTGCTCACCCGGGTGTGGGGGCCCGAGTATCGCGACCAGGGCGAGATCCTGCGCACGAACGTCTACCGCCTCCGCCAGAAGCTGGAGGATGACCCGCGCCGCCCGCGCTTCCTCCGCACGCGGCTCGGGGTCGGCTACTACTTCTCTGCGAGCCCCACCCCGGAGGGGGACGGCTGAGCGCCCGCACGACCGACGCACTTCGTTACGCGTCCGTTATGGCAAGCCCCTCTCCCCGTGACGTGGCTGTAACTACCCGCTCGGCATAGTACGCAGGCGAGCCCCAGGCGCCAGGGCAGGCAGGTCGCGGCCACCCCCGCGCGATGAGGAGAACGGACGGAAGCAGACCATGTACCTGGAACGTTCACACCACCGTGAAACCCCCCGCGGTAACGGCATCCGCGTGGTGCTGGCGGACGACCACCAGCTCTTCCGCCAGGGCCTCAAGGCGCTGCTGGAGATGGAGCGGGGCATCGCCGTCGTCGCCGAGGCGAGCGATGGGCTGGAGGTCCAGCGCGTCAGCCTCGAGCAGGAGGCCGACGTCGTGCTGATGGACATCAACATGCCCATTGTGGACGGCCTCTCGGCCACGCGGGAGCTGCTTCGGGCGCGCCCGAGCGTCGGGGTGATCATCCTCAGCATGCACCACGAGGAGGGGCACGTCTTCCAGGCCCTGCGCGCCGGCGCCCGCGGCTACCTGCTCAAGACGAGTCGCGTGTCGGAGGTGGCCAGCGCCGTTCGCGCCGTCGCCAGCGGCCTCTCACTCCTCGATCCGTCGGTGACCACCTCGGTGGTCTCCGAGTTCCGCCGCATGAGCTCCAAGCAGACGCCCGAGGACGGCCTGGGCCAGCTCACGGAGACCGAGGTGAAGATCCTGCAGCACGTCGCCGCCGGGATGTCCAACAAGGAGATCGCGGCATGCCTCTCTCTCGCCGAGAGCACCGTCAAGAACCGCCTCTCGGTGCTCTTCGAGAAGATCGGCGTGCTGGACCGGACGCAGGCTGCGATCTTCGCCATCACCCACGGCATCGCGCCAACGGCAGTGCAGCCCGCGCGCCTCGGCGTCTAGGCTCGTCGGTGGCGCCTGGTGGCGAGCTGCGCGCGAGGGCTCCTGGGTGACCCGGCCCGCGGGCGGAGCAGCGGCCGGCTCCGCTGTAGGTGGCCCCACGAGTGTCGCCGACCGTCTGCACGACGGCCCGCTGCAGCTCCTCGGGTCCGCGCTGTTGAAGGCCGAGCTGTGCGAGCAGCTTCTGAGGCGGGGGCGGACGGACGAGCTGCCCGCCCGGCTCGGCGAGCTGCGGGCACTGCTCCACCAGACCGCGTTCGACCTGCGCCTCCTGATGGCCGACCTACGTGGGAGCACCCCCGCCTGAACGCTTCGCCCGTCCTCCCCTCGTGGGCTGCGCGCTCGGGCGGCGCGGGCGCCGACCCGCGCCCCCTCTCGCCCCACCACTGCGCCGCCCGGCCACCTCAAGAATCCTCGCCGCCGCGCCGATACCTGAAGGGAACCGTGGTTCTCACCTGCACCCGGCTGAGAACCCGAGACCTGGCGGAAGCGAGGGCGTGAGAGGTGCAGAGCTCGACGATCGAAGAGCGGACGGCAGATCTGGCAGGTGGGGGGAACGAGCGGCAGCTCGTCGTGTTCCAGCTCGCGGCGGAGCTGTACGGCGTGGATATCGCACGCGTCCACGAGATCATTCGCCTGCCCGCGGTCACGCGCGTACCGCGCGCCCCGGCCTTCGTGGAAGGCGTGATCAACCTGCGCGGGAAGGTGATCCCGGTGGTGGACCTGCGGCGCCGGTTCAACCTGCCGCTCGCCGAGCACTCACGGGCGAGCCGGATCGTCGTCGTCGAGATCGGTGACCAGGTCGTCGGTATCATTGTGGACGCGGTGAGCGAGGTGCTGCGCGTCAACCCGAGCATCATCGAGCTGCCCAGCCCGGTCGTCGCAGGGATCGACTCCGAGTATCTGGAAGGGATCGCCAAGCTTCCTGACCGGCTCGTCATTCTGCTGGATCTGGATCGTGTCCTGGCCAAAGAGGAGCGCCGCGCCTTGGAGATCGCCGCTTAGCGCCCGGTGCGCCCGTGTCCCCCCCCACCGGGGACACGGCCCCGCCACTCCGCTCCGCGGCGCTCGCCACCCCGTCCACCGCGCGACGAGATGGACGGGGTGGTGAGCCGCTCCGCGGCGCCGTCCGGCACGGTCCTCGTGGCCGCACGGGATGGGGCGGTGCGTGCCTGGCTCCAGGACGGCCTCGCCCGGTCCGCCGTCGTGCTCCAGTGGTGTGGCGACCTCACCACCGCCTCGGCCGCAGCGGCCGGTACAGTCGACGCGCTCGTGGTGGACGCGGCGCTCCTGGCCGAGCACGCGCCCGCCGACGCGCTCGCTCGCGTCCAGGCAGCCGGCGTGCCAGTCCTGCTGGTGACCCCGGCGCCGCGCTGGCGAGTGGCCCGCGCCCACTTGCACCGCGCCGGAGCCGAGGCGTTCGACATCCTCTCCCCATCTGATCCGCCCGAGCTCGCCGCCATGCGCGTGGCCGCGGCGCTCCGGGTGGCCGCCGCCGAGCGCGAGGAGGAAACGCTGCGCGCCGCGCGTCTGGAGCTGGAACGCGACCGGGTCGTCATCCAGCTCGCCGGCGCGGTCGCCCACCAGCTCAAGCAGCCGCTCTCCGTCGCCTGGGGCTACCTCGAGCTGCTCCTCGACGAGCGCTGCGCCGAAGGGGGCGTAGTGCTGGACCCGCTCGCCCAGCGCTACCTGGCCGAGATCCGCGAGGCGGTCCGCACGATGGACGACGTGGTGAACAAGCTGCAGCGGGCCACCGTCTACCAGACACGCCAGTACGCCGGCGCCCTGGAGATTCTGAACCTCGACGAGGCAGCGGTGGCCCGCCTCGGGGCTGCGCCGAGTGACTGACCCGGGGAACGAGCGCGGCCAGGCCGCGCTCGTCCGGGCCGCGACCGTCGCCGCCGAGGCCCTGCCTGAGGCGCAAGTGCTCTCACAACTGGCCCACTGCGTCCGCGAGGGGATCGGCGCCGACTTCTGCGCCGTGTACCTCGCCATGGCGGCGCACACCGTCGGCCGCGGGCCGTGGCGCCTGGAGGGGTGGAGCGGGGGCGACCCACACGTGCTCAGCATGATCCCGGCCGGCTACGGCGATGGCAGCGGCCTGCTCGCCAGGCTCTTCCAGGGCGGGCGCGAGGTGCGCGATGACGACCTGCTGGCAGGGGCGCACGCCCAGGCGCCGCTGCCGCCGAACTTCCCGGCCCGCAGCTTGCTCGGCGCGCCCCTGCGCCGTCGCGACGGGCGGGCCATCGGCGCGGTCATCGCCGCCGCCACCCGCCCGGGCCAGTTCGCCGAGGCGGACGTCGCCGTCTTCCGGGCCATCGCTCACCTCGCCGCCATCGCGGTCGACAATGCCCGCCTCGCCGCGGCCCAGCAGCGCGAGCGGCGCACCGCGGCCGAGTCCGCCGTCACCCTGGGCACAGTCCTGGAGTCGGTCGGCAGTGGCGTCTGCGTGATCGACCTGGACGGGACCATCCGCCTGGCCAACCGGGCGCTCCTGGACCTGTTCGGCCTGGAGGGCCGCCCCAACGGACTGTCCCTGGAGGCAGCCCTGGCGCGGGCTGCCACACCACCCAGAGACCTCGAGGCCTTCCTCCACCGGCTCCGCGAGCTCGTGCGTGAGCCCTGGGTTGTCGACGAGAGCGAGTGGGAGCTCGGGACCGATCCGCCGCGCATTGTCCAGCGCCATGCGGCACCCATGCGCAACGCCCTGGGCGAGATCGTCGGTCGGGTCGAGGTCTACGCGGATGTCACCGAGGGTCGCCGTCTGTACACGCAGCTCCTCCAATCCGAGCGGCTGCGCGCCATCGGCGAGATGGCATCTGGGATCGCCCACGATTTCAACAACCTGCTCGCCACCATCGTCGGCCAGACCGAGCTGCTCCACCCGGACGAGCAGAGCCCGGCCACCCGGCAGAGCATCGCCACCATTCGCCAGGCCGCGCTCGACGGCGCCCGCATGGTGCGCAACATGCAGGACTACGCGCGCGCCCACCAGGAGCGCTCGTCCACCTCGGCCAACCTGCCCGCGACGGTCCGCGCCGCGGTCGAGCTGGCGCGACCCCGGTGGGCGGGCGCCGCGGTGCGGGGCGGCGGCGAGATCGAGGTGCGCCTGGACCTCGGGCGGCCCGACCGCGAGGGACCCTACGTGGCCATGGACCCGGCCGAGCTGCGCGAGGTGCTCCTGAACCTGCTCTTCAACGCCGCCGACGCGATGCCGCACGGCGGACGGATGGAGATTCGGACGCGCACGCAGCAGCACGGCTGGGCCGAGCTCGTGGTCCGCGATACGGGCCACGGCATGGAGGACGCCGTGCGCGAGCGGATCTTCGAGCCGTTCTTCACGACCAAGGGCGCGCGGGGGAGCGGGCTCGGGCTCGCCGTCACCTACAGCATCCTCACCCGCCTCGGCGGGAACATCCGGGTCGACTCGACCATCGGCCAGGGGACGACCTTCACGCTCCGCATTCCGCTGGCCGAGGGCTGGCGGACCGAGGCGGCTGAGGATGGGCCGGTCGGGGTCGCTGGCCCCGCGTCCCGCCGACTCGCCGGCCGCCGCGTCCTCGTCGTCGACGACGAGGCCGGGCTGGTCGCGGTCGTGCGGCAGCTCCTCGAGCGCAGCGGCGCGCGCGTCCAGACGGCGATCGGCGGGCGCGCCGCGCTCGCCGTCGTCCGCGACCCGTCGGCGCGCTTCGACGCGGTGCTGACCGACCTCGACATGCCCGACGTGGACGGGTGGGCGGTGGTCGCGGCGGTCAAGGCGCGCTTCCCCACCTGTCCCGTGGTGATGCTCACCGGCTGGGCCGGCGAGATCTCGCCCGACGAGTTCAAGCGACGCGGGATCGACGCCGTGCTCGCCAAGCCGAGTCGACGCGCCGAGCTCGAGGCGACGATCGGCGACCTCCTCGCGCCACCGCCAGGATCTGCCCCGGCGGCGCTCCGCCGCATCCTCCTGGCGGAGGACGACGCCGTGTTCGCCGGCAGCCTGCGCGAGCTGCTGGCGCTGCAGGGCCACGACGTGCGGGTGGCCGGTTCGGCCGCTGCCGCCCTCGACGCGCTCGACCAGGCCCGGTTCGACGTGGTGCTGGCCGACTATCGCCTGGGCGACATGACGGGCAGCGAGCTGGCCGAGCGTATCGCCCGGCGGCCAGAAGCGCCCACCGTCGTCCTCCTCACCGGCTACGCCACCGAGGTGAACGACCCGACGCTGCTCGGCCAGGGCATCAGCGCCGTGCTCCCCAAGCCCTGTCGGGCTGAAGACCTGCGCGCGGTGCTCGCCTCGGTGGGGGCGCACCCCGCGCCGCCTGGGTAGCACCCCCAGCCGAGCAAGGCGCTCCACGTTCGTGGACAGCTCGGCGCCTCGCGCGGTGGCATGCCGGCCGGGCACACTCTCTGCCAGTGGCTCAGCCGGGAGGTCTCCCACCATGCCAAGCTCGTTTCGTCTCGGGCGCATTGCCGGCATCGCGGTCGGCGTCCACTACACCTGGCTCTTCGCGTTCGCCCTGGTCGCCTGGTCGCTGGCCGTGGGCTTCTTCCCGGCCACCTTCCCGGGCTTTGACGTCGCGACCTACTGGGTGATCGGCGCCATCGCGGCGCTGTTGCTGTTCGCCTCCGTGCTCATCCACGAGTTGAGCCACTCGTTCGTCGCCCGGGCGCGCGGCCTGGGCGTGCACAGCATCACGCTCTTCATCTTCGGCGGCGTCTCCAACATCAAGGGGGAGGCCGAGGAGCCCCGCGACGAATTCCTCATCTCCGTCGTCGGACCGCTCACCAGCTTCGCGCTCGCCGGCGTGTTCTGGGCAGTGAGCCAGGGCTTCGGCGACGTATCGACACCCGCGCACGCCGTGGTGGATTACCTGGCCTTCGTCAACCTCCTGCTGGGCGCCTTCAACCTGCTGCCCGGCTTCCCTCTGGACGGCGGGCGCGTGCTGCGGTCCATCATCTGGGGCCTCTCCGGCAGCCTGCGGCGCGCGACGCAGGTGGCCTCCTTCGTCGGTCAGGGGTTCGGCTTCTTGCTCATCTTCTGGGGCCTCTTCCGCCTCTTTGGCGGGGACTTCCTGGGCGGCCTCTGGACGGCCTTCATCGGCTGGTTCCTCAACAACGCCGCCGAGTCCAGCCGCGGACAGCAGACGCTCCAGGAGAACCTGCGTGGCGTCCGCATCGGACAGTTGATGAACCCCGAGCCACCCGTGGTGAGCGCCGACACCTCGGTCCACGCGTTCGTCGTCGAGCACGTGCTGCGGCGGGGGCAGCGGGCCGTGCTCGTGGAGGACGGGGGCCGGCTCGTGGGCATCGCCAGCATCACCGACGTGAAGGACCTCCCCCAGGAGCAGTGGGCGATGACCCCGGTCGCGGCGATCATGAGCCGCGGGCCCCTGAAGACGATCTCAGCCGAGGCGGACCTCAACGAAGCGCTGCGCCTGCTGGTAGAGGGCGAGGTCAACCAGGTGCCCGTGGTCCGCGACGGCCAGGCGCTCGGGCTGCTCACCCGCGCCGACATCCTGCGCTTCCTGCAGCTCCGCGACGAGCTTCACCTCGAGCTCCGCGGCGGGGGGTCGCGCCGGGCGCGCGAGGGCGCGTCCATGCCGGATGACGACTTGTCACCCTCCCGCAAGGTTCCTATCCTCCACTCCTGAAGGCGGCACGGCCGCGCCGGGCATCGTCCGATACACTCGAGGAGGGGTCGTGGGTATGCATCTCGTCCGTCCGCGCGCTCCAGTCGGCTCGACTCGGCAGGTAAGTGCCCTCCTCGCTGCCGCGCTGGCGCTGTCGCTGGCAGCCCCGGCGCTCGCACAGCCCGCGCCCCCGACCCCTGCGCCGGCGACCGCATCCGCCGGCGCCACCCCGCTCGCCACGCCCGGCGCTGCTCCAGCCCCATCCGCCCAGACCGACCAGGTCTCAGCCCCACCCAAAGGTGAGGCTTCCCCGGAGTGGGTGGTGAACTTCGAGCCGGCCACGCTCTACGCCGAAGCCAGCGATACCTCCGAGCTCCTGGCCCCCCTGCGGCAATTCACCTACCTCCAGGTGCTCGGCTACGAAGACACCTGGGCACGCGTGTCCAACCCGCGCATCAAGGCCACCGGCTACATCCCCAGCAACGTGCTCGGTCCCGTGGCGGAGGCGCCGCCCGCCTACCTCGCCGCGCCGCCACCACCGGCGGTGGAAGCGGTCAACCGGCCCGGCCGGGTGGTCGGCGGGGCCGTACTTGCCCTCTACCCAACGCCAGACGCGGACGCCCAGGTGAGCCGACTCGGGCACAACGCGCCGGTGCAGATCGCCGAAAGCGTGCTCGGCGAGGACGGCGAGTCCTGGTACCGGACCGCCGAGGGCGACTACCTGCCCGCGAGTGCGGTGCGGCTGCCCAGGCCGCCCCCGCGGACCTTCGCCGGCCGGTGGATCGACGCCGACCTGGCCGAGCCGGCCATGCTCACCGCCTACGAAGGTGACCGCCCAGTCATGGCCAGCCTCGTCATCAAGGGCCTCGTGGCGTACCGCACGCCGCAGGGCGTCTTCGCCATCCAGCGCCGCGTCGCCAACGAGACGATGGACAGCGCCACCATTGGCATCCCGCGCACCGCGCCCGGCGGCTACTACCTCAAGAACGTCTTGTTCACCCAGTACTTCCTCGGCTCCGGCGAGGCGATTCACTACAACTACTGGTCGTCGGTGTGGGGCTACGGGGGGTCGCGTGGCTGCCTGGGCCTGCCCTACCAGGAGAGCGAGTTCCTCTGGAACTGGGCGAGCGTGGGCACGCCCGTCTCCGTCCACTACTAGCGGTGGACCAGCCGTGCCGACCGCGAACGGCGGGTCTCGCGCGGCCGCCTGTGGCGCCGCCGTGACTGCGCCCGCCTAGCTCGGGAGGGGCGTGCGTCCTACCATCCCCGGCACGACTTCTGCATGGCGCAAGGAGTGGAGGTTCCTCAGCCCACATGGAGCTCGCCTTCATCGTCTCACTCTTCGGCGCGGTGGCCCTGACCCTCGTGGTGCCAGCCATCCGCGGTATCTCTCGCTAGCGCGCACCCCGCAGCCACAGCACCACCCGTCCTCCGGCGACCGTGGGCAGGATCCGTGATCGCCTTCGTGTTCGATCGGCCCACCCCCGGCGCGCGGGTCAGCCAGCTCACCCCGGCTGCCCTGGCCACCCTCCAGCCGGAGCAGCACGACCTCGTGTGGGTGGATGTGCGCGATCCAGGCGCGGACGACGTGCCGCTCCTCGAACGCGCCTTCAGATTTCACCCTCTCGCCCTCGAGGACGTGCTCAGCCGCCACCAGCGGCCCAAGGTCGACGAGTACGGTGGGTACTACTTCGTCGTGCTGTACGCCGTGCGCCCGGAGCAGCCGCCATCCCGCCTGCGCACGAGCGAGCTGCAGTTCTTCTGGGGGCCCCGCTACCTCGTCACCGTCCACGCGGAGCCGTTTCCCGAGATCGACGAGATGGCGCGCCGGCTGGCCGCGGCGGAGCTGGGCCCGGCCACGGGCAACCAGGCGCGCGCGGTCGAAGTCCCGGACCTCGTCTACCGGCTCGTGGATGCCGTCGTCGACGGCTACTTCCCCATTGTCGACACCATCGCCGAGTACAGCGAGGACCTCGAGGAGCAGATGTTCCTCTCCGGGTCGGGCCCGCATGTCCTGCAGGGGATCGTCGCGCTCAAGAAGGATCTCCTCCACCTGCGCAAGGTCATCGCCCCGGGCCGCGAGGTCCTCAACGTCCTGCTGCGCCACGACCTGCCACTCCTCAGAGGGGAGTTTCAGCCCTTCTTCCAGGACGCCTACGACCACACGGTGCGGGTGATCGACAGCCTGGACACCTACCGCGACCTGCTCTCGTCGTCGCTCGACGTCTACCTCTCGCTCGCGTCGAACAGCGTGAATCAAGCAGTCAAGGTGATGACGGCGGTGACCGCGATCCTGATGGTCGACGCGCTCATCGCGGGGATCTACGGCATGAATTTCCGGGCCATGCCAGAGCTGGAATGGGGCTTCGGCTACGCCTGGGCGCTCGGGCTGATGCTCCTCGCGTCCCTCGGCCTCTGGCTCGTCTTCCGCCGCATTCGGTGGCTGTGAGGGCCGCTCAGCCACCGGCCGCGCCCGCCACCTCCGCGGCCGGCGTTGTCGCGTGGGGCGCCGCGGGCAGCGCCACGCAGAAGGTGCTGCCCTTTCCCTCCCCGGCGCTCTCGGCCCAGATCCGCCCGCCATGCCCCACCACCAGGTCCCGCACGATCGACAGGCCGAGACCATACCCCTCCACTCGCTCGGTGCTTTCGCCCGGCACCCGGTAGAAGCGGTCGAATATGTGCGGCAGGTGCTCGGGTGGGATCCCCGCCCCCTCGTCCTGCACGGCGAGCAGCACCTCGCCACCCTCGAGCCGCACGGCGAGCACGATCTCGCTCCCCGCTGGGCTGTACTTGGCGGCATTGCTCAGCAGGTTATCCAGCACCTGCCCGAGGCGGATCGGGTCACCCTCGACCGACGGGAGGTCCTCGGCCAGCTCCAGGTGAAGCCGGTGCCCCTCGTGGGCGCCCTGGAATCGTTCGGCCGTGGCGTGCACCAGCTCGGCCACCTGCACCCGCTCGCGAGCCAGCGGCAGGTCACCGCTCTCCAGCCGGGCAGCGTCCATGAAGTCGCGGATGAGGGCGTTGAGCTGACCGACCTGCTGCTGGACCACCCCAAGCTGGCGGGCCATCATCTGGCTGTAGCCGTAGATGGAGGTGAGCGGCGTCCGCAGCTCGTGGCCCACCAGGGCGATGAGCTGGTCCTTCGCCCGCAACGCCTCGCGCTCGCGGGTCACCTCGCGCAGGTACCGCAGGACGTACTGCCCCTCGGCAATGGGGAGCGTGGTCGCCATGAACGTGCGCGCCGGCTCACTCAGGGCCAGCTCCTCCTCGCGTGCGTCCGGCCGCGGTGGGGCGGCCGACGCCACGCCGCCGAGCGCCCGGTAGGCGGCGTTGGCGACCAGGAGCCGCCCCTCCCCGTCCCACAGGCCGGCCGGCGCCGGCAGCTCCTCCAGCGCGCCTCCCAGACACAACGCATCGCGCTTGAGCGCGGCGTGGGCCGCGCAGCGGTCCAGTGCCTGCCTGACTGCGGCCGCCAGCTCCGCCAGCCAGGCGCGCTCCTCGGCATCCAGGGGCGGCGTGGAGCGCTCGATCAGCAGCACCAGGTCATCGGCGAGCGCCAGCGTGAACGGCGCGGCGCTCCCGTCCGTCCGCTCGGGGCTGTCGCCGGCGGCGGCCCCGAGCGGCAGCGCAGCAGGCGCGCGGGTGGCGTCCCCGGCCAGCCTCTGTCCTGTCGATGGGACGACCACGGCCGTGCTGGCGCGGAGCGAGGTGCGTGCCGCGTGGAGCGCCGCCTCGTACACGACGGGCGGCTCGAGGGTGGCGGCGAGAGCTGTGGCTGCCTGGCGGAGCACGTGTTCGCGACGTAGACGCTCGTGAGCAGCGGCGCGGGCCTGGGCCTGGGCGAGGGCGTCCGCCGCCCACGGCGCGAAGAGACGCAGCCGGGCACGCTGGGCCGCCCGGTCCGGGTGCGTGGTGGCCCAGGTGAGGGCCAGGAGCCCGAGCCAGCGCCCGGCGTGCCGCAAGGCGACCACCTCGCCGGTCTGCACGCCGGCGGCGGTCTCGAGGGTGGCGAGGGCGGCCGGGCCACGCTCGAGCTCGCGCGCCGCGCCGACGGGGAGCTCCGCCGGGGGGTGGAGGTGCTCGGGCCAGGCGCCTGCTCGCGGGCCGTCCGCCAGCCGCCGGCCGCCGGCGTCGCACCACCACACGGTCGCACCCGCGGCATGGACGAGCCGCCGGGCGCGCTCGGCCACGCGCGTACCGACGTCCTGAGGCTCCCCGTCACGCCCGGCGAGCCCACGCGCGGCGGCCGCCACCTCCTGCCAGGCCCGCCGCTCCTGCTGCTCCGCTCGCCAGCGGCTCGCCAGGCGCACGAGGACCAGGGCCGCGGCGGCCAGCAGCGCCGCCGGCCAGGCGGTGTCTACCCCGAATGTGCCGGTGCGCGCCCACGCGATCGCCAGGGCACTGATGCTGCCGAGCGCAGCGACGGTGGCGGCCGGGAGCGGACCGATGGCCGCCGCCGTCGCGAGCGGGAAGAGGAACAGGCTCCACAGCGGCAGCGTGGTGGGGGGCACGAGCCACAGGAGCCCGGCCACCACGCCGGCGTCGGCGAGCGCCATCGCCGTGCTCACCCACGGCCAGGTCCCCCGCGAGGCGAGCCACCAGGACAGGCTGGCGGCGACCACGTACGTCGCGCCCAGAGCCGCCAGACGGGCGTCGCCGAGCTGCCCCTCGACCGCCACAGCT
This sequence comes from uncultured Chloroflexota bacterium, assembly GCA_964435115.1. Taxonomy (GTDB): domain Bacteria; phylum Chloroflexota; class UBA6077; order UBA6077; family CF-72; genus CAYSYM01. The sequence goes on along the minus strand of CAYSYM010000023.1, from coordinate 38,482 downwards.
AGCGTCGCGAGCCCGGCCAGCAGGAACCGGAACAGGAGTGTGGTGCCCGCAGCCGGACTGTGGCCCAAAGGGTTCAGCGGCATTGACAGCTTCCTCGCAGCGCCTGCTCCCAAGCCTGTCTCACCCTGGGTTCCTATGGGCCTGGCCTCCCGGCGTAGAGGGACGCGACGGCCCAGGATACCACGCCGCACCCGTGGCTCATGCGAGCGCGGGCGACGGGCCAGGGCCGTGCCGCCTGCGGCCGGGCGCGTTGCTCGCGCATGGTGAGCGCACCGACGCACCCGGCCGCTCCGGATGACAGGCCCCGCGCCGAACAAGCGAACCACCCCGTGCGACGGGCATCTGCTCAGACTCGGACCAATGTGCACGAGCCGGACTCAGGCGTGCACGCATCGAGCCACGCTGGGCCAGTGTCCGGGGGACAGCGTGTGAACCACGGGCGCTGCAGCCCCCGCTTCCTGCGGGCGGTGCGGCGGCGCGCCGAACCTCCTCTCGCTGCGAGAGGGCGGAGCCGGCGGGGTGGCTCGACGGTGGCGAGAACGGGGACGCTAGCTACAGCGGCAGGGCCTGCCTGGCGCCGGAAACAGGGCGACTGGCCCCGTCAGCACCAGGCCCACGGGAGGCCCTCAAGCCGCCAGTCGGCCGCCCTCGGTTGGAGCAGCGGCGGGAGCCACCGCCGTGCCGGGGGCGGGCGCGACCACCAGGCGCAGCTGGCCGAGCGACAGCCCGAAGCCGCGCTCGACCTTCTCCCGGACCTCGGACGCCGCCCGTCGGCCGACCTCACGCGGCTCGAAGCCGTCTGCGGTCGCCACCCGGAGCAGCACGTCCACCTTCTCCTGGCGTGTCCGCGTGCTCACCCGGGCGCCCCGGACGCCCTCCAGGCGGGCCACGTGGCGCTCGAGGAGTCGGGCGACGGTGTCGCCGTCGTACTCCAGCATCCCTCCGTCAAAACCGGCGCGGACGACCTGCCGCCGCTGCGGCCACAGCGCCAGCACCAGCAGCACCCCGGCCAGCGCCGCCAGCACGATGGCGATCGTGGTGCGCGTGCCTGCCTCCAGCGACCGCACGGTCCCGAGGGCTGCTTCGCCGGTCGCCAGCAACTGGTCGGGGACGAGCCCGAGGATGGCGGCGGCCGCCCCCAGTGCGAGGGCTAGCAGCACCACCGGCACCCGTGTGAGCATAGATATGCGTCCTCCCTGCGACCCGCACTGATCGGACCCGGGTGCGGATGCGCACCGGTCTACCATGCACACGGCGTGCCAGCGCCGCGGCTGCTCGCGCCGGCCCTTCCGCCCTCACGCCGGCTCGGGCTGGCCCGCTGCCCCCCGTCACTCCCGGCCCTGGGACCAGGCGCGGTCCATCCGCTAGCATCCAGGCAGGATGCTCCGAGCCCGTCCCCCGCGCACTTCCACCGGTCGCCGCGTCATCGCCGTTGTGCTCGCCGGGCTGGGGTGGCTTCTCCTGAGCGGTGCGGCGCTCGCCTGCGCGCCGCGCCCGGCTACGCCCGCCAACCCAGACGCAGTGCCCGCGGCGACGTGCGAAGACCGCCCCTTCGCCGAGGTGGAGATCGAGACACGGCCGCGCCTGGGGCTGGAGCTGGCGCGTACGCCCGACGAGCGAGCGCTGGGGCTGATGTTCCGCGAGTCATTGCCCTGGGACACCGGCATGCTTTTCGAGTTCCAGCAGCCGAGCCGGGCGGGCTTCTGGATGCGCAATACGTCCATCCCGCTCTCGATCGCCTGGCTCGACCGCGACGGGACGATCGTCGACATCCAGGACATGCAGCCGCTCTCCGACGAGGTGCATACGCCGTCGGCACCGTACTGGTACGCCATCGAGGCGAACCAGGGCTGGTTCGAGGCCAATGGCGTCGGCGTGGGGCAGCGCGTGCGCCTGTGCCTGGGGACGAACGCGGGCGGCTAGACCGCCCTGGAGAGGCCGGGCGAGGGCGCCACCGGTGCCTGGCGGCGCGCAGGCTGCAGGGCGACTCGCAGCGCCGCCAGCAGGTCGTCCGGAGAGGCGCCGGTCTGGACGTAGGCCCGGGCCCCGGCGGCCCGGGCCCGCTCCCGCGTGCTGCCATCAGCCCGCAGGCCGATCGCCACGATCGCCTGCACGAGCTGCTCGTCGCGCAGGGTCTGCACGGCCCAGGCGCCACCGCAGGCCGGGAGGTCCTGGTCGATGAGTGCCAGGGTGGGACGGAGCCGGCGCGCCTGGCGCACTGCCTGCTCGTCGCTCGCCACGGTCGCGACCACGCGGAACCCGTCCACTGCGCCAATCATCGCCACGAGCGCCTCGCGGACCCTCGCGGCGTCCACCGCGACGAGCACGGTCGTCTCCCGCCTCGGGCGGCGTGAGGCGCGCGCGTTCCTACCGTCCATCACTCCTCGCCGTGCCTGGGGACGTTCCGCCCCCGCGCCATTCTGCGGAACCCGGCGCTGGCCGGGACCGTTCGCTCGACACGCCGGCGAGCCGTACCTTGGGCCGGTCTCGCCGGCGGCGTTCGGGCCAGCCAGCCGGGCGATCGGCGCGCCGCGGGCAGGGCACTAACTGGCACCGGGGAGACACCGACACCGAGAATTAGCCGTCGCAGGCCACGTCGCCGTGGTCACGCTCACCCTGGATGGCCGCTTCGCCCGAACCCCGCGCCCATGATCTCCATGCCCTGAGTGACCTGGAGGCGCACGCCGCCTGGCTGGAGCGGGACAACCACGCGCTACGCGCGCTGCTGGCGTTCGGGCGCCAGGTGAACGCCGAGCTGAGCCTGAAGGCGCTGCTGGCGCTGATCCCCCGCGAAGTCGCGGCCACCGCCCACGCCGACGCGGCCGCGGTCCTGCTGGGTAGGGCCGACCTAGAATCCGTCGGCCCATGCGGGACCTGGGGACTGCCGGAGACGTTCGCCGTGGCGTGGCAGGCGGCCACACGCCGGGCGGGTCCCACCGGGTCGAGCGAGCTGGCGCTCGCGGCGCAGGTGCGCGGAACGCTCTGCGTGGCTGACCTTCAGCGCGACCACTCTCTGCAGGCCGTGCGCGCTGTCCTGGGCTCCGCAGGTGTCCGGCGGGTCGTCGCGGCGCCACTCGTCGCGCGCGACGAGTTCCTAGGCGTCCTCGTGGCCTACGGCCGTCTGCCCGGCGAGCCGGACGACGCGACCCACGCCCACTTCAGCGCGGTCGCCGATGAAGCCGCTCGCGCGATCCAGAATGCCCGCTTCTACGAGCAGACCCAGCGCGAGCTGCGCCGCCGCGAGGCGCTCCGCCGCGTCGTGGCCGACCTCTCCTCGGAGCTGGACCTGGACAGCCTGCTGGAACGGGTGGTCGGCAGTGCCGTCGAGCTGCTGCACGCTACGAACGGCAGCATTAGCCTGGTCGATGCTGGCGGGGTGGCGCACATCCAGGCGGTCCACAGCATGGACCCGGCGCTCGTGGGCCTCGAGATCGGGCCGGGCCAAGGCATTACCGGGCACGTCCTCGCGCGCCGTGCGGCCGTGCTCGTGGCCGACTACCCGACGGAGCTGAGCGACCCACTGCCGCCGCTGCGGGGCGTCCATGCCAGCATCGCGGTTCCCGTGTGGTGGCAGGGCCAGTTGACGGGCGTCTTCGCCGTGTTCGACTCCGAGCCGTCGCGGACCTTCAACGAGCAGGACCGCGAGACCCTGGAGCTGCTGGCCGACCACGTGGCCATCGCCATCGAGAACGCGCGCCTGTACGGCGAGGTGCGCGAGCGGCTGGCCGAAGTGACCAGCCTCCAACGGCTCGGCACGCTGCTGCTCGAGGAGCACGACTTCGACCGTGTGTTGCAGGCGATCTGCCAGCAGCTCCAGCGACTCACCGACGCCGGCGGCGTCGGGCTGGCGCTGCTCGAGGAGAACGGCCAGTTCCTGGAGCTGCGCACCGTGGTCGGTCCGTCTGCGGAAGCCCTGCGCGGCGCGCGCATCCCGGTAGAAGGGTCCTTCGCCGGTGAGGCGCTGCGCACTAACCGCCCACAGCGCAGCAGCGACGCGCTGAACGACCCCCGCGGCTACCGGGCGAGCATCGCGCTCGGCAAGACGCGCACGATTATGAGCGTCCCCATGAAGACCCGCCAGCGGACGGTCGGCGTCATCTCCATCTACAACAAGCGCGGCGGAGAGCCGTTCACCGAACGCGATGCCGAGCTAGCCACGCTCTTCGCTAACCAGGCGGCGGTGGCCATCGAGAACGCCCGGCTGTACGAACAGACGCGCGAGTACGCCGTAATCGGGGAGCGCAACCGGCTGGCGCGCGACCTGCACGATTCGGTGACGCAGAGCCTCTTCAGCGTGACGCTGCTCTGCCAGGCTTCGCTCAGCCTCTGGGACCGCGATCCGCCGAAGGCCCGCGAGCGGCTGGAGCGAGCGAACGAGTTGGGGCGGGGTGCCCTGGCCGAGATGCGCGCGCTGATCTTCGAGCTACGCCCAGCGGCGCTGCAGGAGGAAGGCCTCGTCTCGGCGCTTAAGAAGCACGTCGCTGCGCTGCGCAGTCGCGAAGGGCTGGCTGTGACGCTCCAGATCCAGGGGCCTGAACGCCGCCTCCCGTCCGCCGTCGAAGAGGCGGCGTTCCGCATCGCTCAGGAGAGCCTGAACAACGTCATCAAGCACGCGCGCGCCACCCGCGCCACCGTGGGGGTGACGTTCGAGCAGGGCTGGCTGCGGGTCTGGACAGAGGATGACGGCGTGGGGTTCAATCCAGCCAGCCGGCCGAAGCTTCGCACGATGGGGATGGCGAGCATGCGGGAGCGCGCTGAGGCCCTGAGGGGAACGTTCCGGGTGGAGACCGCCCCTGGGCACGGCGCGCGCGTGTGCGCCGACCTGCCCATCCCGCCCGACTCGGTCGAGACCCACCGCCCGTGACCGCACCCGCGACAGACCGCCCCCCGATCCGCGTCCTGATCGTCGACGACCACGGCGTCGTCCGCGAAGGCCTCCGCGCGTACCTGGAGCTCGAGCCGGATATCGAGATCGTCGGCGAAGCCAAGGACGGGCGCGAAGGGGTGCGCCGTGCCCAGGAGGTGCAGCCAGACGTGGTGCTCATGGACCTGGTCATGCCCACGATGGACGGCGTGGAGGCCACCGCGGCGATCAAGCAGCACCGGCCACAAACCCACGTCATCGTCCTCACCTCCTACGTCGACGACGAGCGCGTGGTCCCGGCGATCAAAGCGGGTGCCACCAGCTACCTGCTCAAGGACGTGGCGTCCGCCGACCTCGTCCGCGCCATCCGCGGGGCCCACGCCGGGCAGGCGCAGCTCCACCCCGAGGTGGCGCGGCGGCTCATGCAGCAGGTCACGGCGCCGCGCAAGCAGAACGCGGCCTCCGAGCTCACCGAGCGTGAGCGGGAAGTCCTACAACTGGTGGCGCAGGGGCGGAGCAACAAGGAGATCGCGCGCGCGCTCGTGGTGAGCGAGCGGACGGTGAAAGGCCACGTCTCCAACATCCTGGGCAAGCTCGGCCTGCAGGATCGCACCCAGGCGGCGCTCTACGCGGTCCGCCACGGCCTGGCGCCCAACGACGAGTAGCACCCCCGGAACAGCCACCAACTGGGAGCTGTCAGCGCGGAGGCCGCCCACACCGCGCCCACCACCCACCACCCGACCCCTCACTCGATGAGGCTCTGCCCCGTCATCTCGCCGGGTATCGGCAGGTCCATCAGCTCGAGCATGGTCGGCGCCACGTCGGCGAAGATCCCGGCGCGCAGCCGAGCCTGGGGGTGGCGGTCGTCCACCAGGATCAGGTGGACCGGGTTTGTCGTGTGCGCCGTCAGCGGCGTGCCATCGTCGGCGACCATCTGCTCCGCGTTCCCGTGGTCGGCCGTGACCAGGGTGATCCCCCCGAGCTCACGCACACGGTCGACGATGCGGCCGACGCAGCCATCCACCACCTCCAGCGCCCGGACGGTGGCGCCAAGGACACCCGTGTGGCCGACCATGTCAGCGTTGGCGAAGTTCAGCACCACTAGGTCGTACCGCGAGCGCTCGCCCGCCAGGCGCCGCAGCAGCTCAGTGGTGACCTCGGGCGCGCTCATCTCCGGCTTGAGGTCGTACGTCGCCACCTTGGGGGAGGGCACGAGGAGGCGGTCCTCCCGGGCGAACGGCTCTTCCCGGCCGCCGTTGAAGAAGTAGGTGACGTGGGCGTACTTCTCCGTCTCCGCGATGCGGAGCTGGTGGAGGCCGGCGTCCGCCACGACCTCGCCGAGGGGGTTGGTCACCGACTCGGGCGGGAAGGCGACCGGCGCCGGGATCGTTGCGTCGTACTCCGTCATGCAGGCGTAGTGGACGTTCACCCGTGGCTGCGACGCCTCAGGCGGCGTGCCCTCGGGCACGGTGTGCGTGAAGGAGCGCGAGATCTGCCGGGCGCGATCCGGGCGGAAGTTGAAGCAGAAGACCGCGTCGCCATCCTGGACCCGCCCCACCGGAAGGCCATCCCCCGTGACGATTGTGGTCGGCTCCACGAACTCGTCACTCCGGTCGGCCTCGTAGCTCGTCTGGATGGCCGCCGCGCCGCTGACCGCCTTCCTGCCCGTTCCCAGCACGTAGGCCTGGTACGCCCGGCCCGTGCGCTCCCAGCGGTTATCGCGGTCCATGCTGTAGTACCGGCCGATCACCGTCCCGATGCGTCCCACGCCGATGTGTCGGATCGCCGCCTCGAGCTCTGCCAGGTAGCCGGCCCCGCTGCGTGGCGGCGTGTCCCGACCGTCCGTGATCGCGTGGACGATCACCTGGTCCGGCCGCAGCCCCTGCTGCCTCGCCATCTCTAGCAGCGCGTACAGGTGCGTGTTGTGGCTGTGCACCCCACCGTCGGAGAGGAGTCCCAGGAGGTGTAGGCGGGTCCCATCGCGCCGCACGGCGCCCATGAGCTGCAGCAGCACCGGGTTCTTGAAGAAACTGCCGTCGCGGATAGCGCGGTTGATGCGCATGTAGTCCTGCCAGGTGATCCGGCCCGCGCCCAGGTTCTGGTGGCCCACCTCGCTGTTGCCCATCTGCCCCGCTGGCAGGCCCACCGCCTCACCCGAAGCCTGGAGGAGGCAGTGCGGGTAGGTGGCCAGGAGGTGGTCGAGCACGGGCAGCTTCGCCAGGAACACCGCGTTGCCGTGCCGCCTCGCGGCCTCAGGCGCCTCGTCGGCGACGCCCCAGCCATCCCGGATCACCAGGATCAGCGGGCGGGGGCGGGAAGGGTGCGACGGCGCGAAGCTCACCCTGGCAGGATACCCGCTGCTCTCTGGCCAGCTCCGCGGAGGGCGCGGACCTGGGACCCGTCATGCCCACCCTCCGCCGGCCGCGCGCCAGCCGCCCGGACGCGGCGCGGGTCCGGGCCGGTCCTCACCCGGCGCGGCCGGCGACAACCCGCACCGGCCTCCGCCGTACCGCCAGCAGCCGCCCGCCGAGGATGACGGCGTCAGTCCAGACGAAGCCGGCGACGTACCCCGCCACCACGTCGCTCGCGTAATGCACGCCAAGGTAGAGCCGCGCGAGGCCGACGAGAAGGATCAGGGCCAGCAGGCCGCACGTCACACCCACCCGCCACCAGCCGCGCACCAGCCGCCACGTGAGGTAGGCCAGGAACAGGTAGAAGGCTGCCGCCACCATGGCGTGCCCGGAGGGGAACGAGAACCCCTGGGCCGGGATCAACGTGGAGACGGGAACCGGGCGCGTGCGTTGGAACAGCTCCTTCAAGACGGCGTTCAAGAGCTGTGCCCCGCCGGCCACGAGCAACAGCGCCACGGCCGCCCCCCAGCGCCGCTGCCGAGTGAACGCGACGAGCAGGACCACCAGGAAGAGCGCCACGAGCTCGGAGCCGAACAGCGACACCACGCGGGCCAGGGTGTCGAGGCGCGGCGAGCTGAACTGGCGCAGCCAGGCGAGCACGCCCAGGTCCAGCTGCTGCGTCTGCTGCTGCAGGACGTCTTCCGCCAGCGCGGCGAACGCGTAGATAGCGGCCGCACCGCTCAGGAAGCCAACCACGAGTGCGGCCCCGAAGGCGGCGAGCTGCTGCTGGCCCGCGTGGACCAGCCGTTCTACCCAACTCGCCCACCCGGCTCGCGTGTGACTTGCCAGCGTTGGCTCGGCCTGGTCGCCCCTCTGCCGCATCATGGCGTCACCGTTCCCACCCGCCTGTTCGCGGCGGCGCCTCCCGCGGGCTCGCGGCTCTCGCGGCTCCGCGCCGGCCAGCGCCACGGGCCGGCCGCCTGCGTCCGGGGGCAGAGCGCGTGCCGGCCGGCCCCGTGGGCGGCGGAGCTCAGCCACCCGGCCGGCGACCTGCCCGCCCGTCTGGATCGGTCCGGGCGACGGAGCGCTCGACCACGCCGTCAGTGCAGTTATTGCGGTAGCACTCCGCAATCACGTGCGCCACGTCTGCGGGTGCATCCGTCACCACTAGCAGCTCGAGATCCTCCGGGTTGATCTTTCCCTCACGCAGGACCCTGTCCTTGAACCAGTCGAGCAGCCCCTGCCAGTAGGCGCGCCCGACGAGCACGACGGGGAAGTTACGCACCTTTCCCGTCTGGATGAGCGTGAGCGCTTCCGAGAGCTCGTCGAGGGTCCCAAACCCACCGGGGAAGATGACGAACCCTTCCGAATACTTGACTAGCATCAGCTTGCGGGCGAAGAAGTAGCGGAAGTTGACGGCCACGTCGACCCACTGATTGAGCCCCTGTTCCCATGGCAGCTCGATGTTGCAGCCGACCGAGATGCCCCCGGCTTCCTTGGCCCCCTTGTTGGCCGCGGCCATGATCCCGCCCCCGCCGCCGGTGATGATCGCGAACCCCTCCCGCGCCAGCAACCGGGCGGCCGCCTCGGCCGCCGCATACATCGGGTCCTCGGGCCCCACGCGCGCGGAGCCGAAGAACGTGACCGCCGGCGTGATGCCGGCCAGCGCGTCGAACCCGTTGACGATCTCGCTCACGATGCGCAGCACGCGCCACGGGTCCTCGTGCGCCCACTCCGGCTGGCGCGGCGGGCTCTTGAGAAGCTGCTCGTCCTCCTGCGGCTGGCCGACCCGCCCGGCGCGGCTGACCGACGGGTGTGTTTGGAGGGGCTCGGAGGCAGCGTCGTCGCGGGGCGGGTCATCCGGCATGCCTTTGTTCTAAGCGCTTCGTGCGTGCTTTGCCAGGCGGCTCAGCACGTGGGCCTGCCTGTGGATGGGTCTCGGGGCTGAGACCAGGGACTCCTGACCCGGTACCTGAGTCCGGCGCCCACGTGCTGACATGAATCAGCCCTCGGGGTGCGCGCGTTGTTTACCCCGGGGTTACCCGGGGCTACCCGCCAGTTCACACGGCGGCGCTACCCTGCTGACAGTCCAACACGTCGCGCCCGGACGAGGCGAGCCCTACGCGCGGCGCGCTTCGCTTTCTTCATGGCTCAGCACGGGGGCCACGTTCGACCCGAGTCCGTGCAATGGCGGCCCCGTGCTGAGCCGGGGTTCGCATCTTGCGGGTAGGCACGCGGGACGGAGGGCGCAACCATGCAGCACATAGCAGGCACGGACCGCCTCCAGCGGCATCTCGCTGAGGCGGGGCTCCAGGTCACGGTGGCGGAGTGGGACGGGGCCCTGCGGCTCAGCGGCGTGGTCAACTCCGACGAGACGCGCAGGGCCGTCGAAGACCTGGCGGCGGGCATCGCTCCGGACGCGTACATCCAGAACGACCTGGCCGTCGACGCTACCTTGCCGACGCCGCCGCGCATGCCGCGCGCGCTCGAGCCAGTCGCGGAGCCGACCGGCAGCCCACGCATCGAGACGTTGGCCGCCGAGGTGGAGGCCGACTTCTCCACCCTGCCCCCTGAGCTGAACGACGCTGAGATCATGGAGCGCGGCGACGCGGTCTTCGCCCCAGTGGACCCGGTGGTGGCGATCGGAGCGCACGGCCAGGCCGAGGTGCTCGGCGGGTTCAGCTCGGACGCCCTGGCCGAGGTGGCGGTGGATGCCTCCGCAGAAGACGCGCTTCCGGGCGACGAGGCGCTGGCTGAGGCGATCGGGCGCGAGCTGCGCGAGGACGCTGCCACGACCAACCTCCCGATCGACGTGTTCGTGCGCCGCGGCGTGGCGCACCTCCGCGGCTGGGTGCCGGACGTGGAAGACGCGGACAACGCCGAGGCGGTGGCACTGCGCGTGCCGGGCGTGCGGGACGTCGTGGACGAACTGGAACTGCCTCGGCTGTAACCCCGTTTCAGGGTCTCCCAAGCCGGGCCCGCGTTCGCTTCCGGCGGTGCCTCCTGCCCGCCGCACGTGCGGGCATGCCTGCCCTATGATTTGCGCAGGGCGCGACCTCTTCACTAGCATCCGCGCACTCCCGCCTCTGCCCAGTCTCCGGTGATCGAACCCCGGCATCCGCCGTCACCCCAGCCACCTACGTCCAGCACGCCAGAGGGGAACGCGCACCCGGATCGCAGCGGCGTCGTGCGATCCCTCCTGTTCGCGCTCGCCGGGACGTTCGCGCTCCGGACCGCCTCGTACGGCGCCGGCATCATCATCCCCGTCTTTCTCGGCCTCAAGAGCCGGACGGACGCGGACGTGACCGCGAGCCTCGCCTCGCTGGTCGCGGTGACCTTCTATGCCGCCGAGCTGGTCGGGGCGCCCGTCTTCGGCGCCCTGTCCGACCGGTACGGGCGCAAGCTGTTCATGCTTCTCGGGCCGGTCTTCGGGGGGGTAGCCATCCAGCTCCTGGGCATCACGTCGGTCATCCCGGTGCTGATCGCCGTGCGCGTGCTGGAGGGCTTCTCCACCGCGAGCTCGGCGCCGTCCACGCTCGGCTACATCTCGGCCCAGACCGCGGCCTCCGAGCGACTCCGTGGCCGCGTCATGGGCTTCTACGAAGCGGCGACCGTCGTCGGGCTCGCGTCGGGCGCCGCCCTGGGAGGTCGGCTCTACGAATGGTTCGATGGGCGGGCGTTCACGCTCGTCGCCCTGGTGTACGCCGTGTCGCTCCTGCTGTTCACCTTCGTGCGCGACCATGGCTGCGACCGGGTCGCAACCACGCCGCACAGCGGCCTGGTACGGCGCGTCTTGAACCGGCGCATCATGCGCTTCGCGCCGGCCTGGCTGGCCGCCAACGCCGTCCTCGGCGCCTGGTTCAGCGTCGGGCCGTTCCTCGCTGCCGGCACGCCCAACGCCGAGCAGTTCCTCATGGGCGGCTACCGCGCCGGCCAGATCGGCACGGTGTTCCTCCTGTTTGGGGTGCTCTTCACCGTGGGCGCTATTGCCTGGGGCTTCGCCATGCCGGCGATCGGCCGCCAGGCCACGCTCATGTGGGGCGTGGCCGGCCTGGCGTTCACGAGCGCCATGCTGTGGCTCCTCAACAGTGGTGGAGGGGACGCTCCGCGCAGCTTCGTCGTCGGGTTTGGCCTCCTGGTCGGCGTGGGTGTCTTCGTCCAGAGCGGCTTCACACCCGCGGCGCTGGCGTACCTCGCGGAGATCGCCGAGGAGCAGGCCCAAGATCGGGGCGCGGTGATGGGCCTCTACTCGGTGCTCCTGTCCGTGGGCCAGCTCGCGGGCGGGGCGGTGGCCGGCCCCTTTGCGGAGCGCTGGGGCGCGACCGGCCTGATCGTGCTGACTGGCCTGCTGTGCCTGATCGCGGCCTTCACGGTGTCGCTGCTCGGGTACTCCGAGCGCCGCCACGGGCACCGTCGCGTCCGGGCCGAAGCCACCAGCTGAACCAGCGCGCGGGCGCCCGCGCACCCAGCAGCTACACTACCCCGACCCGGCTCGCAGGCCGCTCCACCCGGGGAACGGGGAGGTGGGGCGGCTGGGCGTGGGCTCGGCCGGGGGAGGCGTGTGCCAGGACCCGGCGGCGGCACGGCCCGCCGGCTGAGCAGGCCCGATGCGGCGAGCGCGACGCGCTCGCCGCATCGGGCCACACAGGAGAGGCGACGACGACGATGACGGTGACGAGCGCACAGGCCACGACGCGTGACAGGCTGGCTGGCCCTCCGCGATGGCTGCTGGGACTGCTGGCCATGGCCGGGCTCGCCGCCGCAGCGCTCGCCGGCGCAGCGGCCGAGGAACGGGTCCTCGGCCAGCCACTGATCGAGGCGCTGGTACTGGCGCTGCTGCTTGGCGTGGCCGCGCGTAACGTCCTGGGCCCAGCCACGGTCCAGGCCCTGGCTCCGGGCGCGGCGCTCGCCGCCAGACAGGTGCTCGAGGTGGGCGTCGCCCTGCTCGGGGCAGGCGTTTCGTTCGCCGAGATCCTCCGGGCTGGGCCAGCCCTGCTGGCGCTCGTGGCCGGCGGCGTGGCGGCCGCGATCGGCGTCAGCTTCCTGATCGGCCGTGCACTCGGACTGGCGACCAGGCTCGCCGTACTCGTCGCGGTGGGGAACTCGATCTGTGGCAACTCCGCCATCGCCGCGGTCGCGCCGGTGATCCGCGCCGAGAAGCGGGACGTCGCCAGCGCCATCGGACTGACCGCTGTGCTTGGTGTCGCCCTGGTGCTCGGCCTGCCGCTGCTCATCACGCCCCTGGCGCTCGATTACTACCAGTACGGGGTCCTGGCGGGCATGAGCGTCTACGCCGTGCCACAGGTGGTGGCAGCGGCGTTCCCCGTGAGCCAGCTGAGCGGCGAGGTGGCCACCCTCGTCAAGCTGACACGCGTGCTGCTGCTCGGTCCGGTCGTGGTGGTGATGGGCCTGCTGTTCCGCGGCGGCGCCGCGAAGGGAGGGCTGTCTACCTACCTGCCGTGGTTCGTGCTGGCGTTCCTCGGGCTCGCGGCGCTGCGCAGCCTGGGCCTGCTGCCTGACCCGCTGGCGCTGCCGGCGCGTGAGGCGAGCCGGCTGCTGACGATCCTGGCGATGGCCGGCCTCGGCTTCGGCGTCGAGCTGGCAGCGGTGCGCGCCGTGGGCGCCCGCGTGGGCGCCGCCGTGATCGCCTCACTCGCGTTCCTCGCCGCGTTCACGATCGTCGCGCTCCGCGCCCTGGGCATCGCCGGTTGAGCCCCAACCAGCGGGACCCTCGGCGGGCGCCGGCGACACCTGGGGTCGGCACCCTTTCGGCGCGCCCTCTCCAGCCGCGCCGTAGACTCTGGTGGTCCTCGCGGACGATGCACGCCCTGCTCCTCTCCACCTACGAGCTCGGCCACCAGCCCCTCGGGCTGGCACGGCCGGCCGCCCACCTGCGCGCGGCCGGGCATCAGGTGACGTGTCTCGACCTGGCGGTGCAGCACCTCGACGAGCAGCAGGTCCGGGCGGCGGACATGGTCGGTATCTCCGTCCCCATGCACACCGCCACGCGCCTCGGGGCGCGTGTGGCCCGGCGGGTGCGGGCCCTCAATCCAGCGGCCCACCTGAGCTTCTACGGCCTCTACGCGTCACTCAACGCCGACGGCCTGCTCGGCACCTGCGCGGACAGCGTCGTCGGCGGCGAGTTCGAGCCCGGGCTGGCCACCCTGCTCGCGGCGTTGGACGGCGGAGGCTCCCTCGACGCGCTGGAGGGCGTGCAGGTGCTCGGAGGGCCGGCAAGCGCCTTCCTGGGTCGGCAGACGTTCGCGCTGCCGGATCGCACTGGCCTGCCACCCCTGGAGCGCTACTCCCGGCTGGACGACGGGCAGCGGCTGAATCTGGTCGGCTACGTCGAGGCGAGCCGCGGCTGCGCCCACCACTGCCGCCACTGCCCGATCCCGCCGGTGTACGGCGGCCGGCTACGCGTCGTCCAGGCGGAGGGCGTGCTAGAGGACGTCCGCCAGCTCGTCCGCCTGGGTGCGCAACACGTGACCTTTGGCGACCCCGACTTCTTCAACGGCGTCAAGCACTCCCTGCGCATCGTCGAGGCCATGCACGCCGCGTTCCCCTGGCTGACGTACGACGTGACGATCAAGATCGAGCACCTGCTGGAGCATCGCGCGCTCCTCCCCGCCCTGCGGGAGACCGGCTGCCTGTTCGTCGTGTCTGCCGTCGAGGCGATCGACGACCAGGTGCTGGCCCACCTGCAGAAGGGCCACACGCGGGCGGACGTGGAGACAGCGCTCGAGCTGGTAGCGGCCGCGGGCCTGACCCTGCGTCCCACCTTCCTCCCGTTCACGCCGTGGAGCTCCCTGGAGGGGTACGTGGAGCTGCTGGAGTTCCTCGGGCGGCGCCGCCTGATCCAGCACGTCGACCCCGTGCAGCTCGCGGTGCGGCTGCTCGTGCCGCGCGGTTCGAGCTTGCTCGACGGTGACGCCCTCGCTCCCTTCCTGGGGCCCTTCGACGACGAGCGGTTTACCTATACGTGGGCGCATTCGGACCCACGCGTCGACGCCGTGCAGGCCAGCGCCGCGGCCCTGGTGGAGGATGCTGCCCGCCACGGCGCGGACGCCGTGCAGACCTTCTACGGGATCAAGAGCCTGGCGCTCTCGGCGCTGCGCGGCCGAGCCACCGAGGCGCGGCCGCCGGCGAGCCCCCACACCGCCGCGCGCGTGCCCCGGCTCACCGAGCCGTGGTTCTGTTGAGCGGAGCCGACGACGGACCAGTTCGGTTCGATCCTGTAGCGCGGCGCCACTCGCTCAGACCGCTCCTTCCGCTGCCCCTGCGCCTCCCACACCCCGGTCCGTGCGGCAGGGCGACCCGCGTGGCCCAGCACCCGACACGGGCCGTGCAACGCGCGTCCGTCTCGAGCCCCCGGCCAGCGGGCGCGACGCGCTCAGCCGGGCGCGGGCTGCGCCGAGGGGAGCCGGCGGGCTTCGCCGTTCGGCACGAGCGCGACTAGTGGCACTCCGTGCGTGGGGTGTGGGGAGAGCACGACATCCTGCTCGAAGGCGGCGCGCAGCCGGGGCGCAGTGAGCACCGCCTCTGGCGCGCCCTGGGCGAGGACCGCGCCGCCGCGCAGGAGCACCACGCGGTCGCCATAGAGGGCTGCCAGCTGCAGGTCGTGCACGGCGGCGAGGATCGCCAGCCCGCGCGCACGCGCCAGGCCGCGCACGAGGTCCAGAATCGCCACCTGGTGGTGCAGGTCCAGGTTGGCGGTGGGCTCGTCCAGCAGGAGGAGCTGGGGCTCCTGCGCCAGCGCCCGCGCGAGCAGGACCCGCTGGCGTTCGCCCCCGGACAGCTCGTCCACGCAGCAGTCGGCCAGGTCGCGGGCCGCGGTCGCCTCGAGCGCCCAGTCCACGCAGGCGCGGTCGCGCCGGGTCGGGCCGGCGACCAGGCGGACGTGCGGCGTGCGCCCGAGCATGACCAGCTCGCGCGCGCTCAGGCCGGGCGGGAGGGGCGACTCCTGCGGTACGGTCGCCACGCGTAACGCGACCTGGCGCGGCGAGAGCGAGCGCAGGTCCACCCCGTCGAGCAGGACGGCCCCGGCGGTCGGCCGGAGCGCGCCTCCGGCGATGCGCAGCACGGTGCTCTTGCCGGCCCCGTTGGGCCCGATGAGAGCGACGCACTCGCCGCGTCCGAGCGCGAGGTCGACGCCAGCCAGTACCGGGCGACCAGGGTCGCGACCCGCATAGCGCGCCCAGACCCCGCGTAGCTCCAGGGCGCTCACAGTCGGTACTCGCGGCGCTGCCGGCGCAGGAGCCACAGGAAGAAGGGCCCGCCCACGAACGCGGTGAGGATGCCCACGGGAATCTCGGTTGGCGGGAGCAGCGAGCGCGCGAGCAGATCGGCGAGCACGAGGAAGGCGGCGCCGAGCAGCGCGGCCGACGGGAGGAGCAGCCGGTGGCCAGGACCGACGAGCAGTCGCGCCACGTGTGGCGCGAACAGGCCCACGAACCCGATGAGCCCGCCAATGGCGACGGCAGCGGCGGTGAGGAGCGAGCCTAGCACGATGACGAGGCGCTTGTCCCACTCCACGGCGATGCCGAGCTGCTGCGCGGCCTCCTCGCCGAGACTCAGCGCGTCGAGGCTCCGCCCCAGGACCCAGCCGCCGCCAGTGGCGGCGAGGAGCATGGCACCGGCCGCCCAGAGCTGCGACCACTCGGTCACGCTGATGCCCCCCAGCAGCCAGCCGTAGACGCGCGGCAGGTTGAGCTGGACGCGGTCGTTCAAGATGAGCAGGAACGAGACGGTATAGCCCATGAGCGCGCTCACCGCGAAGCCGGCGAGCAGCAGGTTGACGACGGGGGCCCGTCCGCCGACCCGGGCGAGGCTGTAGACGAGCGACATGGCGCCCAGCGCGCCGACGAAGGCCAGGACCGCCACCGAGCTGAAGCCGAGCACGCTGAAGCGCGTGGCCGCCAGGAACCCCACCGCCCCGCCGAGCGCGGCGCCGCCCGAGACCCCCAGGGCGTACGGATCGGCGAGCGGGTTGCGCAGCAGACCCTGGAAGAGGACGCCGGCGCTGGCGAGCGCCGCGCCGACGATCGCCGCCCCGATGACCCGGGGCAGGCGAATGAGGAAGAAGATGCGCTCGTCCTGCGGCTGCCACGTGGCCGGGAGCTGCGTGCCGAGCACCTGGTTGAGCGTCATCTTCACCAGCGCATCGGCCGGCAGCGCCACGGCGCCGAACGCGGCCCCGCCGAGCAGGCTTGCAACGAGCAGGGCCAGGAGCGCGCCCAGGGCGGCGGCCGCCGGCGGCCGCCGCACGACCCGGCGCGCCGGCGCTGCTCGCTCGCCCGTCGGACCGGGCGCGGAGGGCGAGGCGGGCAGACCACCGGCGGCCCGCGGGACGACAGGCCCACCCTCGACCGCGACGAGTGGCGCGTCACTCCCCAGCCGGTGGACGCTCTTGGGCCCGGGGGTCGACTCGAGAGCGGCCCGCGTCTGCACTTAGGGGCTCCCCGGCGGCTCTTGCCCGCCCGACACCTGGGTCAGCCCGTCGGCCGTCAGCGCCCATTGCTCGCCGCCGCTGGAGAAGGTGGGCGTGTTCGTCGCCCGCCGGTAGATGGCCAGCCCCTTGGTCGTCTGCTGGTAGGTGTCGCCGTTAGCGGGGTCGACGTGCGCGCACTCGGTCGCCTCACCCATCGCCCCGCCGAGCAGCTCAGCGAGCGCCTGGAACCCGTAGGCGAACTCCGGAGCCTGCCCCGCCTGGCAGAACGGGGAGGCGCTGCCAGGTGCGGCGAGCCGCGGACCTCCGGCGGCGGCGAAGCGGTCCGGGTGGAAGAGGTAGGCCAGCGTTTCCAGGCCCTCCACCAGCCGCGGGCTGGGGCGTGACAAGATATCCGCGTCCACCGCGTAGATGGCGCCGTCGCGCACCGCGGTGATCGCGTCCCACCCGGGCCGCAAGCTCACCAGCGCCGGGGTCTGCGGGTTGTAGGGCGAGTAGGCGTCGGCGAGGATGATCAGGTCGGGATTGCGCGCGATGACGCTCTCGGCGCTGACCTGGCCGAAATCGCCGGGGATGTCTGCGAAGATGTTGCGGCCGCCGGCGAGCTCGACGAGCTGCCCGTAGAACCCGCGTGGGCCGGCGGCGAACGGCCGGATGGGGTCCGAGGCATCCATCTCGTAGAAGACGGATGGGGCAGGAGCGTCGGCTACCGTCTGGGCCACCGCGTCGCGCCGGGCACGCATGTCCGCTGCAATAGCCTCGGCGCGGTCGGCGACGTCGAGCACCTGCCCGAGCGTGAGGATCACCTGCACCGTGGCGTCGAAATCGGCGGGCAGCAGCCTGAGCACGGGGATGCCCTGCTGGCGAAGCTGGGCCACGACGTCGTCCTTCTCGACCAGGCTGAGGACGAGGTCAGGCTGAAGGGCGACGAGCGCCTCGACGGAGGGTGACGGGTAGGTGGTCAGACGCGTCTCCACCGCCGCCGCCTCCGGCGGGTAGTCGGAGTAGGAGTCGACGGCCACGAGCCGGTCGCCCGCGCCCAGGGCGAAGACGTCCTCGGTGTAGCCGGGGCTCAGGCTGACGATGCGCTGGGGGGGCCCGGCGAAGGTGGTGCTGGCGCCGGTATCGTCGACGACCATGAGCGGGTAGGTCGCCTGGGCGAACGCGGTCTTGAGCGGTTCGCGCTCGCTCCTGGCGGGGCGCAGCGCGCGGGCAGCCTCGGGGCCGACCCATGCCCAGCCTCGACCCACGTCCTGAGCTGGCACCCCGGCCAGTGGGAGCGGCGCGAGCCCGAGCGCGGTGATCGCCAGCGCGAGCGCGAGACGGACGGAGAGGCGAAGCAGCATGGGCGGGACCTCCTCGGGTCTTCGGCAACCCACGCCGTTCCGAAGCAGAGAGATCCCTCGCGGGCGGGAAAAGAAGCATCCCGCCGACGGCGGGATGGCCAAGGAGCGTGGTGTTTGGCCACGGGCCCTGCCCCTCTCGCTCGGAGGCGCGCGGCGCCACGCGACGGCGGGTGTTCTGGCTCGTCGGCTCCCACCGAGGGGGCCGCTTCAACAGTTGCGGGACAGCGCCGGTGTGGACCGGACTTCCCCCGCCTCGTCGCGCTATGGGTGATGCAGCCAGTATAGAGGGGCGCCGGCGGGCCGGCAACGGGCGGAGGGCGGCCAGCAGGGGGGAGAATGCCTCTGGGTGGAGGGTACGGCTCGTCAGAGGCCCGGCCGGGGATAGAGGTAGGCACTCCAGCCGCGCCACGGAGTGAGACCCGCGCCCGGGCTGAGGCGCGGGCGGAGACGGCACGGGTGCGGCCCGGCCGTTCAGGAGCGTTGGACCGCCGCACAGCCCGGTCGGGCGAGCTCGACGGCGGTCGACAGCCCGACACCGGCCCAGACGTCGCGTCGCAGGAGAACGAGTGAGAATCGGTCGCGCACGGAACACGCACGCAGACGCCGGCGCCTCTCCGCGAGACGGCGGGCACCGGCCGTGAGAGCCGGGGGCGATCGGCCGGTGCCGCCCCAGCCCGGAGTCCCGGTCCAGGCGCCGGAGGCGGTCCGCCCGTGCCTGCGCACGCTGGTCGCGGGCCAGGTCGTGTGTCGCGAAGGCGACCCTCCTGGGCCAGCCTGGGTGGTCGTCGCCGGCAGCGTACGGGTGTACCGGCGTGACCTGCGGACGCCGAATGGCATCGAAGTGCTCGGGCGGCTGGGACCCGGCGCCGTCTGCGGCGAGATGGCTGCGCTGCTGCGCCAGCCGCGGTCCGCGACGGTGCAGGCGATCGCTCCGACCGAGGTGCTCGAGCTGCCGGTGGACCGGCTGGACGCGCTCGAGCGCGTCCAGCCAGCCCTCCTGCGGGTGATCGTCCACGCGCTGCAGGAGCGCGCCGGACTCTCCGACGAAGCGGTGGCTGCACTCGCGGCGCAGCACGGGATCGACGTGTCCGAGCTGAGCGGGCTCTTGTCGACGCGCGCCCTGGACCAGCCGAGCGGAGTCGTCGTGCCGCCCCACGACCCGCAAGCGGTCTACGCCAAGCTGGTGACCTGCCCGGCGTGCGAGCGGCCCTTCGCGGCGCTCCAGGTGCGACCGAACCACGATCGGCCCATCGCGCGCGACAGCGACTTCCACCAGCGCTACGCGACGCCGTGGACGCCGTACGACTACGAGATCCGGGTGTGCCCTGCCTGTTTGTACGCGGCGTTCCCCAGGGACTTCGGCCGGCTGACCAGGGACCAGCAGGCGCGGCTGCCGGAGGTCGTGGCGACGGTGGTGCGCGCCTCCCTCGGGGGTGCTCGCCCAGACTTCACGGGCGAACGCACGCTAGCGCCGCGGGAGCAAGCGCTCCACCTGGCCCTGGGGGCGTCGCGGGTGCTGGAGGCGGCGCCGCTGCGCCAGGCATCGCTGCTCCACCGTCTCGCGTGGTGCGCCCGGGAGCGCGGCGACGAGGACGTCGAGCGGCGCTGGCTGCGCGAGGCGCTGGACGCGTACGGCGCCGCATACCAGGGTGAGGACCTGGGGACGCCCAGGGCTGAGATCCGGGTACAGTATCTGTGCGGCGACCTGGCGCGGCGCACCGGCGATAGCGCGGGAGCCGTCAACTGGTTCTCGCAGGTCCTGCGGCACCCGGCGATCAAGCAGCACCCGGTCTGGGAGCGGATGGCGCGCGACGGCTGGTGGCTGGCGCGCGAGGCCGCGGCGTAGGCCCCTCCGCGGGGGCTCCCGCCGCGGGCGGCCAGCCGCCGCACCTGATTGAAGGGCCTTTCCAGTCCCACCTATAGTGAGGGTGGCGCTACCCTTCGCGCGCCCGTGCGACGGGACGGCCCCGCAGGTTCCACCCGCGGCCCGTTCCGCCGCCATCGCCGGCGATCGAGCCCGTTTCCCGACCTCACGACGAGGTACGCCCGTGACCTGCTACGCCTGCGGACTGCCCGGCGCGCACGTGGACGGCCCCGGCGCTCGCGCCGTGGAGGCCGCAGCGACGGCTGCCCACCCGTTCGCCCGGCGGGCCTGCACGCGCTCTCAGACCCTTCCGCCGCAGGCAGCCTGAGGCGCACCGGTGAAGGTGGGGCGGGGGCTGCGGCGCCGGCTGGCGCTCCTGTTCGCGATCGTCGGCCCGGGGCTCATCGCCGCTACGGCGGACAATGACGCGGGCGGCATCACCACCAACAGCGTGGTCGGCGCGAGCTACGGCTACCAGATGCTGTGGGTGCTGGTGCCGGTCACCTTCAGCCTGGCCCTCACCCAGGAGATCGGGGCGCGGACCGGCGCTGTCACCGGCAAGGGACTGGCGGCTCTCATCCGCGAGAACTACGGCGTCCGCATCTCGTTCGTGGCGATGCTGGCGCTCCTGGTGGCGAATCTGGGCACCACCGTCGCCGAGTTCGCGGGCGTGGCGGCGAGCCTGGAGCTGTTCGGCGTACCGCGGCTGGTGAGCGTGCCCCTCGCGGCGGCCGGCGTCTGGCTGCTGGTCATCCGCGGCAGCTACAAGTCGGTCGAACGCGTCTTCCTCGTGCTGTCGCTCGTCTACTTGAGCTACATCTTCTCGGGTTTCCTGGCCGGGCCTAACTGGGGCGAGGTGCTCCGCAGCGCCGTCACACCCACGCTCCGGCTGGAGCCAGGGTTCCTGGTCACGCTGATCGCACTCGTCGGCACGACGATCACGCCGTGGGGCCAGTTCTTCATCCAGTCCTACGTGGTGGATAAGGGCGTGCGACGGCCGCAGTACGCGATCACCCGGTGGGAGGTGTACGCCGGCGCGCTGATCACCGATGTCGTCACGCTGTTCATCATCGTCTCGACGGCGGCCACGCTCTACGCCCAGGGCATCCAGATCGAGGACGCCAGCCAGGCGGCGCTCGCCCTGGCACCGCTGGCCGGTCCGCTGGCCCAGCAGCTCTTCGCTGTCGGCCTCCTGAACGCCTCGCTGCTCGGGGCGGCGGTGGTGCCACTGTCGACGTCGTACGCCGTCTGCGAGGCGTTCGGCTGGGAAGCGGGGGTGAGCCGCAGCTTCCGCGAGGCGCCCATCTTCAACGGCCTGTACACCTTCGCCATCGCGGCCGGAGCGCTGGCCGTGCTCCTCCCGGGCCTACCGCTCGTCCCCGTCATCCTGCTCTCACAGACGGTGAACGGGATCCTGCTTCCACTCATCCTCGTCTTCGCCATCCAGCTCGCCAACAGCCGGGAGGTGATGGGCGACCTGGCCAACGGCCCCGTCCGCACCGCGCTGGCCTGGGCCACCGCCGCCGTGGTCGCCGCCGCCACCGTCGCACTGCTGGTGGCCACGCTCCTCCTGCCGCTCGCCGGGATCCGGGTCTGACCGTCCGCCACCGGTCCAGCCAGGTCCACCGCTGGCCCGCGTGCTCACCCCGCGCGGCGCCACCACGGCCGGCTGGCGGCGACCGCGCTCCAGGACGCCGAGGCCGTAGGTGGCCCAGGCTGGATTCGAACCAGCGACCGTGGCTTTATGAGAGCCCTGCTCTCACCGCTGAGCTACTGGGCCGCGTGCGCGGGGTGCGGACGTAGAGAAGTGTACCGTTCGCCGGCCTGGCCCATCGGCCGTGGCCGGCCACGCTCGCTCACCGCTTCGTCGGCTGAGCCTTCCGCGCCTCCTTCGCCAGGCTGCTCAGTGCCTGGGCCACTCCCACGCCGATCCGGGTAACCCCTCGGGCCACGCGCCGCGCCCGGCGTGAGACCAGGGCGATGGCGCGGCTGCCGAGGCGCGGGCGTGCGGGCATGCGATCGGCGAGGGGGCGCCCGACGCCCGTACCGCCGCACGCCCGTTCCGGGAAGCCTCCCTCTCCGAGGGGGAGCGTCACGACGAGCCGGGTCCCACCATCGGCGGGCGCGTCGACCGCGATACTGCCGCCGTGCCGCTCGACGATCTCACGGCTGATGTAAAGGCCCAGGCCCAGGCCGAGGGCGCCCGGGGCGTCGGCCTCGTCGTGGGCGCGGTAGAACCGCTCGAAGACGCGGTGTCGCTTCTCGGGCGGGATGCCAAGGCCGCGGTCGCGAACCGCCAGCCGGACCCCTTCACCTTCCCAGGGTTCCACGCTGACATCGATCGGTCCCCCCGCGGGGCTGTACTTGATGGCGTTGTCCAGGACGTTGGCCACGACCTGCTCCAGCCGCAGGGGGTCGACGCAGCCGCGGAGCTCGGCGGGCGAGCGCACGGCGAAGGTGTGGCGCGTGGTGCGAACCTGGGTCGCGCAGACCACCCCGCGGACGAGCTGCGCCACGTCCACGACTTCCCGGTCCAGGCTGAGGTGGCCGGCCTCGAGACGCGAAATGTCCAGGAGCTGGGCAATGAGGCGGCCGAGCTTGCCAGACTGCTCGTCGATGAGCTGGAGCTGGCGGCGCAGCCGCGCGCGGTCGATCTCGCCGCCGCGCGCGGTCGATCTCGCCGCCCCGCGCGAGCTGACGGATGCCGAGCTGGGCCGCGGCGTGCAGGCTGGTGAGCGGCGTCTTCAGCTCGTGCGCGGCGACCGTAAGGAAGTCCTCGCGGACGCGCAGGGCCTGCTCAGCGCGCTGGCGGGCCGCCCGGAGCCCGGCGGTGAGCGCGTCGATGACGCCAGCCACCACCAGGTAGCCAGCCAGACGCACCCCGCCGATGGAATCGAAGGCGAGGGCGTCGGCGGGCAACAGGAAGACGAACCACGCCCATAGCGCGCCCAGGACGGTGGTCAGCAGCCCGGGCCAGAGACCGCCGTACCAGGCGCTCACCGCCACGGCGCCGAGGAGCGGGAGGAAGGGGTTGGGTTCGATGACCGGGTGCAGCGGGAGCGATATCGCGCTCCCGGCGACCGCGAGCACGACGGCCAGCCCGTACTTCCACACCGTGCGGGGCGGGTTGTCGAACATGAGGCTGGTCCCCGGCGCCATCGTGCCACACCCGCGGCCCACCGGCTAGTGCGGCGGTCGGACTGGGCGTGCGAACTGTCCCTGGCGAACCAGCGGGAGCGGGGTAGCGGATTCGAACCGCCACTACAACCTTGGAAGGGTCGTGTGCTGCCGTTACACCAACCCCGCCGAACACGCAGGAGTATACGGCCGGGGCCCGGCCGCCTGGCGCGCCCTCGGCGTGCGTCAGGGGCTGGCCATGGTGGACGCGAGCGAGGAGACGGCCGCGCTCAGGCTCAGCCCCACGCCACCGCCAAAGGCGGTGAGCGCAAGGGCGGCAGCCAACGAGACGAGCGCCAGGACCAGGGCGTACTCCACCAGCCCCTGCGCCTCCTGGCGCTGCTCCGGGCAGACGCGTCGCATTCCCTGCGGGGTCACCTCGCCTGGCTCTCCGGCACCTCGCCCCCAGCGTGCGGCTGTCGGCTCCCCAGGGCAATAGCCCGTTTGGCCCACCGGCAGGTCGGACGCACGCCGGCCCGACGCCCCCAGCTCCCCGCGCGCGCAATCGCGCCGGTCTGGCCGCCAGCGGTTCAGTCGCCAGCGTGGCTCTCGGGAAGTCGCCGCCCGCCCGCCCCCAGGCCGTACAATAGAACGCATATTCTAGTCCCGACTGGCGGGCGCGGCCGCGCCGATGGCACGCCGCCCGCTCAGTTGGGGCAGCCTATGGAGGACAGACCCGTGTCAGAACGCCAGGGCAAGCGGCGCGCCAGCCCGCCAGCGCCGGCAGGCGCAGTGCCGGCCGCCGCGAGCGACGTGTACGCGCGACTCTCCGCGCCCTTCGACGTGACGTTTACCGACTTCCGGGGTGGCGTGGAGCTCACCTACGTGACCGGCGAGCAGGTCACGTCTCGCCTGTGCGAGGTGCTCGGCGTCCAGGGCTGGAGCTTCCGCGTGGTGGAGCACGGTATCAACGTCGAGGCCGACGAGATCTGGGTCCTCGGCGAGCTCACCGCGGAGATCGCCGGCCAGACGGTCACCCGCCAGCAGTTCGGGAGCCAGAAGCTGAAGCGCGCGCGCAGCTCGGGCGCGCCACTGGACATCGGCTTCGACCTGAAGGGCGCCGCCACCGACGCGCTGAAGAAGTGCGCCAGCCTCATCGGAGTCGGCCTGTACCTCAGCCGCAAGGAGAGCCTGCCAGCACCCGCCCCGGCGGCGGGGCCCCGCCTGAGCGCGGTGACGCCGGGCGAGGCGGACGCACCGGTATGCGACGAGTGCGGCGCGACGCTGAAGGAGACCCGGTTCAAGGACGGGACGACGTGGGGTCCGACGCAGCTCGCGGGCTACGGCCGGCGCAAGCACGGCCGGGTGCTGTGCATGGACCACTACCGGGCCGCCAACGAGGCCCGTAAGGCGGCCGTCGTGGCGCACCTGTCCGCCTGACCGGAGTCTGGACCTCGGTCCTATACTGCCGCCATGGCCGGGCAGATGTACGACCCCGCGGTCCAGCGCGCGTTGCTGCAGCAGTTGGCGCGCTGGCGGAGACTACCGCAGGGCGACCTGCTGGCCATGCTCAGCGCCTCGGACCGGCTGCGTTTCCGGCCGGAAGCGCTCGCCGACCTGGTGGGGGAGGGTCTGGTGGAGACGGCGACCATCGGCGACGAGCCGGTGGTCGCCATCACCCCCGCGGGTGACGCCTGGCTCCGCGAGCACCGCTGACCGAGGCGCACTGAGGTGGCCGAAGAGCTGGTCCCGCGCGACTACCAGGCGGAAGCGGACGCCTACCTCGCCCGAGCCACCGCCAACCTGCCGCCGGAGGAGAGCGCGCTGGCGCTGGCCGTGTTCGCCAGTCGGGTAGCCACCCGCCTGCACAGCCTGGCGCGGAGCGAATCCGGCGCGCGGAAGGGAGCGCCTGACTGGCCGGGCTGGGCGGCCCTGCACAACGCCACGCGCACCCTCGTCTTGCAGGCCAGCACCTGCCGCGACCTGGCGACCAGGCTCGCTCGGCGACGCCGCTGAGCGGCCAGCGTGGCTGCGCGCGCGGGCTCCACCAGCACCGCAGCCGGCCGCGGCGGTACCGCCGAGGTGAGCGCGGGCAACCGGCAGGTGAGTCCGCCTGGCCCGCGTCTTGCATGTGTGCCGCTGTGCCCGGCTGGGCTTGAGCCAGCATGGGTGCGCTGCGTGCGGGAGGTCGGCGGCTGAGATGAGCATCGTTGTCTGGGTCGTGCTTGGCCTGGCGGCCGGGTGGCTGGCCGGGATGGCCGCGCGAGCGCGCGGGCGCGGCGTCCTGGGCAACGTCATAGTCGGCGCGCTGGGGGCAATCCTCGGCGGCTGGATGGGGGCGGCGCTGCTCGGCCTGGACCTTGCGAACCTGAGCCTGGCGAGCGTGGCGCTCGCCGCACTCGGCGCCGTCACCCTCATCCTCGTCCTGCGCGCCCTCCCCGACCCTCAGCCGTTCGAGTAGCCGGTGCGCGATCGGCCGGTCCGGCCCCAGCCCCGAGTGCCCCGCCCTTCCGCCTCTGGTGTCCTGAGCACGCGGGCCGCAGCGGCGTCGAGCCGGGCCCCACGCCGACCCGCGGGCTGCGCAACGTCGCGGTGGGCCCGCCGCTCAGGAAGGCCGGCCGGCCGTACGCCGTTGCTGGCGGACCAGCGCCAGGCGCTTGCGGAACGTCCGTACCAGGGCGCGGCGGTCCCGCGGCAGGCGGGTGCTGCTGGCCTCGAGCACCGCGATCGCGCGCAGGATGACCCGTTCGGCCTCGTCGAACGCCCGGCGGCGCTCGTAGATCGCCACCAGCCGGCCGTACGGCCAGTCACCCGCGAAGCCGTCGGCGGCGTTCCGCTCGTAGAGCGCGATGGCGTCCTCGATGCGCCCCTCCTGCTCAGCCTCCAGCCCCGCCACGTTGCGCGCCGTCTGCGCCTCGCGCACGCGTCGGGCTTCGAGCGTTTCGGCCGGGGAATCGGAGGGGCGGCGTGGCATGCGTGCGGGCAGCCGCGACGCGGACTCTCGCGTCTCGCGGTCGGGGAGAGAGGACTTGAACCTCCGGCCCCCACGTCCCAAACGTGGTGCTCTGCCAGGCTGAGCTACTCCCCGCAGACGGCAGGAGTGTACCAATCGCGGCCGACGGGCCGCCCGCTGGCCCCTCGGCCGCAGGCACGGACCCGCAGGGTCTTCCAGTGCTCGGTGCGCCCAGCCGTGCGCCGTCCTCGTGGGGGCCTGGGGGCGTCAGCCCCCAGCGGGAACCTCGCTCCCCTTCCCAAGGGGGGGCAGGGGATAGGGAAAACCGAAGACACCCTGCACGGACCCGCGGCCAAACTGGACAAGCGCCGCGCGGGTGCTTAGGGTGAGGAAGGAGCGCGCGTCCCCCGCCGCGCCCTCGAGCCTGTCTCTGACGCCGGAGGAGTGTTGTCGAGGTCTGCACGAGATGGCTGACACCGCGGCGCGCGTCACCCAGCCGGCCTGGGCCCGCCGCACCCTGGAAGTGCTGCCCCCCCTGGCCGTGTGGGTCGCCATTACGGCGCCCGCCTGGGCGGCGCTCGCGGCACCCGTGGCGCTGGGCTTCGCCCTGGTGCTCTTCAGCCTGTACTGGCTCTGGAAGTCAGGCTCGTTCGCCATCGGCGTGCTGATCGGGTCCCACCGGCTCCGCCGCGCGCTGGACCGCGACTGGGAGGCGGAGGCGGGCGGCCTGCCCGGCTACGACCGGCTGCAACACCTGGTCATCTTCCCCACCTATCGCGAGAGCGAGGAGATCCTGGCCGATTCCCTGCGCCACCTGGCACTCCAGGAGTTCCCGCTCGACCGGGTGTCCGTGGTGCTGGCGTTCGAAGAGCGCGACGCCCAGGCTCCGGCGCGCGCGCGGCACCTGGCCGCGCGCTTCGGCGTCCTGTTCAAGGACTTCCTGGTGACGTTCCACCCGGATCTGAAGGGGGAGGTGAAGGGGAAGTCGTCGAACCTGGCCTGGGCGGCCAGGCGCGTCGAGGAAGAGCTGGTCGCGAATCGCCGCCTGGACCCGCGCCACGCCGTGGTGACCGTGTGCGATGCGGACTCGCGGCTCCACCGCAAGTACCTGGCGGCGCTGAGCCACCACGTGCTCTCCCACCCGGAGAGCCGGTGCCACGTCTTCCAGCCGGCCATCCTCTTCTACGCCAACCACTGGCGCCTGCCCGCGCCGCTGCGGGCGGTCAACAGCATCTACTCGCTGTGGGAGCTGGCGCGGATGGTGCCGAGCCACCGCCTGGTCACGCAGTCCACGTACTCGCTGAGCTGGTCGGCCGCGCGGGAGGTCCGCTTCTGGGACGCGGACGTCATCCCGGAAGACTCGCACATGTTCTTCAAGCTGTTCTTCCACTTCGGGCGCCGCACCCAAGTGCGCCCCATCTTCCTGCCCGTCTACGCCGACGCGGCCGAGGGCCAGACGACCTGGGGCACGCTGGCCAACAGCTACCAGCAGATCCTGCGCTGGGCGTGGGGTGTGTCCGACATCCCCTACGTGCTCCTCGGCGCCATGCGGGCGCGCCACATCCCCTGGCACATCCGGCTCGCCCGGGCGGCCTGGTACGTGGAGGAGCACTTCATGTGGCCCTCGCACTGGTTCCTGCTGACGCTGGGCGGCCTGCTCCCACGGCTGCTGAACCCGGAGTACGCGGCCTCGGCGCTCGGGCTATGGCAGGCCTGGCTGACCTCGGTGGCCCTGACGCTCACCCTGCCCTTCCTCGCCATCGTGGTCCTGGCCGACTGGCGCCTGCGGCCGCAGCACCCGGACGGCGAAGATCTGCTGGACGTGCTGATCGGCTGGGCCGCGTTCGCGCTGCTGCCGCTCCTGGGCCTCGTGCTGACGGCGATCCCGGCGCTCGAGGCGCACACGCGCCTCCTGCTCGGCCGCTACCTGGAGTACCGGGTAACCGAGAAGGTGCCGGTCCAGGCGCGGTTCCGCGGCCAGCGGCCCGCGCGGGTGCTACCGGTCGGCAGCTTCGAGCAGCGCTTCGAGCGCGGGCCGTATGCGGCGGGCCGCACGACCGCGATGACTGATACGGTGCTTCTGATCTACCGGGATCTCCGCTAGGGTCGCCTTCAGCCGCGGGACGTAGAAGACCGGGTCGTAGCCGAAGCCGCCGCGGCCCGCCGGGGCGTGGGCGATCCGGCCGCGCAGCTCGCCACGCGCCGTCCATACGCGACCGTCCGGGTGGTGCAGGGCCACGACGCAGACGTAGGCGCAGGTGCGCTGGCGTCCCTCCCTGCCCGCCAGCAGACGGACGAGCAGACGGTTCTTGTGGGCGTAATCGTCGCCCTCCCAGCGGGCGGATTGCACCCCTGGCGCGCCGCCGAGCGCGGCCACGGCCAGTCCGGAATCCTCGGCGAGTGTGAGCATGCGGCTGGCCTTCCCGTACGCCTGCGCCTTGAGTCGCGCGTTCCTGGCGAAGGTTCGGCCGGTCTCTTCGACCTCGAAGCCGATGCCCACGTCCGGCAGCCCCAGCAGCTCGAACGGCAGGTCCGCCAGCAGGGCTCGCCACTCGGCCAGCTTGCCCGGGCTGGTCGTGGCGACGAGCAGCGGGACGCGGGCACGGGCCATGGGTGTCAGGTGTCGGGTGTCGGGTATCCGGTGCTGGGTGCGGGGGTCGGGGGGTGCGGGGGGGCCTTGCAGAGCTTGATCCGCCACGCAGGCGCGGGCCGTCCCGCGGCCGGCCCACCCGCGCCCACGCGAAGGGGTGCCCTCGCAGCTATGCAAGGGCTCTCGGTATGGGGGCCGGGTGGCAGTGGGTTGGGTGGGGCGTTGGGCGCGGGTTGCGCGTGGGAGTGCGGGGCATGGTAGACGAGCCGCCCGGCCGGGGCGCCACCGACGGCCAGGGCTATAGTTCGGGAGGTGTCGGCACCAGGGGATACGTCCGATCGGCTGGCGGAGGTGGCGCGGGGGACCCCGCCGGCT
Source organism: uncultured Chloroflexota bacterium (assembly GCA_964435115.1). GTDB lineage: Bacteria > Chloroflexota > UBA6077 > UBA6077 > CF-72 > CAYSYM01. Next base: position 9,574 of record CAYSYM010000023.1, on the reverse strand, counting down.
GGCTGGCGGGTGTGGTACACGCCCGAAGTCGGCTCCACCCAGGATGTAGCGCGCCAGGCGGCCCGAGCCGGTGCGCCGAGTCGGTCCGTCTACGTCTGCGACCACCAGACGGCTGGCCGCGGGCGGCAGGGTCGTCCGTGGGTGGCGCCGCCGGGGTCGGCGCTGCTGCTCTCCATCCTCTTCCGGGAGGAGTCGGCGGCCCCCGAGCCGGGGCGGTACACCAGGCTCGTTTCTGTCGCGTTGGCGGAGGCGGTGGAGCGCGTAGCGCCCGGCCTGGCGCCGACCGTCAAGTGGCCCAACGACCTGCTGCTGGGCGGCCGCAAGGTCGCCGGGGTGCTGGCGGAAGCAGCCTGGGACGGGGAGCGGCTGGCGGTGATCGTCGGAGCGGGGACCAACGTCTCGACCAGTCGCGCCGCGCTGGACGCGGTGGCGCCGCGGGCGACGAGCCTGGCGGCCGAGGCGGGCGAGCCCGTGGACCGAGGCGCGCTCCTGCGGGCGCTCCTGGAGCGCCTGGACGCCTGGCTGTCCCGCTCCCAGGGCGAGCTGCTGGCGGCCTGGCAACGGCGCCTGTGGGGCCGAGGCCAGCCGGTGCGCCTGCGCGGCCTGGACGGCGGCGTGGAGGAGCAGGAGGTGGTGGTGCTGGGCGCGGAGGCGGACGGCGCGCTGCGGGTGCGGCTGGCGGGCGGCGCCGAACGGGTCACCGCCGTCGCCGAGCTGATCCTGTGAGCCCGGATAGGGCCATGGCAGAGCAGATGGGCCAACGTTCGGCCCGCCACAGCGCCGACGCCACCCACCCGCTCAGTCCTGAGGAACGGACGCGCGAGGCGCCTCGCCGGGAGGGGCGCCCACCGACCCGCCCGGCGCCCGCCGCCACGGCATCCGGCCGCCAGTTCTGGCTCTGGCTCGGGGCCCTGCTGCTGGCGGGTCTGCTCGTCCGGCTGGCGATCCTGGCCAGCCCGCTCGGCGAGCTGGATGGAGACGAGGCGGTCGTCGGCTTGATGGCACGCCACATCGCCTTCCTCGGGGACCGACCCGTCTTCTACTACAACCAGCAGTACCTGGGCAGCCTGGAAGCTTTCACTGCGGCGCCGCTGTTCAAGCTGCTCGGTTCGAGCACACTGCTGCTGAAGCTGGTGCCGACCACCTACAGCCTCGGGTTCGTGTGGCTCACGGCGCTGGTGGCCAGGCGGCTGTTTGGCAACGGGCCGGCGCTGGTGGCGGCTGCCTACCTGGCGCTCCCGCCGGCCATGGGCGCCGTCTGGAGCACGAAGGCGCGCGGGGGCTACGCCGAGCTCCTCTTCCTGGGCGCGGCGCTGCTGCTGGTGACGCTGTGGCTCGCCGAGCGCCGCCGGCCCGCGTGGGGGACGCTGCTCTGGGGTCTGCTGGCGGGCCTGGCCTTCTGGACGCACCTCCTGGCGATCGTCTACCTGGTTCCCGGCGCAATCTACCTGCTTGCCCGCCGCCGGCGGCAGTGGTCGGCCGCCAAGCTGGCTCTGGGCACAGTCGGGGTGATCGCCGGAATGTGGCCGATGCTGGCCTACAACGTCGCCGCCGGCTTCCCGACGATCGCGGCGCTGCTCACGCCGCCCGACCTGCCGCTCGACCCGGCCGCGCAGTTGTTCCGCTTCTTCCGCGTGGGAATCCCGGTCCTCATCGGGCTGGGCCAGCCGACGACCTCGGCGGACATGTTCGACCGCGACTGGCTGAACCGGCCGGCTGGCAACCCGGCGATCGCGCTGGTGGCCGTGCTCGCGCTGGCGACCGTGGTGGCCTGGCACGCCCGCACGCTGCGCCCCCTGTTCGCGCCCCCGGCGGGGGCGCGAACAGAGCCGGCCCTGCTGGTGCTCCTGGCAGTCGCCGTGCCGCTGGTGGTCGCGGTGACACGCTTCGGCTTCTTCGTCTCCGAGCCGCGCTACGCGCTCCCGCTCTACGCCGTGGTCCCACTGGTCGCCCAGGCGATCTGGCACCTCCCGCGGTCCGTCAGCGCGCTGCGCGCTGGGCGCGCGCCCGTGCGGGGGCAACGCCCAGGGGCTCCCTCTGGGCCAGAGGGTGGGAAACCGTGGCCCACGGCCGTCGCCGTCGCGGCCCTGCTGGCGCTCAACCTGTACAGCCTCCTCTCGACCGACGTGCGGCTGTGGCGGCCGGAGGAGGCCGTGGACAGCACCGCAGCCACACGCGCGGAATTGGCGCGGCACCTCGAGGCCGAGGGCCGTCACCAGCTCTATACCGACTACTGGATCGCCTACCCGCTGATGTTCGAATCGCAGGAGACGGTCTTCGCGTACGTCATCTCGGGTGGCTTCAACCGCTACATCCCGCCGGCGGACAACGTGCAGCGGACGGCCAACGCGGTGTGGGTGTTCGTGCCGGGCTCGGAGGCGGAAGGCGACTTCCTGAACCGGCTGCGCGACCTGGGCGGCACGGCGCAGGTGGAGGACGTGTCGGTCTACCGCATCTACAAGGAGGTCACGCCCATCGACCGCCTGCGCCCGGCGCCGTGACCGACGGCTGGCGCCCCGGGGACTGCCAGGCCTCACATCTCGCCGTGAGCCGGCGACCGTGCCGCCGGCTGCGCTACCGCCTACCGCCGGTCGTCGGAGCCCGCGGCGGGTGAGGGGGTGCGTCCCAGCCTCGGGACGAGGTTGGGACGCACCCCCTCACCCGCCCGAGCCGCATCTCAGGTGCACCCCGGACCGTGGCTACCTGGAACGGACGGCGCGAAGGGCGTAGAGTGTAACCCGGGCTGGGAGCGCGATTCCGCCGGCTGACCTGGAGTCGTGTGACGTCGGATCCCGCGTTCCCAGCTCGCCGTGGTGCACGTACGTGAGATGAGAGTCGGGCCAGATGCGATGGCTGATCCTGCCGACCGGCCTGGCCGCTGCGCTGGTCGTCGGCGCCTGCGTGCCGTCGGGCACTCCGTTGGCTGGTCCGGGCGTGGCGCCTGGTCCGAGCCCTTCCGTGGTCGCCCCGAGGCCTGAAGCGCAGCCGGCCGTCGACGCGGCGCTCCGCGACGCGGCGTCGCGGCTCGGCGTGCCCAGCGGACAGCTCACCGCCGAGCGCGTCGAGCGCCGCGAGTGGAGCGACACGTCGCTGGGCTGCCCGCAACCGGGCATGCTGTACGCCCAGGTGGTCACGCCCGGCTACTTCATCGTCGTCTCCGGCGCCGGCAGGCAGCTCGAGTACCACACCGACACCCGCGGCCGCGTGGTGCTATGCCGGGAAGCGTAGGCAGCTCGTCCCTCCTGCTGGCCCAGAGCACCACGGACCTATCGGCGGCGCCAGACGTCGGGATCAGGTGCCAACTCCAAGCCCGGGACTGCCAGTGTCGGGCTTCAGGCGTCCGGTCTGCACGCCGAGTCCCCCCACCACCCGATCCCCGCTACTCAGCAACGCGGGCCTTGCAGAACTCGGTTCGCCACGCAGGCGCGGGCCGTCCCGCGGCCGGCCCACCCGCGCCCGCGCGAAGGGGGCCCCGGCACCGACGCAAGACCCTCACACCCAACCCCCGATACCCCGCACCCCACCGCCGCCCTGCGCTAGACTCACCGCGGACTCCAGCGGTGGGGTGAGTTGCACGTGCCGATCTACACCTACTCCTGCGACGCCTGCAGCGGCGTCGTGGAGAAGCGCCAGAGCTTCTCCGACGAGCCGCTCAGGACCTGCGAGCAATGTGGCGGGAGCCTGCGCCGGGTGATCCATCCGGTGGGGATCGTCTTCAAGGGCAGCGGCTGGTACGTCACCGACTCGCGTTCTTCGGCCGGCTCGAGCGACGGCGCCGGCAAGCAGGGCGAGTCGGCGGCCGGCAGCAGCCCGCCTGCGTCGCCCGACGCGCCCGCCAGCGCGAGCGCGACACCGGCAGGCACGACCGCCCCGGCCTGAGCACGGGGCGCTTCGTCTTGAGGTGGCTCGCGTCGGGGCGGGTCCGCGGCGACCTTCGGCCCTTCCGCTGACCCTCCCTCCGACGAGCCGTTGGTGCGAGCGCTGCTGCAACGCGTGGCCGAGGCCGCCGTCGAGGTGGATGGCGAGGTCGTCGGGCAGATCGGACGCGGCTGGCTGATCCTGCTCGGCGCGGGCCGCGACGACACGCCGCAGGTCGCCGACCAGCTCGCTGAGAAGGTCGCCCTCCTCCGCTGCTTCGAGGACGCCGCGGGCAAGACGAACCTCTCGGCTGCCGACGTCGGCGCCCAGATGCTGGTGGTCTCGCAGTTCACGCTGTACGCCGACACCGCACGCGGCCGGCGCCCGGGCTTCACGCACGCGGCCCCGCCGAAGCTGGCCCGTCGGCTCGTGGACCGCTTCGCGCAGTCACTCCGCGAGCGTGGCTTCAGGGTGGCGACGGGGGTCTTCGGCGCGCACATGGACGTCCGCCTCACCAACGACGGACCGTTCACCATCTGGCTGGACACGGCCGCACCCGGAGGCTAGCCGCCGGGGCACCGGCTCGCCGGCGGAGCCCCGAAGCGCGTCGCGCCGGCTCGCCTGGGCTGAACCCCTACCGCGCCACCACCACGGCGGGGGCGCAGCCACGGTGGAAGAAGACCGTCCGGCGGTGAGGGGTGAAGGTCACCACCGGGTACAGGTCGCGCATGGCGATCGGCTGGCGGGGGGACGGACACGCCGCCGATGCGCACACGTGGCTGGACACCTGGGCGCCCAGCGCCTCGCGAAAGGCCGCCCGTTCCATGGCCGTCTGGTTCTTGCTCTTCCCGGACATCTTGCCCTCCTCTGCCAACGGCGACGACCGCTTCCGCGGCCCTCGCGCGCACCACGGGGCTGACCTCTTTCATCGGCCGGCGGAGCGCTCGACGCGTCGCTCGCACCAGGGCTCGGCGCGCGGGCCGCACCGTTGGCCGATCAGGCCGCAGGTGGGTCCCAGCGCTCAGCCGGCTGGCGTCTTGCAGCCGAACAGCGAGACGAGCTCGCGGGCCTCCGCCTTCCCGCACGCCGGGCAGGCTGGCGGCTGCTGGTGCAGGCGGTCGTGCTCGGACATCGGCAGGCTGACTTCGAAGCGCTTACCGCACGCCCGGCACTCGAACTCGTAGATCGCCATGGACGCACCTCCTCGGGCTGCCGCGGGGCAGCGCAGCCCCGCGCGATTCCACGCTCTACGGCCAGCATACGCCTGTCCCGGTGCCCGTCAAGGGGCCGCGACAGGTGCGACGCAAGGTTCCAGGCGCGGCAGTTTCAGGCGGCCAGTCGCTCGGCCGCCGGCACACGCCCTTCCAGGTACCACGGCTGGGTGGACGTGATCTCCACGTCCACCACCTGTCCGGCCAGGTCCCGCGGATCGTCAAAGTGGACGAGCTTGTTCGTGCGCGTGCGCCCGTACCAGCGCCCCTTGGCGACACCCTCCACCAGCACGTCGACCGTGCGCCCAAGGTACCGCGCGTTGATCTCGCCGGCGATACGGCTCTGAAGCTGCTCCACCGCGTGCAGCCGCTGCCGCTTCTCCTCGCGCGGCACGTCGTCCTCCATTTCCATCGCCGCCACCGTGCCCGGTCGCGGCGAGTACATCGCCACGTGGACCACGTCGAAGCGCAGCTCCTCGAGCACGTGGAGAGTGTTCTCGAACTGCGCCTCGGTCTCGCCCGGGAAGCCGACGATGATATCGGTCGAGAGCCCGATCTCCGGCACGCGGGCGCGCAGCCGACGGATGAGCTGGCGGTAGTGGTCCACCACGTAGCCGCGCCGCATACGCCGCAGCGTCTCGTCATCGCCCGCCTGGATCGGCAGGTTGATGTCTTCGCACACCCTGGGCAGGTCAGCCACCGCGTCCACCAGGTCCTGGCCGAAGTCGCCCGGGTAGCTGGTGAGGAAGCGGATGCGCTCCAGCCCCGCCACGTCGTTCAGCCGGTGCAGCAGCTCGGAGAGGCGCACGCGCGGCTGCAGGTCGCGCCCGTACCGCTCGACGATCTGGCTCAGCAGCACCACTTCCCGGGTCCCGCGCGCCACCAGCCGCTGCACCTCGTCCACGATCACCGCCGGCGGCCGACTGCGCTCGCGGCCGCGCGTCTGGGGGACGATGCAGTACGTGCAGGACCGGTTACACCCCTGGTGGATGGTGACGCCTTCCGCGATGCCCGGCAGGCGCACCGCCTGGTCGGGATCGACGCGGTACCGCTCGCCAAGGTCGAGCAGGTCGAGCAGCCGGTCACGGATGGTCAGGTCCTGGCCGGGCTCGGCGATCAGGTCGACGAAGGGGTACTTCTTGCGCCAGTCCGGGATGTCGCTCACGCAGCCGGCGATGACGACCTTCAGGCCCGGCCGCATCGCCTTCATCTTCTTCAGGGCGCCGAGCTGGCCGTGCACGCGGTCCTCGGCACCCTGGCGCACGACACACGAGTAGAGCACCACGACGTCGGCGCTGTGCGGCCCGTCGGCGGCGGTGAGGCCGTACGTCTCCAGGCTCTCCGCCAGCCGGCGCGAGTCCGCCACGTTCATCTGGCAGCCGATCGTCCAGATGTGGAACGCTCCCAGGCTCATGCTGCGAGATTGTACCGACGGGTCCCACACGGGGCCGAATCCAGGGCTGGCAGCGGTGACTCCGTGCAGCTCCGCCCCAGCCCGTCGATCACGTCGTCCAGGGCCTGAGGCCAGGCCTCGGCCGGCTGGAGCCCGTGCCCAGCTGGTGCCCACGTACGCAGCCCAGGCGCTCCCGCTTGCGCCGATCAGGGGAGAGGCGTCGGCCGCAGATCCAGCTCCGGTCGGTGCTCCTCCTCGTGCTCGAACGTGCACTCCGCCAGCCAGCGCTCCAGCGGCACCGGCACGTCGGCGCCGCGCCACCGTTCGTCCGGCAGCGGGTCCACCGCCGCTAGCACCGCGCGGTAAGCCTGACCGAAGCGCTCGCGTGCCGCGGCCGCCGAGAGCGTGCGGGACCGCGCGTGGAACTCCGCGTTCCAGGCATCCACCTGGTCGTCCGGCACCCACTGGATCTGGTCCGCACGCCCCTCTGCCAGCAGCCGCAGCCGTTCGGCCGCCACCTCGTACCACGCCGCCAGGTGGACGAGGATGTCGCGCGTCGACCAGCCGTCCGCGCGCACGGGCCGCGCCAGCTCCGTGTCGCTCAAGCGCGCCACCCAGGCGGCGAGCGGCCGGTGGCTCGCCTGCATCCGGCGGACGAACGCCGCCTTCTCCCCGGCCGCCGTCACCTGGCTACCTCCGTCAGCGCTGGCCGGCTGCGCTGCCCAGCAGGAGGAGCGCCGAGGCGAGGAGCGTCACCACCATCGCCCACGCCACGGCCGCCCCGTCCACCCCGCCCGGGCCGAAGAGCCACTGGCCACCGGCGACGACCACCGCCACCCCGAGGGTGGAGGCCACCACCTCGAGCGCCGCCCGCGGGCCCGACCGCTCCCGCCAGGCCGCGATCTCCGCCGCCAGGCGCGGCGGGCGCAGCCGCGGCACCAGCAGCGTGACCAGCAGGCCCGCCGCCACGAGCGCCGGGATGAGCGCGGAGATCAACGCCGTATCCATCAGTACCCCTCCTCGAGGAACGGGCGCCCGCGCCTGCCTGACGCGTGCAGGCCGGACGGATCGCACTCTTGCACGGGCGCGTCCCAGGCCGCAACGCGCGGGACGGGACCCCGCCGCTGGCCGGCCGCCCCACGGCCGCACGCCCCGCTCATCCCGGCGCTGTTGGGTTGGACCACTCGAAGGGTGCGAGCGGCCACGCTCGCAACCGCGCCGCGACCGCGGATGCCTGTGCGCGCCCGCCTTGGACAGTGATCTCAACGGACGTGCCACCGAGCTGCGTGGCAAGCGTGCTCTCGCCCGATTCACCCGCGATGAAGACGGCTGGCCCCCCTTGCACGAGCGTGGCATCACCCGCGGGTAGGGCTTCCCGGGGAGCGCCGCGCTGGACCAGCTCGACGAGCGAACCGTCCGCCTCGACATACACCAGGACGAGCGGCGGGTCGCCCCGCTGTCGGAGCCGCGCGCGCGCTCGCGACGCCGCCGAGCGCACCCACTCCTCAGGCACCTCCTGCCCGTCGATCCGGGAATACGCGAAGACCCCATCCGGTCTCGGCAGGGCGATCGGGCCCACTTCGAGGGGGCCCGGGTTGTAGGCGAAGGCGACGAGACGGAGACGTGCCGCAGGGATGTCGGGCTGAAACACGCGGAAGGGAGGCAGCGGATAGAGGCTGGCCAGCCGCCCGGAGGCAATGCGTCCTCCCACCTGTGGGCCCCGTCCGCTGGCAAGATCTGCCGCGTACACCCGCAAGTCGGCATCGCTCGCGGCCATGGCCACCATTCCCAGGATCACCAGGGCCGCCGCAGCCAGTAGTGCCAGGCGGGATCGCCGTGGGCGGCGGGTGGGATGGCTGAGTGCCGGCGCGATGGCATCCCACGTCCCGCTGGCCGGCACAGGCGGGATCTCACGAAGCGCCGCACCCAGACGGCGCGCCAGTGCTTCAGAGCTACCCATGGGACACCTCCAGTCGGGCACCCTCGGACGCCGGCCACTTCTCCGCAGCGTGGCGCAGCTCGCCGAGAGCGCGGTGCAGGCGGGACTTGACGGTGCCCTCGGGGCAGCCCAGGATCGCGGCGATGTCCGACACGGTCAGGTCCAGCCCGTAGCGGAGCCAGACCAATTCCCGCACCTGCACTGAGACCAGGCGCAGGAGGCCGGCGACCTCGTCCGCGTCCGCGACACCCGGCCACGGGTCGTCAGTCTCCGGGCGGAGGCAGCGGACGACACGCCCAAGGAGCGCCTTCGTCCGGGACCGGCGCGAGTGGTCCCTGGCAGCGTTGAGGGTCAGCCGTGTCAACCATGTGGCGAGCGCTGCCTCGCCCCGGAAGTGTGGAAGCCCGCGCCACGCGCGCAGGAGAGCGTCCTGCACCACGTCCTGCGCCGCCTCAGCGTCGAGGCACATTGCGTGGGCCGTGCGGTACATCCGCGCATGATGCTGCTCGACCAACTGGCGGAAAGCCTCCTGCTCTCCGCGACGGCACCGGTCCAGCAACTCGGCCTCGTCCATGCTCATTGGACGTGAGTCACGCGAAAGACGTTCACCCTCGGACCAAGTCCGGGGCCGACGCGTGGCTGCATCGCCTGACTCATCCGGCGAAGCGGAGACCGAGCAGGTGCTCGGCGGCGCGGGCCGCAACGGCCTTCGCTGACCCGGCGAAGGTGATCGAGCTGCCCTGGTCCCATGCCTCGATGACGGCACGCCCGAGCCAGTGAGCCCCCGGGCGGTCAGCACAGGCGCGGGGGTCTGCCCAAGGATTTGCTGGGACGAGTGTCCCCGCGCCGGAGAGCGCCGCAATGGCAGCCTGGGCGATCCGTCCCGTTCCAGCGGGCCTCGCGAAGATACTGCGGGCCTCATCGTTCCACACCTCGATCGCCACCCGTCCGAGGTAGGTACCTGGCCCCGTGTGTGGCAAGGCCGGGGTGTGCAGCCACAGGCTGGCGTCCATGCCGGGGCGCGCTCTGACCGCCACCTGGGGTGGGCCGGCCGGCCGAGCTTGGCCGAGCGTCGTTTGCTGGCCCATTTCCATGCTCCTCCGATTGTTCATGGCGAGGGGTGTCGTTCACCACGCGCATTAGGCCAGGCCGTCACCACGACCATTAGGCCAC
>CAYSYM010000022.1:0-60623 GCA_964435115.1 uncultured Chloroflexota bacterium | reverse complement strand
CTCCGGCGCGTCGTCGCGACTGGCCGTCACCGAGCTCGGCGCGAGCGGCCCGACCGTGGTGTTCCTGCCCGGGCTCGGCGCCACATCACGCTACTGGGAGCCGCGCGTGGCCCCGCTCGCCGACTCGTACCACCTCGTCTTGGTGGACCTGCTCGGTTTCGGCCGGTCGCCGAAACCGTGGACCAGGTACACCATTGAGCGCCACGTCGACGAGCTCCACCGCGTCCTCGACGGCCGCGGGCCGGTGGCGCTCGTGGGTCACTCGTTCGGGTGCACGGTGGGTCTCGCCTACGCGGCCCGCCACCCGGACCTGGTGAGCCGCCTGGCGCTGGTGAGCCCCCCGTACTTCGGCGGCCCGGACCGGGCGGTCGCCTATGTTCGCCGCACCTACGCGCCAATCGGGTGGATCCTCACCAACGTCGCGTTCGCCGCCGTGGCGTGCATGGTCACACGACGCGTGCTACGCCGTCTGCTGCCCTACCTGCTCACAGACCTGCCGCGCGAAGTGGTGGAGGACCTGGTGCGCCACTCGTGGCGGTCGTTCACCTCTACCCTGTGGGAGGGGATCTACCGCTACGACCCCGCCGCGGACGCCGCGCGGCTGCCGGCCCGCCTGCCCGTCCTCATCGTGCACGGCGAGCAGGACCCGACCGCCCCGTGCGAAGGCGCCCGCACGCTGGCGGCGCTCCACCCGGGCGCCACGCTCCGCGTGCTGCCCGGCTGCGACCACCACCCGCTGCTGCGCCGGCCGGCCTGGTGCCTGGAGACGCTACGCGCCTTCCTCCGCCCGGACCGGGCGCCCGCACCGGAGCCTGCGCCAACTGGCGCGTTGGCGGCCGTGCCCGCGCCGCTCGGGTAAGATGTCGTGCGCCCCACGGGTGCCGAGCGCTTCGCGCTTCCTTATGTCTTGTGGGCTCACCACGTGGGCCGGAGGTTGGCGCAGCGGGGCGCAGATGCGGCCCACGTGCTGAGCCGGTGGAGGTCCGAAGCCCATGCAGTACGACGCGACCGTGGTTGGCGCCGGCCCGGCTGGCAGCCTGGCCGCCCTGCACCTGACGCGTGCCGGCGCGCGCGTCCTGCTGCTGGAGAAGGAGCGGCTGGGGCGCGACAAGCCGTGCGGCGGCGGGCTCACGCCGCGCTCCTACGTCGGCCTCGAGGTTCCCATCGACGATCTCGTCGAAGCGCGGGTGGACGGCGTGGAGCTGCGAGTGGGGGCGCGTCCGCTCGCCCGCGTGCGCGCGCCGGAGAGCTCCATCTGGATGGTCCAGCGCCGCCTGTTCGACCGCCGGCTGGCGGAAGCCGCCAGCGCGGCCGGGGCAGACCTGCATGAGCTCGAGGCTGCGACCGCCGCGCTCCCGCACGAGCGGGGCGTCGTCGTCGAGACGCCGCGCGGACGCTACGAGGCACCGACGCTGCTCCTGGCGGCTGGCGCTGAAGGCCGGCTCCGCTCGACGCTCGGATTCCCGCCCCACCGGCGCTCCGTGATCGCCGTCGAGCTGGAGGGCCCGAGCGTCGCGGAGCGGCTGGACGGTCGGCTGGCGGTGCTGGAGTACGGCATCCAGCGTGGCTACGCCTGGGCGTTCCCGAAGGGCGATATCTGGAACCTGGGGATCGGCACGGTCCATCCCCAGGCGGCACACGAGATCCGCCGCCTCCTGGCGACGTTCGTCGACCAGCTCGGCGTCCGGTATCACGACCGCCACCTCACGCCGGAACGGGCCGTGGGCCGGCGCATCCCGCTCTGGGACGGCCAGACACCGCTGGCGCGTGGCCGCGTGGCGGCGCTGGGCGACGCCGCCGGCCTGGCCGATCCGTTCTTCGCCGAGGGCATCGCGCAAGCCCTGGAGAGCGGTCGGCTAGCCGCGAGGGCCGCGCTCGACGTGCTCGCGGGCCGGGCGACCACGCTCGACGGCTACACGGCCGCCGTCCACCGCGCCATGGGCCGCCACCTCCGGCGCATGCAGCAGATCAAGGCGCTGGTCGAGCCAGCGCCGGCGCTGTGGATTCGGGGGCTCGGTAGGCTGCCCGTGCTCCGCCGCAAGGCGGCCAGGGTCATCGCGGAGCCGTTCGACGGCGTCGCCGAAGGCTGGCCGCCGTACGCCTCCGGGCCGGCCTCCCTCCGGTCGACCACCTCCTGACAGTCACGCAGGTAGGCCAGAGTCCGCCCCGCTTGCGTGGCGCTGTGGCCCGCGTGCGTGGCGCTGTTGCACACGGCCTGGGCGCGCAGCGCTCAGGCGCGGCGCTGCCCCACGCCGATGGCGAAGTCGCCGAAGAAGCGCTCCACCACCCGCTCCCCCACGGCGATGCCCAGCCGCTCCAGCTCGTCGACGAGCTCCTGGCGGCTGAAGCGGTTCTCCCGCGGGTGGTCGAAGAGCGTGCGGTAGGACCAGCGGTCGAGGGCGTGGCTGGTCACCTCTTCGAAGAAGAACCGGCCGCCAGGGCGCAGCACGCGGCGTACTTCCGCCAGCGCCGTCAGCCAGTCGGGTACGTGGTGCACGATGCCGAAGTCGAACACCGCGTCGAACGCCTCGTCCGGCGCTGGAATGTGCGTGCTGTCGGCCACGTAGAGCGCGAGGCGCGCGGCCGGGTACGCCGCCAGGCGTCGCCTGGCCTGGCGCACCATGTCGGGGTCCAGGTCGAAGGCGGTGACGTGCGCCGCGCCGAAGCGTCGCAGGAGGATCTCCGTCCCCACGCCCCGGCCGCAGCCCACTTCCAGCACCCGCAGCCCCTCGGTCCGCCCGCCCAGTCGTTCCAGGAGCGGCGCCTCGTAGCGCCACTGGACCAGGGCGCGCACGGGATTGTTCATCAGCGCCTTCTCGACACGGTTCAGCTTCATGGGACGTCAGGCTGAGTGTGCCGCATAGGTGGGCCGCCGCCAACGTTTCCGAGGCGCTCAGCCGCGCTTCAGTCGCACTTCAGCCCGCGCTCAGCCGGCCCGCCTAGACTGGGGCTGTGACCCGGGGCAAGCGACAGCGGCAGGCGGCGGCGCCCGCGTCCGGTCGCACGGGCCGGCCCGGCCCGGGGCCACGGCTGAGCGGGCGGGCCCAGGCGATGGAGCTGGCGACGGAGCGGGACGCCAAGGTGGCCGTGCTGCACCAGGCACGTGGCTGGTGGGGGGCGCCGCTCTACCACTGCCCGCTCTGCGACCGCGACTTCCACCGCGACCTGGAGGCCGCGGAGCACCTGGTCCACTTTCAGCACCCCGTGCTCCGCTGGGACGCGCGCGGCTGCTGGCGGTAGCCCTGGCCCCGGCGGCTTCCTCACGCTGCGCTCAGCCGTGCCTCAGCCCGGCTTCAGGAAAGGGGGCGATGATAGGGCCCTACCCAGACGGGGCGGGAAGCGAGGTGCGGCCGCTATGGCAGAATTCCTGGCAGCGTACGGCAGCTGGATCGTCGTCGGGCTGGTCTTCCTCCTGATGCTGTGGATGCACGGCGGCGGCCACGGCCACCAGCACGCCTCGGACGAGAGCCCGCGGCCCCGGGAGGGGGCGGGCGCCTCGGCCGCGCGCGACGTTGCCAGCGCGGCCGATCCCGCAGCCAGGCGGCAGAGTGGCCGCCATTAGCGTGTTGCAGGGCGCGCCGTGGCCGCGTCCAGGCGCTCCGATGGCGCGTCCACACGGAGGTACCCGCGCGTCTTGGGACGACGACCGGGCCGCGTGAGGCGTTCTCAGGGAGGAGGTCGATGATGGCTACTGGACGGATGCCTGAAGGTGCGCGCGGACGTCCCATCCGCGCCCGTCTCACCCTGTTCGATCCGTCGCGGCTGCTGCCGGCGGAGACGCGGAGGCACCTGCGCAACGCGAACCGAGAGCAACTGCTCGCGCTGCGGAGCTTGATTGACGCGGCCGCGGCACGGCTGGAGGAGCGCGAGCGCGAGCTCGTGCGCCGCTGACCGCCCGCACCGCGCGGGCGCCCCAAGAGGGCGCACCACCTTCCTGTCTGGCCGATACCCCACGGCTTCGCGTCCTGTCCGCGGGGTGCCGAAGCGTGGGGGCCGCGCCTGACGTCCGATGCCGGAAGTTAGACCGTCTCGGGCCGTCCGGTCGACACCTGGCACCCGACACCGGAAACCCAGTACCGGCACCCGGCTCGGGCCCCGAGGCTCTGGCGAAGCGGGGTGCCTCGCCGGGGGCGTGCGGCGGGCAGCTCCTGGGGTGACCCGCGCTGGGTGATCGTGAGGGCCTGGAGCGGCTCGATCGTCGGCGCCGCAGCTTGGGCTCGCCATGAGCAGGAGTGGCCCAGGAGCTGCGGTCCCGGGTAAACCTTCAGGCGAGTCTCAGGCGCGGCTCAGGCATGCCTCAGCGGAGACCGGCACACTTGCGACTATCGAGGTGAGGCTCAGCAGCATGGGCAGCAGGTCAGCCGGGTTCGGCACCGGAATGGCCCAGCACGTGCTGCGCCACCTGGACCAATGAGCGCCAGGCGCTCGCCAGCAACTCCACGGAGGAGAACGATGGCTCAAACGATCCCCAACGCGCCGCCGACCAGTGCGATCGACCCGGTGTGCAGCATGGCGGTGGCACCGCCTGACGCTGCCGCGTCGCGCACCGTCGACGGCGAGACGTACTACTTCTGCTCGACGCACTGCGCCAAGCAGTTCGACGCCAAGCCGCACGCGTACACGGCGGCCGCAGGCGACGGACGTAGCGGCGACGCCGTGGTCCCCTCGGCGACGACCGGCGTGCGGCCGGGCACACGCGGGTCGGTGCGCATCGACCTGCCTGTGACGGGCCTGAACCGCTCTGGGGCGCCCGCGCTGGAGCAGGCGCTGCGGGGCGTGGCGGGCGTGACGAAGGCGACTGCCAAAGGTCGCAGCGAACGTGCCTACGTGGAGTACGACCCGGCCCGGGTCACGGTGAGCCAGCTCGTCGAGGCGATCCGCCGCGCCGGCTTCGACGTGGGCGCCGCCTCGCTCCGCCTCAAGGTCTCCGGGCTGTACTGCAGCGCCTGCGTGCCGACCATCGAGCAGTCGCTCAAGGCCACGCCCGGCGTGCTCGACGCCACGCTCAACGCCGCGACAGAGGAGGTGAAGGTTGACTACCTCCCGACGGCGGTGGACATCGGCGCGCTGGCAGGAGCCGTCGAGAGCGCCGGCCCTTACAAGGCGACACCGGCGGCGGCCCCGAGCGAGTCCTCGCTGGACAAGGAGGCCGCTGACCAGGAGCGCGAGTACCGCCAGCTCATGCGGAAGTGGTGGTTCGCCGCCGCCATCGGCATCCCCACCATGATCCTCTCCTACCCGTACCTGATCCCGGTGCTGCAGGACCTCTTCCCACGCGGCAGCCTGGAGATCCGACTCCTCTGGGGAGTCATTGGGCTCGGCAGCCTGGCCGTCCTGGTGTACAGCGGCAGCCAGTTTTACACCGGCATGTGGGAGGGCCTGAAGCGCCGCTCCGCCAACATGCACACGCTGATCGCCACGGGCACCGGGATCGCCTGGCTGTACTCGACGATCGTGCTGCTCTTCCCCCAGGTCGTGCCC
Source organism: uncultured Chloroflexota bacterium (assembly GCA_964435115.1). Lineage (GTDB taxonomy): Bacteria > Chloroflexota > UBA6077 > UBA6077 > CF-72 > CAYSYM01. The sequence goes on along the minus strand of CAYSYM010000022.1, from coordinate 55,142 downwards.
TCGGTCGAGTACGCCGACGTCTACTACGACGTGACGGTGGTCGTGACCGCGCTGGTCGTGCTGGGGCTGGCCATGGAGGTGAAGGCTCGCGGCCGCACCTCTGAGGCGATCAAGAAGCTGATCGGCCTGCAGGCCAAGACGGCCCGCGTCGTCCGCGACGGCCAGGAGGTGGACATTCCGGTCGAGGAAGTGCTGGTCGGCGACATCGTCGTCGTCCGCCCGGGCGAGAAGGTCCCCGTGGACGGCGTCGTCCGCGAGGGCACCTCGTCGCTGGACGAGAGCATGATCACCGGCGAGTCGATCCCGGTCGAGAAGCACCCGGGCGACGAGGTGATCGGCGCCACCATGAACCAGACTGGCAGCTTCAAGTTCGAAGCCACCAAGGTCGGCAAGGACACGGCGCTGGCGAACATCATCCGCATGGTCCAGGACGCCCAGGGGTCCAAGGTGCCCATCCAGCGCGTCGTGGACGTGGTGTCCAGCTTCTTCACCCCATCGGTCATGATCCTGGCGATCGCCGGCTTCGTGGTGTGGTACGTGTTCGGCCCCACGCCGGCGCTGGTGTACGCCCTGATCGTCGGCGTGACGACGCTGATCATCGCCTGCCCCTGCGCGCTCGGCATGGCGACGCCGATGAGCCTGACCACCGGGGTCGGCCTGGGCGCCCAGAATGGCATCCTGATCCGCTCGGGTAACGCGCTGCAGGGCGCGGCCAAGCTGCAGACGATCGTGCTGGACAAGACCGGCACCATCACCAAGGGCAAGCCGGAGCTGACCAACGTCGTGGCCGAGAACGGCTTCGACGAGGACACGGTGCTGCGGCTGGCGGCGGCGGTCGAGCGCAGCTCGGAGCATCCGCTGGCAACGGCCATTGTGGAAGGTGCCAAGGCGCGCGCGCTGGCGCTGGTCGACGTGGCCAACTTCAACGCCATCCCCGGCCGCGGGGTCGAGGCCGACGTCGAGGGGCGCCGCGTGCTGCTGGGCAACGCCCGGCTCATGGGCGAGCGCAGCATCGCGCTCGGGCGGCTCGAGGCCGAGGCGCAGCGCCTGGCCGACGACGGCAAGACGCCGATGTACGTGGCGATCGACGGCCAGGCGGCCGGCATCGTCGCGGCAGCCGACCCGGTCAAGGAGGACTCGGTGGCTGCCATCCGGGCGCTGAAGAACCTGGGCATCGAGGTGGCGATGATCACAGGCGACAACCGCCGCACGGCGGCGGCCATCGCCCGCCAGGTGGGTATCGACCGCGTGCTGGCCGAGGTGCTGCCGCAGGACAAGGCCCACGAGGTGCAGAAGCTGCAGCTCGAAGGGAAGAAGGTGGGCATGGTGGGCGACGGCATCAACGACGCCCCGGCGCTGGCCCAGTCGGACGTCGGCTTCGCCATCGGCACCGGCACCGACGTGGCCATCGAGGCCGCCGACATCACGCTCATCAGCGGCAGCCTGCGCGGCGTGGTGATGGCGATCGAGATCTCGAAGGCGACGATGCGCAACGTCTACCAGAACCTGTTCGGGGCCTTCATCTACAACGGCCTCGGCATTCCGGTGGCGCTGGGCGTGCTGTTCCCCTTCTTCGGGATCCTGCTTAGCCCGCTGCTCGCCGCCCTGGCGATGAGCTTCAGCTCGGTCACCGTCATCAGCAACGCTAACCGCCTGAAGGGGTGGAAGCCGAAGGAGGCACACGCATGAGCCCCGACAAGATCGTCGTCGTCCTGCTCGGACTGGGCCTGATCGTCAGCATCGCCTGGTTCTTCTGGGGCCCGCGCAAGGGCGGGTACCGCGCCCCGGTGACGTCCGGCGGCTACCAGGAGGCCATGGTGCTGGTGAAGGGCGGCTACACGCCCGATGTGATCGTGGTCCAGCACGGCAAGCCGGTGCGGCTGAACTTCCGCCGCGAGGAGACGGCCGCCTGCTCCGAGCGGGTGGTGCTGGCCGACTTCGGCAAGAGCAGCGCGCTACCAGAGGGCCAGATCGTCCCGATCGAGTTCCTCCCGGAGCGCCCCGGGGAGTACGACTTCACCTGCCAGATGGGCATGCTGCGCGGCAAGCTCGTAGTGGAGTGAGCCGGTAGCCAACCCTCGAGCGAGGCCCTGGCGGACGCGGGTCCGCCGGGCCTCGCCGCGTGCTGCGCGCCGCACCGCGGCCTCTTCAGGCCACTCCGCCGCGCAGCGCCTCGCCGGGCGGGCGTGCTTCAGGCGAGCTGGCAGCCATACTCCTCGATCCAGCCGAGCGACTCCCGCGTGCTCGGGCTGGGCACGTACTCCAGCGACACCACGCCCTGGTAGCCGAGCCGGTCCAGCTCGGCGAGCAGGAACCGGTAGTTGATCTCGCCCGTGCCGGGCTGGTGACGCCCGGGGTTGTCCGCCACCTGGATGTGGCCGATCCGGGCGAAGTGCTCACGCAGCGTCGGCGTCAGGTCGCCGTGCTCCCGCTGGGCGTGGTAGACGTCGAACTGCACGTACACGTTGGGCCGGCCCACCTCCTCGATCAGCGCCACCGTCTGCTGGGTCGTAGTGAGCAGAAAACCCGGGACGTCGACGTGGTTGACCGGCTCGACCATCAGGTGGACGCCGCTCTCCGTCAGCGCCGCGGCGGCGAAACGCACATTCTCCACCAGCGTCTGCCACTGCTCCTGGGGCGTCCAGCCAGGCGCCACCTTGCCGGCGAGACAGTTCAGGCGTGCCACCTGCAGCGCCCGCGCCCAGGCGAGGGCCCGTTCGACGCCAGCGCGGAACTCCCCCTGCCGGCCCGGGTGCGCAGCGATGCCGCGGTCGCCGGCCGCCCAGTCGCCGCTCGGCAGGTTGAAGAGCACCACCTGCTGCCCGTGGCGCTCGAGCTCGGCCTGGATCTGGGCGGGGGTGTACTCGTACGGGAACAGGAACTCCACGCGCCTGAAGCCGGCCTGGCGGGCAGCGCCGAAGCGCTCCAGGAACGGCACCTCCGTGAACAGCATGCTCAGGTTGGCGGCAAGTCGCGGCATGGGCGGACTCCTCTCGGGTGCCAGGTATCGGGCATTGGGTATCGAGCCTCGTGCCCCAACACCAGCACCCAGCATGTCGTGGCCGACATGTGACACCGAGGGCGGCCCACCACGTCAAGCCACCCGGCCCTGAGCACGTCCCGGCACAGTCACGCGGCGGGAGTCGACATGGGCCCGGGTCAACAGGCAGACTGTCCCAGGCGGCTCGGGCTTGGCTTTCTCGACCCCTGATCCTTCCGACCCCACCTTCCTGCAACCCGCATGCTGAGCAGGCGCGAGACCATGCTTCCGCGCCACGTCGTCACAATAGGCCAACCGCGAGGCGGGCCCGCGCCTCGCGAGGCACCACGGCCGGCCCAGCGCTCCGAGCCCCTCCTCCACCCGGCCGCGCCCCGGGTGCGCAACAACCCCCCAACCCCCGATACCCGATACCCGACACCCGACACCCGACACCCGACACCCGACACCCACCCTGAGGCACCCATGCGTCCGAACAAAGTGAAGCGCCAGCTCACAGCGGGTGAGCCCAGCATCGGCACCTGGCTCTCCCTCGGCAGCCCGCTGGCCGCGGAGCAGCTCGGCCAGGCCGGTTTCGACTGGCTGAACATCGACCAGGAGCACGCTGGCATCGACGCCACGCTGACCCAGCAGCTCCTCCAGGCGATCAGCATTGGCGACGCCGTCCCGATGGTGCGTGTCCCGTGGAACGGCCCCGACTGGATCAAGCGGGCGCTGGACAGCGGCGCCTACGGCGTGGTCGTGCCCATGGTCAACTCGCGCGCCGAGGCCGAGCAAGCGGTGCAGGCGTGCAAGTACCCACCGCAGGGCAGCCGCAGCGTCGGTGGAGTGCGGCCGCGGCTGTACGGCGGCCCGGACTACGTGCAGCATGCCAATGACGAGATCCTCGTCGTGATTCAGATCGAGCACATCCGGGGCGTCGAGAACGCGCGCGAGATCCTCAGCGTGCCGGGCGTCGACGCGTACTTCGTGGGCCCGAACGACCTGTGCGCGAGCATGGGCCTGCCGCCCAGCCTGGAGCCGGACTTCCCCGAGTTCTGGGAGGCGCTTAGCCGCGTGAAGCGGGCGGCGGCGGAGGCAGGCGTGGCGGCGGGCATCCACGTCGCCACGTCGCAGCGCGCCTGCCAGATGGTCGAGCAAGGCTACCAGTTCGTCTCGATCGCCTCAGACGCCGCCTTCCTGGCCGCCGCCGCCAGCGCGGCCGTCAAGGGCGTCCGCTCGCGGGCGCCCGCCACGCCGGCGGGCCTGGGCGACGCCGCCACCGCCGCCCGCTCGCAGGGGTACTGAGCCCGGCGCGGCGCGACGCAGGGCGGCCGGGAGCGCCGGGCGGTGGTCAGACGAAGGAGCGTTCACGCTCTCGCATCGCCTCCCACGCCGCGCGTGCGGCGGCGACGCTCGCCATCTCGCTCACCTCGGCCACCGGCACGTCCCACCAGCTCTCGTAGCTCGGCACCGACACCAGGCGGTCGCTTCGGACGTAGATGACGGTCGTGCGGTCCGTACCCCTGGCCGCTTCCAGCGCCGCGGCTACGTCGTCGTAGGTGCGGCACTCGATGACGTGCGCGCCGAGGCTGCGCGCGTTCGCCGCCAAGTCGACCGGGAGCGCTCGCACCCTGGCGGAGTCGTCGCCCGGCAGCGCGCCGCCCTCGCGGTAGGCGTAACGCGTGCCGAAGCCTCCCTGGCCGAGCGACCGGCTCAGCGCGCCGATGCTCTTGAAGCCCGCGTTGTCCATCAGGACGATGGTCAGCTTGTAGCCCTCCTGGATTGAGGTCACGATCTCTGCCGAGAGCATCAGGTAGCTGCCATCACCCACCAGGACGTACACCTCGCGGCTGGGGTCAGCCATCTTGACGCCCAGGCCGCCGGCGATCTCGTAGCCCATGGTCGAGTAGCCGTACTCCAGGTGGTACTGCTTGGGGTGGCGCGTTCGCCACAGCTTGTGCAGGTCGCCGGGCAGGCTACCCGCTGCGCCCACCACCACCGCATCCGGATCGCCCAGCTCGTTGACCGCGCCGATCAGCTCGCCCTGGCTCGGCAGCGGCGCGTTGCGGACGGCGTAGATCCGCTCCACCTCCCGGTCCCACTCCGCGTGGAGCTGCTCGGCCCGGGCCCGGTAGCGCGGGTCCACGGTGTAGCCCTGGAGGAGCTCGGCCAGCTCCTCCAGGGCCGCGCGGGCGTCGCCGACCAGCGCCAGGCCGTGGTGCTTGGCCGCGTCGAGCTCAGCCACGTTCACGTTGACGAAGCGCACGCCAGGGTGCTGGAAGGCGGTCTTCGAGGCGGTGGTGAAGTCGCTGTAGCGGGTGCCGATGCCGAGCACGAGGTCCGCGTCCCGCGCCACGCGGTTCGCGGCGAAGGTGCCGGTGACGCCGATGGCGCCGAGGTTCAGGGGGTGGTCGTAGCGTAGGCTCCCCTTGCCAGCCATCGTCTCGCCGACCGGGATACCGGTTCGCTCCACGAAGCGGCGCAACGTCTCCGTCGCCTCACTGTAGATCACGCCGCCACCGGCCACGACGAACGGGCGCGCGCCGGCGCGGATCCACTCGGCGGCGCGTGCCAGCGCCGCGCGATCGGGCCGGACCCGCGGGACATGCCACACCCGCTTGCGGAAGAACGGCTCAGGGTAGGTGTACGCCTCGGTCTGCACGTCCTCCGGGAGGGCCAGGGTGACCGCGCCCGTGTCCGCCGGGCTGGTCAGGACGCGCATCGCCTCGGGGAGCGCGGTGAGGAGCTGGTCGGGGCGGTTAATGCGGTCCCAGTAGCGGCTGACCGGCTTGAAGCAGTCATTGACCGACACATCCTGGCTGCGTTCCGACTCGAGCTGCTGGAGGACGGGCGCAACGTTGCGGCGAGCGAAGACATCGCCCGGGAGCAGCAGGACCGGTAGCCGGTTGATCGTGGCGGCGGCCGCGCCGGTGACCATGTTGGTCGCACCTGGGCCGACGGACGATGTGCAGACGAGCGTCTGCAGCCGGTTCTTCATCTTGGCGTAGGCGGCGGCCGTGTGGACCTGGGCCTGCTCGTTGCGCGCCTGGTAGTAGGGGAAGTCGGGCCGCTGCTGGAGCGCCTGGCCGATCCCGGCCACGTTGCCATGGCCGAAGATGCCGAAGCAGCCGGCGAAGAACGGCTGCTCGACGCCGTCCCGCTCCACGTGCTGGCACCGCAGAAACGCGATCAGCGCCTGCGCCATCGTCAGGCGCCTGGTCTGCTCACGCATGCTCGCTCCTTCGCGTCGCAGCGACTCAGATGCGAGATTTCAGGTTTGAGATGCCAGATTGCAGACGTGCGCGCGCCGAAATCCCAAATCTGACATTTGACATCTGACATGGGACGGCTCAGGGCCGTGTGAACCAGCGTGTGATCTCGACTTTGTTCTCGGTGAAGAAGCGCACGCCATCCTTCCCTGTGGCGTGCAGGTCGCCAAAGAAGGAGTTCTTGATCCCATTGAATGGGAAGAAGGCCATGGGGCCAGCCACGCCCACGTTGATCCCCAGCATGCCGGTCTGGACGTGCTCGCGGAAGTGGCGCGCGGCCGCGCCGGACTCGGTGAAGAGGCAGCTCGCGTTGCCGAATGGCGAGCCGTTGGCGAACTGGATCGCCTCGTCCAGAGTCTGGACCCGGACGATCGAGAGCACCGGGCCGAAGATCTCCTCGCGCACCACGCGCATCGCACCGGTCGCACGATCCAGCAGCGTCGGCCCCAGGTAGAAGCCCTCCGGGCGAGGCGGGGTCCGTCCGTCCAGGATGACCGCGGCGCCCTCGCGCTCGCCCAGGTCCACGTACTCCCGGACGCGCTGGCGGTGGCTGTCGCGGATGAGCGGCGTCAGCTCACTCGCGGGGTCGCTCCCGGGCCCCACGCGCAGCGCCTCGGCCCGCGCTCGCAGCGCCTCGACGACCTCGTCGCCCCTGGCGCCCACGGCCACGACCACGCTACCTGCCAGGCAGCGCTCGCCGGCGTTGCCGAAGGCCGAGCTCATGATGTTCTCCACCGTCTGGTCGAGGAGCGCGTCGGGCAGGACGATCAGCGCGTTCTTGGCGCCCGCCAGGGCCTGCACCCGCTTCCCGTACGCGGCAGCCGTGCGGTAGACGTGCTCGGCCACGGGCCTGGAGCCCACGAACGACACCGCGCGGATCTCCGGATGCTCGAGCATGCCATTCACGGCGTCCTTTGCGCCGTGTACGACGTTCACCACCCCTGGCGGCAGGCCGGCTTCGACGAGGAGCTCGAGCAGCCGCTGGGCCGAGAGCGGAGTGCGCTCCGACGGCTTGAGGACGTAGGTATTGCCGGCCCCGATGGCGATGGGCAGGGTCCAGAGCGGGATCATTGCCGGGAAGTTGAACGGGCAGATCGCCGCCACCACGCCGAGTGGGAAGCGGTAGCTGACGTTGTCGATGCCGCGCGCGATGTCGCGCACGGTCTCGCCCATCAGGAGGGTGGGCATCCCGCACGCGAAATCCACCACCTCGATCCCCCGGCGGACCTCGCCCCGGGCATCCCTGATGCCTTTGCCATTCTCCAGCGTGACCAGCGCGCTCAGCTCGTCGAAGTGCTGCTCCAGGAGCGCCTTGAAGCGGAAGAGGAGCTGCGCTCGCTCGACGACGGGCGTCGCGGCCCAGCCGGGGTACGCCCGCGCCGCCGCCTGGACGGCGCGGTCCACGTCGGCCGCGGTGCCGAGCGGCGTCTCGGCGATGATTTCGCCGGTCGCCGGGTTGTAGACGGGCTCGGTCGGTCCGCCCGAGGACATCTGCCAGTGGCCGTCGATGAAGTGCTGCACCGTCGAGCGGCCGCCCACGCCCTGCTGGGTGGGCGGCGCGCTCGGCACCTGAAGCGTCTGCATGGCTGACCTCCTTGCTCCTGCGTACCCGGCTCGCCACAACGATACCGTGTCGCGGGCCGTGGCCGGGCGTTGGGTGCACCTGCAGCGGGTTGAGCTGGTCGGGCCCGGTGGCCGAGGCCCCTCTCACCGGGCGCGCCGACCACTCGGCGACGCCTCTGGGCGCTTCGCCGCCAGGCCACGGGGGCGCCAGGCGTTCAGCCCCGCAGGCGCAGCTCAGCGACAAAGCGGTGGCGGTCGCCGCGGTAGAGGTCCCTGGCGTACTCGACCGGCTGCCCCTCGGCGTCCCACGCGGTCCGCTCGACCAGCATGGCCGGGCTGCCGCTCGGGACCCCGAGCGCCTCGGCTGCGTCGCCGCGCGCGATGGTTGGCTCGAGCGTCTGAATGGCGCGGACCGGACGGGCACTGTACTCGTCCATCAACCGGTAGATGGACGAGTGTTCGAGGTCACGCTCCAGCAGGCCGGGCACCCGCCTGGCCGGCAAGTACGAGGTGGCCAGCACCAGCGGCTCGCCACTGCCGAGGCGGAGCCGCACCACCTTGTAGAGCGGCTCGCCGACGGCCACGCCCAGGGTGCGTGCGAGCGCCTGGGTCGCCGGCATCCGCGCCCGCTCCAGGACGCGCGATGTCGGCACCACGCCCTGGTGCACCATCTCCTCAAAGAAGCCGCTCAGGATCGAGAGGCTCTGCGTCAGCTTGGGGGCCGCCGCGAACGTGCCACGCCCCTGCTGCCGGAGCAGGAGCCCGCGCTCGGCCAGCCGCCCGAGCGCCTGGCGCACGGTCATGCGGCTGACGCCCATCTGCACCGCCAGCTCGCGCTCGGTGGGCAGCTTCGCCCCTGGCGCCCACGCGCCCGCCCCGAGGCGCGCTTCCAGCTCCTCCTCGATCTGCCGGTATGCGGTCGTCATGCCTGAGCGCTTCGCGCTCCTCCTTCACCTGAGCCAAGCGCGTGCGGCACATCGGCTGGCATGCGAAGTGCGTGCTGCAGCGTGGGCGCTGGTGGTGCCGTGCCTCACGTCGATGCACGCGGCCACACTCCAGCGGTCGCACCCGCTGGGGCGCAGGCCGTCAACGGGCCGCGCTCCCTGAGCGGGGCCCCTGGGGCAGGCTGCCCATCAGCCTGCCGCCCTGGGAGCTCGTCTCCCAGCAGCCCCCTTACGTTAGCCCCATCGAGCGGAGGTGCACCATGATCGGCGCTGACAGACCGACAGCGCTCCAGGCCGTTCCCTTTGCTACCGCGCTCGCGCTCCTGGTAGCGATCGTCCACACCCTCGGCGCGCTGCTCGCGCTCGTGGCCCCGAGCCTCTTGCTGGGCCTGTACCAGAGCTGGCTCTTCCTCAGCCTGGCCCCGCCTTCGCCGATCGGGGTGGAGATCACGCTCACCGGGTACCTCGTCGGCCTGGTGACCGCGACCATCGGCGCCTGGGCGTTCGGCGCGCTCTGGGCGCTGCTGTACAACGCCTGGAGTGGAGCGACCCAGGGGCGGACGGGACGGAATCCGTGACGTCGGGCGACGGCAGCGCCATCGTCACCGGTGCGAACGGCCGCGCTCAGGGCCGACCCGCCCGGCTCGTACCGCCAGGACGAGCTGGCGCCTCAAGCCTGGCTGGCGCGGCAGGGGCCGCCCTACGGTTGGGGACGTGACGTGGGCGCGGACGGGGCGGAACGCGGCTACCGGCCGATCGGCGACTACGCGCTGATCGGCGACGCCCACACCGCGGCGCTGGTCGCCAGGGACGGCTCGATCGACTGGCTGTGCTGGCCGCACGTCGACAGCCCGGCCGTCTTCTGTCGGCTGTTGGACGCCCGCCGTGGCGGCTGGTGCCGCGTCGGGCCGGCCGGCGCGCACACCATCACCCGCGCCTACGTCGGCGTGACCAACATGCTGGCCACCACCTTCACCACCGCTGGCGGCCAGGTGCGGGTGACCGACCTGATGCCGGCACACCGGCACCCGAGCGGCACGGCTGGCGCGGAGCTCGAGCCGAGCCGCCGCGTACTCCGGCTGGTGGAGGGCCTGGCCGGCGAGGTCGAGCTGGAGGTGAGCTTCCGCCCGACGTTCGATTTCGCCCGGACGGACACCGCCGTCAGCCCCGTGCCGGGCGGCGCCGTCGCCCGCGCCGGCCCTGAGAGCCTCGCTCTCACCTGTCCCGTCGAGCTCCGGGCCGATGCCTCGGGCGCGGCGAGCGGCCGCAGGCGCGTCGCGGCCGGCGAGCGCTTCTGGGTGAGCCTGGCGTACCGGGCGGACGCGCCCCCGGCAACACTGGTGGCACAGGACGCGGACGCCGACGCGGACCTGGCGGCGACCCTCGCCTACTGGCAGGCCTGGTCCGGGGCCTGCACCTACACTGGGCCGTACCGCCACCTGGTGGAGCGCAGCGCGCTGGCGCTGAAGCTGCTGACCTTCACCCCGACGGGCGCCCTCGTGGCCGCCCCGACCACCTCGCTGCCGGAGGAGATCGGCGGGGTGCGCAACTGGGACTACCGCTTCACCTGGCTGCGCGACGCGGCGCTGATCCTGGACGCCCTCCAGGGGATCGGCCACCATCGGGAGGCGACCGGCTTCTTCCGCTGGCTGGAGGAGGTGTGCCTGCGCGGCCACGACCTCCAGATCATGTACCGTGTCGACGGCAGCCTCGATCTGGCCGAGCGGACGCTGGACCACCTGGAGGGCTACCGCCGCTCACGGCCGGTGCGCATCGGCAACGCCGCCGCTGGCCAGTCGCAGCTCGACGTCTACGGCGAGGTGCTGGACGCGGCCGCGCTGCACGTCGAGCACCTCGGCCTGCCGCGGGCCGGCGTCTGGCACGCGCTGTGGCGGCTGGCCGACCTGGCGGCGGCCCGCTGGCGCGAGCCAGACCAGGGACTCTGGGAGGTGCGGGGCGGCCCGCGGCACTTCCTGTACTCGAAGCCCCAGTGCTGGGTCGCCCTCGACCGGGCCCTCCGCCTGGCCACCGGGCGGGGCCTCCCCGGCGCGCGGACCGGCCGCTGGCGGCAGGAGCGGGACGCCATCCGCCGCGCGATCCTGGCCCAGGGCTACGACGACGCGCTCGGCGCCTTCACGCAGGCGCTCGGCGAACCGGCGCTCGACGCCAGCGCCCTCGCCATCCCGCTGGTGGGCTTCCTGCCGCCGGACGATCCACGGGTCCGCTCGACCGTGGAGCGCATCCGGGAGCGGCTGACCGCGCGCGGCCTCGTCTACCGCTACCTGGGCGACGATGGCCTGCCGGGCGGCGAGGCGACCTTCGCCCTGTGCAGCTTCTGGCTCGTGGACAACCTGGCACTGCAGGGCCGGGCGGACGAGGCGCAGGGGCTGTTCGAGCGGATCGTCGGGTACGCCAACGACGTGGGTTTGCTCGCCGAGGAGATCGACCCGGCCAGCGGCGAGCTGTTGGGGAACTACCCGCAGGGGTTCACCCACCTGGCGCTCATCCGATCGGCGCTCCGCATCGCGCAGGCCGCGCGGCCGGGCGCGGAGGAGGCTGGCCGTGCACCGGCCAGCCGGACGGGCCGACTTTCGGGCGGGTCGGGAGGCGTGAGGATGGCTCACGCCAGCCTGTCACACCTGCGAGGCGCCGCGCGTGCTGGCCCAGGCCGTGTGGGTGGGTGCTAGGCGGCCCATCCGCGCGCCCGTTCGACCGCCCGGAGCCAGCCGGCATACAGGCTCTCACGCTGGTCTGCGCCCATCCGGGGCTCGAACCGCCGCGCCGCCCGCCAGCGCGTCGCCAGCTCGTCCGGCCCTTCCCAGACGCCCGTCGCCAGGCCGGCCAGGAACGCCGCGCCGAGCGCGGTGGTCTCCTGGCAGTCCGCGACCTCGACCGGCACGCCCAGCAGGTCGGCCTGGAACTGCATCAGGAAGCCGTTGGCCGTCCCGCCCCCGTCCGCCTTCAGCACGGCCACCGCCTGCCCGGCCTGGCGCATGGCCTCCACCAGGTCTCGACTCTGGTAGGCAATGCTCTCGAGGGTCGCACGCACCAGGTGGGCGCGGCCGGTGCCGCGGGTGAGCCCGATCGCGAGCCCGCGCGCGTACATGTCCCAGTGCGGCGCGCCGAGCCCCACGAAGGCCGGCACGAGGTAGACACCGCCGGTGTCCGGGACGCCCGTCGCCAGGGCCTCGGTCTCGGCCGCATCGTGGATCAGGCCCAGGCCGTCGCGCAGCCACTGGATGGCCGCCCCCGTGACGAACGCGCTCCCCTCCAGCGCGTACGACGGGCCCTGGCCCAGGTCCCAGGCCACCGTGGCCAGCAGGCCACCCGCAGCCCGCGGGAGGCGCGGGCCGGTGTTCGCCAGCAGGAAGCAGCCGGTCCCGTAGGTGTTCTTCGCCTGGCCCGGACGAAAGCACGCCTGGCCGAAGAGTGCTGCCTGCTGGTCGCCAGCCATTCCCCCGATCGGAATGCGGCGGCCGAAGACCGTGGCTTCGGTCTCGGCGTACACCTCGCTGTTCGGCCGCACGCGCGGCAGGATGACGCGCGGGATGCCCAGGACGCGGAGCAGCTCGTCGTCCCAGTCGCACGTCTGGATGTTGAGCAGGAGGGTGCGTGAGGCGTTGGCGACATCGGTCACATGGACCCGCCCGCCCGTTAGCCGCCACACCAGCCAGCTTTCGACAGTGCCGAACAGCAGCTCGCCGGCCTCGGCCCGCTGCTGGGCGCCCGGCACGCGGTCCAGCAGCCAGCGCAGCTTGGTGCCGGAGAAGTACGGGTCGAGGAGGAGCCCGGTCCGCTCGCGGAAGAGCGGCTCGAGGCCGGCGGCCTTCAACCGCTCGCACAGCTCGGCGGTCGCCCGGCTCTGCCAGACGACCGCGGGATGGATGGGCCGACCGCTGGCGCGCTCCCAGACGACCGTCGTCTCGCGCTGGTTGGCGAGACCGACCGCCGCGACGTCCTCAGGCCTGGCGCTCGCGGCCGCGAGCGCTTCACGCCCCACCGCCACCGTCGTCTGGAACAGCTCCTCGGCGTCGTGCTCGACCCAGCCCGGGTACGGGTAGTGCTGCTGGATCTCCCGGTCGGCCGAGCCGACGATGCCGCCGGCGGCATCGAAGACGAGCGCAGCCGAGCCGGTCGTGCCCTGGTCCAGGGCGAGGATGACGCGCCGGGCGCTCATACGGCCCTGCGCGCCCGAGCGCTCAGCCGGTGGGCCAGCGTGCGGCCTGCTTCAGGGCGGCCAGGGCCCACGTGCTCAGCCATCGTGAGGAGCAGGCGCCTCACACTTTCGGGGCGCCGGCGCGGTGCTCAGGCGCCGCATCGGCGCGATCTCCCGGCGGTACGCCGCCACCTGGGCGGCGCGCTCCGTCGCGTCCCAGCCTAGCAGCTCGCCCAGCCGCGCGGCCAGGGCGTCCAGACAGCCGAGCGCCTGGTCGGGGGCCAGCCCGAGCGGGGTGCGCCGCAGCAGGACGTCGCCGAGCGAGGTGGCCCACTCCGCCTCCACGGCGCGCGCGAGCTGGGCCACGATGGTCGGCTGGTGAGGGCAGACGCGCGCACCAAGCGAGCGGTCCCGCTCCACGCGGTCCAGCACGTCCTGGGCCAGCGAGCCGTAGACCAGGCCCAGGTGCTCGGCCTGGCTGTGGTCGAGCCCCAACGCCCGCGCCCGGGGCCACACCTCGTGCGCCACGTCGGCGCGTGGGTCGGCCAGGTGCCCGCCAGGCAGCGGCCGCCGGTCCGTGTAGCCGCGGGTCCGCCACCCGAGCTTCTTGCACGCCAGATCCACGACCTCCTCGGCGATGCCGCGGTAGGCGGTGATCTTGCCGCCAACCACGGAGACGATGCCGGGGACGCCCTCGCGCTGCTCGTGGTCCAGGACCCGGTGCTTCCGCGACACCCGGCCTTCCTTGACGCCGTCCGCGCGGACGAGCGCCCGCACGCCGGCCCAGGTGTAGTAGACCTGGTCGAAGGGCGCGGTCGGGAAGGCCTGGCGCACCTCCGCCTGGAGGTACCGCACGTCCTCCTCGTCGGCCTGGGCGTCGGCCGGATCGCCGCAGTAGTCGGTGTCGGTGGTCCCGACCAGCGAGCAGCCGAGCCAGGGCGTCACGAAGAAGAGCCGACCGTCGCGGCGGGCAAACTGGATGGTGGCGTTCTTGGTCCCGTTCGGTGTCACGAGGTGCACGCCCTTGGTCAGGCGCAACGCCTTCGGGCGGCCGGCGCGCAGCTCGCCGTTGGTCAAGTCCAGCCACGGCCCGCTGGCGTTGACCATGAGTCGGGCGCGCACTTCGAGCTCCTGGTGCCCGTCGAGGTCGCGCACGAGCGCGCCGGCCACCCGGCCGTCCGGGGTGCGCAGGAAGCGCTCGGCCCGGGCGTGGTTGAGGATCCGTGCGCCGTGGCTGGCGGCGTCGAGGGCGTTCTCGACGACGAGCCGTTCGATGAGCGGGACCTGCGCGTCGAAGAAGCGCCAGGCGCCCTGCAGGCCGTCGGTCTTGATCGTCGGCTCCTCGGCCGCCACCTGGGCCGGGGTGAGCCACTTTCGTCCTGGCAGGCTCTTATCGAAGGAGAGGAGATCGTACAGCTCCATGCCTGCGCGCAGCTTGGACTGGAAGAAGACGCTGGCGCCGTACAGGGGCAGGAGGAAGGGCAGTGGGAAGACGAGGTGGGGGCCCACGCGGAGCAGGATCTCACGCTCGTGCAGGTCGGCCCGCACGAGGCCGAAGTCGTACATCTCCAGGTAGCGCAGCCCCCCGTGGATGAGCCGCGTCGGCCGCGAGGTGGTGCCCCAGGCGAGGTCGTGCTGCTCGACGAGCGCCACGCGGAAGCCGCGCAGCGCCGCGTCGCGGGCGATGCCGGCACCGATGATCCCGCCGCCAACCACGAGCAGGTCGAACAGTTGGCTGCGGAGCGCCTTGACAGTCTCAGTGCGGTGCTGGGTCATACGGCGGCACCCTTCAGACACATGGCCATCGCTCCCCGCGGCCTGCGTCTCGCGCCGCGTCGCGCTCGGCGCAGGTGGCGCCCGAGCCGCGCCCACGCCCGAGGCTCGAGCAACGCGGCTGGGACGGGCCCGGCCGCGGCGGGGGTGTGGAATTGGTATAGACCAATCGTCCACGCCTGTCAATGCCGCGCCGCGGGCCTCGAACCCGCGCATTCCAGCGTGGCAGCCTCACCCACTGGGTGACGGAATTGAGCTCGCCCCCACGGCATACGGAATCAGCGCGGGCACGGGGCCGGTCGCGCCCTTGCGCGCGGGGGTGGGCCGTAGTACGTTGCACCTCACACCGGCGCGCTGGCGCCGGGTGGCGCGCGCAGGCTACGCCACGCTGGGCGGCCGCGAGGTGGCGCGTGGCCGGGACCGCGAGCGCCGGGCGGCCGGCCCAGGGCCGCCGGCGGCGCCACCCCGCGTCGGGCGGGCCCAGAGAGGAAGGGGGGTTCCCACGTGAAACGGATGCGGATGATTCCGGGCTTCGTGGCCCTCGCGCTCGTCGTCGCGAGTGCGGTCGTCCCGGCGGTCGCCGCCGGGGATGGCCCGAACGGGCGGACGTCGGACCGCGCCACGACTCGCCCCGCGCAGGACACGACGTCCGCGCTAGCGCAGCTCGCCGGAGCGCCGCTGGCGACGGACGGGAAGACGAAGCCCGCGCCGGGGAAGAAGATCGACTTCACCAGCAATGCGGTGAAGGCGTACCGCGCGCAGCTCGCCGCGCTGCGGAACGACTTCAAGGCCTGGCTGCGCGCCAACGCGCCCAACGCCAGGGTCGTGGGCGAGTACGACATCTCCCTCAACGCCGTGTCGGTACGGCTGAACGGCGAGAGCCTGTCCACCATCGCCCGCGCGCCCCAGGTCGTGCGCGTCGAGTACCAGGGGCTCTACTACCCGAGCGGCGACGACCCGGACCTCTCCATCGTCAAGGCGTTCGACGCCTGGAACCGGGCAGGCGGGTCCGCGACCGCCGGCGAGGGCGTGAAGGTCGCGGTGGTCGACACGGGCATCGACATCACCAACCCGTGCTTCGCCGACGCCGGCTATCCGGCCCAGAAACGACTCGGCGACCCGCGCTTCACCAACAACAAGGTGATCGCGGCGAAGGTGTTCAGCAACAAGACGCCGAGCCAGGGCTACACGCCCGAGGCGGTGCAGGACCACGGCACGCACGTCGCCGGGACCGTCGCCTGCAACTACAATACGCCGGCCACCGTGAGCGGCGTGGCCATCCCGTACGGCCTCTCGGGTGTGGCGCCGCGCGCGCTGCTGGGGAACTACAACGTCTTCCCGGGCACCGCCGCCGAGGCGCGCTCAGAAGATATCCTGAACGCGCTCGAAGCCGCCTACGAGGACGGCTTCGACGTCGCCAACATGAGCCTGGGCGGCAGCGCCTCAGGCATCCAGGACCTGCTGACAGTCGCCGTCGACAACCTGGATCGAGCGAACATGGTGGTGGCCGTGGCCGCGGGCAACGAGGGGCCCGGGCACTACACGGTCGCCTCGCCGGGCTCCGCCGCGCGGGCGCTGACCGCCGGCGCCAGCACCGTGCCGCACTTCGTCGGCGCCCCCGTCACCGTCGGCGGAGCGACGTACGGCGGCGCGGCGGGCGAGTTCGCCACCGTCTCGGCCGATCTGAGCGCCCCCCTGGGCGTGGTCCCGGGGACGACGAACGGCCTGAGCACGGCCTGCACGACGCTGCCGGCGGGGAGTCTGAATGGCCAGATCGGCCTGATCTCGCGCGGCGTCTGCACGTTCTCCACCAAGATCCGCAACGCCCAGGACGCCGGCGCTGTCGCCGTGCTGGTGGCCAATAACGTGGCCGGCGATCCGGTGGCGATGGCGCAGGACGGTACGGCGAACCAGCCGACTGTGCCAGCCTACATGGTGGCCCTCTCCACCGGCCAGGCGCTGGTCGGGCAGGGCGGTGCCACGACGACGATCGGCAAGGACCTGGCGTACATCCGCACGCCTAGCGTGGACATCATGGCCGGGTTCAGCAGCCAGGGGCCGACGGACGTGGATTTCCGGGTCAAGCCGGACGTCGTGGCGCCGGGGGTGAACGTGCTGAGCTCGATCACGAAGAACGGCTGCTCGACGCCACCGTGCTTCGCCTTCTTCCAGGGCACCAGTATGGCGGCCCCGCACCTGGCCGGTTCGGCCGCGGTGGTCAAGCAGCAGCACCCTGACTGGTCCGCGGCGCAGATCCGCTCGGCGATCGTCAACACGGCGGACCAGGGCGTCCTGAAATCCTTCCGCACGGGCACGACGCCCGTGCTCGATGTCAACGTCGTCGGCGCCGGCCGCCTGAACCTCCTGAGCGCGGTCAACGCGCGGGTGGCGCTCGACCCGGTGAGCATCAGCTTCGGCGCCGTGCCGTCCGGCGCCGGCCAGACGAAGAGCTTCGAGGTCACGCTGACGAATGTGAGCGCTCAGCGCGCGACGTACGGGCTCAGCCTGAGTGGTGCGACCAATGCGCAGGGCCAGCCGGCGAGCGGCATCGGGTACACGCTGAGGCCGTCCAGCGTCACGCTGGACCCGGGGAGGTCGGGCGTGGTGACGGTGACGATGGCCGCGTCGAAGGGGATCGCCGCCGGCGATTACCAGGCGACGCTCTCCGTCACGACCGGAGGAAGCCAGGTCGCCCACGCGGCGGTGTACACGCTGGTCAAGTAAGAACGCGGTTCAGGTTCCGCTGGAGCCAGGGCGTGGCGGCCGGGGCGCCCCGGCCGCCACGCCCTGGCTCCAGCGGCGGGCCGCCGCTCGCTCAGCCCGCCGCGTCCACCACCCGGCGCAGGACGTCCGGGTGGTTCGTGCCGATGGCGTCCACGCCTGCTCGCACGAGGTGGGCGAGCACCGCCGGGTCCGAGGAGACCCACGGCGCCACGGCGATGCCGGCCGCATGGGCCGCGGCCACGTCCTCGGCCGTCACGTAGGCCCAGTGGGGGAGCAGCGCATCCGCGTCGGCCCCGCGGGCCAGGCCGACCGGGTCGACGGGACGGCCGGCGTACAGCACGCCGGTCGCCACCCGCTCGTCCAGCGCCTTCACCCGCCGGACGGCCGGGTGGTCGAAGCTGATGACGATGGCACGCTCGGCCATGGCGTGGCGGTCGAGCGCCGCCACCACGGCCTGCTCGATGCCGGCGTAGAAGACCGGTGCGTTCTTGATCTCGATGTCCACCACCACGCCGAGCCGGCGCGCCCAGGCCAGCACCTCGTCGAGCGTGGGGATACGCTGGCCGGCGAACTCCGCCCCGAACCAGGCGCCCGCGTCGAGCTGGTGCAGCTCCGCCATCGTCCGGTCCTTCACCAGGCCTTGGCCATTCGTGGTGCGGTCCACCGTCTCGTCGTGGATCACCGCCAGCGCGCGGTCCCTGGTCAGGTGCACGTCGAGCTCCACCCAGTCAGCCCCGAGCGCCACAGCCCGCTCGAACGAGGCCATGGTGTTCTCAGGACAGTAGCCCATCGCGCCGCGGTGGCCCACCACCCATACCCGTCCCCCCTGCGCCCTGAGCAGGTCGCGCAGGGGGGGAACGTCGCCGCCTGTCATGCGCCTATGGTAGGGGCACCAGGCCGTACCGCGCGCTCGCGTAGACTTGCGCCGTTGCACCGCCTCCTGCTCCGGATCTGGCGCGACGTGCCCTTCCCGGAGGGGCTGCGGCAGGTCTTCCTCCATCTCCTCAACCCCGCGTTCATGGTGGGGGCCATGGCGCTCATCCAGGACGAGCAGGGGCGCATCCTCCTGCTGGAGCACACCTACCGCCGCGGCACCCCGTGGGGCCTGCCCGGTGGCTGGCTCAAACGCGGCGAGAGTCCCGAGGCGGGACTGGCGCGTGAGGTGCTCGAAGAGACCGGGCTGCGCGTGTCCGTGGACCGGCTGCTGGCCGCCGACTTCTACGCGCGCTCGCAACTGGACCTGGTCTACCGCTGTACCGTGCTGGAGGGGACGTATCGCGCGACCGCGGAGACGTCGAGCTGCCACTGGTTCGCCCTGCACGAGCTGCCCGCGCTGCTGCCCAACCAGACGCGCCTGCTGCGCAAGGCGGGCGTGCTGAGGCAGGGTCGGGAGTAGCCTCGGCGTCACCCCAGCGGGCAGCGCGTCTCCTGGCGGGTGAGCCGGTCCCGTGGGGGCGGGCGGGTGGCAGCAGGCGAGGCGGCACCCAGCCGCCACCGGAGCCGCCGCCGCAACGACACCAGGTCGCAGTCCAGCCGTACAATCCGTCCCGGGTGCCGTTCGGCGCCTGAGCGCTTCGCGCTTCGTCTTCGAGATGGCGAAGCAAGCGGGCTACACCCGCCCGGGATCGGGCGCAGCTCTGGCCCGTTTGCTTCGCCCCGGCGTCCCCTCGTCCACGGGGAGGTCCGGGCAGCCTAACGGGAAGGAGGTCAGTCCCTGTGGACGTCCTGACTACGATCATCGTAGCCCTGGTCGCCGTCGCCGTGGGCTTCGGGCTGGGCTACACCGTCAAGCGACGGGCGGCCGGCGACCAGCTCGCGCTGGCGCAGGCCACCGCGGAGCAGATCCGTACGAGTGCCGAGGCCGAGCAGAAGGCCATCCTGATCCAGGCCAAGGAGGAGGCGCTGCGCACGCTCTCGCGCGCCGAGAGCGAGGCGCGCGAGCTGCGGGCGGAGCTGCAGGTGCAGGAGCGCCGGCTCCACCAGAAGGAAGAGAACTTCGATCGCAAGCTGGAGGAGCTGGAACAGCGGCAGCGCCGCCTCCAGCAACGTGAAGAGGGGGCGGAGCAGCGGGCGCGCGAGCTCGACCAGCTCAAGCTCGAGCAGCTCGCGGTCATCGAGCGGGTGTCGGTCCTCACCCGTGAGGAGGCGCGGGCCGTGCTGCTGCAGCGCGTGGAGGAGGAGGTGCGGCAGGAAGCGGCCCGCCGCGCCCGGCTGATCGAGCTCGAGGCGCGCCAGGCCGCGGAAGCCACCGCGCGGCAGATCCTCGCGATGGCGATCCAGCGCTACTCGAGCGACATGGTGGGCGAGCTGACGACTACCGTGGTGCCGATCCCCAACGAGGAGATGAAGGGGCGCATCATCGGCCGCGAGGGGCGCAACATCCGCGCGCTCGAAGCGGCCACGGGCGTCGACCTGATCATCGACGACACGCCGGACGCGGTGACGCTCTCGTGCTTCGACCCGATTCGGCGTGAGGTCGCCCGCCTGGCGCTGACCAAGCTGGTCCAGGACGGGCGCATCCACCCGGCGCGCATCGAGGAGATCGTCGCCAAGGCGAAGCAGGAGATCGAGCAGGAGATCAAAGAGGAAGGCGAGACCGCCACCTACGAGGCGGGCGTGCTCGGCTTGCACCCCGAGATCGTCAAGGTCGTCGGCCGGCTGAAGTTCCGCACGTCCTACGGGCAGAACCAGCTTCGGCACGCCGTGGAGTGCGCCCACGTGGGCGCGATGCTCGCGAGCGAGGTAGGCGCCGACGCGAACGTGGTCCGACGGGCGGCGTTCCTGCACGACATCGGCAAGGTGCTCAACCACGAGGTGGAGGGGCCGCACCATATCATCGGCGGCGACTTCATCAAACGGTTTGGCGAGCCGAAAGCGGTGGTCGACGCGGTAGCAGGCCACCACGACCACGATCCCGAGCACCAGGCCGTCGAGTCGGTGCTGGTCCAGGCGGCCGACGCGATCTCAGGCGCCCGCCCGGGCGCCCGGCGCGAGAGCGTCGAGAGTTACGTGAAGCGGCTCGAGGCGCTCGAAGAGGTGGCGAACTCCTTCGACGGCGTCGAGAAATCGTTCGCGATTCAGGCCGGGCGCGAGGTGCGCATCCTGGTCAAGCCCGAGGAGGTGGACGACCTCGAGGCGATGCGCCTGGCGCGAGACATCGTGAGGAAGATCGAGGAGACCCTCCAGTACCCTGGGCAGATCAAGGTGACCGTGGTCCGCGAGACCCGCGCCGTGGACTACGCCAGGTGAGACAGCTCGGGTACTGGGGACTGGGACTCGCTCCCCAACACCCAACACCTAACACCTGGCACTGATGCTCGATCTCCATCTCCACAGCACCGTCTCCGATGGCCGCCTGAGCCCCGGCGACCTGGTTCGCCTGGCCGCGGCGCACGGCGTGCGGGTGATGGCGCTGACCGACCACGACAGCACCGACGGGGTGGCGGAAGCCCAGGCGGTCGGCGCGGAGCTCGGCGTGCGGGTCATCCCGGGCATCGAGCTGAGCACGGACGTGCCGGGCGCCTCGGTGCACGTGCTCGGGCTCTTCCTGGACTACACGCAGCCTCACTTCCAGGAGCGGGTGCGCACGTTCCGCTCGGCGCGAGTGACGCGCGTCCACCAGATGGCTGAGGCGCTGGCGCGGCTGGGCGCGCCGATCGGCGTGGCGCGCGTCTTCGAGCTGGCAGGCGAGGGGAGCGTCGGCCGGCCGCACGTGGCCCAGGCGCTCCTGGAGGCCGGCTACGTCCAGACCATCCAGGAGGCCTTCGAGCGCTTCATCGGCCACGACGGCCCGGCCTACTTCGAGGGCTACCGGCTGGACCCTGCGGAGGCGATTCGCCTCATCCATTCCGTGGGCGGGGTGGCCATCTGGGCCCACCCACTGGAGCTGGACGGGAAGGACTGGCGCACCTACCTGCCCGGGCTCCTCGCCGCCGGCGTCGACGGGCTCGAGGTCTACTACTGCCGGGACTACCCGCCAGAGGTAACAGCCGCGCTCCTGGACGCCTGCCAGGAGCACGGCCTGCTCCCCACGGTCGGGAGCGACTACCACGGCTTCGAGGGGCTGGACCGCCCCCCGGGCGCGGTGCTTGCACCGCCCGACCTGCTGGCGCGGATCGAGGGGCGCGCCGCGCAGCGCCGGGCGATGTAGCCCGGGGCCACGGGCTTTCAGACGGCAGATGCCAGAGGTCCGGTCCGGGTCCGGGGCGTCCTCTGCCAACCCCCAACGCCCAACGCCCGCCCCCGGCGGGCGGCTACTCGGGCGCTCGGCGCCGCGCCACGGCTCGGGTGACGACGGCCAGCGCCACGCCGACGACGAGCACCATCGCCGCCAGCACGTACGCCTTCTCGACGCTCGGCGCCTCGGGCGGGGTGTGCAGGCTCAGCCCGATGGCGCCGAGGACGGCGGAGACCAGGTAGAGCACCAGCACCGTCTCGCGCGTGCTCAGGCCGAGGTCGTGCAGCTTCATCGGCAGGTGTTCGCGGTCCCCGCCGCGCTCGGGCCGCGCGCCGCGCGTGAGGCGCCGCAGGATCACCCAGGCCGCGTCCAGGATGGGCACGCCCAGCACGAGCAGCGCCGTGCCCACCTTCGCGCCGCCAAGGATGCCGCTGGCGGCCAGGCCGAAGCCGAGCAAGAGCGAGCCCGAGCTCCCCATGAAGATGGCGGCGGGCGGACGGTTCCGCCCCAGGAACCCCAGGCAGACCCCCGCCAGCGCGAGCGGGAAGACGGCCACCGAGTACTGGGTGAACAGGAAGGCGCGCGCGAACAGGACGACGGCGGCGCCGAAGGCGATCCCACTGGCCAGCCCGTCCATTACGTCGACCCAGTTGATGGCATTCATCATCCCGACGAACCAGAGGATGCTGACGGGGATATCCAGCCAGAGCGGGAGCACGATCGGCTCGCCGAACGGCTGGGCGATGCTGCTCACCCGCAGGCCGAACGCCACCGGCACGGCGGCGATAAGCACCTGGCCCAGGAGCTGCGGGCCGGGCCCCAGCCGCGCGCGATCGTCCAGCACAGCCAGGGGCACGATGAGCGCCGTGCCGACGACGATGCCCACGATGCGCACGTCGTCGGCGGGATTCCAATCCGGGCCGAGCGCCGGGTCGACCATCAGCGCGCTGCGCAGCGCGTAGGCGACGAGGAGCGCCAGCCAGAGGCCGCCGAGCATGGCGTAGCCGCCGGTGCGCGGGACGACCTGCACCTGCACCTCGCCCGGCCGCGGCTGGTCGAGCACGCCGAGGCGCTGGCCCCACCGCTCGGCGACGCGCGCCAGGCCGTACGCCGCCACGGCGGCGACGACGAACGCCGTGGCCAGCCAGGCGACGGCGTTCACTGCAGCGCCTCCGCCGCCTGCAGGGCGACCGCGCGAATGCGCGCGCGGTCGCCCCCTTCCACCAGGCGCCGCAGCTCGTCCACCACGCCCGGCACCCGGTCCAGGCGGGCAGGGTCGCGCTCGGTCCGGACCTCCAGCACGCCCGTGGCCAGCCCCGGTACCACGCGCTCGTGCTCGGACAGGAGCACCTCGTGGCGCCGCTCGCCGGGCCGGATGCCCGTGATGTGCACGGGGTAGGGAGTGCGCTCGGGGCAGTACCACGCACCCAGACGGCGCGCCGTCTCCTGCACCGGGACCGGGTCGCCGCAGGCTGGCAGGAGCACCGCTCCAGGCTCCCCGGCCCGTCCTGCCTGCAGGATCAGCCAGAGCGCCTCGTCCATGCTGATCCAGTACCGCGTCATCCGCTCATCGGTCACGCTCAAGGGCGCTCCCGCCTGCACCTGCTGCGTGAACGTCTCGATCACGCTGCCGCGCGTTCCGAGAATGTTAACGAAGCGCACCACCAGCCAGCGGCGTCCGTTCGCGCTCGCGCGCTGGACCAGCGCCTCGCAGATCCGCTTCGTGGCCCCGTAGAGGCTGGGCGGACGCACGCTCTTGTCGCTCGACGGATAGATGAACGTGCTGACCCCGGCCGCGTCCGCCAGCCGCAGCAGGGCGTCGGTGGCGAGCACGTTGGACTCCACCACGTTCTCCGGGAAGCGCTCGCCGTAGGGGACGTGCTTGGCCGCCGCCAGGTGGACCACCACCTCGGGCCGGGCATGCTGGAAGACGAGCTGCAACCGCCGCCGGTCGCGCACGTCGGCCAGCTCGTACGTCAGGCGGTCGTCGGCGGGCCCGAGCGACCGTTCGAGGCTGAAGAGCGAGTGTTCGTGGTGGTCCAGGAGGACCAGCGACGCTGGCCGCGCCGCCCGCAGCAGGTGCGCCAGCGGCCAGCCCACGCTCCCGGCGGCGCCGGTCACGAGCACCCGACGGCCGCGCACCCAGGCGGCCGCCTGAGCGAGGTCGTCCGCGAATTGGGGGCGGCCGAGCAGCGCCTCGGGGGGCAGACCGCCACGCGCGCCGGTCACGCCAGCGCCACCCGCATGCGGCGCAGCGCGTCGCGCATGTGCCGCGCGTCGTCGGGGTCGGGCTCCAGTGTCTCGGCCACGAGGTGGTGGGCCTCCGCGCTCAGCCAGCGCACCACCGGGTCCAGGTCGAGCGCGCCCTCGGCGTACGGCAGGCCTTCGCCAAGCAGGCCGGCCGCGTTGGCGACCTGCGCGTTGGCCACGTGCGGCCGGAGCGACTGGACGTAGCCGAGCAGGTCATCCGGCTCGCCAGGAAGCTGGCGGACGAAGGCGAGCAGCGGCTCGAGCCAGGGCGCATCGGGGGGGATGTCCCAGCCCTCGCGGCGGCGAGCGCCCCTGGGCGGAGCCGCGGCCTGTGCCCGCTCAGAGGGGGTGGAGCTGGGCGAGGTCCTGGCTGCCAGGCGGCGGGCGTTGAGGTAGAGGCCGGCGTGCGAGGTATCGGGCAGGATCTGCAGGCCGGGCGTGCGCACCACCGCCCAGAGCAGGTCCTCGGCTGCCATGCCGATCGGCGTGAAGTAGATGCCCCCCTGGCGCATGCGGAGCACCGGCGGCATGTTCTCCACGGTCGGCACGGCGCCCGCCGCCCGGACCGCGTCGACGAAGCGGCGCAGCAGCGGGACCGCCCGCTCCAGGAGCGCGCGGCGGCACTCCAGACTGAGCCGCCCGGGGTCCTCGCCCGGAGCGATGAGGTGGATGTTCACCCCCTTCACCCCCAGGCGCCGGGCGACCTGCGCCAGGCGGTCCACGAGGAGCCGGTCGGCGTCGCTCTCGCGCGTCACGTCGAAGAACGCGCCATCCAGGGAGCCAACCGGGCCCTCCACCAGCAGCGCGAAGTCGCTCGGCAGGGCAGAAGCCGCGATGCGCTCGACGACCTGGTCGACCGTGCGCTCGTCGGCCAGGTCGGCGGCGTCCAGGTACAGCTCCAGCCCGTCCGGGAAGGCGCCGTCCACCGGCCGCAGGCGGTCCGCGAGCTGCCTGGGGGTCGGCCGCGCCTTCAGGCACAGGCGCGCTCGGCGAGCGTGGACCCTCGATTGGGAGTCGGCCGGCACGGGAGGCGCCACTCAGCGCTCGGTCCTCACTGGGCCGGCTCCGCGGCACCCCGCCGTCGCAGCCACCCCACGTAGTCCGCCAGGCCGCGCTGGAGCGGGACGCTGGGCTCGTAGCCGAGGTCGGCGCGCGCGTGCGCGATGTCGGCCACCAGGTCGCGCCCGGCTGGCTCCTCGATCGCCTCGACCACGGCCGAGCGGGACTCCGCCACAGCGACGAGCAGGTCTGCCAGCGCCCGGAAGGTCGTGCCGACGCCGGTGGCGATGTTGTACACGCGGTGGCCGGACCGCGGCCGCTCGAGGGCCAGCACGATCCCGCACGCCACGTCGCGCGCGTCCGTCAGGTCGCGCCGGCCGGCCGAGCGAACCACCAGCGGCTCGCCCGCGAGTGCGGCGCGGGCGAAGATGGTGACGACCCCGCTCTGGCCGTTGGGGCGCTGGCCCGGCCCGTACACGGAGAAGAACCGCAAGACGGTCGTCGGCACGCCGAACTGCTCGCTCTCCATACGGCACCACAGCTCAGCCGCCCACTTGGTGTACCCGTAGGGGCTATCGGGGGCGGGGAGGGTGTCCTCACGGCAGCGGCCCGGGCCCAGCGGGTAGACGCGCTGCGTGGACGCCAGCACCAGGGGTACGCCGGCCGCCCGCGCGGCTTCGAGCGCACGCAGCGTGCCCATGGCGTTGAGCCGGGCGTACGCCAGCGGAGCCCGGCGGGACTCCGCCACGTCGCCGCGCCCGGCGAGGTGCACCAGCGCCTGGCAGCCACGCGCCGCCTCGCCCAGCAGCCGCCCCTGCGTCTGCACGTCGCCCGCCACGTGCTCGACGCCGGGCAGGCCGGGGCCGCGGTGGAAGGTGCGGACGGCGTGGCCCGCGTGGCTCAGGGCGTCGACCGTGTGCCGGCCGATGAGCCCCGAGGCGCCCGTCACCAGCACCTTCAAGCGGCCTGCTCCAGGAAGTAGTCGACCACCTCGCCCAGCGCGTCGTCCATCGAGCGCTCAGGCAGGAATCCGCACGCGTCGAGGCGCGACCGCACCGTGAAGGTCGCTGTGCCCGCGGCTGCCCCCAGCACCTCCACCGCCCGGCCGCGCTCGCGGGCGAGGCGCTGGACGGTGAGCGCCACCTGGCCGATGTGGCGGACCTCAGGCGCGGCGTTCACCACCAGCCAGGCACCGTCCTCCACCAGCCCCGCGGCGACCAGCAGCGCGCGGACGGCGTCAGCCACGTGAATGAAGCCAACGGGGTGGTCCGCGTGCACCCGCAGCGCCTCGCCGCGCACCGCGTGGTGGGCGAAGAGGTGCGGCACCGTCATGAAGGCCGGCTCCAGCTTGATCACCGGCGCCAGTCCGTACACCACGCCGAGCCGGACGGCGACGAACGACACGCCGAGCATGCGCGCGAGCTGCTCTACATACACCTTACTCAGGTGTGACAGGTCGCCCACCCGCCCGTAGGGCGCCTGCTCGTCCACGACCGAGCCTGCCAGGTCGTCGCCGTAGACACGGAAGGAGCCGCCGAAAACCACACGGGCGCCGCGCGCGCGGGCAGCTTCCAGCACGAGGCGCGCGCCCACCAGGTTGGTTCGCTCGGTCTCCTCCGGCTGCTGCGCCGCGACCGCCGCGCTCGGCTGGGCAGCCAGGTGGTAGACCGTCAGCGGCGCTCCACGCGGGATGGCCCCGAACGCACGCGCCACGTCGGCGGGGCTGGCGACATCGCCTTCGAGGAGGGTGAGTCCGGGCGTCTCGGCCAGGTGGGCGAGCGCGGCGCGCGGGGTGCAGTAGAAGCTCTCGAGCCCGACGACCGGCTCGCCGCGCGCCAGCAGGCGGCTCACCAGAGCCGCCCCAATGTACCCTACGCCCGTCACCAGCGCCGCCACGTGCGGCATTCTACCCGTGACCCGATCCCCGCCACCCCGGCCGCGGCCCGTCGACATCCTGGGGGTGCGCGTCGACGACGTGACGTGCGCGGAGGCGCTGGCGCTGCTGCGCCACGCCATCGCCGCACGCGCGCCGCTGGTCGTCACCACGCCGAACCCGGAGTTCGTCATCGCGGCACGCGCCAACCCAGGGTTCGCCGCGATCCTGCGTCGCACCGACCTGAACATCCCGGACGGCGTCGGGCTCCTGCTGGCTGCCCGCCTCTTCGGGGACCACCTCCGCCAGCACGTGCAGGGGACGGACCTCGTGCTGAAGCTCGCGGCCGAGTCGCCGGCGGCGGGCTACCGCTGGTTCCTGCTAGGCGGCTGGGGTGACGTGGCGGAGCGCGCCGGGCGGGCGCTGCGGCAGCAGTTCCCCGGACTCGAGATCGCGGGGGCCGCGCCCGGCTCGCCGGACCCGGCCGACGACGCGCAGACGCGCGCGCTGATCCGGGCAGCCGGGCGCGTGGATGTACTGCTGGTGGCCTACGGCGCGCCGAAGCAGGAGGCGTGGCTGGACCGCAACCTGGCCGCATTGGGCATCCCCGTCGGCATCGGCGTGGGCGGGGTGTTCAACTACCTCTCCGGTGACGCGCCGCGCGCGCCCGAGTGGGTCAGGCGCATGCACTGCGAGTGGCTCCATCGTCTGGTGACCCAGCCCTGGCGCTGGAGGCGGCAGCTCGCGCTGCCCCAGTTCGCGCTGCTGGCCCTCGCGCGCGCCGCCCGGCTCCGGCTGGCGGCAGCCGCCGCACGCCAGCCACCGTAGGGGCCGCCAGCGAGAGTGTTGGGGGCCGGATTTCAGATCTCAGATGGCAGATTTCAGCTTGCTTTCAGATGTGGGTGTGCAGCAGACAGGCCCCCATCCCTCAGCCGTCCTAGCCCCCGACACCCAAATACCCGGCACCTGGCATGGGGCGTGCCGGGCCCCGGGCCGTCGGGTATACTTCTGTGTCGCTCGGGCGACTAGCTCAGCTGGTTAGAGCGCACGGTTCACATCCGTGAGGTCCGGGGTTCGAGCCCCTGGTCGCCCACCTTCTTGGGTCGCGGCACCTGCCGCGGCCCGGGTCGGCCCGCGTCTCATGACGTGGCGCCCTGGCTCGGCGCTCGCGCCGGTCCCCAGGCAACCGTGCGTGATGCCCTCGGCTCCTGCTCGTGGTCGGCCTGGGCGCGGAGGCGCCCCATCACGGCGCGTCGGCAGCGTGCCCGCGCAGGCCAGCCAGGTGTCGCAATGCTTCGATGTCGGCGAGGTCCTTCGCCGCCCGTTCCGGCTGCGTACTCGACGCCCGCTTCATACGCAGCAGGTCGGGGATCGACGCAACCGCCACGGTCAGCCCCTCGCCGACATCGTAGGTTTCTCGACCCGGGGCCAGGTCCGCGTAGCCGCCGGTGCCGTCGGGCGTGCCGATGACGTCGACGTGGCCGAAGTCGGTGGCGAAGGTAAAGCTGTCGCCGTTCAGGACGGTCTGCTCGTCGAGCACGAAGGGGACACCCTCCGGCCAGTCGCGCGGCACGGCATGGATGGCACGGAGCACGGCCACCAGGCGGCGAACGTTCTGCCGGCTCCGCTCGTAGCATAGGTCCAGGTCCGTCGTGAACCGCTCGTGGCCCTGGAGGATGACCGCGAAGCCGCCAATCAGCACGTACTGGACGCCCGCGGCGTTCAGCCGCCGCAGGATCAGCTCAGGGTCGAAGCGCTCGTCGTCTGGCGGTTCACCCGTCGTGCTGTGTGCCACCGCATGCCGAGACGGGCCAGCCGCACCCCCCGCTCGAAGCGGCTGCGAGGGGTTCGGCGCAGCGCGTCCCTGAGCAACGTCACGTCCACCCCGTAGCCAGGCGTCTCCGTGGGGCTCGGTGGCGCCGCGGTCACCTGCGCTGTGCTGCCTTGCTGGCCGGCTGCTACGTCCCTTCCCACGACCCATTAGTCTACCTCGCCCCACTGGCCGTGTTCGGTCTGCCATGCGCGCCGCTGCCGGCGCGCCCGCGTCTCCCCCGCTGTCCCGTCCCGCCACATAGGCTGCAGTATGAGCGGGCGTGATGCCCGCGCGTCGCCATCTCCGGTCCGACTCCACACCGAGGGGCGCTCCCGGCAGCCGGTCCGTCAGCCCCTCCCCCGGCGGACGCTGTCGCCACATCGAGCGGCTGCTTGCGCTCACGCAGGTGGAGGCGGTCGGCGAGCAGGAGCGCTTCTGGGCCGCCTACCGTCGCGTCGCAGGAGAGGCAGACGCGCACGGTAACCTCGTGCCCGACGCCCACGTGGTTGCCCTGATGGTCGAGAACGGCGTCCGTACGATCTGGACGCACGACCGCGACTATCGGCGCTTCTCCGGCATCGAGGTGCGCGACCCGTTCGCCTGACACGACGCGCAGACGGAGATCAGTTGCGCCGCCATCCGGAGCCCACAGGGCGCGCCATGCGCTGATCGGCCCACCCACGCGCCTCGCGCCGGGCCGGCCCTCGTGAGCCGGCCGCCACGTCGACCGCGCCCGGCCCAGATCGCCGGCCGCCTTTACGACTCTTCACGCTTCCTCAACAGCGCGGCAACGATTGCTGCAACCTCCGTCGCCCACGCTGAGGCCAATGGGCGCGACCAGGCGCCCGCAGCACCACGTCCGGGGGCGCCGGGGCCATGGCGAAGAATGTCATCTGGCGAGGGAGCGAAGCGCAGGCGTTCGAGCTGCTGCAGGCGCTGAACCGGCACTGCGCCTGCGTCACGACCGCGCGCGGGGCGCTCCAGTCGATGTGCGCCCCGCACCGCATGCTGGTGGACGACGAGCGCGCCCTCAACGGCCTGCTGTTCGGACGCCACATCGCGGCCCGACTGCGCGCCGAAGAGTTCGGGAGCGACCCGGCCCCCGGACCTGCTCAACGCCATTTCAACACCGTCTGAACCCCGAACTTACGGCCCACTGCTAGCGTCAGAACGTGTGCTGCACCTCGGAGGCTCCGGGTGACGTTCGCCCACTCTACCCGTAACCCCAGTCTGGCGGGGCCTGAGCCGAGCGCGGTGCAACGCGCGAAGGTGAACGGCGTCGTGCCCGGCCACGTGAACGGCGTGGCGCCACCCGGCGCGCAGCGCTGGCCGGCGGCCTGGCCGGAGGCCGCGGCCGGGCGCCGGCGGCCGACGGACGGGGCGCACCAGCGCTACCTGGTCGCCAAGCGGGCCATCGACGTCACGGCCGCCGCGGTGCTCCTGGTGCTGCTGGCGCCGCTCCTGCTGCTGGTCGCGCTCCTGGTGAAGCTCGACTCGCCTGGCCCGGTGCTGTTTCGCCAGAGCCGCACCGGCCAGCACGGCCGGCCGTTCGAGATGCTGAAGTTCCGGACGATGCTACCCGACCGCCGCCGGCAGCCCGGCCTCCCGCCGCCCGGCGTGGCCGAGCGGCGGCGCGTCCACAAGTCGCCGTGCGACCCGCGCGTCACGCGGGTGGGGCGCTTCCTGCGGCGCAGCGCGCTGGACGAGCTCCCCCAGCTCTGGAACGTCCTGGTCGGCGAGATGAGCCTGGTCGGGCCGCGGCCCGAGCTGCCCGAGATCGTGACCGGCTATCAGCCTTGGCAGCACGCACGCCACTGGGTGGTGCCGGGCATCACGGGGTGGTGGCAGGTGAACCGCGACGACGGCCGGCTGATGCACGAGGCGACCGAGCTCGACCTCTACTACGTCGAGCACCAGTCGCTGACGCTCGACCTGGTCATCCTGCTGCGCACGTTCGGCGCCGTCGCCCGGGGGCCCGGAGCCTTCTGAGGCGATGCGGCCCGTTCGGCGCTGGCGGCTCCGGCTCGCCCTCGTCGCGCTCGTCGCCCTGCTGCCCCTGGCCGGCGGGGCGGCCGCGTGGCGGGCCCTGGCGCTGCGCCAGACCGCCCTGGACGCCCAGGCCGAGCTGGGCGCGGCACGGCAGGCGCTGGGCGGGGCCGGCGGCGGCGGCGACCTCGCCGCGGCCGCGGCGAGGGGTGGCGCCCAGCTCCGCGAGGCGTGCGCCGCCGCCGCCCGCGCCGACGCGGCGCTCCGCGACGTGAACGGGCAGGTGCAGGTGGTCGCGCCGCTCCTGGGCGCCCTGGACGCGGTGCCCGGGGTTGGCAGTCGCACGCGCGGGCAGACGGCCGTCCTCGAGGCGGGCACCCAGCTCGCCTCGGCCGGCGCGTCGCTCTGCCAGGCGGTGGCCCCGCTCTCAGACCTGCTCGCCGCCGACGGCGCCCCCGGCAGCGGCTCGGTGGCCGAGACGCTCCGGGCGCTGGTCGCCGCGCGGCCCGGGCTCGCCACCGCCGCCGGCGAGCTGGCACGGCTCCAGACCTCGCTCCAGACACTCCCAGACGGGGAGCTGGACGAGACGAGCCGCCAACAGGTGGCGGCGCTGCGCGAGCGGCTGCCTGCCATGGCCCAGGCCCTGCAAGACAGCGCGGCCATCCTCGGCCTCCTGGGCGGCGACCGCCCGCGCCGGTTCCTGGTCGTCTCCCAGAACCCGGACGAGCTGCGCGCCACCGGCGGCTACATCGGGAGCGCCGGCGTCGTCGAGATCCAGGACGGGACGGTCCGCCTCGTCGAGTACGGCAGCAGCCGCGCCTACGACACGCCCCGCTCGCGCCGCGCCATCCCCCCCGGGCTGCTCCAGCGCTACCTCGGCCCGTACTGGCATCTCGCCGGCGCCAACTGGTCGCCCAGCTTCCCCGACGTCGCCCGCCAGCTCGAGTACTTCTACGGGCTAGCACGCCCCGGCCCTGCCCTCGACGGCACGATCGCGCTCGACCAGGTGGGCCTGGCGTACCTGCTGGAGCCGATCGGCCCGGTCCAGGTGCCCGGGTACGACGAGACGGTCACCGCCGCCACCCTCCAGGCGAAGCTCGACCAGTACGTGCACGGCGGGGATTGGAGCGACGAGGTGGGCCGCAAGCAGTTCACCGCGGCGCTCTCGGCGGCGGTCCTCGAGCGCGCCCTCGGCGCTCCGCCGGCGACGCTCCCGGCCATCGTGAAGGCGGTGCGCGCCGCGCTGGACGACCAGCGCCTGCTCGTCGCGCTCGACGATCCGGAGGCGCGGGCCGTCCTCGCCCGCAAGCGGTGGAACGGCGGGCTGCTGCCCGCCCGGGGCGACGCCCTGATGCTCGTCGACACCGAGGTTACGGCGAGCAAGCACAGCCAGCAGGTGGCCCGAGACGCCGACTACCGGGTGACGTTCGAGCCCGGCGGGGCGGCCCGGGCCAACCTCCGCGTGACGTACGCCAACAACACGTCGCCCACCAGCCAGCCCGGCGTCCCCTTCGTGCCCGAGTACCGCACCTTCCTGCGCATCTTCGTGCCGCCGGGCGCCACGCTGCTGCGGTCGAGCGGCTTCACCGGGGCGGCCACGGTCGAGGCCGAGTGCGGGCGGAGCGTGTTCGGCGGCGAGGTGGCCATCCGGGCTGGCTCCACGGCCACCGTCTCGTTCAGCTATGCGCTGCCGCGCGACCGCGTCGACCTGGCGACGTACGACCTCGTCGTCCAGCAGCAGCCCGGCGCGCCGCCGGGCCGGCTGGCCGTGACCCTGGCCGCGCCGGGACGCGAGGTGGCGCCGGTCGAGATCGCCAACGCCTCGGGCCGCCACCAGCGTCTCGGCTGGCGCCCGGACGAGGCCGGCCTGGCGCCGCTGCCCCTGGCCGCGCCTAGCGACGACGGGTGCGGCACGCCCGTCGTCCTCGCCCAGCCCACCCCGCCGCCGGTGCGGATCGAGATCCCCGCGATCGCCGTGGAGGCGCCCATCGTCCAGCTGGGCGTGGACGCCAACGGGCTGATGGAGGCGCCCGCAACGCCGGACGTGGTGGGTTGGTACTGGATGAGCGCCCGCGCGGGCCAGCCCGGCAACAACGTGATGAGCGGGCACGTCGACTGGGGCGGCGGCCCGGCCGTGTTCTGGGGGCTGCGCCGCCTGGCCGTCGGCGACCAGATCCTCGTGGAGGGCGCGGACGGCGGGCGCTACGCCTACGCCGTGGAGTGGAACAGAACCTTTCCGGGACTGGGAGGGCCGGTGGCGAGCCTGGTTAGTGGCACGAACGACCCCGTCCTGACGCTCATCACCTGCGAAGGGACGTTCAACCCCCAAACGCGCGACTACTCGCTGCGGCGCATCGTCCGCGCCCGGCTCGTGGAATGAGGTCTATCCAGTGAAGGAGCGAAGTCCCATGCGCATCCAGACACGCGTCCATGCGCGCCGAGCCGCCCTGGTCCTGGCGGCGGCTCTCCTCATCGGCCTCTGGCCCGCCACCGCGGCCGCCCAGGAGGTATCCGGGGCCGGGCAGGGGCCCGGCGTTCAGCAGGTGTCGCCGCTGACCACGACGCCGCCAGAGGCTCCGTTGACCCAGGTCTCGCCCCAGGTGACAACGCCGGGTGTGACCGGCGTGGCGCCCGGCGCGGCGCCGGCGCAGCAGGTGCCGCTGGTGCTCCCCCGCACCGGCGACGCCGAGACGACGGTGAGCCCGGTGCTGCCGGTGCTCGGGGCCCTCGCACTGGCGGCCGGCCTCGGCCTGCGCCTGCGCGGGCGGGCCGCCGGCCGGCTGAAGGGTCGCGACAGCGTCGGCCGCTGATATGCCCAGCCGCACCGCTCTCGCCTTCATCCGGCGCTGGCTGTGGCTGCTCGCCCTGGGGCCGCTCGTCGGCGGCGCCACCGGCTACCTCGTCGTGCGCGAGCTCCCGCCCGTCTACGAGGCGAGCGTGACGCTCCTGGTCAGCCAGGGCAGCGTCACCGGCGGCGCGTCGGACTCGCTGAACGTCGACCAGCTCGCGCGGACCTACGTGGAAGCGGTGCGCACGCGCTCCGTTCTCAGCCAGGCCGCCGAGCAAGTGGGCGTCTCGCTACCGTACCGCACGCTCCAGCAGCGGGTGAACGCGCGCCTGGTGCGCGATACGCAGCTGCTGCGGATCTCGGCGGAAGATACCGACCCGGCGCAGGCCGCCCGGCTCGCGGATGCCGTGGCCCAGGTGTTCGTGGCCCGGAACCAGGAGGCGCAGGCCTCGCGCTACGCCAGCAGCCGCGAGAGCCTGGCGAAGCTGGTCGACTCGCTCCAGCGGGACATCGACGACCGCACCCGGCAGGTCGAGCTGCTCAAGGCGCAGCCGGCCAGCCCCGCGCGCGACGCGGAGGTCGCGCGGCTGCAGAACGAGCTGACGCAGCTCCAATCGGCCTACGGGGCGAGCGTCCGCAGCTACGAGGACGTCCGCGTAGCCGAGGCGCGCGGCGCCAACACTCTGACGGTCATCGAGGGCGCCGCGGTGCCGGAAGAGGCGGTGCGTCCCAACCGGGTGCAGACGGTGGCCCTCGCCCTCCTGGCCGGGCTGGCGATCGCCGGCGGCTTCGCGGCGGCGGCCGAGTACCTCGACGACGGGCTGCGCGACCGGCGCCGGGTAGCGGCCGCCACCGGCGTCGCCACGCTCGGCACGATCCCCCGCGGCGACGCCCGGGATAGCCTGGCGGCGCGCCGCCGCCTGGAGAGCTACCGCCTCCTGCTGAGCAACCTGCTCGTGGCCACCTCGGACGGCCAGTTCCGTACGCTCATGGTCACCAGTCCGGGCGTGGGGGAGGGCAAGAGCACCACCGCCGCGAACCTGGCGCTCGTCCTGGCCGAGGCGGGCCGGCGCGTGGTGCTGGTGGACGGCGACCTCCACCGTCCCACCCAGATGCGCCTCTTCGAGCTGCCCAACCGCAGCGGCTTCTCGACCCTGCTCCTCAACCCGCGCGAGCCGGCCCTGGCGGTGCTCAGGCCGACCAAGGTGCCCAACCTCCAGGTCATCACCGCCGGCCCCAGCCCGGCCGACCCGTCGGCGCTGTTCGCCTCCCGCCGCCTCGAAGAGCGGATCGCCGAGCTGGTGGAGCTGGGCGACGTGGTGATCTTCGACACGCCGCCGCTGCGCGCCCAGCCCGAGGGCGCCCTGCTCAGCGCCCGCGTCGACGCCGCGCTCCTGGTGCTGGACGCCACCCACTCGCGCGGCCGCGAAGCCGCGCGGGCGGTGGAGATCCTGCACGAGTCGGGCGCCACGATCGTGGGCGCCGTCCTCAACCGCGTCCCGCCCAAGGCCATGGACTACGCGGCCTACGCCAGCTACACGCTCGAGGCAGCGGAGAACAGCGAGCCGGTCTCGAACCCGGGGACGGCCGCCCTCCAGGGGGGCTCGACATGACGCCGGTCCCCCTGCCAAGCCCCGTCGAGACGCCGCGCGAGGCGCCTCGGACGCACGCGCCCGGGTTCCCCGAGCGCCGGCCGGTGGCCGGCATTCGCATCACGCCAACCACGTACGACGAGGCGACCGCCTGCATCCTGGCGGCCGCTCGCGCCCGCCGGCCGGCGCTCGTCGCGGCCACCTCGATGCACGGGCTGACGCTCGGCGCCATCGAGCCCGAGTTCGGCGCGCTGCTCAACGCCTTCGACATGCTCCCGCCGGACGGCCAGCCGGTGCGCTGGGCGCTCAACCTCCTGCATGGCGCCGGCCTGCGCGACCGGGTGTACGGCCCCACGCTGACCCTGCGCCTGTGCGAGGCGGCCGCGCGCGAGGGCCTGGGCGTCTACTTCTACGGCAGCCGCCCGGACGTCCTCCGCCGGCTCGCCACGCGGCTCCAGGCCCGCGTGCCGGGCCTGCGCATCGCCGGCTACCGCTCGCCGCCGTTCCGGCCGCTGAGCCCCGAGGAGGACGCCGCGGCTGTCCGGGACATCCTCCAATCCGGGGCCAGCCTCGTCTTCGTCGGGCTCGGCTGTCCGCGCCAGGAGCGGTGGGCCTACGCCCACCGCGACCGCATCCCCGCGCCGCTGGTGTGCGTGGGCGCCGCGTTCGACTTCCACGCCGGCACGCTGGCGCAGGCGCCCGCCTGGATGCAGGCGCGCGGCCTGGA
Organism: uncultured Chloroflexota bacterium; assembly: GCA_964435115.1. Taxonomy (GTDB): domain Bacteria; phylum Chloroflexota; class UBA6077; order UBA6077; family CF-72; genus CAYSYM01. The sequence continues at coordinate 19,528 of CAYSYM010000022.1, read as the reverse complement.
GTGGCTCTTCCGCCTGCGCATGGAGCCGCGCCGGCTGTGGCGCCGCTACGCCAAGCACATCCCGATCTTCCTGGCCCTCGTCGCCCGCCAGTACGTGGCTCAGCACCTGCCCCGCCGCGTCGCCGGGGCGGCGACGCCCGGGGACTCATGACCGGGGGCTCGGCCCCGGACAGCCGGCACCGAGCGAGCACCCCGCACGGGCAGGTCAACGCCTTCTCAACCGGGCCGCGACTGTTCGCGCACGCGCGCGCCGGGATGATGGCAGGTGGTGCGGCCACGCAGTCGCCCTCTGGAGTACGTACCGCCATGCAGTCTGTGAGTACCGAGCCCCGCGGCCGGCGCGTTCTCGTGACTGGCGCGGGCGGGTTCATCGGCCACCACCTGGCCAGGTACCTGGTCGGCCAGGGCTACTGGGTGCGCGGGGTCGACCTGAAGCGCCCCGAGTACGCAGCCAGCCCGGCCCACGAGTTCTGGCTCCTCGACCTGCGCCGCTGGGAGAACACGCTCGCCGCCACCCGTGACGTCGACGAGGTCTACCACCTCGCCGCCAACATGGGCGGCATCGGCTTCATCGAGTCGCACAAGGCCGAGATCATGCGCGACTCGGCGCTGATCAACCTCCACACGATCGAGGCCGCGCGCCTGAACGGCGTGGGCCGTTTCCTCTTCGCCTCGTCCGCGTGCGTCTACCCCGGCTACCTGCAGCGCAGCGCCGACGTGACGCCCTTGCGGGAGGAGGATGCCTACCCGGCCGACGCCGAGGACGGCTACGGCTGGGAGAAGCTGTTCATGGAGCGGCAGTGCCGCCACTACTACGAGGACTACGGCCTGGAAACGCGCGTGGTCCGCTTCCACAACATCTACGGCGAGCTGGGCACCTACGACGGCGGCCGGGAGAAGTCGCCAGCCGCCATCTGCCGCAAGATCGCCCTCGCCGCCGACGGCGACGCCATCGAGGTGTGGGGCGACGGCCAGCAGACCCGCTCCTACTGCTACGTGGGCGACTGCGTCGAAGGCCTCCACCGGCTCATGCGCAGCGACTACCGCCAGCCGCTCAACCTGGGCACGGACCGCCTGGTCACTATCGACGAGCTGGTGGAGATCGTCGCCCGGATCGCGGGCAAGCGGATCGCCAAGCGGTACGACTCGACGAAGCCCCAGGGGGTGCGCGGCCGCAACTCGGACAACACGCGGCTGCGCCAGGTGCTGGGCTGGGAGCCGCGGGTGAGCCTGGAGGAGGGGCTGGCGCGGACCTACGCCTGGATCAGCGCCCAGGTGGCCCAGGCCCCGGGTGCCAGGCGCGAGGCGCTGGGTATTGGGCGTTAGGTGCTGGGTCACGGGTCATGGGTGAGGGACGCCAGGCACTGAGTCCCCGGTCCCCTCGCCTCGGCACGCCCACCACCCCGTACCCAGCACCCGATACCGGCCACCCGACACCCGTGTGAACGTCTTCGTGGAGCTCGAGCGGCGCGCGCGGGCGGGCCGGCCCGTCCGCGTCGGCGTGGTGGGCACCGGCTTCTTTGGCGGCGGGCTCGTCCGGCGGCTCGCCCGGGTCCGCGGCCTGGTGCCGGCCGTGGCGGCCAACCGCACGCTCGAACGGGCGGTGGCCGCCCTGGCGGCGGCCGGCGTGGAGCCCGCTCGGATCCGCGTCTGCGACGACCCGCTGGCCGCGGCCCGCGCGCTCGAGGCCGGCTGCCACGTCGCCACCGCCTCGCTCCTGCTGCCCGCCCACGTCGACGGCGTCGACGTCGTCATGGAGGCGACCGGCGACGTCGTCGTCGGGGCGGAGGTGGCCCTGGAGGCGATCCGCCAGGGGAAGCACGCCGTGTGCGCCAACCCGGAGACGCAGGCCACGGTCGGGCCGCTCCTCCAGACCCTGGCGCAGCAGGCGGGGGTGGTCTACAGCGACGTGGACGGCGACCAGCCGGGGATCCTGAAGCGCTTGTACGACTACGCCGTCGGCCTGGGGTTCACGGCCGTGGTGGCGGGCAACTGCAAGGGTGTGCTCAAGCGCTACGCCACCCCGGCCACCCAGACGGCGTTCGCCGCGGCGCACGGGCTGAAGCCGTGGATCGCCAGCGCCGCCGCCGACGGGACGAAGCTGAACGTGGAGATGGCCGTGGTCGCCAACGCCACCGGCCTGCGGCCGGCCGTGCGGGGCATGGCCGGCCCCCAGACCTCGCTGGAGACACTCCTCCAGGACTTCGACCGGCTCGGCCTCTTCGGCCACGGGCCGATCGTGGAGTACACCCTCGGCATCCCCAACGGCGTCTTCGTGGTCGTCCACAGCGACGAGCCAGACGTACGCCGCGAATTCCAGTACCTGAAGATGGGCGACGGGCCGCACTACCTCCTCTACCGGCCGCACGTGCTCGTCCACTACGAGGCGCCGCTCTCGGCGGCCGAGGCGGCGCTCTACGGAACCGCCACGGTCGCCCCGCGTGGCGCGCCGGTGGCAGACGTGGCCACGTTCGCCAAGCGGGACCTGCCGGCCGGCACCCGCCTGGACGGCATCGGCGGGTTCGACTGCTACGGGCTGGCCGTGGGCGCCGACGAGGCGGCGCGCGACCGCCTGCTGCCGGTCGGGCTGGCCGGCTTCGCGCGGCTCACGCGCGCCGTCCGCCAGGACGACGCCATCCCGCTGGACACGGTGGTCCTCGAGGAGGAGAACGTCGCGACGCGGCTGCGCCGCCAGCAGGAGGCCTACTTCGCCCGCTCGGCGAGCTGATTCACACGCGCCGAGCCCTGCCGCCCGCGTGCGGAAACAGGGCCGAAGTGCCACGCAGGCTCAACGCTTTCTCCACCGCCGGCTGCTCCACTGGGTGAGTCAGGTGGGGCCCACGTGCCGGGCCAGGAGGGTGCATGTCGCATAACGGCGTCTACACGCGGGGCCCCGGCCCGGAGGTCGTCATCCTCTGCGGCGGCCGGGGCACCCGGCTGGGGCCCGAGACGGACGTCACGCCGAAGCCGCTGGTGAAGGTGGCCGATCGGCCCATCCTCTGGCACATCATGGCGCACTACGCCAGCTACGGCTTCAAACGGTTCGTCCTTGCCCTCGGCTACAAGGGGGAGCTGATCCGGGACTACTTCCTCACCTACCACCTGCACAACAACGACTTCACGCTGCGCCTGGACGGCAGCGCGCCGCGCCTCGCGCCCAGCGCGGCCGACGTCCTCGACTGGGAGGTGACCTGCGCCGATACCGGCCTGGAGGCCCAGACCGGGGCGCGCATCCGGCGGCTGGAGCGGTACGTGCAGGCGCCGTACTTCCTGTGCACCTACGGCGACGGCGTGTCCGACGTCGACGTGCGGGCGTTGATCGCCTTCCACCGCGCCCACGGGCGGATCGCCACCGTGACCGGCGTGCGGCCGCCGGCGCGGTTCGGCGAGCTGGTGCTGGGCGACGACGTGCGGGTGGTCCAGTTCAGCGAGAAGCCGCAGCTCAACCCGCGCATCGGCGCCGGCTACGTCAGCGGCGGCTTCTTCGTCTTCAACCAGGCCATCTTCGACTACCTGAGCGACGACGACGAGTGCGTCCTCGAGCGCGCCCCCCTGGAGCGGCTCGCCGCGGACGGCGAGCTGCGGGTCTTCAAGCACGACGGCTTCTGGCAGTGCATGGATACCCCGCGCGACCGCGACATGCTGGACGAGCTGCTGCGGTCAGGCGGCACCCGCCGGCCGGCGGGAATCGGCCCTTAGCCCTCCGTTTCGTGAAGACGGCAAGGTAGGCCAGGTAGCTCCTGGGTGGCCCGGGGGACGACGGCGACGGCAGCGCCCCTCGCCCACACCGACGAGATGGCGTTCCGCGCCACGTACCGGGGGTGGCCCGGAGGACGAACGCAGTGCCCCGCTGCCACGAGAAGCGACGTGGCCAGCGACGCACCAGTCCACACATGCCCCGGGGGACGACGGCAGTGCCCCTCTCCCACCGCGGTGGGAGAGGCTGGGTGAGGGCTTGCCCCCGATGTCCGCAGCGGATGGCGACCGTCGACGGATCCGGCCCGGTTCGTCACCGGCGCGGCGTCGGGCGCTTCGGCGCCAGGAGACGGACGCGGAGCGGCTCTTCTGGGCCCACCTGCGCGCGCGCCAGCTCGGAGGGTTCAAGTTCCGCCGTCAGCACTCGATCGGACCGTATGTTCTCGACTTCTACTACTGCCCGCAAGCTCGAGTTGGGATCGAACTCGATGGGGGGCAGCATGCCGAGCCCGACCGGCTGCGTGCCGATGAGGTGCGTCGCCGGTATCTGGCCGAGCGTGGGATTCGGCTGCTGCGCTTCTGGGATCACGACGTGCTGCCCGATCCCACGTCGGCTTTGGAGGTCCTCGAGGCTGCCCTCACCCTCCCCTCTCCCACCGCGGTGGGAGAGGGTTCTCCCGGACCCGTGGCACCCGCGACGTGACTGAACGGCTGGGTTCTCCCGGACCCGCGGCACCTCGCTCCGGAGGCGCTGGCGAGTCTGCGCACGCTGGGACTGAACGGCTGGGTTCTCGCGGACCCGTGGCACCCGCGACGTGACGGAACTGATGAAATGGAGCCTCTGGCCCGTGGCCGCTCGCGAGACGGCTCAGGCCGCAGCGGGGTCTGAACGCCGCGGCGCGGGCGGCTCCAGCGACGAGCGCCTGCCCTGCCGCCCGGCGCCCTCCCCGGCACCCGACATAAGTGAGCAATCTGAACGGGTTCTCAACGCGCGGGTAACGACTCCCAGACACGCGGCTCCTAGGCTGCGCAGTGGCGTGAACCAGGCGCACACCGGCCCGTCCTTGGCGGGCCAGAGGCTGAAGGCACGTCCGGGGCGGCGCCTCGGTGGGGAGAGCGCGGCCCACGAGGCGCCTTTCAGGCAGGAAGGCGGTGATCGCGTGAACGCACAGCGGCTGTCGATTCGCGACCCACCGGGTGATGGGGGCGGCAGAGACGACGGGTAGGCGCCAGGCGCCTCTGCCGCGGCGGCATGGATGTGTACCCGATGGTTCCATCGGGCGCCCGGGTGGCGCGTGGAGCGCCCCCGGCCTCGTCACCCACAACCGACACCCATCGAAGGGAATCTCTCACATGAGTCTCACTCGGAGCAAGCTTCTCAGGCGAGCCGTGGCGGGCATCTCGGCTGGCTCGCTCGTGGTGGCGCTGGCGCTGCCAGCCGGGGCGCTGGCCAGCAACATCGAGCTGCGCCGCACCTGCAGCGACTCGATCGCCTCGCAGTGCGCCGTGGCGATCGACCGCGCCCGCGGCAGCCAGGACATCAGCCAGGACGCGCACAACTCCAACGACGCCCACACGGACCAGAGCCTGGACCAGACGATGACCAATCGCCAGGTCGTGGACGCGCCGGCGCGGAACAACAACACGCAGAACAACAACCGCGCCACCGCCACCAGCTCGGCCGATAGCGGCTTCGCCGTGGCGCTGGGCAACATCACCCTCGTCGGCGTGGACGCCAGCCAGAGCTCGAGCGCCAACGCCAACGGGAACGCCGACTCGCACATCGACACCGGCAACTCCAACGCCAGCGTCAGCGGCAGCAACTCCATCAACGCCGGCAGCTCGGACGCGCACCAGGACTCGAACGGCGGCAACGGCAACGGTAACGCGAACGCCAACGCCGACGCTTCGGGTGGCAGCATGAACGGCAACGCCGTGGCGCTGGCCGGTGGCCGCGGCGGTGACGGCGGCAGCACGAGCGACGGCATCGACGGCAACCTGCGCACCGGCCACGGCGGCCACGGCGGCGACGCCGACGGCGGCGGCGGCGGCAGCAACACCGCCACCTCCACCGGCGGCAGCGGCGGCAGCGGCAACAGTGGCAACTCCAATGCCAACGTCGGCAACGCCGGCGGCGTGGGCGACACGGCCGCCTTCGGCGCCAACGGCGCCAACGGCGGCACGGGTGGCAACGCCCGCGGCGGCGACATCGGCCCGGTCTCCGGCACCGCGACCGGCGGCGCCGGCGGGAACGCCGGCAACGCGGCCACGGCTACCGGCGGCGCTGAGAGCGGCGTGGCGAACGCGAACGCTGGCACGGCCACGACCAACGGCGACAACGGCAACGCCAGCGGCACGGCCACGGCCGGGCGCGGTGGCGATGTCGGCGCCGTCAGCCAGGGCAACGCGCTCGTCAACAACGGGCTGACCGGCGGCAACGAGAGCAACGCCTTCGTCAGCGGTGGCGTCTCCGGCAACACGCTCAACGTGGGCGTCCAGACCGGTGGCGACGCCCGGGCCACCAGCGGCGACGCAGTGAACAACGCGGCGCCGACGGCGACCACCACGGTGAGCAGCAGCCAGACCGCCAACCCGAACGTCAGCCAGATGCTGATGCCCTCGCAGTCGGCCGGCAACACGGCCACGACCGACCAGAGCAACAGCTCGAACCAGGACGCCTGGCAGGGCCAGTCGGTCGGCGGCCCGACGACCGCCTGGAACAACATGGAGAACAACCGCATCCGCGTGCGGCTCGCGCCGTAAGGCGGCGCGGGACGCCAGCACGCGGCGTCAGGCGCGCGGGAGCCAGCCGGTCGCACCGGCCCAGGCCAGCAGCTCGGCTGGCTCCCAGCGGCCCGACCCCCGGAACCCTCACGAACCAGACAGGAGATCGCTCACATGAGTCTCTCTCGCAGCACGCTCCTCCGGCGCGCGGTGGCCGGCCTCTCGGCCACCAGCCTGGTGGTGGCGCTGGCGCTGCCGGCCGGAGCGCTGGCTAGCAACATCGAGCTGCGCCGCACCTGCAGCGACTCGATCGCCTCGCAGTGCGCCGTGGCGATCGACCGCGCCAGCGGCAGCCAGGACGTAAGCCAGGATGCCACCAACCGGAACAACGCCCGGACGAACCAGGACCTCCACCAGGACCTGACCAACCGCCAGGGCGTCAACGCGCCGGCGCGCAACGACAACACCCAGAACAACAACCGCGCCACCGCCACCAGCTCGGCCGACAGCGGCTTCGCCGTGGCGCTGGGCAACCTCACCCGGGTCGAGGTCGGGGCGGACCAGCGCTCCTCGGCCAACGCCCGGGGTGACGCCACCTCCAGCATCAACACCGGCAGCTCGAACGCCGAGGTCCGCGGCGACAACTCCATCACCGCTGGCAGCTCGGACGCGTACCAGGAGTCGAACGGCGGCAACCGCAACGGCAACGCCGACGCCTCGGCCGGCGCCTGGGGTGGCGACGGTAATGGGAACGCCCTGGCGCTGGCGGGCGGCCGCGGCGGTGACGGCGGCGGCACGAGCGACGGCATCGACGGCAACCTGCGCACCGGCCACGGTGGCGAGGGTGGCAGCGCCGACGGCGGCTACGGCGGCAGCAACGACGCGAGCTCCAGTGGCGGCGGCGGCGGCAGCAATAACACCAGCAACACCGACGCCAACGTCGGCAACGCCGGCGGCGTCGGTAACACGGCGGCCTTCGGCGCCAACGGCGGGGCTGGCGGCACGGGTGGCGGCGCCCGCGGCGGTGACATCAGCAACGTCACCGGCACGGCGACCGGCGGCGACGGTGGCAACGCCCGCAACACGGCCAACGCGACCGCCGGCATGGAGAGCGGCGTGGCGAACGCAAGAGCCGGCGCGGCGACGACCAACGGCAACAACGGGAACGCCAGCGGCACGGCCACGGCCGGCAATGGCGGGAACGTCGGCGACGTCGCCCAGGGCAACGGCCTCGAGAACAACGGGGTCACCGGGCTGAACGTGAGCAACGCCGTGGTCTCGGGCGGCACGTCGGGCAACACGCTCAACGTGGGCGTCCAGACCGGTGGCAACGGGACTGCCACTACGGGCCAGGCGGTGAACAACGCGCCGCCCTCGGCGACCACGAACGTGAGCAGCACCCAGACCGCCACCCCGAACGTCCGCCAGGAGCTGATGCCCTCGCAGTCGGCCGGCAACACGGCTGGAACGACGCAGGGCAACACGTCGGACCAGCACGCCACCCAGGGCCAGTCGGTTGGCGGTGGCGATCCAACCGCCTGGAACAACATGGAGAACAACCGCATCCGCGTACTCCTGCTGCCCGGCCCGTAACAGGGCCAGGACGGCCAGGCAGACGGCGAGCGGCCGGCCCCGGGGAGGACGGGGCCGGCTCCCCTCGCCACACCGAACGACCGCCCATCACACCCTCTCCCCCCTAGCCAGGAGAGCCACTCATGCGGCTCGAAGCGAAGAGTCTACGCGCGTGGGGCGTGACGCTCGCATCGATCGCCCTGCTGGCCATGGCGGTGCCCGTCGTCCGCGGCGCCGCCACGGCCGACACCCCCGAGCCCGAGGCCCCGATCATCGAGGAGCAGGCGACCGCCTGGGAGCCGACCGAGGTGGCGCCCGCCGAACCGGCCGCCGGCGCCGACGCGGCGCTCCCGACCGACGAGGCCGGGCTGCACGTCGACGTGCCGTGCGAGCCGCCGCCAGCGGCGGACCAGGGCACGCCGGGCAGCAGCAGCGTGCTCACCCAGCCCGACCCGGCCCCGGACCCGGCCGCCCTCCAGGCGACTTTCCGCCTCTGCGGCACGCCCGATCCCCAGACCGAGCGCGCCCTGGAGCAGCTCATCGCCGGGCGCGGCTTCAGCGCCCGCCTGGTCAGTCGCCCGGACGGGTGCGCTGACCTGACCGTGAAGGTCCCGCCCCAGCCAGCCGGCGTGACGACCGGCCGCGCGAGCTCGCGCCTGGTCGTGAGCACCGGCGGCGGACCCGCCGGGCCGGGGCGCACCATCTCCGTCCAGATCGTCTCTGAAAACGGCGCGACGCGCGTCAGCATCGGAGCCGGCCAGTGAAGCGGCTGGCCCGACGACGCCCGCCCGCGCCCGCCCGCGGTCCATCGCGCCCTCCCCACGAGCGGGGACCCCACCAGCGGCATTGCAGGCGCATAGCGAGGAGGATGCAGTGACCCACGGACCAACTCGTTGGCGCGCGCGCGCCGCGCGCCGCGGCGCCCCGACCCCCCCGAGCCGCGGCCCCACGTGGGCCTCCACGCTCGCCGCGGTGGTGCTCGCGCTCGGCCTGGCGTTCGCGCCGCTGGCCGTCCCGGCCATGCCTGTCGCGCGGGCGTCCACCGACCAGACGGCGACGCCCGCGCCGACCTCGTCGAGCCCGAGCGGCTCCGAGTCGACGCAGGCCCCACCCACGAGCGCCCCGACGAGCGCTCCGACGAACGCGCCGACGAGCGCCCCCACGAGCGCCCCCACCAGTGCGCCCACCAGTGCGCCCACCAGCCAGAGCACCCCGGCGCCGACGAGCGCGCCGACGAGCGAGAGCACCGCGGCTCCGACGAACGCGCCCACCAGCGCGCCGACGAGCCAGAGCACCGCCGTGCCCTCGCCCACGGCCACCACCGGCCCGGGCGCCACCGCCACCGCCACGACGAGCTCCGAGCAGACCTTCACCACGTCGTCGTCGTCCTCGTCCTCGTCCTCCAGCGCCACTGGCACCGCCACGCCTGTCCCATCGCCGACGCCCAGCCCGTCGCCGTCCAGCACGGCCACCGCCCAGGGCGTGACCCAGACCCAGGCGAGCCCGACCGCGGAGGTGGCGACCGAGGCGACGCCCACACCCACACCCACACCCACACCCACACCCACACCCACACCCACACCCACACCCACTCCCCCGCCCACGCCGAGCCCGACGTCCGACGCCACCGCGGCCACCACGCAGGCCGCGCCCACGTCCGGCACGGCGGGTGGCGGCGAGCCGTCCACCACCGCCCGGACGGGCGATACGGCCGCCCAGGGCGAGCAGAGCCAGAACCTGCTCCTCAACGCGCAGAACGCCAGCGTGACGACGGGCGGCCCCAGCGATGCCTCGGCGACCAACGAGAACCGGGGCACGGTCACGGACGCCGGCCAGGGCCTGGCCCAGAGTGGTGTCGCGGTCGCGGCCACCCCGCCACCGGGCACCGAGGCGACGAGCGGCGGGAACCAGACCGCCGCCAGCAGTGGCGCGGCGACGGCCGACGGCGTGAAGGCGCAGAACCTGGTGTCCAACAGCGCGCGGGCCTCGGTGCAGGTGGCGGGCGGCAGCCAGGCGCCGGTGGGCGTCACCGCTCGCAACCAGGTCAGCATCGCCAATGCCGGCGCGGCCGGCGCCTGGTCGGGCAACGCCACGGCCATGGCCGCCCCACTGGGGACCCCGGCTGTCGCCCAGGCGATGGGCACGCCGGTGCCGGCCGAGAGCACGGCGGCCAGCGCCACCGGCCTGAAGGCCGACAACAGCGTGGCCAGCAGCGCGGAGCAGACGCTCACGCTGCCGGCCGGGACGCCCGGCGCCACGGCCACCACCGAGGTGAAGACCAGCCTGAAGACCACGACGACGACCATCGGCACCGCCAGCGCGGAGTCCGGCCCCGCCTGCGCCGGCGCCGCCTGCCCCTCGCCGGTGCCCGCGCCATCCCCTACGGGCGCGCAGGCGAACGGCACCCCCACCCCGAGCGGCCAGGCGATCGCGGTGCGCCAGCAGGGCGTGACCAGCGCCGCCAGCGGCGCGGCCGAGGCGACCGGCCTGGAGGCGCAGAACCGCGTCCAGACGGACGCCGCGGTCCACGTGGCCGTGGCCGGCCACAACTACGGCGTGATCAGCGTGCTCATCAATACGGTGACCCAGATCCTGAACCTCGGCGGCGCCGGGGCCGCCTCGGGCAACGCCGCGGCGACCGGCCGCCAGCCCGGCGGAGCGACGACGACCGCCGGCGCCGGCGTGGCGGCCGCGAGCAGCGGCAACGCCGACGCCGTGGGCGCCGAGGTGAAGAACACCGTCGAGCTGAGCGCCTCGACCAGCGTGCGCGTCCAGGGGGACAACCGCAACCCGATCACGGTGATCATCGAGCTGGTGGCCGAGCTGTTCAACGGCGGGCTGGGCATGGCCGTCTCCGGCGACGTGCAGGCCACCGGCGCGGCTGGTGACGACGGCTCGGCGGGCGGCGCCAGTGCAACCAGTGGCGCGGCGCGCGCCGTTGGCCTGCGCGCCCAGAACGACGTCAGGCTCGGCGCGCGTGCCGACGTCCAGGTGGATGGCGACAACTACGCGCCGATCACCGTCATCATCAACCTGCTGACCCGGATCACGAACATCGGCCTCGCCGGCGCGGCGTCTGGCAACGCCACCAGCGCCGGCTCGGCGAGCGTCACGTCGGCGTCGGCGGCGACCGGCACCAGCCGGGACGGCCCGAGCTCCACCACGACGAGCTCGACGACTGCCGCCACCGCCCCTTCGGCGACCGGACCGTCCAGCTCGACCCGCAGCGGCAACGCGCTGGCGGTCGGCAGCATGGCCAACGTCGGGGTCGGCTCCGCGCAGATCGCCAGCACCGGCGGGTCGGCCGAGGGTGCGGCCGCCACCGGACAGGCGACCCTCGCGCTCACCCCACCACCTTGGGTCGGCCAGCTGCTGACGAACGGCCAGCTGCCCGGGCTGGCCACGCCGACGCCAAGGACGGCAGGCGCCGGGGCAGAGCCGCCGGAGGAGGGGGTGGCGACCGACACGGGCACCCACGCCACGTCCGGCAGCGCCCTGGCCGAGGGCAGCCAGACCGAGATCCTCGCCCTCAACAGCCAGTTCAGCGGCGTGCTCAACCCTGGCGGCACCAGCAACGCCACCAACGTCTCCACCTACGTCTTCCGCCAGACGGGCCAGGCAGTGGCAGAGACGGGGTTCGCCGGCGCCAACGCCACGCCCACCCCGACCCCGACGCCGCGGTCGAACCCGACGACGACGCCCGGCGCCGGCGACCGGCAACCCCGGACCACCGGCGGCGGGCCACGCCAGGGGCCGAGCGCGGCTCCGGCGGCACCCGGGCTGATCTACCGCGTCGACTTCTGGGGCCTGTGGCCGAACCGGCTGCGGCCGCTCATGCCCGGGTTCAAGCCGCAGCGCGCCGACACGCGCGTCACTATCGACGGCGACGGGTTCCAGGTCGCCGCCTGGCCGGATGTCGACGGGCTGCCGATGCCCCGCCTCCTGGTGAGCCGGCAGGCCGCCGGCGGCCGCGGAGGCGCCCTGCCCGGCGGCCGGGCCGAGCCCGCCGTCCCACCCGCGGCCAGCCAGGCCGAGCCGCAGGCGGCCTGGGCCTGGGTGAACCTGTGGGGCGCCGACCCGGATCCCGGGTCACCGTGGATGCCGGGCCAGCGGATCACCGGCCGGACGGTGGGCGGCGGCTTCGCCAGCCTCTGGTCACTGCTCGACCCGTCCAGCCTCCTCTCCCTGGCGGCAGGCCTGGCCGGGACGCTGGCCCTGGTGGCCACCGTGAGCACCAGGCGCGGCCGTCTGTGGCTGGCCACCCTGGCGCTGCGGGGCCTGAGCCTGCTGCGCACCAGCCTCACGCTCCTGCTCCACCTGCTGCGTACCAGCCTCACGCTCCTGCTCCACCTGCTGCGTACCAGCCTCACCTTGCTCCTCCACCTGCTCCATCTCTCCTGATCGCCGGGGGACCCACGATGCTTCTGACGGCACCACCTCCACCCACCTCGCCCGCCCGTGACCACCGCTCCAGCTGCCCGCTCCGCGGGCGGGCGCGTCGCCCAACCGCCCGGGACGCCATCCGACGCCTGCCCACGCGCTTCGCCCTCGCGGTAGCCCTCCTGCTCGCGTTCGGGGCCACGGCCCGGCCGGCCGTCGCGCAGACCCAGCCCACCGGCCCCGACCGCCTGGAGCTCATCCGGTTGGCGCCGGCGCCGGCCACGCAGCGCAGCGACACGAGCACCCTGCAGCTCGAAGCGCGGCTGAACTACCGCCTGCAGTCAGCCCCGCGCGCGTCCCTGCTCATGTTCATCTTCGAGAACAACGCGGAGACGTCGACGCAGCAGGACTCGGAGGCGATCTCGGTGCCGGCCGGGGCCGGCCAGGTGACCCTCAACGTCGCCTACCGGCCGCGGCCGGACGTGCGCACGGTGGCGATGGTGATCGGCCTGTTCAAGGACGACCAGACGCTGCTGGCGTGGGTCTCCACCAACCCCATCTCGCTCGCGCCGTGGCCGGGCCGGGCGCAGTTCGACCAGGCGATGGTGGCGCGGGTGGCGGGCAACTGGGCCGAGGCGGTGGAGCGCCTCTCGCTGGCGATCGAGGCCGCGCCGGAGACGAGCAACTACTACTTCTGGCGCGCCGACACGCTGATCCGCCTGGCCCGCTACGACGACGCGATCGCCGACTACGCGCGGGCCCTGGAGCTGGCGCCGAACGACCGGGCCAGCCTCGTCGGCCGCGGCGTGGCGCTGCTGTGGGAAGGTGCCTGGCCCTCGGCGATCGAGGACTTGACCCGCGCCATCGACGTCTCCCAGCAGCCCGACCGCTGGACCGCCTGGGCGTACCGGGCGCGCGGCCTCGCCTACGCCGGCCTGAACCGGCGCGCCGAGGCCGTGGCGGACTACCAGGCGTACCTGTCGCTCAGTCCGGGCGCACCCGACACCGCCGAGGTGGAAGGCTGGATCGCCGCCCTGAGCTAGTCTTTCGTAACTACTCACACTCATGCGCAGAACTGGCCCTGTGAGGCATCGCGCGTCAACCGGTGGTAGATAGCCCCGGGGACCCACCACACCCCGTGGTCACGGACCACGTCCGGTGACACGAGTCTGAGTAGTTACAGTCTTTCGCAGTACAACCGGGGACCGTTCGGGTAGTAGCCAGCGGGGCCCCCGGGTCGGCGATTCGCGCGCGCTTCGTCGTCGACCACGACGCCGCTTCCCTCCGCGTCGTGCGGGTCCCGCCGCGCGGACGGGCATACCGGGACTGAGGCAGGCGGCCAACCTGCGGTGCACACCCGCCGCCGGCTATCGCCTCCGAGAGGTGCGCATTCTCGGATTTCCGTTCGAATGTGCCGACAGAGTCTCGGTGGACCACGCCCCAGGACCCCGGCCCATGGCCCGCCGCCCGCCGCTCACACCGGCGCGCTGCTGGCCCAGGCCGCGCCGGACGCGCCGCTGGCAACAGCGGCGGTGAGCGACCGGGCGACGTAGCTGAGCTGGCGCGCCGCCAGCTCGGGGTAGATGGGGAGCGAGAGCAGCCGCCCGGCCAGGCCGTCGGTGACCGCCAGCCCGCCGACGACGCGCCCGATGCCCGCCGCTGCCGGCTGGCGGTGGATGGGGATCGGGTAGTGGACGGCCGTCTCCACCCCGAGGTCGGCCAGCAGCCGCCGGATGCGGTCACGCGGGTCCACCTGGACCACGTACGCGTGGAAGACGTGCCGCGAGCCCCAGCGCACCGCCGGGACCCGCACGTTCACCTGCTTGAGGGCGTGGTCGTAACTGTGGGCCAGCGCGCGGCGGCGCTCGTTCCAGGCCACCAGGTGCCGCAGCTTCACCCGCAGCACCGCCGCCTGGAGCTCGTCCAGGCGCGAGCCCAGGCCGATCTGCTCGTACCGGTCGTCGCCGATCGAGCCGTGGTTCCGCAAGGTGCGCACCTCCTCCGCGATGGCGCGCGAGCTCGTGGTCACGGCGCCGGCGTCGCCGTAGGCGCCCAGGTTCTTGGAGACGGAGAAGCTGAAGGCGGCCGCGTCGCCGATGCCGCCCACCCGCCGGCCGCGGATCTCCGCCCCGCACGCCTGGCGGGCATCCTCCACCACCGCCAGGCCGTGGCGGCGGGCGATCGGCATGATGGCCGCCATGTCCGCGGGCTGCCCGTACAGGTGCACCGGGATCACCGCCCGCGTCCGCTCGCCAATGGCGTCCTCCAGCCGGGACGGATCGAGCGTGTAGTGCCGCGGATCCACGTCGACGAACACGGGCACAGCGCCGAGCCGGGCGATCGCCTCCAGGAGCGAGAACTGCGCGTTGGCGACGGTGACCACCTCGTCGCCAGCGCGGACCCCGCAGGCGCGGAGCGCCAGGTAGAGGGCGTCCGTCCCGGAGCCCACGCCCACCGCGTGCTCCGCCTCGCAGAAGGCGGCGAACTCGGCCTCCAGGGCGCGCAGGTGGGTGCCGTCCAGCAGGTCCAGGCTGGCGAGCACGTCCGCGAAGGCCTCGCCGATCTCGGCCTGGATGGACTCGTACTGCGCCTTCAGGTCTCGGAGGGGCACTCGCATCTACCGGCACTCACGCCTATCGGTTGGAGGCCGGGCACGCGAGCTCCCTCGGGCCGCGGCCACTCGTGCGCGGGTGCGTCTTCGCCCGGCGGCACGCGTCCGGCGCCCGCGGTGGCGGCACGGCCCAGCCGAGCCTCGCGCCACCCCGCCCCGCGCTCGTCACAGGCGACGCGCGGAGTGTCGGCCACGATGATCGCGAGCGGCGAACGCGCATTCGGTTGGCAGGGCGTTAGGAAGGGGTTGAGTTGGACCACCGGTATCCTCGCACGAAGCACGTGTGCAGGAATGCGCCGTGCTTCTGCCGAACGGGACCGCATTCACTGGCCGCGTGCCCTTCCCGTGCCCAGGTACTCAGCTCGGCGGGGCGCCCAGGCTGGGCTGGGGGCGGACCATCCGGTAGCCGGCCGAGCGCACGGACACGATGGCGGGGGCGGGCACCGGGCCGGCGTGCAGCTTGGCGCGCAGGCGGCTCACGTGCACGTCGACCATGCGGCCCACGTCCCCACCGTCGTGGCCCGAGATCTGGCGGCCCAGCTCTGCGCGGGTCACCGTCTCGCCCACCCGGCTGGCGAGCGCCAGCAGCAGGCGGTACTCGGTCGGCGTGAGCGGCAGCAGTTGGCCGCCGAGCGTCGCCCGACGGCGCGCGTCGTCGACCACGAGCGGCCCGATTCGCAGCAGGGCCGCCGCCGGCGGCCCGCCGGCGGCGGCCCGGCCGCGCGCCGACCGCCGCAGCACCGCCTGCACGCGCGCCTCCAGCTCGTCGACGTCGAACGGCTTGGCGATGAAGTCGTCGGCGCCCAGCCGCAGCGCGAGGATGGCGTCCCGCTGCCGCCGGGTGCCGCTGAGGATGATGATGGGCACCCGGCTGCGCTCCTGGAGCTTGGCGCACAGCACCAGGCCATCGGTGTCCGGGAGCATGAGGTCCAGGATCACCAGGTCCGGCGCCGCCTGGTCGAAGAGCTGCTCGCCGGCGGCACCGGTGGGCGCGTGCCAGACCGCGTGGCCGCTCGACCGCAGCAGGTCGACCAGGAGGTCCGCCACGGCGGGGTCGTCTTCGATGAGGAGAATCGTCGGTCCCGTCTCCCCCTGGCGGCGCGCCAGGCGGGCGTCGGCTGCCGCGGGGGCGCCCGGCCGGGGGCGGGGCGCGCGGCGCGGATCGGCCGGGGGTGCGGTCTCCTGCGCCCGCTCCAGTGTGGCAGCCAACGCGCCCTGCGCCCGCACAGAGCGGATGATCCGAGGGCAGTGCTACGTTTCCGTTGGCGAGCCGTTACGGCATGGTTGTGATCAGCTGGCCCCGCCCCTCAACGCGCGGTGTGCCATGCTGAGCGGCGCGAGGCAGCCACTCCCCCGGGGCACGGACCCCGCGCTTCGCCCCGCGTCGCTCAGGAGACGGGAGCGTCGCCCACGTGCCGGGTGCCCCACTCAGCGTTTGGCGAGGGAGTAGCCCAGGCGCGGGATGGAGACGATGTAACCGGGCTCCCCCTTCTGCAACCGCAGCTTCTGCCGAATGTGGCAGATGTGCGTCTTCAGCATCGAGGCGTCGCCGCCGTCGTAGCCCCAGGCGTACTCGATGAGCCGGGTGGAGCTGACCACGCGGCCCTCGTTGGCGGCCAGGATGTGCAGGATGCGGAACTCCAGCGGGGTGAGGCGGACGCTGAGGTCGCCGCGGGCCACCTCGTGCGACTCCAGGTCCAGCCGCAGCCCGCCGGCCGTCAGCTCGACCGACGGCTCCGGGGTCGAGGGGCCGTAGCGGCGCTGGAGGACGGCCCGGATGCGCATGGCGAGCTGGCGGTGGCTGAACGGCTTGGTGACGTAGTCGTCCGCGCCGACGAGGAAGCCCTGGACCACGTTCTCCTCGTCGCCGCGCGCGGTCAGCATGATGACCGGGGTGGCCGAGCTCTGGCGGATCTTGCGGCACACCTCGAAGCCGCTCAGGCGCGGCAGACCCACGTCCAGCAGCACCAGGTCGGGCTCCTCCGCCTCCCAGCGGCGGAGCGCCTGGGTGCCGTCGGTGACCGTGATGACGTTGTAGCCGTGCTTGCGCAGGGCGTACGTCGTCAGGTCGAGGATCTCGGTGTCGTCGTCGGCCAGGAGGATCTTCATGCCAGGTGGGCCCTTCTCCGGGGGAGGCTGGAGGGAGCAGGCAGGCAGGGCACGCTTGCCGCGGCGCGTGGCGCGTGCTTCGGGTGTCTGCGCGGGCGCGTGGGGGCGCGCGGCAGGGTGAACCAGAAGCAGGCGCCCTCGCCGGGCCGACTCTCCACGCCCACGCGGCCACCCTGCAGCTCGACCAGCGCCTTCACCACGGCCAGGCCCAGTCCCAGGCCCGCGCTACCGGACTGCTGCGCGCGCTCGCCGCGCACATAGGGCTCGAAGATGCGCTGCCGCTCCTCGGCCGGCACCCCCGGCCCCTGGTCGGCCACCCGCACCTGCGCCCAGGCCCCCTCGCCCTGCACCTCCACGGTGATGGTGCTGCCGCGCGGACTGTACTTGGCGGCGTTGGTGAGGAGGTTCAGGAGCACCCGCTCGATCAGCTCGGCGTCGCCCCTGGCGAAGAGCTCGTCCGCCGGGCCGGAGACGTGGACCCGCTGCGCGTTGCGCTCCAGGACTGGCTCCAGCAGGCCGAGCGCCGCGTCGACGCACGCGCTCAGCCGCACCGGCTCCCGCTGCGGCGCGACGTTGGCGGCGTCGAGCGCGGACGTGGCGCGCAGGTTGCCCACCAGCCCCTCCAGCCAGAAGGCGTTCTGGCGGATGCGCTGCAGCAGGTGCCGCACCCGCTCCTTGCCCATGCTGTCGAACTCGGTGAGCAGCAGCTCGGTGGCGAGGCTCAGCGACGTGAGCGGCGTGGCCAGCTCGTGCGACAGGGTGGAGATGAGGTGTCGGTCAGCATGCGGCATGGCGACCCCCGCCAGGGAGAACGCGGCGAGTTTGGCGAGCGTGGGGCGGAGCTCCGCCCGCGCGCGCTTCACCGCGAGCGCGTCTGATTCCGTCACAGCCGGCAGCCGGTGGCCGCGGGCCGTGCGCCCGCCAGCCAGTTGGAGAGAGGGCTCCCTGAGCGACACCATCGCGGATGCTCCTGCCTGTGGCGGGTCCAGGGCCAGTTCCTGCTCATGCGCGTGCCATCGTCCTCTTTCACCCCTCAGCCAGCCCGTCGGCCGGCTGCGACTCCTCAACCAGAGTGCATTCTGCGGAGCGCCGGGTCAAGTGCGCGTTGACCATGAGTTGCGAAAGGGTTGAGCTGCCGGCGACAAGGGCGCCAGGGCGCCGGCCGCACCTCCAGGGAGCGAAACGGTTTGCATCGCCTGGCGCGGCCGCTGCCGGCGAAGGCCGACCGGGCAGGACGCGCCCTGCTCCTCCGCCGGCCGCGTCTCCGGCTCGAGCTGGCCAAGCGCATGGCCCCCACCTGCCCCTCGTCCCGCCAGGCGTCTCCGCCCGGCCCGCTGTCTAGCATGCGCCGCCGGGCTGAGGGCCGGTAGCCGCCCGGATCGTCCTTTTGGGCTAGACGCAACAGCCGGGTAGCGGGCGGCGTCGCCCGCCCCACGCGCACCAGCCGCAGCCACCGGTCATCCGCTGGGTGGGGGGGTCGTCAGCCCGCGCCGCGCGAGGTCGTCGATCACCGCATCCAGCGCGAGGGTGACGTCGGCTGCGGCTTGGTGAGCATCGCCGCGCGTGGCCTCGGCCCAGTCGCCAGGGTACCGAGCCTCAATCGCCCCCAGCGTGAGGGCCGCCAGGTCCAGGCGCCGGCGGGCGTGACCGGCTGTTACCCGACGTAACGCTTCCATGACAGGCGCGCCCCAGGGGCGCGAAGGGTTACGTACCGTAACTCTACCGCAATAGTTACCCTTGGGGCGCACGCCGCCCGGTGGCAGACTCGGCGACGCCAACCGAAACGGCAAACCCGTCGAAAGGCGGGGACGCAAAGCCGAGGGTCTGACCCCGGAAGGGTACGACGGCCGGGCTACCGACGTGGCGCCGCGCGCATGCGGCGGCTTCCAGCCGGCCGGGCCATGGGCCCTCGCCCAGAGGAGTGTCCGCCGATGCTACCCAGTCGAAGCCGCACCCACCACCGCCGCCCCCCGTGGCAGCTCGTACCGGCCGGCCTGGGCGCGCTCGCGCTCGCGCTGGTGCTGGGCGCCGACCCGGCCGGGACCACCCTGGCGGCCGGGCCGTCGCTGGCGCTCAGCCCGAGCAGCGGCCAGCCGGGCGAGAGTATTGCCGTCTCGGGTGCGAACTTCCCCCGCTGGAGCTACGTCGTCCTCACCTGGAACGGCTCGGCGGCCGGGATGCCGAGCGCCGTGGCGCGCGGGGACGGCTCCTTCAACGTGCGGCTGCGGGTGCCGCGCGCCGCCGCGCCGGGGACGTCCACGATCCAGGCGCGGGGTGGCGGCGCCAGCGCGAGCGCGTCGGTCCAGGTGACGTCCAGCCGCGCAGCGCTCGCCCCGCGTCGGTTGCGGTCGGCCGCGCCCACTCCGCCCCCCACACCGGCCCGGCCGACGCCCACCCCCACCCCCACCCGGCCGCCGGCGACGGCCACCGCCACCC